>CAVWDB010000016.1:0-12195 GCA_963753655.1 uncultured Chloroflexia bacterium
AAGAATAAGCATGTATGAATTCACCGAAGAAGACCTGAAATACAACAAACGCGGACAACTCAGCCCAAGCCAAAAAGAATGGCTAAAAATGATCGCGCAAGGCTCACGCAGTTGGTCATGGAAAGGCGCATTCATCACAATCGGATTCGCACTCTTTGGGCTTTGCATCGTGATTGCGTTATTCCTGCAAAACGAGCGTTCTCGCGAGCGTTGTTTGCTGACCCCACGAATTTGATCATCCTGGCAGGGATGATCCCTCTCATTCTTGGTGTCCTTGCGTTGGCGATCTTCTTTAATTATCGCAACGCGAACAAACTGGAAAACGCTGTGATCTCCTCTGCATCAGGGGCGGTGCTCTTTGATGAAGATATATCCAGCACAAGCGCCATTACCAGTTATTACGTCTTTGTAGGCAAAAAGAGGTTCACCTTTGGGGATGAAATGAGCGCGACTTTCAAAGAGGGAGAGAAGTACAAGTTCTATTATTGCAAAGCGGGGTTGTATGAGTTTGTGATGTCTTATGAACTGGCAAATTAGCACGGAAATATCAACTACCCACCATGCTATAATTAAGCTATGAATGCTGAAGAAATTCGTTTCCATTTGCGTGGCCGTTGGAAAGCTGTCGAGGAAATCGAACGGCAGGAGTTACGCGCCATGTCATTGGATGAACACTGGCGCAAACTGAATGCCATTGTCCGCTTTGCGATTGAGACGGGCATGAAACGCGACAATGATGATGGGGAAATGGAAGTGATTCAGCGTTGGGCGAAACTCAAGGCATTATATGAAGCTGGATAAAAGCCTGGAACCGTTTCGTGCAACGATTGAAGCGCTAAACAACCTGCTTCAAAAAGTCAATCAACGTGGCGTAATCATTGGGGGAGTTGCCGTTGGTTTTTTAGGCAAACCGCGTTACACAGCGGATGTTGATGCGGTTTTTCTTCTCTCCACCAAAGACATTTCCAGTTTTCTTGAACTTGCTCGTGCAGAAAACATTATTCCGCGTATCGAAAATGTGGAGGATTTTGCCCGAAAAAGTCGAGTGCTGCTTTTGAAACACGCTCCCACCGAGACAGAAGTTGATATCTCGTTAGGGATCATGCCTTTTGAAGAAGAGATGGTTGAAAGGGGAACTATCAAGTCTTTTGCAAATCTTTCTGCGCGCCTGCCAACTCCAGAAGACCTCATCATCATGAAAGCCATTGCCCATCGTCCCAAGGACTTAGAAGACATCCGAACAATCGTTGATAAATATCCAAACCTTGACCAACATCGGATCGAACGCTGGGTCAAAGATTTTGCTGAACTCATGGAAACACCTAATCTTTGGGGGCAGATTGAAAAAATCTTGAAGCGACTGGAATAACTTTTCTTCAAAGAAGGAGAGAAGTACAAGTTCTATTATTGCAAGGCGGGGTTGTATGAATTTGTGGTGTCGTACGAGCGCATGTCATCCTGAGGGAGCGTTCGCCGCGACCGAAGGATCTCCAACGACAAGCGAGACTCTCCGCCGCCGCTTCGACTGCGCTCCCTATCGGTCGCTCCGCTCAGCGCGAGTGACGATGATTACTTGAGTTGTTCTTCCAACTCACCCACCTCTTTATCCCGCCTGTGATAGCCCATCTTCTCAATACTATCTTTCGCGGTCTTTAAATGTGTACGCGCTTTGTCTTTCCATGACTTCTCCGTCTTCCGTTCTCTGTCCTTCATCTTTTTTCGCTAAATACACGCGTGCATACTCCAAATGGCAATCGGCCAGATACAAACCCATCCCGCCGCGCGTGGCGATGGTGAAGGCTTCATCCAAATCCTTTTGCGCTTTATTCAAATCACCAGTAACACGATAATACTCCATCCGCGCCAGCAAGCCGAGTGGCAACATATCTTGGTCACCTGATTGTCGAAAGCCATCCACCGCGCGGTTGAGGTAGGTTAAGACCTCGGAGGTCTTGGAGACCTCCGAGGTCTACCCTGCCAGCGCCCGCCCGAGGGAGAGATTTTCAAGCGCAATATCGAGAAGAGGATCATTAGGTTGACGCCATTCAAAAAATTTGGAAACACGCCGTTCCACCTCTGCGTAGTCCCTTTGACTCAACAACAGGTCGCAGTATTGAAAGCCACGTTGAGAGTAGAGCAACGGAAACCCTTGCTTGTCTTTCTTTTGCATCTCCTCTGCTTCGTGAAACGCGGCTTGTGCTTCTGCGAAACTTCCTGCTTGGTGTAAGGTCGTAGCAGTTTTTGTTCTGCTTATTATTATCCAATCGGCATCCCCGCTTTTATCCGCGAGACTGACGCTTTGCTCGGCATAGGCAAGCGCCTGCGTCACATCACCGATGGTCAGATAGAGTTCGCTGAGGTTGCTAGCTATGATTGCGGCGCCTTTCCAATTCTGTTGTACAACGCATGAATCCATTCCTGCTTGCATCGACTGTGCCGCCTCCGTCAGCCGTCCCAGCGCACGCAAACAATAACCAGCTTCGTTCAAGAGCCAACCTTTACTGCCTTCATTGAGAGTCACCAAAGGTTGACGCCAAGGTGGGTCAAAAAAATTCGAAACTATCGCAAGTTGAGAACCAATAGCACCAAGCTTTTTTATAACAAATGCTTCGTTCTCTCTCCGTATACGCTTGCGAAAAACTTCATCATAAGCCTCTTGATATTTCTCCGCCTGACAGCCATGCAGTACTGCCGCAACGAGCGGAGCCATTTCTTCGAGCGTATTGGGTAATTCTTTTGCAGTGGTCTTGTAGTATTCGTACAAGCGATTGTTTCCTTCACGCCACGCGGCGGGGTTCAGGTCTTTCAATTTCTCGCCAAAGTGCTCGCGCAAAAGTGGGTGGCAATCCAGTTCATCGGGAGAAACTACATCGGGTACGGCAAGCAGACGCAAGTCCCGCAAATCATTGACTGCATATTTCCAATCAGCATCATTCAACTTTTGCAAGGCATCCGTCAATCCTTTGATGGCTGGTTCTTTTCTCAGAGCATCTAAAGCGCCCTTTTCAGCAGGGCGATCAAACAGTCCCATCAGGCGCAGAATATCTAGCTCGGGTTTGTCCTTTAGAAAAGCTTCATACGATTCCATTACCCGCCGTGCATGTTTGCCCTGTTTCTGTTCATCCATTACATGTGGGATTTCTTTGCGTTTGCGAATATCACCGCCATGCACTACCTTGATATAGCGTCCAAGAAGGGTGAGAGCAAGGGCGTGTCCGCCAAAATCGTGTGAGGCTTCTTTGCGTTCTTTGTCGGTTCCGTCTACGCCGAGAAATTTGAGATATGTTGCACCTGCATCGTCTGAAAGAGATTCAAGATCAATCTCTAGTGCAGTACTTCCAATGAAATCTTTCAAGTCATCCACTGCTAATCGAGTTGAAATGACAACAAGCCCAGAGTTTTGTCGCGCTAACTCACGTAACAATGAAGTTAAACCTGGGTCTTTGATCTTCCCTGTTTCAATGGGTGGCGGGTTTTGCAATGGTTCGAGTCCATCGAGGATGAGCAACGTTCTTTGTTGCTTTATCAGTTCTGCCAATCGTTCGCCCTTATCCCAGGGTGAACCTGCTGTTGGGTCGGGGTCACCGAACCATGTCAATGCAGCGGCGATGAATTGGTCGGCGGAGACCTGTCGTCCTTCCGCCGCGCCTTGTGAATAAAATGACCAGCCGTAGACCCGCTCCGCGCCGCGATAGTTGTCATGTCCAAGTTGGGAGAGCCATTTGTTGACGAGCGCGCTCTTCCCCACTCCGCCTCATGCGACGAGGGAGAGAACGTTGATGTCTTGGTTGTTCCATGCGTCATCGAGTTGTTTGAGTTTCTCTTCGCGCCCGAAGAGATCGGGGGAAGTGGAGGGAAGTTTGGCAGTTGAAACATTTATAGTAGAAAAGCCAGCATTTCTTGGGAGTGATGCAAGTGTTTCTAACTCTCCAAGTTCAGGTTTCGTAATTCGAGGTTGATTTGTAAGGCGGCGAAATAAATCTTCATATCCTCTGTCTGTGCTCACATCGAAATAAGTTGTTGGTTGTAATGGCATCGGGATAAATTCTGTGTTCCTATGCTCAAGAATAACAGGAATAAACTTTTCGTTGGATAGACCAGCATTATATAAATATTGATAAATGATTGACAATTCCCACATGACTCCAAGTCCCTTACCTGTCTCTTCTTTCATCACCCGTCGGAGATATGTTTCTGTACAAACCACAAGCACAAATTGAGAATCACGAATTTCTTTCTCCATCCATAACGGCCAGCCTTGTGATGGTACAACTTGATATTGGTCAATATTCGCGTCAACACCACTTTTTCTTAATCTGTTCGATAATTCCAGAATAAGTTTTTCGTGTTCAGGAGTATCGTGGCTATAACTAATGAAAACTTTGGGAGCGGTCATTGTGTCCCTCGCTGGGTTGTAGGTGGATGGTTCTTGTGATTATAGTACACAAAATTGTTCGTATGAATGCGTAAGGGCGACCCTTCATCGTTTGTCAGGCTTCTCAATCAATCCAGACGGGTCGCCCCTACGGTAAAATGGAAGCCTATGAAAGAATTCATCTATTCACGAAATGCCGTATACGAAACTCTGCGCGCCAAGCGCAGGGATGTGTTCAAGATCGAACTGGGGGACAATGTACAGGTCAAAGGCAAACTTGCTGATATTGTGGCTTTGGCTTCACAGAAAAAGATAGAGATCGTCAAAACGAAACGGGCGCGGTTGGATAAAGTCCATGAGCACAATCAGGGGATTATTGCGGAGGTGAGTGGGTATCCGTATGCGGACCTGCTCGACATCCTTGAGAACGCGCGCAAGAAAGATGAACCGCCTTTTGTATTGCTGCTCGATTCGCTTAATGATCCGCAGAACTTTGGCACACTGATCCGCACGGCGGAGGCAATCGGTGTGCATGGCGTGGTCATTCCGCTGGCGCACACGGTGGAGGTGACTCCGTCCGTGGTGAACGCGTCCTCGGGCGCGAGCGAGCATATGCTCATTACACGCGCGAATCTGGCGCAGGCGATCGATGCGCTCAAAGCGGAGAACGTCTGGGTGGTGGGGCTCGATCAAAACGGGGAAACGGTCGGGGCGAAGACCCAGCGTCATTTGACAGGAGCAACTGCACTCGTTGTTGGAAGCGAGGGCGAGGGCATCCGTCAACTCACGCGCGCCAAGTGCGACATCATCCTGCAACTTCCCATGCGCGGTCAGGTCGAGTCGCTCAATGCGGCAGTGGCGGGTTCGGTCGCATTGTATCTGGCGTATATGGCGAGATCCGGTGGTTGAGCAGCCCTGCATGTTTTTTGCAGGGCGTATCGAAACCACCACTAAGCTAAGCAATCTTCATTACATGGTGGTTTCGATACGGGGCGGACGAGAATCGCCCCTACTCAACCACCGGATTATTTTTGGAATTTGGAGAACACATGCCTCAAGCAACCTATCATTTTCCACGTGGATTTTTATGGGGGACGGCAACCGCCGCGCACCAGGTAGAAGGCAACAACACGAACAATCAATGGTGGAAGTGGGAAGAAGACGGTCATACCAACGGGAGATCTGGTCTGGCTTGCGATTGGTGGGGAGGCCGCTGGAAGGAAGACTTCGACCGCGCCGCGGAGGGCGGACAGAACGCGCATCGCTTTTCGGTGGAGTGGAGCCGCATCCAGCCGACGCCGGACACGTGGGATGAAGACGCGCTCGAACACTATCGCTCCATGTTGCGCGGACTGCGTGAACGCGGCATGACTCCCATTGTGACGTTGCATCATTTCTCTGATCCGCTATGGTTCTATGAAATGGACGGCTGGGAACATGAAGATGCAGTTGCGTTATTTGAAAAGTTCGTGCGCAAAACTGTAGAGGCGTTGAAGGAATATTGCACGCTCTGGTGCACGATCAACGAACCCAATGTATACGCGTTGAGCGGATACGTGGCAGGCGATTTCCCAACCCGGCATCGCGGCATCAAAGTCGCCATGAATGTGATCGCAAATATGCTGCGCGGTCATGCGGCTGCCTATCGCGCCATCCATGAGATACAACCCGAAGCGCGCGTGGGCTATGCTCATCATCATCGCCCGATGGTGGCAAAACTTCCCTGGTCACCGCTTGACCTGCTCATGCGCAAGATCCGTTACGATGGGCTCAATATGGGCTTTCCTTCTGCGATCAGCACCGGTGTAATGAAGACACCTGTTGCAAGAATTTCCATTCCTGAAGCCAAAGGCACACAGGATTTTCTCGGACTTAACTATTATTCGGTGGACACGGTCAGTTTCCATCTTGGCAAACGCAATGAGTTATTCACGCACAGCGAATATCCCCAAGATGCAGATATGAGCGAAAACAACTTTATTGCCAACATCCCAACCGGCTTGTTCGACACGATCAAATGGGCAGTGCGGAGATATCCCAATTTGCCAATCCTCATCACCGAAAACGGCGTGGAAGACTCACAAGATAAAATGCGTCCGCGTTATCTGGCACAGCATATTCATCAGATATGGCGCGCGGTTAATTTCAATTTCCCTGTGAAGGGATATTTTCACTGGACGCTGGTGGACAACTTCGAATGGGAACGCGGCTGGACCCAGCGCTTCGGTCTATGGGGCTTGGATGTGGAAACCCAAAAGCGCATCAAACGCCCCAGCGCGGACTTCTATGCTGAGATCTGCAAAGAGAATGGTCTCTCCTCTGAAATGGTGCAGAAGTATTGTCCCGAGGTGTTTGATAAGTTGTTTCCGGTGTAGTAGCTGTTGGCTTTTAGCGTTTAGCTTTTGGCTGAGAGCAAGGAGGCTCTATGGATTTCAAAGTGCAACTCACAGGTTTAAATGAATTGTTGTCAGTGATCTATGGGGACAATATGTCTTTGAGTATATTGCTCAGCGAATTGGGATTTGAACAAGCGCAAATTGAAGGGCTGCGAGATGAACATTTTGAGTTTATCGTTGTCCAATTTTTGGAAGTCATTCATACACGGCTGACCAGCAATTCGGGCAAGGATACGTATTATCGGATTCTTAGCCGGCGGTACGGCTTGGATGGTGACTCTAAGGAACAACTTTCGGCAATTGGAGAGAAGCATGGGTTCAGCCCTGAATACACCCGTCAATTATTTGAAGAGATTATTCAGAGATGCAAGAGCAAAACCTGGCAAAAAGAATTGAAGACCAGCCTGAAACATATGGTCGTTGAGCAATTCGGAAAAATGAACGAACGCCCGGCACGCGAGCATGTTGCTCAAAAACTGGAGCGATTGACCAATCTACGTAACGCGGCGGATGCAGCACGTTTGGATTATGAGTCCAAGCGCGCGGAAATCCTCAAGCAGATTCAAGCTGAGTTGGATGCACTTGACTTGGAATACAAGCCTGTGATTGAAGCCGCGGAGGAAAACATCGCCGTACTGGAAAATGAGATCAAGACCGATGTGCTGTTGTATGGCGAATCGGTCTCTGGCGGATCGTACCGCGCCTCTTACACGCAGGGGCGCATCTCATGGGATAACGAAGGTATGGCGAAGTATGCTGCCGCACATCCCGATGTGATTCAATTCCGCAAGCAGGGAAATCCGATTGTTTCGTTGCGCGTGGTGAATAAAGGTTGAACCTCCCTCCCGAATTCATTTCCAATATCCAAAACGTCTTTGGCGAAGAGGGTGATGCTTTTTTGAAGGCGTTACCTGATCTGATCGTGGAAGCGTCCGCGCGCTGGGGATTGACGGATATCCGCCCTTCACCGGAGCTTTCGTACAATTTTGTGGCGTTTGCAAAGTCCCCCTCTCCCCGCGGGAGAGGGGTTAGGGATGAGGGCAAAGATGTTGTGCTCAAAATGGGAGTCCCAAATCGGGAGATGAGAAGTGAAATCGCGGCATTGCGTCTCTTCAATGGCGAAGGGGCTTGCAAATTATTTGATTACGATGAAGAACGATGTTGGTTATTGTTGGAAAAGTTAAATCCCGGCGCGATGCTCTCTGAGTTGGAAGATGATGAAGAGGCGACTCATATCGCGGCGGAGGTGATGAAGAGAATATGGAAACCTTTGGAGTTGGACAGCTTGCTGTCTGTGCGGGAGCAAGCTTCCGCACTCCAAAGGTTTATTCTCTTAACCGATTGGTTCGATGGATTGAAGAAGTTACGTCCCATGTTCAGCGGCGGGACAGGTCCGTTGAATGAGAAGCTGGTGGGGCGGGTGGAAAGTTCGGTGAAGGATTTTATTGCCGAGAATCAGAATCCCGTTTTGATGCATGGAGATTTTCATCATTACAATATTTTGTCATCGGAGCGCGGTTGGGTGGTGATTGACCCGAAGGGGGTGATCGGACCCGCGGGATACGATGTGGGACCGTTCATGATGAACCCGTGGGAAAGTTTTTCGGACGGGACCAATGATCGGCTGAGAGTGAAACGGCGGATCGACATCCTGCATGAGCATTTGGGATTCGAGCGCGAGCGCATCCTTGAATGGAGCCTGGCGCACGCAATCCTGTCTGCGTGGTGGAGTATTGAGGATCATACAGGCTGGGAATATGCGGCGCAATGCGCGGAAATGATCGCGTCTTTATAAAAAAATACAGCCTTCCGAATGGAAGGCTGTATTTTAAGATAGCGGGCTCGAATTATCTGCCAAGCAGGGCAAACACGGCATAGCCGAGGGCAAGGATACCGGCAATAACACCAGCAGCCGGGAGCGCAACAAAAGCTCCAATGCCAACCCATAAGAAGTACAACCACATGCACCAACCGGAAATCGTCTTAGGCATCATCATTTCACACTCTCCTTGGAGTAATTAATTTTGACCATCCGCACGGATGGTTCTATTACTCATAACCCTTACCCATTTGGGGAGTTACGCACCGCGTGGTAGAATCTTCTCATCTTTGCTCTCGCAATCACCTGACTGCGGGAGACTTTTTCTGCCCATGACCATAACAACCTCTCCTGCTGAATTTTCAATGTATCGTCCCCACGCGTATGACCATACCCACCCGGTCAAGTGGATTTGGTCGCACGCGCGCCGCCACGGCTGGATCATTCTTATGCTGGTCGCCGGGGCGATCGGCAATGCCGCGCTTGCCGCGGTAGTGCCTGTGCTTACTGGCGACGCGTTCAACGCCATGCTCAAGCCGGTGCCGGATACGAGCGTCTTGATCCCGCTGGCAGTGACCATTGGGATTTCCCAGATCATCCGCGGCGTCCTGCAACTGGGAAGAAACTTCGGCGCCGAACTGTTGGCACAAAAAATGGAACGCCAGATACGCGACGAACTGTATCTTTCCCTGCTAGGCAAGAGCATGACCTTTCACAACATCCAGCCGGTGGGCGATACGATGGCACGTTCCACAAACGATGTGCGCGAAGTCAACTACATGTTCAGCCCGGGCGTCAACCTCGTAGTGGGATCGCTTATTTTTATGTTCATGCCCATCCTGGTAGCCGGGCGATATCATCCGTCGCTGGTCATTACGCCGGTCATATTTATCATTCTTTATTTCTTTTTTCTTGTTCGCTATCTAAAATCCTTATCCCCCATTACCGATGAAGTACGCGCCTCATTTGGAGAGATGAATACTCACCTTTCCGAATCACTCGACGGCGTGGAAGTGGTCAAAGGCGCCTCACAGGAAAACGCGGAAGTGGATAAGTTCGTGATGAACGCCAGCCGCGTACGGGATGCCTTCGTCAAACAGGGCGACCTCGAGGGACGTTACGTCGCTATGCTTCTGCTCGGCTCTGCCTACGCCTTTGGGCTGTTTCATGCCCTTCTGCTTTTCCGCAGCGGACAGCTTGACCTCGGCGACGTGGTGGCATATTTTGGTCTGCTCCTTTTGCTTCAGTTTCCCACTTTTGTGTCCACGTTCGCTTACTCTCAAATTTCATTGGGCGTTTCGAGCGCACGCCGCATTTTGGAATTGATCAACCGCGAGACGAATCTCGATCAGAACGCAAAAGGACGCGTTGAACCCATCAAAGGTGAAGTGGAATTTAAAAATGTAAGCTTCGATTACTCCACACATATTGAAGCGTCAGATGGAAACGAGATGAACGAAGGTGAACTAGTGCTACAGAACGTCTCCTTCAAAGTCAAACCCGGGCAGACCGTTGCCATCGTTGGGCAGACTGGCGCAGGCAAGACATCACTGGTCAAACTCATCAACCGAACTTATGACACTACGCAGGGACAAGTCCTGGTGGACGGTGTGGATGTGTGCGATTGGAATCTCGCCTCGCTCCGTTCGCAAATCTCCATGATCGAGCAGGATGTTTTCCTCTTTACGCGCAGTGTCAGCGAGAATATCGCTTTCGGGAAACCGGGAGCAACACAAAGTGAGATCGAAGCGGCGGCAAAATCCGCGCAGGCAGATGACTTCATCCGATCTTTCGATAAGGGCTACGAAACCGTTGTCGGTGAACGAGGTGTGACTTTGTCGGGGGGACAACGTCAACGCATCGCATTGGGACGCGCCTTCCTGACCGATCCGCACATTCTGATATTGGACGATTCGACCTCCGCCATCGACTCAGCCACCGAAGATAAGATCCAACGCGCCATCTCCAACGCCGCGCGTGGACGAACGACCTTCATCATCACACACCGCCTATCGCAAATACGCTGGGCTGATCTCATTATTGTTTTGCGTAAAGGTAGGATTGCCGCCATCGGCACGCACGATGAATTGATGAAAACATCCGAAGCATATTCGAGAATATTCCGGGAATAAATTTCCGTCATGGCGAGGCGGTAGCCCGAAGCAATCTCCAACTGGAACATGAGATTGCTTCGTCGGGCTGTGTCGCCCGCCTCGCAATGACGTACGAGGTTTTATGGGTTTCTTTGCAGGACTTAACGACGAAAAATATGACCGCCAGTACACTGACCGTGAACTGACGCGGCGCATTATCGGTTACTTCAAACCACAAGCCAAACGCTTCACGATCGTTATGGTTTTAGTGGTTGTGATCGCAGGCATTGGCGCGGCGCTACCTGTTGTTGTCTCGCGGATGGTGGACTTGCTCAAAGGCCAGCCAACGCTGACAGCCATCAGCCTTGTGGGTCTGGCAGTGCTGCTCATCGGCATTGGCTTATGGGGATTGAACTGGGCGCGGCGCAGTCTCGTGGTGCGCGCGGTTGGGGATGTGGTCCTTGACCTGCGCACGCGCGCCTTCCGCGCCGCGGCGGAACATGACCTTTCCTTCTACGATCAATTCTCGTCCGGACGCATCGTCTCGCGCATCACTTCCGACACGAACGATTTCGGACAACTCATCATTATCATCACCGACGTTGGCTCACAATTCGTGCAAGCCTTCATCTTGGGCGTGGTTCTATTCCGCACCGAGGTGCATATGGCATGGTTGCTGATGGCGTTCCTGCCATTCATCTTTGCCTTTGCCTCGGGCTTCCGTGTGCTGGCGCGGCGCGTTACCAAGCGCGGCATGAAAGCGATGTCGGATGTCAACGCGGCCATCAAGGAAACCATCAGCGGCATTTCGATTGCGAAGAATTTCCGTCAGGAGGAGAGCATCTTCCAATCGTTTGACGAGTTCGAACCAGCAGTCCTATCACGTCAACGTACAACGCGGGCTGGTGCTTTCACTGGTCTTCCCCACGCTCAACGCGCTTGGCGGCATTTTCACTGCTGTCCTGATTTACGTTGGCGGTCTCAATGCAGCGCAAGGTATTGTCACTGCCGGTGCATGGTATCTTTTTATCATCAGCCTTGATCAATTCTTTTTCCCCGTGCTCAACCTTTCCGCATTCTGGGCGCAGATCCAAGCGGGACTTTCCGCCGCCGAACGCGCCTTTGCTTTGATCGATGCCGACCCGAATGTGATTCAAACGGACAACCAGGATGTGCCTCCGCTGAAGGGAAACATCCATTTTGACGATCTGTATTTCCGTTATACGGATAACGAACCGATTCTGACTCACTTCAACCTGCTCATCCAACCCGGAGAGACGCTTGCCCTGGTCGGTCACACCGGCGCGGGGAAGTCATCCATCGCAAAGTTGATCGCCCGTTTCTACGAATATCAACAGGGACGCTTAACCATTGACGGACACGACATCCGCACGTTCGATCTGACCCAATATCGCAAGCAACTCGGCATTGTGTCACAGGTCCCATTTTTGTTTTCGGGGACGGTGGCAGATAACATCCGCTACGCCGCGCCGAATGTATCAGATGGTGAAA
>CAVWDB010000017.1:0-107265 GCA_963753655.1 uncultured Chloroflexia bacterium
AAGTGTGAAACAAAAATTTGTTTATGAAAACTCCCAAGAATTTACTCAGAAGTTTAGTTTTTGCATGAATGTATTTTGATTAATGTGAGTTTGAGTAACTACACATTATTTGTTTTGATGTTTGTCGTATAACGTCATGAATTTTTGTTAGTGAGTCGGACACTATCTTTCCTTATGGTTGACACTACCGCATATCTGACACGGTACAGGCGGCAATGGTGGATCGTGCCTGTGCCTGGCTTCGTCTACCAGGCTGGCAATGGGGCGTAGATATAGCGATACCAGAGGCGAAGAGGGAGGTACAACAGGCGGCGGAGTTTCGGAGACAATAAAAGGAAAGTTATGATTTGCAATTTAGAGATCTTGGTATCTTCTAAAAAATCGGGGTTTTCTGCTCCTCCTAATCAAGGGTGTAATAATAAAACCAATTATGTAAAATAATACAGCACAAATTATGTAGATTAAAAAAACTGTCATCTGTGCTCTCGTCTGTTCTACTCCGAATGCCATGAGAATGCGAGATGGAAGTGAACCAGCCAGGAGCAATTACTGGGTTATTTCTTATATGGCCAATTGGCGTATTCAAGGGAAGCCAAAGGGACACTAGCTAACACAGAATGCTTCCGACTGGTGAGCTTTTCCGTGTCTTCAAGTAGTTTCTTTGTTCAGATCAATTGCGTCAAAGCTTTGTTATCCGCCCTGCCCACTAGCGGGTAATGCAACTCGGTGTGTCTCATCTCACAAACCCATCCACAATCTTCATCCCCTCTCAACCCAAGTATATCCCTCGACATCGCGGCGCGCCTGATTTCCCAATTCAATTCTGCGCGCCAGGGTTCGTGCAACGACTAACCTTAATTTCCAATCTCCAATCTCATCCGGCTCACAAAAGACGGCATTCTTCTCATTCAACACTTCGCAAATCACAGGCAAATCAGATGTGACAATCGCGCGTCCTGCCGCCATGTATTCGAACATCTTCATGGGGCTGGCCTCAGGTTATACTTGTACACAAGGCAGATGAGCGTCAAGACGAGGTGTTGATCGACTTCAGCCATGAACGCCCGGTCATCTGACCACAATTTTGTTCCAGGAGAAATATGAAACTCTATATCATTTTTGCGCTGATCGATTTGCTGATCGTGCTGGCGTATCCATTTCTTTTTATTGCATCGAAACTGCGACAAATCTTCCATTTTAAGAGATAATAGAAATATATACGATACGTCATTGCGAGCCTTATGATATCGACGAAGCAATCCCACGCGCATAAGGAGATTGTTTTGGCGCAACAAACGCTCCTCGTAATGACAGCAAAGGAGCCGCCATGCCGTCAATGAACGATGTTCTGGGTGTCATTATGGGAGGAGGGAGAGGGTCGCGTTTACATCCGTTGACCCAGATGCGTTCCAAGCCTGCCGTACCCATTGCAGGGAAATATCGTCTGATCGACATTCCCATTAGCAACTGTATTAATTCGGGGATCTTCCGCGTTGCGATTTTGACCCAGTTCAATTCTGTTTCGCTCCACCGGCATATTACCCAGGCCTATAACTTCGACGTGTTCCACACCGGCTGGGTGCAGATCTGGGCGGCGGAGCAGACCCCGCAAAGCGCGTCCTGGTATCAGGGCACGGCAGACGCGGTGCGAAAACAGTTGTTCGAGATCCAGGCAACCGGCGCGGAGTATGTGCTGATCCTGGCAGGCGATCATCTCTATCGCATGGATTATCATGACATGGTGGAATATCACTGGGAGAAAGATGCTGATATAACGGTGGCAGTTCAACCCGTCGCGCGCAGCGAAGCGTCCCGTTTTGGTCTATTGAAGGTTGAGTCGGATGGTCAGATTTCTGCGTTCACTGAAAAGCCAAAAGATCCGAAAGTGCAGGATCAGTTTGTCAGCCGCGACGATCCAGAGCGACCGTTCCTGGGTTCGATGGGGATTTACATGTTCAAGACAAAAATATTGAACGATCTATTGAATTATCATTTGCGCAGTGATGACTTCGGCGGCGATATTATTCCGCAGGCGATCCAATCGCACGAAGTGTATGGGTTTGATTTTGATGGCTATTGGGAGGATATTGGAACGATCCGTTCGTTTTATGAGACCAATTTAAAATTGACGAATACGAATCCACCCTTTAATTTTTATGATGCCAAGGCGCCCATCTATACCCACGCGCGTTTTTTGCCTGGTTCGATCATTGAAGATAGTGAATTGAAAGACGTGCTGATCGCGGAGGGATGCCGCATCCGAAAGACAGAGATCACACACTCCATTGTCGGGGTCCGAGGACAGATCGCGGAGGGGACGGTGATCAAGGATAGTATTGTAATGGGGGCGGATTATTATGATGCGGAGAAACCGCATGGAAATACGCCCATTGGCATTGGCAAGAACTGTCATATTGAATCTGCCATCCTTGATAAGAACGTACGGATCGGCGACGGAGTCGAAATTCTCCCCTTCCCGCGTAACCATAAAGATATTGACAGCCAGCTCTATTATGTGCGCGATGGCATTGTGGTCATTGCAAAAGACACGGAAATCCCTGCCGGTACAAGGATCGCACCTGCAACCTGATAAGCCTTACGCTCTACATTGGGACGCAGACCCTTGCACTGCCCGCAAGAGCCTGCGTCCCAATCCAAAATGTAAAACCTTAAAGGACGCTTATCAATACTGTAGAATATTTGACTTGACATCCCTGCAACGGGATAATACACTTATCTTTGGTTGGGGAGTAGCCGCCTGCCCCCCAGGATGGATTGTCGTCATACCATTGACTTAAAAGTCATCGGCGATCCATACGCTCTCAAGCGTTGGCAAGACCACCACAGTATTGTGGTGGTCTTTTTTTTCTTGATGTACGCGCCACCGAATTAATATTTTGGAGAAAATAAATGATGTCTGAAATCAAAGATCATGAACACGAATGGCATACACTGTCAGTGGACGAAGCGCTCAGCCATTTTGAAGTTCAGGATAAGGGCTTGACCTCCCAGGAGGCAAAGGCACGCCTTGCCCATTACGGTCCCAATCAATTGAAAGAGTCGCCGCGGCCGCCTTTTTTGAAGATGCTGTGGGATCAGTTGAATAACTTTGTTGTCATCCTTTTGATCGTGGCTTCTGTGGTCTCAGCTCTGCTTGGCGATTACGTGGAAGCCGCCGCCATCATGTCGATTGTGGTGCTGAACTCCGTGCTGGGAATCGTCCAGGAACGGCGTGCCGAGGAGGCGCTCGCCGCCCTCAAAAAACTTGCCGCGCCCGATGCACAGGTGATACGCGATGGAAGCAGGGGACACGTCCCGGCGTATGAGCTTGTGCCGGGCGATATTGTTTTTTTGGAGGCGGGCAATTTTGTCCCCGCGGATATAAGATTGTTGGAGGCGATCAACCTGCGTGTGGAGGAAGCCTCACTCACTGGCGAATCGCTCCCGGTACAAAAGAACGCCGCCTCGGTGCTGGAAAAGAACATTCCGCTGGGTGATCGCAGGAACACAGCATTCATGGGGACGGTTGTCTCCTATGGACGCGGGCGCGGCGTGGTTACCAGCACAGGTATGCGCACCCAGCTCGGGTTGATCGCATCCATGCTCCAGAATGTGGAGTCCGAAGAAACTCCGCTACAGCGCAGGCTCGATCAATTGGGAAAATCCTTAAGTGTCGGTTCGCTTATCCTGGTCGCCATTGTTTTTATCGTAGCGCTGATCAACTATACAAACATCAACGGACTCTTTGCGAGTCCGCTTGCTTATTTGGGTGAATATGCGGCTGAAGTCACCGATGTCTTTATCATTGCCATCAGCCTGGCGATCGCCGCAGTACCGGAGGGACTCCCTGCCGTTGTGACGATCTCCCTCGCCCTCGGAATGCGGGAGATGATCAAACGTCACGCGCTCATCCGAAAGCTGTCCTCTGTCGAAACGCTCGGATCTGCCACTGTGATCTGTTCCGATAAAACCGGGACATTGACTCAAAACGAAATGACCGTTACACGCTTATGGGCTGATGGACAATTCATAGGCATTACAGGGACAGGGTACGTGCCTGAAGGCGACTTTATCGTGGATGGCGAAAAGACTGTGGTCTCGAGATATCCCGCGGCGTTGACAACTCTGTGGCTGGGATTATTGAATAACGACGCCTCTCTTGAGACAACAGGCGAAAGAAACTCACACCAGACCTATCGCATCGTTGGGGACCCAACCGAAGGCGCGTTACTGGTTGCCGCGGCAAAAGCTGGCGCGACCTATGTGGAAGTAAAGGAAGCCTATCCACGCGAAAACGAAGTGCCATTTGATTCTGAACGCAAGCGTATGATCACGGTCCATGATGTGCGCGGACCCACACCTGGGGACATATCTCCTTTTTACGATGAAAATAAAAAAGATTGGGATGTGATTGCCGTTAAGGGCGCACCGGATGTGATCCTGGAACTCTGTACACAATATCAGGATATCAGCGACAACCCCCAGCCCCTGGGCACGGAAATGCGTGAACGCATCCTTGACGCCAATGAAGAAATGACAAAAGATGCCCTGCGCGTTCTGGGGCTTGCCTACCGTGTGGTGGAGGATGTGCCTGATAACCCAGAAAACATAAAGACTGAGGAACTCGAAAGAGACCTTGTATTTGTAGGTCTCATCGGTATGATCGATCCAGCTCGAAAAGAAGTGAAGCTCGCTCTTGAACATGCGCGCGCAGCGGGAATCCGTACCGTGATGATCACAGGCGATTACCCCAATACTGCACGCGCCATTGCAGAGACCATTGGGTTGCTCCAACCTGGTCACAAGGTTGCCACTGGAGCTGATGTGGACGGAATGTCTGACGACCTGCTTCGTGAAGAGATCCGGGTCACGGATGTATTTGCAAGAGTCTCCCCCGAGCACAAGATGCGCATCGTGGACGCGCTCCAAGCCAACGATGAGATCGTCGCGATGACGGGTGACGGCGTCAACGACGCGCCCGCCATCAAGCGTGCTGATATTGGTGTGGCGATGGGCATTACAGGTACAGATGTTGCCAAAGAAACCGCCGACATGGTCCTCACCGATGACAATTACGCCAGCATCGTCTCCGCCGTCGAGCAGGGACGCGTTATCTACTCCAATATTCGTAAGTTTGTGTTCTTCCTGCTCTCTTCGAACATTGCAGAGATCATGATCATCTTCCTCGCTACATTAGCGGGACTGCCTCCTCCACTCACTGCAATCCAATTGTTGTGGCTCAACCTCATCACCGATGGCGCGCCTGCATTGGCTCTCGCAGTTGAGAAGGGCGACCCAGATATCATGCAGCAAAAGCCGCGCGCAAAATCAGAACCGATTGTCAATCGCAGTATGACTCTTGGCATGATCATTCAAACCATTACACAGACCAGCGCGGTCCTTTTGGCGTTCGCGATGGGTTTGCTTTGGCATCTTGAAGCCAATGCAGTCGTAGCCGGAAATTCCCTGACCTATATTCTCCAACATGATTGGCAGGGTGTGGATGTGCAAACTGCCGAAACCATGGCATTCGTCACGCTTTCATTGTGTGAGCTTTTCCGTGCATACACCGTCCGTTCGGAGCGTGCCTCGCTGTTTAGCATCGGCATTTTCTCGAACCGTTACATGCAATACGCAGTAGGACTTTCCATAGGATTGCTTTTATTGGTCGTCAATATTCCCTTCCTGCAGCCGATCTTCAACACACATTTTCTCAGTCTGCGTGAATGGAGTGTAGTGGTTGGGCTGGCTTTGATCCCTGCCGTTTCAGAGGAGATCACAAAATTCTTCATCCGGATGAGAACAACTAGAAGTCTAATCAACTTTCCCCGCTTGATCAATTACGGATTCCTGAACAAAGAATCCGTAATTTATTTTAATCTGGAACGTTTTACGATGAACTTCGGACGATCCCAAACGCTTCATCGCGGACCGATGTGCCTGTGTGCCGTAACCTTTATGTTTTCCCAGCCCATAGCCCGGATAGCGCTCATCCAACTCGCGCATCAATGCATCGCGTTCTGTCTTCGCAAGGATGGAAGCGCAGGCAATGCTCAAACAATGCGCGTCGCCTTTGACGAGGGATGTTTGTGAAATATCCAATTGGGGGAGCTCGAGGCGGAAATCGGTCAGCAGGTATTGAGGAGCAAGGTCAAACTGATGCAATGCGCGAATGGCGGCTAAACGCGTAGCACGCACGATACCCTGCATATCTATCTCTTCTGCTGTGGCAAAGCCTACTGCCCATGCCAGTGCCACCTCACGGATGCGCGGCGCAAGAGACTCACGCGCACGGGGAGTCATCTGTTTGGAATCACGCGCCCCGCTCAAGGTCGAGGCAAGAAGCGTTGGGTCGCCAGGCAGGATCACCGCTCCCACCGAGACGGGTCCCGCCAGCGCGCCGCGTCCGGCTTCATCCAACGCCGCGATGTATTTCAGCCCGCTGTTCCAAAGTTCCGATTCAAAAAAGGTGGTTGGCTCAATTCGCATTGTTATCGTATACACCGCGCCATGTATTGACATGAATACGAAAAATATCCCGGATCATGTGTATTGCATCGCGCAACGCGCTGACTTTGCTGTCTGCAAAATGATACCAGTGAATGGGTATCTCCTGAACCTGGTAACCACAGCGGCGCGCGATGTGGAGCAGTTCGATATCGAATGACCAGCCGTGTAGAGTTTGTTTCTTGAAGATGTCTTTGGCAACCTCTGCGCGGAAACACTTGAAGCCGCATTGGGTGTCGTTTAAGCCAGGCAGGATCAGAAGTTGAATGATGAAGTTGATACCACGCCCGCCCAGGTGACGATAAGGGGGTTCGTTATAGCGTACCGAGCCTTTGGCCTCCCGTGAGCCAATCGCGAGATCAAAATTCTGCAATGCAGGCGGGATAAATTTCGCGATCTCCTCCACGGGCATGGAGAGGTCGGCGTCGCACATGAAGAGATATTCGCCCTGTGCCTCCAGCATCCCGTGCCGGACGGCGGCTCCCTTGCCGCGTTCGCTCTGTAATACCTGAAAGTTTTTATGTCCGTCTGCAAACTTTTGCGCGACTTCCAATGTTTTATCAGCGCTCCCATTTTCAACAATAATCACTTCAGAAGTGAACGACTGTTTTTCAAGAAAACGAAATACCTGCTCCAATGTTCCTGGCAGGCGTTTTTCTTCATTATGTGCTGGAATAATTATTGATAGAAATGTGGACAAGGCGGCTGACTATCAAAGTGAGAGAGTAGGGATGTAACCCATTAACATGGCAAAAGCCGCCAATAGAATGGAGATGAGACATAAACCCAGTACAGCAATAACCGCAAGCTGGGCGATGGTCATGCCGAGGATACGCTGTTTTTTTTGTCTTGATTTTGGCAGGGGTCTGGCAGCGGATTCGCGAGAGGTTGGAGGCGTAACTTCTGCTTCCTCAACCATCGCAAAATCGAAGTCCGCCGGATCGAACGGTTTGGCTTCCTGTGATGCATCAAAGATCGTACGTGCACGCGAAACTTCCTGTGGCTCCCTCGCGGCGGATGGTTGAGGTTCAGCCGCAGGAAGATCGCCAGATTCCCTTTTTGGCGGGCGTGGATTCAAGATATGTTCGGTCAAATCAAAGACCGCTTCCGGGCTCATGACAGTTCGTGCAGTTGCCAGCCCGGATACGAACGACTTGATGCCGTCGATCATCATGACTTTGATGGCGGGTCGCTCCGATTCGATATGCAAGCCGGGATCACCCGCGATGATCACAGATTCAATATCAACCGGAATTTTCACGCCCTGCCGTTCTATATAGGTTCGGAGTGCGCGTGCCATGCGCAAAGTCCGCTGTACCAAATTAATGGGCGCTGGTTTATAGCCGCTTCCTGTGTCGACATTCCATGAATCGCCTTTTGCCTGATATCTCCCGCGCAGGTAGGTTACCTGTATCACCAATATGCCTGTGGGTCCCAATAGGATGATGGGGATCATAATCCCGCTCTCACCCAAGGTCATGTTGCGGATCAGCGTATATCCCTTTTGCAACTGACGCTCGAAAAAGGTAACGATCGCACTCTGCGCGGCAAGTTCATTGGGCAGGTTAAACCCAAACTTAAGCATGCCCTGGATGCGCGGCATGAAGCCGAGTTCGCCCTTTTCATCAACGAGGGGGGTCTTGTCAACGATCTTCATATCAGTTTAGAATACAGGCGCCTGTTCCAGTTCATCGCGGTCTGCAACATCGCGTGTCGAGATGAAATCCTTTCCATCCCGGTTCACCACTTTGACAGGCTTCCTCTCTTCGAACGTGCCTGCCAGTAGTTCCTTGCGTGAACCGGTCACGAAGTGCATTCCGCCCTTGATTCTTTCCAGCAATTCCCTGCGCTCGATCAAAACTCGATCGGAGTATGTTGCACCGCGACGTTCATATGCGCGCACGGTCACGATCTGTCCGTTTTTGTAATGCACCGCTTCAATAATTCCATCAGGCTTTTTTGCCATATTTCATCTCCGCGTGTATTTTAGCACCAAACAATGTGAATTCAGAAAAGAGGAACAAATGAAGGAAATAATGAAACTTTTGTCCGGTTTGATGCTGGTTGGCGTGATATTGCTGACTTCCTGTGGTCGGGTCCCAGCTGGTACGCCAACGGGTGTAACAAAGCCGTCTCAGACGCCTTCAAGCCTGCCAGATACTGCTCCATTAAAATCGTCGCCGGCCCCGACTGTTGTCAACGCGCCAGCCGGAGAGGGGAACCAGCCTTATGCGGACGCGCCTGCGTGTCCGACGCACGATCCGAACCAGTGGCATGGGTTGTGGGATGAAGTGCGCGGCTGCCATTACGACCACACGCACGGGGATGACCCGTCACTGGCAGACAGTTATTTCGGTCCATTAGGCGCGTATTGGGATGGGGCGACCATCTCATACCCGTTCAATTCGGGTCCGGCCGAAAACACATCGAAACACGCCGGATATAAGGTCAGTGTGAAGATGCCGGGATACCATCCTTGGAGTCCGTGCGGCGTCAACGACAACACGGATGTCACCGGGGATCACAGCGATAACTGTGTGATCGCCAGCCGGGTCGAATATCATCTGGTGGGCGGCTTGATGGACACTGTCCACCGCTATCACAGTTATTGGATGGAAATCTACGTTTGCAGGCCCCCCTATCAGGCCCCTCAAGAGTGCGGCGTGTTTCGGACAGGAGGCATCCTGGATTGGGGTCAGTTGAAAGCTCCACACTATGGTTCCCGCGTTGTTCGTCCGGGCGGGACACTTGATTTCGGAGATGGAGTCACCACGACTTATGAGGCGGATGGACCAGACCTGCCCGGCAATAGCGGCGAGCCTTATGTGTTTATGATTCCTTATTCGCCTGAAGATCTTGCCGCCTATCGCAGGAATCCTCCGGCCTCACCAGCGACAATTGACCAATGGTCAAGCAATGACCTTGACTGCGAGCCGCATCCCGAGGGCGACCCGTGCCACAACCAATATACTCATCTCCTGGCGCAAGTGGGCGACGCGTGGAACCTGTTGGACACACAAAACGTGAACAATGTTGTCTGGATATGCAAGGGCAAACCGGATTGTGAGTACAACGGCAGCCTGATCGGGTTGAATGAAATTGCGGTCAGGGTCTGGCAGGAATGGCAGGCGGACGGAGACGGATTCGTCACCTTCAACGGCTACAGTGACCGCTGGGGCAACCCGAAATTCGACAATTCCTGCACGTCTATCAGCCTGGATTGTGTTCCATTCGTTCTGGATAATATGCCGGTCGGGGTTGGCGCGAGCCGGATGGATAATTTATGCGAATGTGAAGTATGGGAATATGATATCTTCTTTGATGGAAAGTCAAGCGGCTGGATACAGCATCCGAATTGAAAAGAGGAACACAGATCAATGTCATGAGGCGCTCATCACGAATTGGAGTGGATATTTTGTCTCGGAAAATCGAGGCATACGTGTTAAGACAAAACATCCTGGCTACATGCCAGGATGTTTTGCTGGTCGGGGCGAGAGGATTCGAACCTCCGGCCTCTTGCTCCCAAAGCAAGCGCGCTAACCGGACTGCGCTACGCCCCGATTGAGATGTGTGAGTATAATGCGAAGGATGAATAGCCGTCAAGCAAAAATATGGAAGATCATCCCGCTCACGCTTCTCGCAGGACTTTACGCCTGCTCCCCAATTCCACAACCTTCACCAACCCCAAGCCTGATCCCCCCAACTGTTCCACAAACCTCTGAGCCAACCCATACGCCGTCACCTCCAACGGAGACGCCTACCGCGACCCCGCTTGCCTGTCTCACTCAACCCGGTCGCGTGGATTCAAGTGTTCTCGAATCTACAAAGCCTCCACAGCAATTTATGATTTACCTGCCCCCATGTTATGATGAAAGGATTGAGATCAACTATCCCGTCCTGTACCTACTGCATGGACAGACCTACACCGACGATCAATGGATTCGTCTCGGTGTACCGAATATTCTTGATAACCTGATTCACTCTGGAGAATCCCAGCCATTCATCATCGTCTTCCCCGATGACCGCTATTGGAATCTGCCCGCAGGGCCCGGCTTCGGCGAACGACTTGTAGATAGCCTCATCCCTTATATCGACCAAACCTATCGCACCCTTCCAGATCGAAACCATCGCGCTATTGGCGGCATGTCGCGTGGAGCAGGCTGGGCATTGCGGCTGGGACTTTCCCGCTGGGATCTGTTCAGCATCATCGGCTTACATTCCCTCGCCGCTTCGCAAAAAGATGTCGCGCATCTCAGTGAATGGATAGCGGATATTCCTATATCATCCCGCCCCGCCATATTCATGGACATCGGTGACAACGATCAGGAATTGATCACCACGGGAGGCGTGGAAGCACAATTCACACAATATGAACTTCCTCACGAATGGCATCTCTACAGTGGCGCGCACACCGAAGAATATTGGAGTGCGCATGTGGAGGAATATATCCGCTGGTATGCTGAGCAATGGAATAATAACCCGTAACTTTCGCGCTGAGTGAAGCGTACGGTGAAGTAATCTTCCGCATGCATGTAAGACCACCTTATCAATAAAGCTGCTCTCTTTGCAATGGCACAATAAGTTTATAATCACTCCATGCAGGAGACTCTATGAATATCTTTGTCACTGGCGGAGCGGGCTACATTGGTTCAGCCACAGCAGATGCGTTATTGAAAGCCGGACATTCTGTTACTGTGTACGATTCGTTGGTTACAGGTCATAAAAAAGCTGTGCCAGGGAAAGCCTTCTTTATTCAGGCTGATCTTTCAGACAGCCATGCACTCGCTGAAGCGCTCACCCGCGAAAAGTTCGATGCCGTCATGCACTTCGCCGCGTTCATCGAAGCGGGCGAAAGCATGAAAGACCCCGGACGTTTTTACAATAACAATTTCACCAACTCGCTTGCCATCATCGAGACAGCCGTCCGCGCAGGTGTGAAGCGATTTGTCCTATCGTCCACTGCCGCCATATTCAAATCCAGTGATGAGCCGTTGACTGAAGAATCATTACTTGGTCCAACCAACGTCTATGGACATACCAAGCTCATGGTCGAGCAGGCGCTCGAATGGTACAGGCAAATTCATGGTTTGCATTTTGCGGCGCTGCGTTACTTCAACGCGTGCGGCGCACTGCCCGGACGCGGCGAAGCACACCAACCCGAATCTCATCTCATTCCGCTCGTGTTGCGTGTACCTATGGAGGAAAGCCCATCAGCAAACATTTACGGCACCGATTATCCAACACCTGATGGAACCTGCATCCGAGATTACATCCATATCGCCGACCTTGTCAACGCGCATTTGCTTGCATTGGATGGATTGAAGGACCGTGACCGGTTGATCTACAACCTCGGGAGCGGGAACGGTTACTCGGTCCGTGAAGTGATCGAGACGGCGCGTCAGATTACGGGACATCCGATCCCCGTCAAAGAGCTTCCGCGCCGCCCGGGCGACTCCGCGCGTCTCGTTGCCTCCTCCGAAAAAATAAAACGTGAACTCGGTTGGAAGCCCCAACACGATGATTTGAACGAGATCATCGCCAGCGCCTGGGCATGGCATAAATGGCATCCGAAGGGATACGAGGGATAAACTCACGCTTCATTGCTAAGCCGACAACTGATTCTTTTTCAAAGGGCGACAGTCGAGCTGTCGCCCTTTTGTTTGCAAAGCGGCAATTTGACAATTCAGACCGTCTTGGTTATAATAATTGTGTAATATTTCACAAATCGATCTTCCCGTAACGCGACATTTATGTCGCTTTACAATGGGCAAGATAAATCTCGCGATACAAAATCAGGAAGGTAAACATGAACGCCAGACAACTTCCCCATGTCGTTATCATCGGTGCAGGCTTTGGAGGCTTGACCGCTGCCAAGAAACTGAGGAATGCCCCTATCCGCATCACGCTGATCGACAGGCAGAACTATCATCTGTTCCAGCCTTTACTGTATCAGGTTGCCATCGGTGGATTGATTCCCTCGCAGGTTGCATATCCTGTGCGGACGATCTTTCGCAAGCAGAAAAACTTCACATTCCAGATGGGCGAAGTGTCTTCCATTGATTTCGAGTTCGCGTTATGTCAAGTTGAATGGTTCGGTCATTGCGTATGATTATTTAATCATCGCCGTTGGCGGCGAGACAAATTTCTATGGGATGGATTCGGTCAGGCAGAACGGCTTTCAACTCAAGGATGTAGAAAGCGCAGTGGAAACGCGTAATCACCTATTAAAGATGTTCGAGAGCGCCACACGGGAAGCAGACCCTGAAAAACGCAAAGCGTTGTTGACATTTGTCGTGGTTGGCGGCGGACCTACGGGAGTTGAAACCGCAGGCGCATTGGCTGAATTGATCTCACATGTGATGCGGAGGGAATATCCCACACTTGACATCAACGAGACGCGTGTGTTGTTACTGGAGGCGGCTGACGCGTTGATCGTGAGTTATCCCGATGAATTACGTAAAGCAACGCATCGCCTTTTGAGTGAAAAGAATGTTGAAATAAAGTTCAATGCGAAACTGACCGATTACAACGGTCAGCGCGTGACGCTGGCGGATGGTACGCACATCCCAACGAATACGCTGATCTGGACGGCGGGGGTAAAAGCTTCCCAGATCACGAGTTGACTTGGGGTTCAGCTGGCAGGTTCAGGTCGAGTGAGAAGCGAGGCGACTTTACAGGTGCCGGGTCATGCGGAGGTATATGTCATTGGCGACGCGGCATATTTGGAGAATGGAAACGGTCAGCCGCTTCCCATGCTTTCGACAGTTGCCATCCAACAGGGGAAGGCGGTTGCGGAAAACATCCAACGTGCATTAAAAGGCTTGGAGCAGAAGCCGTTCCACTACAAGGACCCGGGTCTGCTGGCAACCATTGGGCGGAACGCGGCGGTGGCGCGCATTTGGGGATTGTCTTTCAGCGGATTGATCGCGTGGCTGATCTGGGTGGGATTGCACATCTACCGCATCATCGGATTCCGAAACCGGCTGGTGGTGCTCATCAACTGGGCGTGGGATTATTTCTTTTACGATAATCAGGTGAGGCTGATCACGAAGGAGTAATGTTCTGCATGAGATGCGCCGCATAAATACCAAGCACGCCAAAGGCGTTGACCGAAAAATGCAGAATGATTCCGGGCCAGATGGAATTTGACCTGTGATAAACATAGGAAAATACAACGCCCAAAATAAAAGTGGGGATAAGAGAAACCGGATCCAAATGCGCGGCGGCGAAGATGGCTGAACTCAATAGGGCAGCTGGGATCCAACCATAGCGTTGACGAAAACCCTGGAAGAGGAAGCCCCTGAAGAACATTTCCTCCACAAAAGGCGCAACGATCACCGCTGCGAGTATGAACCATAGCGGGGAGTTCAAGGAAGTAAATATTTTCATGACCTCTTCGCCCTGGGTGTCCACGCCGAAATAATTCAGGATGCCATTATGCAGCCAGACCAACATATAACTGCCAATTAGAAAACCACATCCCAATCCCAACTCACTCCATCGGAATCTCCTGAACCCGAGTTGCTTTAATGGGATGTGCCGCCAAACAAAGATCAACAAAACAGGCACTGCATAAACGAGTTCGAGAAAGACAACTCCCACGCTTTGCGCAAACTGCATTCCCATGCCCAACCAGACTGCTCCCAACAAGGCGGCATTGATCAGGACGAGCAGGGCAACGCCAATCCAATTGTCCATTGGCTTCCATGGGACAAAGTATTCTGGTGATTGATGCTCTGGTATAGGTTGTTGGATTTCTGGGTTCATTCTTCTTCCATTTCGCGATAGACGAACCATTGACCCTTGCGGTCGTCCACGTTCTTCATGGCTCTGTCGTAGTATATATCAAATATCTGTCCCGTATCTACTTTTACACGGAAGTAAAACCGTCCTACGTTCAATGACCCACGGCTGGATGCAACTGCGGCGTGCGCAGGTTGCATGTTACGCGCCATCTTGCCGCGCCGCGTGAAGTCGGTCCATGCCGAGAGCATTTCGAGGACGCGATAGGGTTTACCGTCCCAGATGAATCCGTTCGGGGGATCGGGAGTTTTTTCAAGAGCCGGAGGCGTGTCAAAAATAATTTCGATAGTGTGGTCGTAAAAGTGTAAAGGCTTAAACTCCATTTGTTTTCACTTCTCTTCAGCAAGATGGAAACGATGCAAAAACCTATGAAAGATCGGCGCGGCTAAAACGCCCACAGAAGCGAGCAATACGATACCTGAGTATAAAGCATAGAAGGAGGCAAAGATCTTCCCCGCATCGGTCTTCATGGGGTCAACGGGGCCCATGCCGCCAAGGATCATGGATGCGTTGAGCAGGGAATCGATCCAAGATAGGCCTTCCAGAACATGATAGCCGATCATGCCGATGCCGAGGGAAAATACCAGTAAAAGCAATCCCATCAGTCCGTTGCGGGCCAGGCGCTGTGCAAAGATCTTCCGGCTTGCCAGCGGTTGTCTATGATGTTCGTACATTCAGCCTCCGTTATATTTCCAATCCCAGAACCAGAAGGCAAGCCCTTTGAACTCACCCCATTTTTCGAAGTGTTTTTCCACTTCCTTTGATGTGATGGGTTTGCCTTTGTACCATTCATGTGAGACGAGTTTCAACGCCCAGGTATCAATGGGGATAAAATCGAAGCGCCCCAGGATCAAAAGCAGGTTCGCCGCGGCGTAGGGACCGACTCCGTTGATCTTCATTAATTCTTTACGCAATTCCAATGTTGGCATGTCACTTGTTTTCAATGCTTCAAGATCATACTTTCCAGAAGCGATATGAACAGCCAATTCATGGACAGCAGGTGCGCGATAGCCAACGCGGATTTTCTCTTTGATGGTTTCAGGGTCTGATACGGCGATGGATTCGGGTGTGGGAAAAGATTTGAGTCGCGTAGTGTTGGTCTCGATATGCCCCTCACTACCGTTCGGGGCTACTCGACCAACGGGTTCACCATATTCATCCACCAATTTACGCGTCATGTTTTTGGTTGCGCCCCATAAGGTATTTGTCGTGAAAATGGTTTTGATGACATCTTCAAATAAAGTTGGTGAGCGAAGGACTCTGCCGAGAGCCTGCTTTTTGGCACGCGCCAGTTTCGGTTCCGAGCGTGAGGCGGTGTAGAAGCGCGAGAAATTCATATCGAGTCCGAACATCCATGTGACCGCGTCTGCCACTTCTTTTTGTTCGGACTCGTTAAGTTTTTCCGTTTCAACATCTACGCCATCTTTTCCATTGCTCATCTTTAACTCGTATCACCCGCGCATTTGAGAGGCGCAAGATATAGCCAAGTATATTAGTGTCTTCCTCATATGAAAACGGCGCAAGCTGACGCCATCCATGTGAGTTGACGACGGAAGTGAAGTTGAAGGGTTTGCGTGCAAGCAAAATGAACTTCATGGCTTATCCTCTCAAGGCGACTTTCACAAACTGTGGTTTTGCAATGCGGACATAACCCTCAAACTTCATAAAGATGGAACGATCCAGACGACCGGCATTGAACACAACTTCCTCATTCTGCTGGATGAGCGGATCAGCCAGCACTGGAAGCTGATTGTTGCCTGCCCCGGCGGTTTGTTCGGGGAACGAAAAAGGCGGAATCGCCCCGACGACGCATCCCGTTAACGCTTCGGCTTTTTCACGCGGCGCGACGCCGATGCTCCTAGCATTGAAATGCCTCTTGATCGAGTCCAAATCCACGCGGCAATCCCCGGGGACATTCGCAAGGCAATAGATGTTCTCCTTCTTGCTCAAACGAACCTGCACCACCATGGATTTGATCGCCTGCTCAATTCGGTTACCGCGAATTTGCGTGATGACCTCCGTGCGTCCCTCGGGTTCATGCTCGATGACGCGATAAGCCGCACCTTCCTGATCAAGCAAAGCACAGAGGTGTTCGTGAATGTTGGTCATAATATGTCCCTGTCATTGCGACGAACCTCGCTGAGGGAGTGTAACGCAATAAGCGAGGTTACTTCACTGCATACACCGCATACCCGCGCGGCGGGGCATAGAATTGGGCGCGTCCGTCGCGGTCGGTGGATTGGTTGATGGGGCGCGAAAGGTCGCTTTTGCTCCACCAGGCTGCGGGTCCGAAAGAGACGTTGGGGAATTTCGTGGTGACGAGGCGTCCGTTCCAGTTGTCCCCGCGGTTGTTGAGCACGTAGATGAGTCCGGGGTCATCCCCATATCCATCACGCTGCATGATGTAGAGATTATCATCCACGTATAACACTTCGGTGTTTCCGCCCGCATATTTTTCGTGCGCGCTGACAAGCGCGGCGATGCCGTTCGGTGTGCCATCCAGCGCAAGATTGTAATTGAAATAGTCATGCCAGAACACACACGGATAGCCTTCATGCGTGAGGATGTAACTATAGGCAAGCAGTTTATCGTTGAAGATGGGACGACCCTCATCACGCAAATCGTGATTCTCGACGAAGGTGACTGTGGTTTGTGGCTGCTTTTGTAAAACCGTCTCCCACGTGATGAGACTGCGCAGGCTGAAACCATATTGATCGCATAACGACTTGAGCATTTCACGCAGCGGAAAATCGAACGCATCCACCGGGTTCGAATTGGAGAAGTTCGCAAGGTCCACCCAATTTTCGATGGCAACGGCGTTATCCCAAAACTCAGCCACGCCATACGGAACGAATGGCGCCCCCTCACGCATGTAAAGATATTCCTGAATGGCGGTGATGGTGTTGGCGCCATAACCTTTCACAAAATCATAACGAAAACCATCAAAACGAATCTCTTCGATCAGCCAGCGCGCCAGCTTTAGGATCTCAGCATACACATACGGATTGCGATGCGAAAGATCGGGCATCTCGCCGAACGTGCCTTCATCCCAACTTTCATACATGCTCGGATGAAAACATTCCCAATTGCGTGCGAACTTTCCGCTCTTTGGATCGAACTTCGTCCAGCGCGACTGATTGATGAGCGGGTTGACTTCCTGTTCATCCGCTCCGCTGTTGTGATTGATGACGATGTCTGCGATCACGCCAAGCTGATGGCTGTGTGCTGTTTCGATCAACTGATCCAACTCCTGACGCGTCCCAAACCACGTAGGGATGGTTCCCTTCTGGTCGAACTCGCCGAGGTCATAATAATCATATGGGTCGTAGCCCATCGAAGGTCCGCCAAGATTCGCGGCTTTGTGAACGGGCGGAAGCCACAGTGACGTGAATCCGGCATTCGCCAACGACGGGATCTGCTCGCGGACATAAGTCCACCACTGAAATTCCTTCCCCTCCTCGCGTGGACAATCCCAATAGAACGATTGTAGTATGACGCCCATAGTGCATTGCTCCTGAACGAAGTTTGGAGAATTTTACCGCGAGAAAAGACTAGAAGTAGCATTGTTTTTATATAGTAGTTCTTAACTCCCTTTTCTTCTCTACGATCCTTCATTGGTGGTTTCTGTTTTCTATGCTTGATTTTTAATTATCCCATTGACTCGTGAGTTTTCAAGGTTTCGATTCGTTACTTTGAAATAACTTTTTATGCCAATTTTCTTTATGGCGCAATAATTATGACAGTGTTTTATATCCTATATGGTGTCTGATGAAGTGAATTGTAAAGAAATTGGTTAGAATCCTATATTCATTAGGTGACCGTCATCCATAAGATGACGGTCACCTAATTCTGTGGATCTACAAACATGTATCCAAGCCTCCTATTAGATTGTTTTTAGCTCGCCCAGTATTTAGTTTTCACATTTAGTTAATAACGTGGTCGAGCATTTGTGATACCTATTATCATCCCAATGATGATACCAATAAGTACCAAGATTACAATTGTTTGTATGCTAATGCTAATCATTTGAGCCTCCATTAATAGTTTATCCTTGAATTATCATTCACCGGTGAGCTGCGTAAACAAATAATACAATAGTACACCTATCATTGATAGCCTCGTACGAGTGAAAGTTCTCACTCGAAAGAGTGAATCAAAAAAAAGCCTACTAGCAAAGTAGACTTTTCGAGGATTTAGAATATACTATTGAATTAAGCCAATCTTTAAAATAAAGGGTAAAATTTTAGACCGGTTATCTACTTGAAGTTTAGCAAGAATACTTTTCACATGTGACTTAATAGTATTAACTGTCAAATTCAAGTTCATAGAAATTTCTTGATTTAAATCACCAGTAATCAGTTTCGCTAATACTTCAAATTCAGCAAGAGTCAACCGTTCCCGCTCCTTATTGACAAGGATAGTGTTGCTCTCATCAAAACTACGAAGAGTTAATGAGATTGGAAGATGGAATGCCAGTTCCTCCTTTTCCTCAATAGCCCGACGTATTGTCGCCCGAAAATCTCCACGCGAGAAACGTGTCTTGGATAAAAAGCGATAGACCCCGTATCCGCCAAATTCTCGTCTTGTCGTTAAATCTTCAACCTCTTTACCTTCATTAACGGTTCCAGTTACTACAACCACCTGAGGCCCATAAGGTGGCGGACTTCATCTCATCCAAAAGTTGTTTGCCTTGACTTGGCACGCTAACTTTTCCCAATTGCATATCTAAAATCACAACATCAGGCTGGATTTGTCGAAGATGAGTACGAGCATCTATAAGATTAGTTGCACTTGTAACCATATATCCCTCACCATTTAGTGCATTACGAAAATGCTTCACCCAATCCTGTTCATCCTCAATGATTAAAACGTGATGATTTTGTATATTGCTCATCGTGGGACTGGAATTAACCTTCATAAGATGATAATAATGGGGCTAACCGCTCCCATTGCCTTTCTGTTGAGAGAGGTAGCTGTAATGTAATGCGTGTTCCACAATCTGGATAAGTAATACGGCTCTCAATTTGTAAATCGCCACCTAGTCGCTTCACAAACCAATAGGCTAAAGAAAGTCCAAGCCCCATTCCTCTACTGATCTGTGACTCAGATAACTCAATTTGTTTAGTATCAAAATCAAATGAAAACTGTGTGAGTTTTTTTAATTTGTCTGGGGGGATTCCGTTTCCATTATCATACACATGCAAATAAACCCAATCATCATTAAGAAGTTCACTTTTTACCCATATTCTTCCACCCTCCTGCAATTGCTTTATAGAATTCTGAAGCATGTTTTCAATAATCATAGTCATCATAGCCTGTGATGCTAGAATATTGCATGCCTCCGGATGAATATTAAATGACAAATGGATCTTTTCCAGTGAACCTATGCTGCGTTTCACTTCAGTGCAGGTAGTGGCCAAATTAACAATTTCAAGTTGACTAGTGAAAGGACGGTAAATTTCCAATATCTGATCTGTAACCTGATGCCCTTTTTGAATAATGATTTCAAGATGTTCCTGCAATAATTTTCTATCTTCATCCTCCAATGAAATTTTCTGCAATTCATCGAGAGCGGCATCGGCTTCAGCGGGCATCAAGCTGATTTGATTAGTCAAACGATGAACAATGAATAGAAGCGCATAAGAGATCGCCTCGACATTTTTTGTGCGTTGTATATCTGTATAATGTTCATCACCCAGCACCGCTGCTAGTGCCAGATGTGCTAGTGCCGTCAGCGTTTCTTGATCATCTAAAGTAAAACCATTCTTCACCTCTTTTTCGACGTTCAATATGCCCCAAAGCACATCGTTGTCCAGTAACATGGGTACTGCCAATTCAGAATAGGTTTGTCCACTATTCGCATTGAAATAATTTGGGTTGGTGTGGATATCATTTTCCAAAACAGGGCGGAGCTCTTTGGCTGCTTGAACTGTGATCCCCCTTCCATCCAATCTCATGACACCGTCTGGTACAAGTTCGTGAAGTGGCTTCCACTGAGATGCCGGATATATCTCTTGGAATTGGAGGTGATGACCAACTAGTTTTTGTATACTTGCAAAATGGGCATCGGTTAATTTCACTGCCTCCTGTAGGATAATCTCCAGAATATTGCGTTGTTTGGAACGGGTGATGATTGCCTTGGCTGCATTTTGGAGGGCTAACAAACGTGCACCTTCATGTTCAATCCGTTCATAGTTTTCTGCAATTTTCAAGGCAATTGTGGCATGTACGGCCAGCAGTTCGATCAGTCTTAGATCATGTTCATCAAATGCCGACTTTTCATAATGTTCTAAGTTGATTACTCCTATCACAAGTTGTTTTTCTGAATTGGAACTGAAAATGGGAACAACTAATTCAGATATAGTGCTAGATAAGCTTGGATAATATATCTCCTTCCACTCTTCATCAGTATGAACATTACGGATCAAAATAGATTGTTTCCGCTCTGCCGACTGTCCTTGAATGCTGCGTCCACCCACGCGATGCCGTGGCTGCCCATACTCAGGAAAACCTCGATATACAGATCGTTCCAGAAAAACGCCATCTTTGCTAACTACGCTGATATTTCCAGCCGTTGCTCCAGTTAACCTTATGGCATATAGAAGAAACTCCTGCCAAACTGTATTAACATCACGGACTTCAATAGTCACATTAGAAGCGAATTCCAAGAGTTCTCTGTTCTTGATAGCGAATTCTCAAATAGCCAAGTACGTTCAATTGCTAAAGCAGCATGCTGCAGAAACTTTGTAAACTTGACTTGTAATTCTTCTAACCTTGGCACATCTGTAGGGTTTTCGTAATTAAGGTATAAAACACCTACCGGCACTTTGGTTCTTAAAGCCAACCCTGCGAAAGCATGAATGCTATTCTCGGCTAATACTTGCTTGGTTTCTTCACTCATTAATTTCGATTGAGTGATATCATCACCTGCCAGTCGAACAATCCCTTGTTGAAGGACTTGCATTGCAATGCTATTATGACCAGGTCGCCGACGACGTGCAAGTTCTTCACTCTGCCAATGCCAACCCCAACTTGCAAATCAAGAGCGAAGCTCTCTTTTTCTGCATCGTAAGGAAACAGTCTAGAACCACCAGCCCTGCCAAATCGGCGGGCATAGATCACTATTGTTTTTAATACATCCTTCAAATTAGATTTTTGAGCTAAGGCTTGACTGAAATCATCTAGAGCGTCTAATTCTTCCAAATAATATATATTACTTAGTACTACTGCAGTTACACTTGACAGTGCACTTATCAATTGTCTTTCCTCCTCAATGAATTCATGGGGTACTCGGGTATAACAAGACAACACACCAATTGCTCTGTCAGTGGAAAACATAGGGATAGCAAGCATCCCCACAAGATTTTCTCGTTCTCGCACCTCAGGGAAATAATATAAATCATCGTTTCTTACATCCGAAATGGCAATCATTTTCCCTGTCCGAATGGCCTTCCCATTGATTCCCCCACCGGGGGCCATTCTTCTTTCCTTTGGATTGTGTAAAAAATCACTCTTTGTTCCTGCATGTGCTCGAATTTCAAGATAGCCATCCGGTGCCACTATACGAAAATAGGCTACATCATATTCAAAGATTTTTACCAAGGCATCAACGACACCTTGAAGCAGTTCTGTTTCATGGCGTATTTCGAACAAATTGGGCATAAACTTAAGCAGCTTGCCAAATTGATTGTTTATGACAGAGTCAGCATTCATTGGTATGTTCTTCCTATTAAATTGAAGTTTACCTATAGTTATTCAATCAAGCATCACTCTTAAGGATGAAATCAAACATTTCCCACTTCACCATTAAAACCATGATCTTAGGATAGTCGCGTATGGCAGTAGTCTCCAAACCGAAAACACAATTAGATAATGAAGATTTCCCGTCACGAATTAATCGCTTCCTTCAACGCCATATACGATTGAAGCAACAGCATCCTCTTCCTGTTTCAACAAGGGACTATTTTCGGACTTGCCCGCGTCCACCCATTGATCGGAATATAACATTCCCAGCGCTCTCAAGCGTGCAGCATCCTGCAACTTTGCAGACGCGACACCATATGCCTCCGTGTAAAGATTTGCCAACGCCTCGACCAGTCCCTGATTGTCAGGATTCGCAAACAGCTTGCGATGAACGATCCACCAGTTGACTTCCAATTGCGCGGCGCGTTCCACGTCGAAATCTTCGTTGTGAACGTTCTTAATGAATTGATAAAAACGCTTTACATAGGCTTCGGTTTTTGGCAGGTCATTGTCAGGAAAGGGTGCAAAAGCGATCTCTGCACGTGCGATCAAATACGCGCCATAAAATGCCTGTAACAGTGAAAGGGCGAACGATTCTTTCACCAAGCCCACTGACACGCGCAGGAGCTTCAACCAGTCCCTTTGATAATAGGCGACATAATTTTCCTTTTCATAATGTGCCACTTTGTGCGGGTCAAAGTTACGGATGGGATTATCAGGTCTCATGGAAACCTCTTTATAACAATAAGAATATGGACGGAATTTTACCGTGAGAGATGCGAATATTTAGAACCGCGCGTCACCCCATTGCAAACAAGCAAATCCATCAGAGCTGGATTCGGCGATTATACATTCCGTATGACCGATTTCATGCGATCGGACAAAGTCGTTGTCGATGTTGTTCAGGATGAGGGGCAACATCAAATGGAATAACCCGCCATGCCCAATCAGCAGAACGTGCTCATCATTCTCACGTTTCAACGACTCGATAAAAGGCAGGAAGCGATTCTGAATATCCACAAAGCTTTCGCCGCCCCTGGGTTTGCTTGTGAGGTTGTGGCGGAGAGTCCAATCTTCAAAATACTTGCGATGTAATCTCCAGCTTTGTTGATCGGATTTATCTTCGAGAATCCCACAGTCATATTCACGCAGAGCTTCGCTAAGCTGAAAAGGTATATGAAAGGGCTGTGATACGATATGCGCAGTCTCTCTGGCGCGGCGAATGGGGCTGGAGAGTATGGCGGTGATGGGTATATCCTTCAAGTTTTCTGCCAGAATACCCGCCTGCTTTTTACCCGGTTCTGTCAACCCAAAGGGACCCTCACGATTCGAGATGACATGTTGCGTATTTGCTTCACTTTCCCCGTGTCGGACGAAGTAGAGTTTCATGGTGATGATTTATATCGCGCCGCGACGTTCCCGGTACGGGATGTCTCGAAGAATTTCTTTTCATCTTCCTGAAGTTGAGTTAGCAGGTTTGCATCCTCCAACGCGGGCACGCAGATCACTTCGCCCAGTTTGAGTCCTGCCAAAGAAGCAGAGACCAAGTCCTCAGGCGTCATCACGATCGCGGCCGGGAAGCGGCTGGTATCCGCACCCACATGTGTGTGAAATTCGGTCGCGACCACACCCGGGCATAGCGCCTGTACCTGAACGCCGGTCCCTTCCAATTCGCTTTGCAACAACTCAGTGAAAGCATTGATATAAGCATTTGCTCCGGCGTAGACAGCGCGTTTCGGTAATTGGGATGATCCCAACGGGGCGCTGAACGCCAGCCGCGAGGAAACATTGATGACCGAACCGTGCCCGCGTTGAATCATTCCTGGCAAAGCGGCACGCGGTAAGGCGCGTCACCGCCAGCATTTTCAGATTGATCAGCTCTTCGGCTTTATCAGGGTCAAGGTCAACGAAAGGCATGTACCCGCCAAAGCCCGCGTTGTTGACGAGCAGGTCCAGGGATGAGTTTGCAATCCGTTTTTCGACGGTGCGAAGAGAGTTGGGTTTGCTCAGGTCAGCGATCAGCACATCTACATTGACTTTATAGCTTTGCTGCAAGCGTTCCGCGAGTTCTTCCAACTTGTCGCGGCGACGGGCGACGATAACCAGGTCATAGCCATCTTTCGCAAAACGTTCTGCAAAAGCGGCTCCAATACCCGAGGAAGCGCCCGTCACTAGAGCGCGGGATCGTATATTCGTTGTCATAAATTATTCTCCTTGAATTATGTCCATTGCAACCGGTAAAGCGGTACGCGCCCATTCGCTTAACGAACCATCTGACTCGCGCTCTTTATATTTGTCCCCCAGCAGGTTGCGCGCCATCATTTCTTCTTTTTCATCCGTTACGACGCGTGCCATAACGTGAAAATTATGTTTTGCAATCCTCACACTTACTGACGGGTTTTTGAGTAGATTCTTTACCCAATCTGATTTGTCCATGCCGCCGGATAATATATAGAGCGAATTTCCATTGAGTCCAAACCAGATCTCGATTTGATGCGGTTTACCAGTGACGCGTCCCGTTGTGGTGAGATAACAATACTCTTCATTTGCCAATCGGACAATAAGCGTTTTCAAATCCTTGGGCCGATTTTTATCTGCCATGTCTCATCCATCAGGATTGTGTGATAATGATTTTACCCTTTTATTTGCGCCAAGCCAGCGTCGCCTGGTTGAGCATCTCAACTTCCTCAAGGGTCAATGAGAACGAAAGCGCTGCGGCGTTATCCATTGCCTGTTTACCATTCTTCGCGCCGGGAATGGGAAGCACGACCGGGTTTTCGACCAGCCAGCGCAATGCAACCTGACTCGGAGACTTCGAATACCGTTCACCGATCTCACGCAGAAGTTTTGTCACAGGTTGTATCGCGTCCAATGTCTTGCGATTATATTGTGGCAGGATGCGCCGGAAGAATCCGCCTGGACGGTTCTGTGCGGAATACTTGCCCGTCAACATGCCGCCCGCCAATGGGGATTGCGCGATGAGCGTGACCCCCAACTCGCGGCAGGCATCCAGAACGCCGTTCACTTCAGGCTGACGTTTTAGAAGTGAATACTCGACTTGATTCGACGCAAGCGGAATCCCGCGCTTCGCAAGCGCCTCATACGCCTCCCGCATCTGCTCGACCGAATAGTTGCTCACGCCAACCGCTTTGACCTTTCCCGCCTCAACGGCATCTGCGAGGTAATTCATCAACCTGGGGATCGAGATACGCGGCATCGGAAAGTGATGCTGATACAGCTCAACAGAATCGCGTCCCAGCCTCGACAGACTCGCCTCAAGCTGCTTTGGCAGTTCCTCCTCTTTGAAGGAAAACCCGCCGGGAAATTTTGTTGCAATGATAACGTCCCTGCCGCGTGCCAATTCTCCCAGGCGAAGTTCCGCCGCGCCGATGCTGTACATGGCGGCGGTATCGAACAAGTTTACGCCCGCTTCGAGACTGACCTCCAGCGCCCGTTTCTCTTCCTCAAAACCTTCCGCGCCGCCATAAGCGGTCTTGGCGGGATGCAAACGCGCCAGTCCCTTTGCATCACCCCATGTCATTGCACCCACACCCATTCTGGGGACTTTCAAGTTGCTTCGACCTAATGTTGTCCTGTGTTCCAACTTTCACCATCCTTATTTCATAACCTTGACATTGAACATCCCAGTTCCCAGCGCTCCCCAAAGACGCAACCAGATTGGTAAGCACATCTCTGTACCGCGCGTGGTGGTCGGCTTTACTGAGCGGCTAGGCGGCGTCGAAAACAGAAAGAGATTACGGCAATAGATATGGTTGTTTGAGCGAACCGCGGTCAAACCGGGCGGCCAGTCCATGGGCCAACTCCCTCGATTCGATTGACCCTAACGCGCGTAATGTATCCTTGTGGAGGATTGTCCATCGGTGGGAACTTCACACCGGCTCCCATGTAGACCTCAGCCAGCCTCTGTAGCAACTCGGGCGCTCCGCCTTCTTCGATGTGAGCCTCACCATAAAGCACAGCATACTCGGTAAGCCCCATGGCGCTCTTCGTGTTCGCTTGAAGAGAGATCGCCACGCGTGGGTCGTGACGGATGTTCTTAACCTTGCGGTTTTCGGGCAGGTGCCCTGCAACGATGTCATCTCCATCGAGTCCGATCCACACGAGAGTTAGTTGTGGGCTGCCATCTCGATTGAGTGTGACCAGGTGCGCGGGCGTTCCCGATTCGATGAGTTTCCGGATCTCTTGTGGTATCTTCATATGGTCTGTCCTGCCATCACTAAACCTAATACGCCTGCTTTCATAATTTCGTCTCCTTGTGAAATTTCCTGAAATGTGCTACGATACAGACCTGTATCGCGCACTCCAATCATACGATACAAACCTGTAGCGTGTCAAGAGGAAAATAAGGATGAAAGCCGAAGCCACCCCCAAAGAGAAACTTTTTCAGAAAGCCGCCCGCCTTTTTTATAAGCACGGCTACCGCGCCATCGGCGTGGACACCATCGCCGCCGAATCCGGCATCGGCAAGATGACACTCTATCGCCACTACCCCTCCAAAGATGATTTGATCGTCGCTTATCTCAAAGATAGTGACGAGTTATTTTGGCGTAACTTCGACGAGAGCGTCAAAGATGCAGTCACCCCACGCGATAAGTTGCTGGCATTCTTTGAATCGTTACAGGCTTATGTAAAGACCCCCGCATGTTATGGCTGTCCATTCCTCAATGTGGCAACTGAATACCCCGAAACGGATTACCCCGGTCATCAAATCGCGCTGGAACACAAGCAATCCGTGCGCGCAAGATTCCATGGGCTTGCGAAAGAGGCGGCGCGCGGGAACCTGAAGTTCTCGCAGACCAATTATTCCTGTTGATGGATGGCGCATACATGGCTGCGCGTATGTTCGGGACGAAGAACCCCGCATCCCATCTGGCAAGCGCCGCCAAGACGCTGATCAACGCGCAGATCGGACACCCTGCTTAATGCTTTTGATATCCACTCCCACAATTCGCTCCGCCCGTATAACAGGCAAAATCCTTTTTCATCACATTCCACGGCAAACTTATTTTGAGGTTGTGCCGCTTTGCCTTCCTCCAGCCAGTCACCGGATTGGTGCCTGTGTAACAGTTCATTCAAGGCCCGCCAGCAGAGCGAAGCGTATTGGAAGCGGCCTGGCTGACTTGAATATTCTCCGAGTGAAGGAAGAATTGTCATACTACACCTGTTAAAAACCCAGAACCGATTCATCCTCGCATCCCCAGCCGGTGTCAGACGGTTCGCCTGCGGATGAACGAATCCGCACAGAGGCTGGTGATGAGAAGGACTGGCGATAGACGTATCCAAAACGGTAATGATCGCTTCCGCCTTCGTAACACCAATCTTGTTTGGGGATGATGAATGGATTGGGAATATACAAGAGATATCGAGGCGTCAAGTCGCTCAATGCTTGTGGATATTCGCGATTCTTTTCGTAATAACGCTGAATGGCGTTATCTATTTGGTCCGCTCTTCGTTCGGTTGTAATGATCGGTGTTGTTCCCCATTTGTGATCGCTGTCATAGGTTCCCAGATGCTGCGCTTCGATCAATACGAGAGGGACGGTCACTGCGAATAGAATGGCGACCCACAATTGTTTGCGCGGCATGGACCAGGTCATAAGCATGGCTGAACCAATACCAATGGTGCTCGTTGTCAGCCATAGAAAAATCCAGCCCAAGCCGTCCGTGGCAGCATCCCACATGCTCAACAACATGGCTTGATATCCGATCATCAGAAATAGGACAGCAACCATCAGCAACGTGGATATTGTTCTTTGCCAATTGAAAGGTTGATCACCCGAAAGGAGTTTTCGGAACAATAGTGCCGAGAGCACGATCCCTGCCCAAGGCACGATGAGATATGAGCCCAGTGGACAACATGGACGCCAGCCAGTGGGGAGATAGATCGGATATGCGATTCGCATCTGCGACCCGGATGCTGATTCCCAACAATATCACTTCAAGGACAAAGAGGGATAAATACTGCTTCCTCATTTTGTCCCAAACGAACCATACAAGAGCGGTTAGGACGCCAACCATGAGAATTAATAATAAGATCATCCAATTATTCGAGAGTGTGATGATCCATGAAAGAAACAGAAGGGTCGCCAGGGAAAGCAGGCTTGCTGTCACTGCACTAATGTTTCGTTGACGGACAAGATGAAGGCTCAAGGCGGCGGTGAACCCAAACAGGATCGGTAATAAAACAGGCATGGAAAAGCTGAATACATATTCGCTGATTGACATGGCAATGATGAAAGCAGCGACGGATAATCCAAGACCACCCAGGAGAAACAGCAACCAACGTTTTTCCGCTTTATCGTCTCCTCCTCGTGAGCGGATGATATTACCAATCCACATGAGCAGACCAGCAGGCAGGATTCCAAAAAACAAAATATTAATGAGGGTCATCATACTCTCCTCGAATTCGAACTTATCATACCACCGCTATATTTATATTTCATAGAGTCAATACGAAGGGGAAAATAAACTTTGTCGTCACCGTATCAATCTCCAGGGTGGGAGGAGGCGTCTGGTCGTGAAGGGAAAGGCGTCGAAACGGGACATCCACCTTACAGTTTCCCTAATCACACAAATAATGTGTCAGTTGTCAATTGTGCCGGGAGGGGAAGTTGTGTAAGATAAAGATGTTATGAGCCGAAACCTGGCGTTCATCTCACTGGGTATATTTATGCCGTGAATTCAGCAAGCCTGAGGGGTACCCTCTACCTGCCGGGCTTTTCTATCCCCGCCTGGGTTGGGGATTTTATCTCTTTTCAAAGGAGCAAGAATGCAAACACCCTGGGAGTATCGTTACGCCCACCGCACACAGAAAATGGGAAGTTCGGTCATCCGTGAACTGCTGAAGCTGACCGAGCAACCGGATATTATTTCATTTGGAGGCGGACTGCCTGCGCCCGAAGTTTTTCCGGTACAGCAATTCCGCGAAGCTTGTAATATTGTGCTTGAGAATTTTGGTCCGCAGGCTTTGCAATACAGCACCACAGAAGGCTATGAGCCGTTGCGAGAAATGATCGCGCGGCACACTGCCCGTTACAGCGTGGAAGTTGCCACCGATAACATCATGATCACGTCCGGCTCACAGCAGGCATTGGATTTTATCGGGCGCTTGTTCATCAACCGGGGAGATTATGTCGTCGTTGAGTCACCGACGTATCTGGGCGCGTTGCAGGCATGGAACGCCTATGGCGCGCAATACATCCCCGTGCGTGCAGACGAAAACGGCATGATCGTGGATGAACTGGAAGCGGCGCTTCGAGTCGGACCGAAATTCATTTACGTGCTCCCAAACTTTCAGAACCCAAGCGGTTCAACTCTCAGCCTTGAGCGGCGCAAAAAGTTAGTGGAGATCGCGGATAAATACGGCGTACCGATCGTGGAAGATGACCCGTATGGTCAATTGCGTTATGAAGGCGAGCACATCCCCTCTGTTGTGTATTTGGACAGCCAATTTCGCGGTCCCAATGGCGGACATTACAGCGGCAACGTGATCTATCTCAGTACATTCTCGAAACTACTTGCGCCGGGTCTGCGCCTGGCGTGGGTCATCGCGCCGCCGCAGGTGATCCGCAAACTGGTCATGGCAAAACAAGCCGCGGACTTGCATACGTCCTCGTTCAATCAATATGTGGCGCACGAAGTGGCAAAGGGCGGCTTTCTGGATGAACATGTCAAGGTCATCCGCTCCACCTATAAAGAACGCCGCGATGTGATGATCGAAATGATGGAAGAGATGTTCCCGCCCGAGGTGAGTTGGACAAAACCGCACGGCGGCATGTTCCTGTGGGGCGTCATGCCCGAAGACATGGACGCGGCAGAAGTCCTCAAACATGCCATTGCAAGGAAGGTTGCATTTGTTCCCGGTTTCGCTTTTCACCCCAATGGCGGCGGGGAGAACACCATGCGCCTTAACTTCTCTTATTCGTCACCGGATCTGATCCGGGAAGGTGTCACGCGACTGGGAATCACATTGAAGGAATTGATCAAAGAGAAGGTGTGATATGTAGGGGCGGGGTTTCCCCGCCCAATATAGATGGATTCATAAAATGGGGCGAGAGAACCTCGCCCTACAAATAATAATTATCCCTCAACATACGGAACATATTCAGCGCGCGCGATGCCCTGCTTCATGGCGGTCTCTGCAACGGCACGCGCCACTTCTTGATGCACTTTTTTATCGAGCGGATTGGGCATCAGTTCACCCGCAGGCGTCATGCGCACCAGCACTTCCACCGCCGCGATCAACATCTCATGCGTGATGCGCGGCGCGTTCGCATCCACGGCGCCGCGGAAGATGCCGGGAAATCCCAGCACGTTGTTCACTGACTTTCCATCCGCGGCGAATGCCGCGCCATGTTCCAGCGCCACATCCGGGTCGATCTCTGCGTTCGGGTTGGAGAGCGCGAAGATGATCTGTCCCTTGCGTACCATCTCCGGCCGGATGAGATTCGGCACGCCGGTGGTTGCGATGACAATATCACACGTGGACATGATCTCCAGCAAGCTGGATTTGACTCCTCCAGCGCGCACGAATCGGTCTACTGCTTCCTCGCTCAAATCGGACCCGAGAACCGGGTTGCCCGTCAGACGCATGATCATCTTCCCGATGGCGTTCCCGGCCGCGCCCAAACCGACCTGACCGATCGTTACCTTGTTGATATCCACTTTACAGCGTTTCGCACCGACCATTACCGCCGCCAGACTGACGACTGCCGTCCCGTGCTGGTCATCGTGCAAAACCGGAATATCAAGCATGGCTTGCAGTCGTTCCTCGATCTCGAAGCAACGCGGCGCAGAAATATCCTCCAGTTGAATGGCAGCGAAGGTCGTTGAGATGGCAGACACCGCCTGCACGATCTCATCCGGGTCCTTGGTGTTCAATAGAATGGGCATGCCTGAAAGCCCCACCATCGTCTCCATGAGCATGGCTTTGCCTTCCATGACGGGCATGCTCGCAAGCGGACCGATATCCCCCAAGCCCAACACCGCCGTTCCATCCGTGACAATAGCTACCATGTGACTGATGCTTGTATATAGCCGCGCCAGTTCGGGGTCATCCGCGATCTTTAGGCAGACCTCAGCCACTCCCGGTGTATAGACGCGGCGCAAGGTGGCAATCGAATCAATGGGGTAACGCGAGCGGATGGCGATCTTCCCTTTTTGATGCAGCGCCAGTACTTCGTCGCGTATCTCCAGCACGCGCGTGCCCGGGTTGGTCCGCATGGCTTCAATGACATGATCCATGTGTTCGGCATCATCCGCATATACGGTGATGTCGCGCACCACGGATTGCGCCGTCTCGGAGATCATATCGATGGACCCGACGCTGGCGCCCATGCCTGCAATCGCCGCCATCAAACGCGCCAGTGTACCCAGCTTATGCTCGTTGCGGACTCGAACGGTCCGCATCATTCTGCGTTCCCATGCCATAAGATGCTCCTTTCGGGTATGTCACTCTCCCGAAGGGCATCGATGAAGAGCGTTTGTTGCGACCGAAGAGCCTTGTTTGTCGTGGTGGAGATTCTTCGCTTTGCCCAGAATGACATATCCAGCAATTATTAATATTATAAAACTTTGAGAACGGAAGTCAACTCGTCGAAGGATTTGATCGTTGGGCAATCGGCTTCGGGGAAGATTCCGTGTGGGTCGTAGAGCACGGGTCGAAGTCCCGCGCGCCGCGCTCCGACTGCATCCGCGTAATAATTGTCGCCGATGTAGACGGTTTCTTCTGCGGTCAAATTTTTGAGTTTCAGCGCGTGTTCAAAAACGCCCGGTTCGGGTTTGAAGATGTTGACTTCGCCTGCCGCCAGTGAAAATTCAAAAAACTCGCTCAGACCGTGACTTCTCCAGAATATCTTGAAAAGGTTTATCGCGGTTGGAGAGGACTGCCATGAAGTATCCCGCTTGTTTCAACAAAGGTAGAGTGCGGCGCACATCCTCAGGGACGATGCTTTCGGGACGATACATCTCGCCCATGTGTAATGAAGCTATGGGTGCAAACTCCATTGCAAACGCAGGAGAGGCTCCCAACGCAATGAGACGACGACGGCTGTATTCGATCCAGAAGTTATCGGTTTCGCCGGAATGTGCGATGAGGTCTTCGCGCAGGTCGGCGGAGCTTGCCCAGTAGAGATGTTCCCAACGCATGGCGCGCAAGTGATCCTCTTCATTGACATGCAGCCCCAGGCTGATAACATATTCGGTAAAGACACTTCCGCCTTCGGGGATGCTGTGACGCAGTGTGCCGTCGAGGTCGAAGAGAATGGATTTGATTCCGTTGAGTATGTTTGTGTTCATGGTGTGGTTGGAAATATAATATCATATCTGGAATCAACCAGCTTGCTGGTTGAAAAATACGGGAGCGAGCTCCCTGAGTCCAAAGAGGAGTCGATGTGAAAAAATTATCCGGCAAGGTAGCCATCATCACTGGCGGGACATCGGGGATCGGGAGGGCGACGGCGTTACTTATTTGCGGAGGAAGGCGCGGATGTAGTGGTCACAGGTCGCCGCGCCGAGTTGGGGAAGGCCCTCGAAACAGAGATCAGGCAAAAGGGAGTCCGAGGCGTATTCGTCGAAGCGGATCATTCTCAAGCCGAGAGCTTGTTCCCGCGTCGTCGAGCGGACTCTGGCTGAATTCGGTCGCGTCGATATCCTGTTCAATAACGCGGGCATCGTGACCAGTGGGACAGCAGAAACAACATCCGATGAAGTATGGAATGATACGCTGGCGATCAATGTGACGGCGGTCTGGCGGATGTGCAAACTGGTGATACCGGTGATGAGGCGACAGGGCGGCGGTGTGATCGTGAACAACGGGTCAGATTGGTCAGTTTTGGTTTCTTGCTGGATGGGATTGTAATAGCCATCTTTACCCTGAATATGCAACTCTAATCATTCACTCACAAAATGGGAGATGTATGATGCAGATCAAGAAGTTTGCTCTGCCGCCGAGGACTGTGAAGTAGAAAATTACAGATGCATGACACACCCCGAATTTAATCTTCCAAGCCTTTAGCCACGGATTTCACTAATTTACACGAAAAAAAGCCAACCCAATCAATAGGTTGGCTTTTCGTTCAGCTCACATCGAGCCAATTAGTTCAAAATCCGTGACAATCCGTGGCTGATTCCTTAAGTTTGGCGGTAATCATGTTAGTGCCCGATGGTTTTCTGCAAACCGTTATGGGTCACATATGCCATAACTTAGATGCCAATTAACTTTTGAGCCTTGCTCATTCCACCAATTCCTTGCCTTTTCAACAACCTTCCCTTCAGGAGTATCTGCTGTTAATGAATTGGCTAAGAATAAAGGAGTAATGAGAACTTCATAGTCACTTGCAATCAGACCTTGCTCAGTAATTTTTTCTAGCGCTAACGCTGTGGCCGAGCGAACAGAGGGGTCGGAATCCCATAAGAGAGGCGCAATATTCTCAACGGCACATGATGCTCTAGCACCCACACTAGCTAACAAAATAAGGGAGTAGAGACGAGTTTCTGATTTCTCATTGCGAAGATTATCATTGAGTAAAGGAATTGTGTTTGCTGTAATATCAGTTCCCAATTTTAATAGTGCCTGTGCTGCCAGATATGAATCTGAACGAGGATATCTGATTGCAACTGCCAGATTACCTGCGGAGTCAACTCCATTTGACGAATCCCTCATGGAAAGTTGTTTTACTGCGTCAGGAAATTCAGCAAATGCCGAAGATTGTGGGTTATATTGAGGCAAACTCGGATCTGATACCCAAATGATTTCGATCAGGGCTTCAGCCGACAAAGTTGGCGAAATGCTCAATTTTGTGGATAGGGGTAACTCGGAAACAGTTGGTGTAACAGGTAATAACGTCCCCACACTCGGTGTGCAAGCGGAGAGTAGCCAGAAGAATAAAAGAAATATTGCGTATTTTCGATTCTTCATTTGATACGCCTCTCACTCAAAGCTTTGTTGACTGTTACAGCCGCCTAACTATATGTATACTCGCTATTTGCCATCAATCATCCGCCGCGGCGCGGGCGACCTCTTCAGCCTCGAAGACCACTTCTTCCTTGCCGGTCAACTTATCCTGCACCTTATCAATGACCAGTTTCAAATGACCGGAATGAGAGACGTAATCCAGCTCATCGGCAGGGACGGCAAGCACTGGGCAAAGTGTGAAGTTTTCGATCCATTGTTCGTAGAGGTTGTTCAGTCCGTGCAGGTAATCGGGCGTGATCTGTCGCTCGTAGTCACGTCCGCGGTTCGAGATGCGATTCATCAGGGTGGGGACAGAGCCTCGTAGATAAACGACCAGGTCCGGGGGCGGCAGGAGGCGGGATGTCGTTTCGTAGAGGTCGCGATAGGTTTGATAGTCCCGCTGATTGATGTGTCCCTGTAGGAAAAGGTTCTGGGCAAAAATCTCGGCATCTTCGTACACACTTCGGTCTTGCACAACCGATTTCGGATGTTGTCCCAGCTTGTAATGCGAGCGCAAACGATGCGTGAGGAAGAAGACCTGTGAATGGAACGACCATGACGCCCATGTCATTGTAGAAATCAGCGAGATAGGGGTTTTCGGTGACCGGTTCGTAGAACGGTTCCCAACCCAGGCGAACGCAAAGCAACTCCACCAGTGTGGATTTTCCCAACACCGATATTCCCTGCCACGGCAATAAACTTTTTCATGCGTCCCTCCGTAATATTGTAATCGCGAAGAGCGCGAGTGAAACGAAGACGAAGATCGCGTTTCAGTCCCTGCGTGCACTTTGTGTCCTTTGTGGTGAACGATTTTGTGAGCGTACGAGAAAGTTACTGGGGAATCTCTCCCGCCAGTTCCTTATCGATGACTTGTTTGAAAACACTGAGCGGTTGTGCACCCACCACGGCAAGTCCATTGATGAAAAATGTGGGCGTTGAGCTGATACCCAGATCAATGGCAAAATTGCTGTCTGCTTTAATATCAGGCTGATACTTATGGTCTGCGATGCAGGACGCAAAGGATTGGGTATCCAACCGAAGTTCCTGCGCATATTGCATGTACACATCCGCATTCAGCGATTCACTGCTGAAAAGTTTTTCATGGTATTGCCAATAGGCGTTCTGTTCACCGGCGCACATGGCGGCTTCGGCGGCAGCTAACGCGTCGGGATGGATGGATGTCAACGGCAGGTTACGATACACCAGCCTGATCTTCCCCGGGTAGGCGGCAAGCAAGGGTTGATAGACCTCGTCATGCCAGCGGCGGCAATACTGACATTGATAATCACTGAACTCTACAATGGTGATGGGAGCATCTTCCGGGCCGATCGAGTGGAATCCTTCGGAAGGGATGTTGTAGCGCACGAATTGAGGCTGGGATGTGACCGACGATTCAACCACCGGACTTCCAGCCTGCGTCCTGCCTCCGAAAAGATTTGTCCCCCAGATCGCATATCCCAGAAAAAGACCTACGAAAAAGGTCAGCACAGCCAACGCCGAAAAAAAGTGACTACGCTTGAAGGTAATGAACTCGTCCTCGCGAATGGGTTCATCGATATATTCGGGTTCGACGACCGGTTCTTCGACAACTTTTTTGGATTTTGTTGGCATGCATGGCATTATAACATGCAGAAAGAAATTGCTACTTTAACGTTGAATGAGCGTATACAAACATATCGCGGTGACATCGTGCCCGAAGGGTAGCGGATGGTTTCGTATGACACTTCGCGAAATCCGTAGTCGAAGCGCTCTTCTGATAAACATTTTTGGAGGTCAAAATGACAACACAAACAAAGCATCACATCCCCTGGTATCTGTGGCCCTTCGCCGCCATCTGGAAACTCATCGCTGTGATCGTCGAAATGACAGGTCGCCTCGTGGCCATGATCCTGGGCATCCTGCTCATGATCATCGGCGTGCTCGTCAGCTTGACGATTGTCGGCGCCATTGTTGGGATCCCGCTGGCGATCATTGGATTGTTGTTATTCCTAAAGGGGATATTCTAAGAAGCCGCAAACGCGAGTGCGACGCACCTTACTCGATAAGATTGGTCCACACGAGTAGATTTTACTGATAACTCACCTTTCGCATTATTCAAAACAATCCCGAAGGGATGGGACGATTCTAGTTCTGAAGCAGGTCTGTAATAATCCCGAAGGGATGACATGGTTTCACAAAAAAACAATGACATCCCTTCGGGATTGATAAAACCATTCCGAATTCTATAATCATTTCACTCCTTCGGAGTTTTCCCTGCGTAAGTGATTGATTAATGAAATAAATCTACCTATTTGGTGCGATATCATGCCCGTAGGGTACATACCCTCATGAGAATCAAAATGCGAAGGGTTTCAAAAACCCTTCGCATTCTTCGCGTCTTGCGGATAAAACCTATTGAGAATTTGCTTCAGCCTTCGCTGCCACAGCCCGCTTTCGGAACAGAGACAGGACCCAGTTTCGTAAAGAAACGATCCCCTTGCGCACGCGCGGGATACGCATGATCAGCAGGACGGTCACGATCAGCGCGTAAGTCAGCGGCTGGGCAATATCTCCCTGCAGGGCAAAGATGTCGCCCTTTTTATTCCATGCAAAATGCAGAACAGCGAGCGGGACAATGACATATACGAACTTATGCAGTCGTTTCCAATTTTTCCCGAGACGTTTCTTCCAAACATCGAAGGAAGTCCACGCCAAGGGTATGAGCAGCAGGAAGGCGCTCAACCCAACGATCAAGCGCGGGTCTTGTGTGAAATTTTGCAGAATAAAACTCCATGCCAGACCAAAATCGAGATCAAGATAGATCAATACATGGATGGTGGCATACATGAACGCATACAAACCCAAAGCACGGCGGCGTTTGAGCAGCTCGCTCCATTTGAAAAGTGTGTTGAGAGGCGTGCAAGCCAGCGACAGGATCAGCAATGCAACGGCATGGTGTCCCGTACGCCGTTCCAGATACTGCACCGGGTCGGCGGAAAGATCATTCGTAAGGTATTTATAGACCAGCATCACCAGTACAGACCATGCGTAGATGTGCATGGCAACCTGGAGGGGGGTATAGCGTTTGAAGAAATTTTTCATCATAATTCCGTAGGGGCGAGGTTATCCCGCCCACTACCGAGTTTAATAATTTTGGATCAAATCCATACCGTCATAAAGATGGGCGACCTGGTCACCATATCCATTGAACTTCAGAGTGGGGCGGCGTCCCAACTCACCGATACGCCGCTCAGTCGCCTGTGACCAGCGCGGGTGCGGGCGGTCCGGGTTTACATTCGAATAAAAACCATATTCGTTGGGGGCCGCGTCGTTCCAAAGCGTGGATGGCTGTGTATCGGTCAATTCGATCTTGACAATAGACTTGATGGATTTGAAGCCATACTTCCATGGAGTGACAAGTCGGATCGGCGCGCCGTTCGCATTGGGCATCGGCTGACCGTACAAACCTGTGGCAAGCAGCGTCAAATCATTCATGGCTTCGTCGAGCCGTAAGCCTTCCTGATAGGGCCAGGTATAAAATGGACTTTTTAGTCCCGGCATTTCTTCGGGACGATAGAGCGTCTCGAAGCGTACGAACTTTGCATCGGAGGTGGGTTCCACTTCTTTCAGCAAACTTGCCAGCGTGAACCCGGTCCACGGGATGACCATGCTCCAGGCTTCCACACAGCGCAAACGATAAATACGTTCCTCTTGTGTGAATTTGCTGAGCAGGTCTTCGATGCCATACGTTTTTGGGTTATTGACCATCCCATAGACTTCCACAGTCCACGGGCTGGTGGTCAATTTTTGTGAAAGCGGGGCAACGCCTTCTTTATCCGTTGTGAATTCGTAGTAATTGTTGTAATGTGAAATATCTTCAAAGGAATTGGCTGGATCACCCAACTCGTCTGTCTTGCCGGATTCTGACGGAACGTTCGCATCACCGCCAGGGGCGGCTGTTTCCGTTATCGTTGGCGCGCAGGCTGCTAACAACGCGGAGCCGGTCACGATGCCCGCGGCTCTGAGAAAGTCGCGGCGCGAAAGGTATTGTGAATAGGGTGTGATCTCGGATGATTTTACAGGAACGGATTTGTATTGGTTTTCCATAATTACCTCTTTATCTTTATATGTTATTGCGAGGGCGGCTTTGTACTTCGCCCGAAGCAATCCCCGCCACAACAGGAGATTGCTTACGCTAAAGAGTACGATGTCGTCGGGCTAAGTCTCGATACGGCGGAAAAGCACCGCCTACTCAACCACCGCCCTCCTCGCAATGACATTAGTTAATAGACTTCAGCCAGTAAAGCCTGAATGTTTTGTTCTGTCTCGGCGTATCTTCCCTCGCCGATATGCACATAGCGGATGTGACCCTGCTTGTCGATCAGATACATTGTGGGCCAGTAATGATTTTTATAAGCCCGCCACGTGGCTCCTTCATTATCCTGTGCCACTGCATATTCAATTCCAAAACGAGCAACCGCATCCTTTACGTTATCCAATTCTCTTTCGTAGGAAAACTCAGGATAATGGTTTCCAATAATGACCAGCCCCTGGTCTGCATACTTGCTGTTCCATTCCTTCAACGAAGGAATCACATGTTGACAATTAATTCAGCCGAACGTCCACATGTCAACGAGTACGACTTTGCCATGCAGATCGGCAAGACGTAATGGGGCATCCACGTTCAACCAGGTATCGTTCGTGAGTTCGGGAGCAACCCCAAGGTCCGGGAGTGAAGCGGTTTTTGGCATGGCAGGTTTATCCTGAGTTGAATCGAGGGATTTTTCCATTTGTGTCTTAACTTCGCTCGGTGATGATGCGCTCTGTTGCGCAGAACATCCAAAGAGCATTAAGGCAATCAATCCGAATAAGATTCTTTTTATTTTCATGGTCAGCCTCCTTGATGGGTTCATTGTAAAAAAACTTCCTTACAAAAGGATTACGTCAACCTGATAAGTTGGTTAAGGGATATGGAAAGTGAACTGTGTGCCTCTGCCAATTTCGCTCTCTACATGAATGTCACCTTCATGCGCCTGGATAATGCCGCGCGCAATGGCAAGCCCAAGCCCCGCGCCGCCCGTGCCGCGGTTGCGTGATTTTTCGCCGCGGTAAAAACGCTCGAAGATCTGCAGGAGGTCTTCGGGTCGAATGCCTTCCCCGGTATCGCTCACGGTCACCTCGACACCTTGTGTTGACCGACGCACCCAAACGCTGACCCTGCCTTTGATCGTATGTCGTAAGGCATTACTAATAAGGTTATTCAGCACGCGTCCAATGGCCTGCGTATCCATATAGACGGGGTCAACATCGGGGTCAACATTTCCTTCGAGTGTGATCTCCTGTTGCTTGGCAAGTTCAGTGAAGCTCTCAAGCGTATCGGAAACAAGATCAGCCAGTGAGGCTTTATCGCAATTGAGCGGGAAACCGCCCGCATCGAGTTGCGCCATTTGGAAAAGATCATCGATCAGCGATGAAAGATTACGGACATCACGCTGAGCAGTGTGGAGATAACGCTTCACCGTTTCGGGGTCATCCACCACACCATCGGATATCGCTTCGAGAATGGCGCGTATGGAAGTGAGCGGGGTTTGCAGGTCATGGCTGACCCAGGCGATCAGGTCACGGCGCATGTTATCGAGGTCACGTTGCTTCTGGTCTGCGGCTTGCAATTGCTCAGCCATCTGGTTGAACGTGTTGGCTAACACAGCAACTTCATCACGCCCCTGCACAGGCACGCGCGCTTGCAGATCGCCTTCGGCTAATTTTTCAGCCGCACCTTTCAGTAATTGAATGCGCTCCGTCACCGTGTTGGAAAGGAAATACCCCAGCACCATGGCAATGCCGCTCGCAAAGACCAACAGGATAATGGCAAGCAAAAGATCATGCTCGCTGGCGAACATCATGCGCGCCGAGAACCAGACGTTGAGGAAGGTAAGGAGGCTCGCAAGCGCATATCCGCCCAGCAATGTCCATCTTAAGGCGGGTGAAAAGTTGATCCACCCAAAGCGATAGGCGACATATCCAGCCAGCGCAGAGACCAATGCCGTGATGCCCAGATACATTGCCATTAATCCAAGTTCCTTCAATGGCGGCAACATCAGCAATATAAAGAAGCCCAACGAGATAAGGAGGATAAGAAAAATACCGATCACGAGTCGCGGCAGGCATGGAGGTTTGAGAGAGGGTTGTTTTCATAATATTTTACATACGTAGGGGCGGCGTCCTGCCGCCCAGGTTTGATCATGACACAAGGGCGGGAAGACCCCGCCCCCTACAAATCACGGTTCAAATTTATAACCAACACCCCACACGGTCAGCAGCCGCGTGGGTTTGGATGCATCATTTTCAATTTTTTCGCGCAGGCGGCGTACATGCACGGTCACGGTACCGGGGTCAATGTATTGCGCGCCGCCCCAGATGCGTTCCAACAATTGTTCACGCGTAAACACCTGCTTGGGATGTTGTGCCAGCAGATATAACATATCGAATTCTTTGGCGGTTAAGTCGACGTTCGATTCTTTGACTGTGACGACTCGACTCATTGGATCGATGGCTAATCCTTCGAACGACAGCGCACGCTCAGCCTCCGTTTCGCCCTGCTCCCGTCCGAGACGCCGCATCACAGCCCGGACTCGACTCACCAACTCCTGCGGGCTGAACGGTTTGACCACGTAATCGTCCGCGCCCATTTCGAGACCGGCGATACGGTCGATCTCTTCGCGGCGCGCTGTCAGCATGATGATCGGCACATCGGAGCGGTCACGCAGCCAGCGGGTGAGAGAGAGACCGTCTATTTCGGGGAGCATCAGGTCGAGGATCACAAAGTCCGGCATTTGGCGTTCGAAGATGACCATTGCCTGTTTTCCATCCGCAGCGATCTGTACGTTGAATCCGGCACGTTTGAGATACAGGCTGACCACTTCCGCGATGCTGGCTTCATCTTCGACAACAAGAATATTCTTTGTATTCATGGCTCTCCAATCATACTCGAATGAATCGGCTCATTAACGTTAACAAACGATTACCCATTTTCAGGTGAGTTCATACTTTCGTAATCATTTTACAGCCGTTTTGTAAGAGCGGCTTGCTACACTTTATCAACTCAAAACAAGGAGACTCTGATGAGATTTGGAAACAAACTATTGATATTATTGGTGTTGCTATCTTTTATCGTTACAGCCTGCGGCGCAAAAGCCACTCCTGATGTAATGGATAAACCTGAAGATACGATGATAGAGCATCCCACAGAAGATGCAATGATGGCACAGCCAACTGAGGATGCCATGATGTCGCATGACACTCCCATGCCTGACGCAATAACAGAAGCGCCCACAGATACCATGCTGGAATCGCCCGCATGGTTCTCGGCTTCATTGACGAATGTGCATACCGGAGAAGCCTTTACTCTAAATGATCTTAAAGGCAAGGTTGTATTGGTGGAGACAATGGCGGTGTGGTGCTCCAATTGCTATCAACAACAAACCCAAGTAAAGGCATTACATGCATCACTTGGTGAACGCGATGACTTCGTAAGCATCGGCTTCGACATTGACCCGAACGAGGATGCTGACTTGCTCAAAACCTTTGTCGGGCAAAATGGCTTTGACTGGCGCTACGTGGTCGCGCCCACGGATGTCTCACGTGAGATCGCCTCTTTGTATGGCGGTCAGTTCCTTAACCCGCCCTCCACACCGATGTTGATCATTGACCGTCACGGTGTGGCACATCCATTGCCGTTCGGCATCAAAGGCGCGGACGAACTAATGCAGGCGCTTCAGCCCTATTTGGATGAGGGAATGTAGTAGTTGACCGGGGACAGAGAACCGAAAATGGGGTAATGCCTTTTCGGTCTTTCGTCCTCCGTCCTCAGTCATTCTTATGGAAACGATCATCACATCCATCTCACTTGGCTTGCTTGCAACCACCAGTCCTTGTGTATTGCCTTTATATCCCGGCTTTCTTGCGTATATCAGCGGTGGACAGGAAGGGTTGCAAAATAAGGCAAGCCGTTATTTCCTGGGATTCTTTGTCCTCGCCGGTGTATTGACCATGATGGTGGCTTTGGGCGGTATTATCGCTTTGTTATCGGTTTCGATTGGCCGGGCATTATCCATTATCATCCCCATTGCAGACGCGATCATTATCTTATTTGGCATCCTGTTGTTGCTGAACATCAATCCATTCAAAAGCCTGCCGCAGGTGCAGGTGCCTGTGCTTTCGCATCCGTTCGTGAACGCGTTCATTTATGGGTTGTTGTACGGTCCCATTGCATTGCCTTGCTCGGGTCCGCTGGTGGTAAGCATCTTTGCACTTTCGCTGACAGCCACGGAAGCATTCAGCCAGCTCAATGTCTTTTTCTGGTTTGGCATGGGGTTTGGTATTCCCCTCCTTCTGCTTTCATTCCTCTCCGGCGCGGCACAAAGATGGATCACGCGTCAATTTGCGATGCGTGCCCGTTTGATCAACATCGTGAGTGGATTATTGTTGTTGGGAGTTGGGGTTTACGACCTGAGCGTCAATTGGCCGTTGTTACAGGCTTATTTCTAACCGAAGCCGTTATTCCTCTTCCGATCCATGTTCGTCGTAAACGGCTATCTGATTCCGACCGGCGCGTTTGGCGGCGTAGAGCGCCTTATCAGCGGCGCGCATGAGATCCTCTTTTGTGGCGCCGTGGGCAGGATACCAGGATAGTCCCATTGAGACAGTTATCGTCAAATTGAATTTTCCATAGGGAACGCTGAGCGCTTCAATGAGGGTATGCAGATCCAAGGCGCGCTCTTGTGCGATGTTGATGCCGATGTTCGGCATGACAAGAACAAACTCCTCACCGCCAAAACGACAGACAAAATCACCCTGGCGGCTTTGTTTGGTGACCATCTCGGCAAGTGCACGCAACACAAGGTCGCCCGCTTCGTGTCCGTGAGTATCGTTGACATCCTTGAAATGATCGATATCGATCATTACCGTGCAAAGGGGATATCGTTCACGGGCGGCGCGTGCCAGTTCGCGCTCAAGGGTTTCCTCCAGGTAGCGGCGGTTGAACAGGTTTGTGAGTGCATCCCGAATGGCTTGTTCCCGTAACTGGCTCTGCAACAGGCCGATCTCGATCAATTGGGTCTGCATCCTGTCCATTGCGTAGCGCAGGTCTTTTTCCACTTCTTTGCGGTCGGTAACATCACGGAATACGATCAGACGTCCATTCAGGCGGTGATCGTCATTGTATAAAGGAGTCACCCGTAAATCCAGATATCGGGATGGGTTGCCGGGGAGTTGCAGTTCGGTACGAGTTTCCAGTTCACTGATCAGCTCGTCCGCATTTTCGGTCCACAAGCTCAAGGTTTCAGATATATTTTTGCCGATGGAATGGTCTGGTTCTTCATCCAGAAAACTTTGCATGGCGGGGTTCATATCGATAATGCGTCCCTGTTCATCGATCACCAGAACGCCATCACTCATGTTCTCGATCAGGCGCCCGCGCGCCACCGGGATCAGGTTCATGAATTGATGCCGGAAAATGGCGTATGCATACACGAGTCCCGATATGCCAAACGAGACGGGCGCCAGGTCCACCTCATTGAGCGCAGTGTATTTTGTCTGTGTATACAAGCTGAAGACGAATGGAACGATGGAACCGTACAGGACGAGCCGGTACTGTCGTTTGAAGAACGAATTGGCATGGCGGGAACTGATCCACAATATGTAAAATGATATTAGGATGATCGCATAGGAATAATTGGTATTTACCAGAAACCAGAACCCGCGCCGGACGTTCAGGATGGTGAACCCATTCTTTGTGGCAAGCGTAATGGATGCAAATGCAAGCTGAGGGGTGACCCAAACAATCCCCAACGTCAGGAGAGGTTCGATGGATAGCAGGATCATGTTCCAAAAGGTGAGCCAGCCTTCGCGGTGAGTGATCTGCAGGGTAAAGACCAGGAAGAGGCTGGGTGTCATCACTACACCCAGATACATCACTTTCAGCCAGAGCACCTTGTATTCCAGGGGGACAAATCCCCAGACAAGTGCATAGGAAATTCCCCATATGACCATGCCAGACAACATGATCCCCAGGGTAATTGACCCTGGTGCGATGCGCCGCCAGACAATGATGGATGCAACAAGGGTTGCCAGGGCGGATACTGCCAGAACCACAGAATAAGGATGAATTTGAAATACCATTCTTTTACCAGCCTGTCCCCATACAGGTGCCCCTATATTTTATATGACAATCATCAGACAGGACTTGCAAAAAACTGACAATTGACCGAAAGGAAACATCATAAGGTCAACTTTCATTTCCCTTTCAACCCTCGGGCAATGTGTAACCAATGACAAATCTAGCCCAGATTGCAGACTTGAGGTATGGGGCAAAGGTGGGAGGCGTGAAAAAACGAAATACTTTTAAATAACCCACATATCTTTCCATTTATTTAAAGATACTGGCTCGTCATTTACTTGACGAGCCGATGTTAATTCACTCCTCACCAAAGGATTCCAGCGCGGCATCCAGGCTTTCATACATGGGGATATTCTGTAGAAAGCCCGTAATGCCCAATACATTATAGATCTGTGGGGGAGCATTGCACAATTTGAGATGTGTGACCTTGAACGCATCCTCTTTGGGCGTAAACATTTGATACACCTTTTGGATCGCACGCATTCCAGCACTGGTGAGCGTATCCAGATCACTCATATCGATCAACAGATAACGCGCTCCGTCATCATGAGCCAGCCGCGCGCGTTCGAGCAGTTGACCCTCGCTCTGCCCATCCAGCCAGCCGCCAATATGGAATACAGTAACCGGTACACTGGCTTGCCTTTGTTCAGATGTGATCTTTAAATCGCTATTCATTGGTTCCTCGCATTAACCTCGTTAACCCTAAAAAGATGATAACGTCACGCGAGTTCCACATATTGTGCAGATACATAACCGCGTCGGTTACCGGGTTCGCTCACAAAGATCCACTCATTGACTTTGCCGATTTTCGCCTTGGCTTTATCGGCGGGTTCGAGAGCTGTGAGCATTGTCCCGGCTTTCAATATCATGATCAATGCGCCGCCCAAGGATGGATATAGCCGCAGTCGCAACCCGCTTGTGCCCACTGAGTTGGATACTTTCAAATTCAAAGTTTCCACTTTGGAGGGTTGAGGAGAGGTTGGAGTTGTCGCGGGAGTGGATGACGCGGGTGGAGCAGGGGCAGGCGCCTCTTTTTTGGATGCCTCGACCCCGCTCAGCACATCGCTTGAAGCTGGCGCGGTCGCAACAGGCGGAGTCCCCGCCGAGACCAGATCCAAATACCAGGCGGCGGCAAAGCCTTCCCTGCCATCCTGTGTGCGGACGCGTACCCAGGCCTTGTCCACGCCGATCTTCGAAGCGCCGTCTGAATCAAGCAGTTGCAATTGAGAATTGGCTGGCGCGTTGGCAACGACATTTGCTTTACTGGATGTATCTGTGCTGGAGCGGATGTTCAAGCCCCAGGTCACCTCTTGTTTGACGCGGGCGTAGGCTTCGCTTGAAGGTGTGGAAGCAGGCGCAGGCGTGGAAGGAGTCGGCGTACTCGTCGAGGAAGAGGCAGGTACGGAGATCGTCCCGCCGGTGGTGGAGCATTGATAGACCAACACTTGTTGGATCGAACGTTGGAGCGGGTTACCCTGACTGTAGCGGGCCATAAGGAAGTCTTCTTTGGCGGTGCCAGGCTGATAGGGCCAGGGATCGAGCATGAGGTAGTCGTTGCCTTTGCGGGCATAGATCAAAACATAATGCCATTGCAAGCCTGCCGCGGGTGAACTATCCACGCGCACTACAACGGGTTGACCGGCAGTGAGCGCGGCATCAATCGTCGCCAGCGGGGCGTCGTTGGTCTCGCAGAGAATGTTTTGCTTCAGCGCGATCTCCGGATGAACCTTGCTGACCACATCCCAGCGGATGCCTGAACTGACGAAGCCATTCGCGCTTTTGAGTTTTTGGTTGAGAGTCTTGGGAGTTTCGGCATAACCATGTCCGCTGACGAGCATGGAGACACTGGTGAGCGCGCAGCCTACATAACCGATGGTGTCACCCGGGTCACCGAAGCCAAGGATGTCACTCTTCCATTGCGGGTCTTGCTGGGACAGGTAAACAAGCTTGAAGGACATGGTTGCCTCCTTGGGCGGTTGAAGACGACGATGGGGGGATTATACATTGTCATTGCGACCGAAGGGAGAAACCTTGGCTCGCGGTGTGCAAGATTTCTCAGCCGCTTCGCTGCCTCGAAATGACAGGAGGGTGATTACCAACCTCCCACTCCAAACCCAGGTCTTTCCAATTTGGATTCATCGTTATGACCAGATCGTTTTTCTTTTCCCTCGCAATGGCGGCACAATCAGTGAAGAAGGCGGACTGTGTCTTTGTTTCGCACCGAATTAGAACTTGAACTACGGTTTCTTTAGGAATCTCAAATAGAATGCTATAAAAACCAGGACAATGCCGATATTCGCCATCAGCCGTTCCCAGAATCGATTCCTAAAGAACAGTAAATCCACGCTAACGACAACCGCGATCATTATCAAGACGAAAAGTGCGACATAGATATTCTTTGTCATTTCAATCTCCTGTTCAATTACATCGTCCCCTTGTGGGATATCATCAGCCGCCCAATGGTTTGCGTTGCGAAGCACATTGTGCCCGTAGGGTATCCCCCTGTAGGGGACTCGTGGTGTTGGGGCGTGTCTCGACAGGCTCGACAACCAAGCGTGAATTCTGTTTGAGAGCAGAGAAAGCCCGAAGCCAGAAAAATGCTTGTAAGTCGCAAATCCCGCCAATCCACCGCACACTTTGTTAGCACCTGTTTTTGCTCATTAAAATATCTTGTAATTTTCCTCAGTAAAATGCTCTCTAAGAATTTTAATGACAGGAGTTCGTCGACTTGCTTTTTTCTGCGGCGGCTTGACTATTACAGGTTGCACCTTTATTTGCGATAAGGTTTGTAACCGAGAGAGTTCTTTTTGAGCCGTAGTATTATTTGGGTTTAGGTCCAGAACACGCTTAATAAATCCAGTTTCTGCTCATGACTTGTAACGCATTGTGATAACCAGAGCCAAGCATTTCATTTCTCAAATCTTGTCAAGCACCTGAACTTAGTTGTTTCCTAATGCTTTGTTACCAGATTTGATGGCATGTGGCTTGACGAATAATCATCTATCATTTATTCATCCCCTTTCTGTGTAAATTGGCGAGAGTAAGTGAATACGCTCTCAAGAGGAGCGTTTTTTCGGATTTTCAAATTCAAGCGGCGAGATGACTTTAATGTCTGTCTACTGCTTGAAAGCCGAGTAGTTTGCCAAATAATCTCTTGTTTGCCAATCTGGAATTTGTCTCCATTCACCACGAAAGAAAATATAAGTGTCAGGCTTATCGAATGGTCTTATCAATTTTGGCTTTTTAGGTGACACAATATTACGCAAAATCCAGATTTGATACACGCCCATAAGGAGGATACAAAGAAGAATTATTGCAATAAAAAGGATTTGCCATTCAAGGTTTTGGTTGCGGAAAAAACCAGTGACCCAACCAATCCAACCCAATATTAAGGGTATGCCTGTTACTATCCCAACAAGGACACTGATTTTTTTCAAGTAGTTTGCTCATATGATGTGTCTCTCCTGACAAAACCTTAAGCACTCATATTCTAGGAATAACCGCCGAACGGTTTGCGTTGCCTGCGCTGGGGCGGGGACGGCGAAACCGTCCAACCGGAAAAATGGCAAGGCGTAGGAACCTGCTTGAGATTGCCGCAAAATCCCCAGCGTCAGGAGCACCAGCGCATGATGGGACATCATGTTTCACGGAAGAACGGAGCCCGTTCTTAGGACGCTTTGTTGGGCAGTTTTTGGGTAATAGTGTTTGTCATTTTAAATTACAAGTGCAGGCACGACCTCTTTCCATACGTTTTCATCCCAGAGCATTAAGTTTGAGTTTATATCTTTTCTATTAAAGTTGATTGTTTGCGTGTTGCCGCGATAGGGAGTAAATTTTAATTTGACGTCATCAAATTCTTCCATTGTTCCTTTATCTACAAAGAAAGTTACATAACTCTTGCGCGAATCATCTTTAGGCAGAGTGCTTATATAACTAAGAAATTCGTTGTTAGGAATTACTAACTCGTATTTCTTTCCTTAAGCGTCAACCCAAAAGGATTTACGAAACCAACAGACCATACCATTGTATTCTTTGTCATCGTTGGGGTATTTAATTTTTATTTTAATTTCTTTGATATTGAATTGTTTATGTAAAGATATTACGCTTACACTTAAAAAATATAGCAATCTTCTTATCTCTAAAATAACCCTTGTTCATATTTTGGCTAATTAATTTTCCTTTCAATTTGGGTTTTTGTAAAACATCGTAAACCCAAGGCGCAAGCCAAGCCAGTGCGCCAATAATAGCGACAATTGTTTCCCATGTGAATGTAGTTGTATTTTGATTGCTTTGAAGTAATTGAAATATATAATTCATGATACCTCTATTGATACTCTGCGTTGCTGCTGATTAACATGACCAACTGCCCACCTATTGTTTCGGACGCCAATTTGACCTGCCGAATATCTTATATACCTCTGTGTGATAATGCCTACATTAAATTAGGTGTTTAGGCTGCCAAAGATTAATACGATTTTGATAATAGCCATAGTATAAACCTATAAATTAGTCGTGTGCAATCAAACATAGAAAAACAGTCCTCGCAAATTGCGGGGCTGTTCAATATCCATTAAGGAGTTGGCGTTGCTTCCGGTGTCGGCTCAACGAATAACTTCGCCGCGTCCTCCGCAGTTTGCGGCATCCCATTCATAACCCAGCGGATGAAGACATCCACGACATTGGATTTGAGTGCATGGTTCGGGGGCATGACGCCGATCAATTCCTCGTTTGGATTTGCCGGGTCCATGAATGGGATGTTCCTGAATAACCTGCAAGAGATAACTATTCTCATCACCAGGGATGATATTGTGGTCAACATTATCACCCGTAGTCAACATCTCTTCATAGGATGTCATCAGGTAGTTGTTGTTCTCCTTCCCGGCCCGGTGGCAGGAGATACAATAACGCTGCACAATGGGTTGAATATGAATGTCATACGAAGGCACTTCGCCATTTGCCAGCGCTGGAAATAACGGCTTGAGCGGCGGCGCTTCAAAACGATCATCCCACGAATAACGCATAAATGTAATGATGGTATCGATCTCACTTCGCGAAAGTTCGCCGCCGTATGCCTTGCCAAACGGAACCATACCCGCGTTCGGTCGTCCATAAGCGATCACTTCATACATCGCCGAATCGGTGATCGTATACAACACATCCGTGCCGTTGATGGGCGTGATCTCTTTGCCCTCCAGTCCTTCCACGCCTTTGATGACCGCAACCGAACCATCGTCACCGTGACATTCCACGCAATGGACGGAATACAGGTCCTGACCGGCAATGATCTGATCTGTCAACGTGGTTGCCACTTCCGCTGCCGCTCTTCCGGCTTTGGATAAGCGGATGCGCGCACACTGATGACGACGGTCATCGCAACCATCGCAATTGAACCTGCTACCGTTACGAGAAGCGGTAGACTCCGCCTCGTCGACTCCTGGTACATACCGCGCTTGAAGATGTAAACTCGCAAAGAATAAAGCCAATACTGCCGCGGGGATCCATAATCCGCCAATGGTTTGCAGGGTCGTGGATGCGGCTAGTTCTGCCGCGTCCGGAGCGGCGGGCAAATTCCCCATGACGGTCAACAGGATGATGTCAAGAATGACCGTTCCCATTATGGTCAGGGCAAAGATGCGGCGTGAATAATGCCTGTAAGGAGATTTGTCCAGCAACGGGAGGAGAGTCAAAAGACCAATGCCCAGTCCGGGGACAAGAACGGTAGCGATCCATTCGATCTTTCCGATGACAGGGATCTGTCCGTAGAGCGCCAGAAATTTGAAGAGAAAGAGAAAATACCACTCGGGGCGCGGCAGGTAGGAGGTATCTGCCGGGTCGGCTTTGGGTTCGGGAGCAACACCGATAAAAGTGGCAAGCAGGATCAGGACGATAAAGATGCCCAAGGAGACAATAAGGTCTTTGAAGATACTATCGGGCCAGAAGCGTTCCCCCCTGCTTAGTTCCTGTTCATAGCGTTTGTTGATTTTCTTTTTGGTTTCTTCGTTCATAATGCCTCCCTGAGCGGAGGAGGTGACCTGAAAACGAGAGCCATCACAAGTGCGCTTCGTCTCCACTACGTTCCGCTCAGCGCGATACTAATCTTCTTTTTTCGGGAATTGCGATTCGCCGTGTCTCATAATGAGATAGAGATGCGCGCCCATCAAACCAGCGAGGGCGGCGGGCAGCATCCAGATGTGACCTGAGAAGAAGCGTTGCAGGGTGAGCGCACTCAGGTCGGGTCCGCCGCGCAGGGCTTTGAGGATGAAGTCGCCGACGAAGGGAACGCTTCCCGCGATCTGTGTGCCGACCGTTGTTGCCCAATATGCTCTTTGATTCCACGGGAGCAGGTAGCCTGTAAAGCCCATGCCTAATGTTGAGAGGAGCAAACCAATGCCGATGAGCCATGTCATTTCGCGCGGATACTTGTAGGACGCGGTCACAAACACGCGTAACATGTGTATGAGGACCACAATGACCATCAACGTTGCGCCCCAGTGATGGATGCCGCGGATGAGCCAGCCGAACGCGACATCGTTCATAATATATTGGATCGAGTCATAGGCGTGGTCGGGGGAGGGGGTGTAGTAGACAGTGAGAAAGATACCCGTCACCCCTGCAGGATAAATAGAAATAAACTTGCCGAGCCGAGCGTATTCCACCAGTTGCCTTTGGGCTCGGGGCGGTCAAGCAGGTTTTTGTAAAGCTCATTCAAGCCAAGCCGTTCATCCAGCCAGTCAAATACTTTTTTCCACATGGCTTAGCCTTCCTTGTAAAAGATCTCGAGTACGCCTTCTTCTGTGACGCGGAAGTCTGTATACCGGTCAAGCGGACGAGGCGGGGGACCATCCAGCACTTGTCCCTGTATGCCGAACTTGGCATCGTGGCATGGGCAAAGATAAACCTGATCGTTCTCGGACCAGTTCACGGTGCAGGAAAGATGCGTGCATCTGCTGTTGAGGATGAGCAGGTCGTTGGGATCATCCGATTTGCGGAGGACAAATCCGCCGTGGGATGTGGAAGTCCGCTCCCAGCCGTTGACTTGCACACGCGTAAACGAGAACGGGTGCGGCTTGCCGATGGGCATATCCAAAAGCTTTCCAATGGGGATCCAGGCTTCTTTGGCGCTTTCGCGCAGGGCGGGGTCAATAAGATACGCAATGGTGGGAGACCGATCACGGTGGTGATGGTTCCGCCAACCAAAACTGCAATGCCCTTGATAAAATCCCGCCTGCTGATGGGTTCAGACATAACCACCTCCAAGATACGAATTTCGATCGACTTGCGTGTGTTGCCAGTACGGTAATTATACCGAAACGATTTGTCTGCGATAAAAATTGAGTTAGAATAAGACCGCTTCGCAGATTGCCGCCTGTTTATGAATAACAACACCTCATCTGTGAAAACGAAGTTTTCAGTCTGAAGAATAACGCGGCGCTCCGTCATTCTGGATTATAAAGGTCAATCCCCTCTTTTTTAGAGGATGTCTGAAACTAATAACCCATGAGTATTGTCACTTTTAATAAGGATAGCACAAATGGGATAATGCGCCATCATCCCAAAATCAATCATTCTAGGAGGCTTCAATGAGCCTGAAAAGAAATGTCAGTCTGGCGACAGGCTTGCGATATAACGGGCAGGGTCCATATTTGACCTTTGTCCTGCATCGCATCGGCGGGCTGGGCATGGCTATTTTTATCACCGTTCACATCCTGTCATCGTTCATGGGCGGAAGTATCGGCGGGTTTCTCAATAGTGTTTACGAGAACTGGGCATTCCAGATATTTATTTTCTTCTGCGTATTATTCCATGCCATCAATGGACTGCGCATCACCCTGCTTGATCTATTTCCAAAATTACTTGAGTATTCACGTGAAGCCATCTGGGTGGAATGGGCGGTCTTCATTCCCTTTTACGGGATTGCTGTGTTCGTGATCGTTCGATCGGCATTGGGAGGTTAACATGGCAACGACAAAATCAAGAAGCCTGCCTTTAGCAAAACGCGGTCTCAACTTTGAGATGTTGATGTGGTTGTTCACACGACTCTCCGCGTTGGCAATGTATGGATTGATCCTGGTGGCAATCGCCGGTGCGTTGATCATGGGGGCACGCACGCAGATGAACATGGCGGATGTGTTGCGCTGGGGTTTCATGCCAAACAGCACCCATGTGCAGAGCACGGATGTACCAGATCTGGCTCCCTGGGCAAGTCCCTTCTGGAAGATAACGGGAAGTCTGCTCCTTCTCGTTGCTGTGGCGCATGGTGTGCATGGACTGGTCGTGATCTCAGATGATTATATCGTTTCAAAGCGTGGACGCAATATTGTCCGCATCTTGAGCATCATCATGATGATCTCGATGAGTCTGATCGGGTTGTATATTCTTTGGACTTCGTAATTTTTTAAACACAAAGGACACTAAGTGCACGAAGGTTGGTAGCTGGTTGGCGTGTTGGCTTTGTTCGGATTTTGATTGAGGATGATTAAATCGTAAGGAAAAACTCAATGCCAAATTCACCGAAGAAAAATTACCAGCCCATTCCTGCTGAAACCGAGAAGATTGGAAAACTGGTTCTTGATGCGGCATATAAAGTCCACACGGTGTTAGGACCCGGTTTGCTAGAATTGGTTTATCAAGTTGTGATGAAACATGTTCTTACAACAGGCGGAACGCTTGCAGAGACAGAAGTGAAACTCCCGATCATGTTCGAAGGCGTTGAACTTGCTTCTGCATTGAAGATCGATATGCTCGTTGAGAAATGTGTCATCGCAGAGAGTTAAGTCTGTAGAGAAAATGAACCCAGTGTTTGAAGCGCAGTTGATAACGTATCTGCGTTTGAGTAAAGTCCGTCTCGGGTTTCTTATCAATTTCAACGTGCCACATCTGAAAGATGGTATTAAACGAATTGTTGTGTAAATTATTAAACACAAAGGACACTATGGGCACAAAGGTTGGTCATTGGTAGAGCAAAACGATTTTGATTAGATTTTATTTGAGGATGAGAGAGAACAAAGTAAAGTAATTGATCAAATCTGACAACTACAAAAGGTATCATAGACTCTAAACCCATCCCTTCAAACCTTAGTGTCCTTTGTGTCCTTCGTGGTAAAAAAGGTATTCAGGAGTATTCATGGCAAATGTTCATCAATTTGACGTAGTCGTCGTCGGTGCAGGTGGCGCGGGGCTTATGGCGGGTCTTTATGCTTCACGCGGTGCGAAGACAGCCATCATCAGCAAAATGTATCCCACGCGTTCCCATACGGGCGCAGCGCAGGGCGGTATTAGTGCTGCCCTGGGTAATTACGAGGAAGACAAACCTGAATGGCACACCTATGATACGGTCAAAGGTTCGGATTATTTGGGCGACCAGGATGCCATCGAGTTCATGACGAGTGAAGCCATCGACGCGGTGCTCGAATTGGAACATATGGGTCTGCCCTTCGACCGCACACCTGAAGGACGCATCTCACAGCGACCTTTTGGCGGGCACACCAACAATGAAACGGGTCAACCCGTACGCCGCGCCGCACACGCCGCCGACCGTACGGGTCATATGATCCTGCAAACGTTGTACCAGCAGTGCATCAAGAATAACATAAACTTCTTCGATGAATATCAAGTACTTGATTTCATTATGGACAAAGATGGCAAAGCTGCGGGCGTTGTAGCCATTGAACTGGCAACCGGGGAATTGCATACCTTCCATGCGAAAGCGGTCATCTTTGCCACGGGGGGATATGGTCGCATCTTTGAGGTCACGTCCAATGCGTATGCGTATACGGGCGATGGCTGTTCGATCCTGCTCCGTAGAGGAATTCCGCTGGAGGATATGGAGTTCTTCCAATTCCATCCAACAGGAATTTACAAGCTTGGTATTCTCATTACAGAAGGTGCGCGCGGTGAAGGCGCCGTGTTGATCAACGGCAAGGGCGAACGTTTCATGCCGAAGTATGCCGCAACGGTGAAAGACCTGGCTTCACGCGATATTGTTTCGCGTGCGATCTATACCGAGATCAGGGAAGGTCGCGGGATCAACGGTAAGAACTATGTTTATCTGGATATTCGCCCGGAAACGGTAAATAAATTTGCCGCAGAGGATGGGCGTACCAACCCCGACGGCTCTCCCTTGAAGATAACCGGTGACACTGTTCTGCAGAAGATTCCTGATATTGTGGATTTCTGCCGCGTCTATCTTGGGGTTGATCCTGTTACGCAAGTGATGCCGATCCAGCCGACAGCGCATTATGCGATGGGAGGTATCCCTACCAACAAATATGGTGAAGTGGTAATCGATGACAAAGGCACGACTATCCCCGGGTTGTTTGCGGCGGGTGAATGTGCCTGTGTATCCGTGCATGGCGCGAATCGGCTGGGGACAAATTCATTGCTCGATATTGTGGTATTTGGTAAACATGCAGGACTCAAAGCGGTGGAATATGCAAAACAGGCCGAGTTTGGGGAAATGCCGCAGGACGCTGAAGCAGGCGCGAGGTCCGAATTTGAGGCGTTGCGTAGTGGGTCCGGAAAAGAAAATGTATATGACTTGTCCAATGAGATGAAGAGCGTTATGTTTGCGGACGTCGGTATTTACCGCAACGAGAAGGATATGACTGCTGCGTTGGATAAAGTCCGTGAATTGCAGAAGCGCTTCAAGGAAGTGAAGGTAAGCGATACGGGCAGGATCTTCAACACCGAGTTGTTGAACGCGTGGGAACTCGGCAACCTGCTCGATATTGCAGAAACTGTTGCGGCGAGCGCGTTGAACCGCAAGGAATCGCGCGGCGGTCATTCGCGTGAGGATTACCCGGAGCGCGACGATGTAAATTGGTTGAAGCATACGCTGATCTCAAAGAAGAACGGTAAACTTGAGATCAGTTACAAACCTGTTGTGATCACAAAATATCAGCCGAAGGCAAGAGTTTACTAACCCACCCCGTCATTGCGAGGAGGCGACAGCCGACGAAGCAATCCCCTACACAATGACGGAGATTGCTTCGCCCTTCGGGCTCGCAATGACGAAAATGGAGCCATTTATGGAAGTCACAATCAAAATCTTTAGATACAACCCTGAGAAAGACGAGCGCGGTCACTACGAAACGTATACCGTGGAAGCTGATGAGAATGACCGCGTCCTGGATGTGCTTGAGTTGGTGAAGGGTCACAAGGACGGTTCGCTGTCGTTCCGTCGTTCGTGCGCGCATGGCGTGTGCGGGTCGGACGCGATGCGCATCAATGGTCGTAACATGCTGGCGTGCAAAACCTTGATACGCGATGTGGGCGATAAGATCACGGTCGAGCCTTTGCTTGGTTTGAAGGTTGCCAAGGATTTGATCGTGGATATGGACCCGTTCTTCGATAACTATAAGAAGATGCTTCCGTATTTTATAAACGACTCTCCGCTTCCTGCTGACGGAAAAGAGCGCATCCAATCTCCCGAACAGCGTGCACGCTTCGACGAATCGACCAAGTGCATTATGTGCGCGGCTTGCACGACTTCGTGTCCATCGTTCTGGGCAAGCGACGAATACTACGGTCCCGCCGCGCTGGTAACTGCCCATCGCTTCATCTTCGATAGCCGCGACGAAGGCGCTTCACAACGTATGCACATCATCAGCGAAACGGACGGTGTGGCGCGTTGTCACACCATTTATAACTGCACCAATGCCTGCCCGCGCGATATTCATATTACGAAGGCAATCGGTGAGTTGAAGATGGCGACGGTGACGGGGAAGTTGGATTAGAGAATAGGAAGTAGTGTGTAGAAAGTAGACAGACCGCGTGATAAGCGCGGTCTGTCTTTTAATCAAAACTCATTCTCACAGCAAACATATCCTACTTGCTAGCCACCGAAAAGGTATATGGATAATCTGGTTGACTGTTTTGTATTGCGGTAAATTCCCTTAAGCAAATTCTTTCAATATCGGGAACATCCCCCACTGACTTATAGACCCGCCCGACCAAGTTCGGATTGCTCCAATGCTCGCGGTCAATGTAACCAAGACGATAATAATCGCTGCCGCTTTGGTAACACCAATCCTGTCCATAGATGATCATGGGGCTGGGAAGTGAGATGATGTAGCGCGGCGTCAATTGTGATGGCGATTCGGGATAATTCCCTTCTCGTTCATAATATGACTCGACTGCCTGAACGATCCGCGCTGCCCTTCTTGCTGTTTCCTGGTGAAAGTCAACATGCTGTGCAAAGGCAGAGACTGAAATCAGCAATGCCGTGACAAGAATCGTATATAGAGGGCCCACAAGTTTTTTCGCACCCGAAAGATCTATGGATAACATAAGACCGGAAAGCAGGACGGCAAAGACAGGGAGGATCAGCCATAAATATCCAAGCGGATCATAGGTATTGTCCCAAAGTGTAAGCACATACAAATTATGGAGGGTTTTGACGATCAGAAGGGCACACAACCCAAGTGAAACGTTTTTCAATCTGCTATTTGCTATATCAGCCACACTCGAATAAAGGAGAAACGCTGCGTTGACCAGTGCAAGAGAAGGCAAAAAAAAGATGGCAACGCTAGGCAATGTGGATAAAAAGCCAGCATCGTTGCCAGACATGAGCGAGGAGGTAGGGAAAAGCAGACCAAACAGGATGATAAAGCCAGTGATAAGCCACACTTTTGCATTTACCCGTTTTAGGATCAAAGGTATCACCCACGCAAACAACCCAACGAGCAATATCAGTATCGCAATGAGAAAAAGAATACCGGATGACCCTAGCAGAGAAATCGTTCCGATAATGCCAAACAACAGGGTCGCCGCGAGCAGGATGGATATTTTTTTATTCATCGATCACCTCTCTTTCCAAGCCTGACTTGCCCCATCATCAGACACATTCCATAATAAGCATTTCACATCCAAAATCCACCTTGGTGGAAAGCGGCGTAACCTTTTAATCCTGAGAGACAGCGAAGGGTCTCTGAGACCATCGTAGAGATTCTCACCTGCATGATTTACCAAGCCAATCATGCAGGTGTAAGCGTCGCTTCGCTCGGAATGTCAATACGAGAGTGAGTTAATAAAAAGAGCGCGGGTTCCAGTTGGGTTCCCGCGGTCACCAACTCGGTCACAGATTCTTACGCGTCGAGGCGTCAGCCATCGCGATCCACTAACACTTCAGGGACAATGTTGAGTTTTTCTTCAGCAAGATATGTTTGGGCGTTGAATTTTGACATGGTTCACTAATTTCCCTGCATTATAACCCGCACCGCATTTCTCCCCGCCGCACCGCTGACTCCCCCTCCGCCGTGGACTCCGCTTCCGCAGAGATAGAGATTATCGAGCGGAGTTTTGTGATTCGACCAGCCAGGGATGGGACGCATGAACATGAATTGATCGAGCATGAGTTGACCGTGGTTGAGGTCGCCTTCGGTGAGGCTGTAAGTGGACTTCTAAGTCTTGAGGTGTGATGATCGTGAGAATTAGAGATTAGAGATTGGAGATTGGGGAAGTATTCTGCGAGAGTGTTAATTGCCAGATTTTTGACAGTTTCACGTTCCACATCCCACGTTCCATCTTTCAAGTTGTATGGCGCAAACTGGAAGTGGATGGACACCACATTCCCCGAAGTCGTAACTTCAAGATAGGGATTTTCTGAAATAGCGTGATACTTCGCCGCGTCGTAGGCTTTTTCGAGATACTTGATGGATGGAGCAACGACAAGAGTCCCATCAGGGATGCCATGATTGCCATCCGTCAACAAATGAACTTTCGCCACCGATCCGCGCATTTTGATGGATTGGACATTCCACACAAATTCAGGCGGAAGGTTGACCGCGCCAACGAGAGTCAAGAATGTGTGTTTCGGGTCAGCGGCGGAGATGATGTTGTCTGCCGAAATCTCTTCGCCATTTGCAAGGACGACACCTTTGCAGGTGAACGTATCCACTTGAATGGATTTCACTTCTGCACTCGTGCGGATTTCACCGCCAAAAGATTTGACTGCGTTTGCTAATGCTTCGCTGATTTGTCCAATGCCCCCTCACCCCTAGCCCCTCTCCCTGAGGGAGAGGGGCTGGGGGTGAGGGAGAGTCCTCCTCGATTCGCCCAGTTGTGCATGAGGGTATAACCTGTCCCTGCGCCCATTGGACCAAGCGTGAAGCCGTGGATGCCAAGTGACGCCACCGCCGCCTTGACCACATCGGACTCGAACCATTCGTCCACGAATTCTTCGGCGGTCATGGGGATGCCGCGGATGATGCGCATCATGTCTTTCCCACCCATCAAGCGCAGGTCGAGACCGAGTTCAGCGAGACCGAGTCCTTCGTCGAAGCTGAAGTTCTTCGGCAGGCGCGGCATGATGGTTTCATTGGCGAGATGGATAAAGCGCGAGGCTTTGTCCATGAAATCAAGGAAAGGTTGCCAGTTCGCCGCATCCTTTTCGGAGAAGCGTTTGATGGACTCTGCCGCTTTGGCAGGATCAGGGTCAAGGACAAGATGATTTCCATCCGCTTGCAATGAAATAAACGGTGGTCGAGTAACGGTTTCGTCACGCGCGTATCGAGACCAAGTTTCAAATCCTTGATGATGTCGGGACGCAACATCCCGCCTGCGTGGAGGGAATCAACGGTCAAATCCTTCACCAAAGTTTTCAGTCACAACCTGCCCGCCGACGATGTCCCGCCGTTCAAGGACGAGAACCTTCTTGCCTTTCTTCGCAAGATATGCCGCGGCGACCAGTCCGTTGTGCCCCGCGCCGATGATGATGTAGTCGTATTGATTTTTTGTCATAAATTATTTCCTTGAGTTTTAGGTTAGTTGCTTTTAGCTATAGTTCAGTCTATACTCTGCCAATTGCTTCATACGTAAAAGGACAGAAATTATGAATAAAGGTGATGTTGTGAAATTTAGCGACTTACAAGTAGGAGACTATTTCTCCGATGATAAGCGTCAGAAATGTCGCAAATTTCCATCACATGAATATTCATTATCTGATCCACCAATCACATTTAATGCTTTCCATATTCAAAGACATGCTCAACTATCTCTAATGCCTGATGATGAGTTTATCTTTATAAAGCACTCTAATTGGGTTGAAGAAGAAAAATATGGTTTTAGGTTAACCATCGAAAGTCGGAGCTTGAATACCAGTTAGATGTTATTAAGGATTATTTGGCTACTCTTGAAGGGCTTCTCTCTTCATCATATGCAAAAGCGAATCTATTCCGTTTGACGATTTTTTAGCAAGCAAAATATACATGAATTCATGAACTTGTTACTTTCTTCCTTTTTTGTTAGTTTATTCTCTTACCTTGAAAGCAAAATATAACGAATGTCGGCACAGCTAACATGAAGACTTTGCAATAAGCGTTTCAATCGAAAAATTGCCTGGCATGAATAGTCTTCATACAGCCAAAAAGTATCTTGTTGAACATTAATACAAGTTTTTCATTTGACACTAATCCTGACTGGGAAAAATTCTTATGTACTAACAAAATTAGAAATTGCATAGTGCATAAAAGCAGTAGAGTTTTTGAGAAAGAACCAAAAAAGAATATTGATGCTCATGATGGACTTTTCACTTGTGATGGCATTTGGTAGCGATTATGTTAATCTAAGTAACAGTTTCTGTAAACGCACTTGTCTACCATAAGCACATTTTCTAACAAGCCTACTTTATCATCGACAAGTAGATATAATTCATTAACGAATCACTCAACTCAAAGCGTAAACCAAACTTCCATCGGACAGAATCAACCGTCGGCTAAGAACGAAGCGGTTCTTTATCATCCAATCATCCACTTTCCACTTTCTACACTCCATCCTTCAACGCGATCTCCGCCGCCAACTTACCAGGCGCGCCCATGATGCCGCCGCCAGGATGCGCGCCCGAGCCAGCGAGATAATATCCGTGGATGGGCGTGCGGAAACTCGACCATTTGGTGGCGGGGCGCATGAAGAAGAGTTGATGCAGCAGCAGTTCGCCGTGGAAGATGTTGCCGCCCGTGATGCCCGCGATGCGTTCGATATCCACAGGCGTGATGACCTGTTTGCCGATGATGGCGCGGCGGATGTTGGGCGCGTGTTTCTCGATGGTCGCGATGACCGTTTCACCGAAGGCTTCGCGCTTGGCATCGTCCCAGCCGCCTTCGAGATCATACGGCGCGTATTGCACGAAACACGACATCACATGTTTTCCAGGCGGCGCCATATCGGGGTCGATCTTCGACGGCACGATCATGTCGATGTACGGCTCCTTCGCAAAGCGCCCATACTTCGCATCGTCGTAGGCGCGCTCGATGTAATCGATGCTCGGGCTGATGGAGATCGCGCCGTTGTGCAAGGCGTTCTCGCCAGGCAGTGCGGTGAAGTTCGGCAGTTCGCTCAACGCGATGTTGACCTTGCCCGATGAACCGCGTGTGCGGAATTTCTTGATCGAATGGATGAGATCATCGGGCAGATACTTTTGCTCGACGAGTTTCAAGAACGTGACGAACGGATCGGCAGACGAAAGGACTGCCTTGCCGTAGACTTCATCTCCGTTTTCGAGCGCCACTCCAACAGCGCGTCCATTCTTGACGATGACCTGCTTCGCGGTTGCGTTGAGCCTGATCTCAGCCCCGAACGCTCTCGCCGAACTGGCAATGGACTCAGCGATTCCGCCTGTGCCGCCTTTGGAGAATCCCCACGCACGGAACGCGCCGTCGATCTCGCCCATGTAGTGATGCAGCAACACATACGCCGTGCTCGGCGAACGCGGACCCAGGAACGTGCCGATGATTCCGCTGGCAGATTTTGTGCCCAACAATGCGGGAGTCTCGAACCATTCTTCGAGCATGTCCGCCGCGGATTGGGTCATGATCTTCGCGAGACCATACAATTCTTTTTCGGTCAGCGTCGAAGCGAATTGACCAAGTTTCATCAAGCCCATCAAATCTTTCGGATGCAGCGAGGTTGGGTCGGGAGGCAACATACTCAAAATCGGCTTGATGGCTTTCGCCAGCCGCGCCATGCGGCGGCCATATTCATCATACGCTTCCGCATCCTTCGGCGAATGACGATAGATCTCGCGGCGGGTCGTATCGTGATCGTCCCACGCGGCAAGGTAATCGCCGTTAGCCGTCGGCGTGAACGTACTCGGCAACGGCAGGATCTTCAATCCGTGTTGCGGAAGTTTCAAATCGCGGATGATCTCAGGTCGCAAGAGACTGACCACATACGAGAACTCCGTGAACTTGAAACCTGGAATAATTTCTTCGGTGATCGTCGCCCCACCGACAAGATGTCTGCGCTCGAGCACAACAACTTTCCTGCCTGCTCGTGCCAGATACGCGGCGGCAACAAGTCCGTTGTGTCCACCCCCGATGATGATTGCGTCGTAATTGTTTGTCATAGGTTGTCCTTGTATTAAGCGTTATAATTTGTCCAGAAAGGAAGGTTTGCCATGAAAGCCAAAGGCAAAACGATGCATAAAACCACATACCCTCACATCATAAAAACCGAGGGCATCAACGGCGGCGCAGCAACCATCGAAGGGACGCGCATTGCCGTATGGCATGTGGTCGGGTACTACTACGAGATTGGCATGTCTGTTGAGGCAATCCTGATGGATTGGGATTACCTCAAACCCGCTCAAATCTTCAGCGTGCTCGCCTATTATCATGACAACAAAGAAGAGATAGATAAACTGCGCGAAGAAAACTCCTACGAATATTGGCTGGAACATCATGCCCACAAAGTCGCCCAAACTACACCTCAATGAAAACCTATCACCACGTTTAGCGCGCGAGTTGAGAAAATATGGTTTTGACGTGATGGCAACGCAGGAGATGGAAGACATGCTGTCTGCTCCCGATGACGTTCAATTGGCTCATGCCGCGTCTGAACAGCGCGCGATCCTGACATTCAACATTGGCGATTTTTCCATCCTGCACGAACATTATATGACGGAAGGAAAAGAACATTGGGGAATTATCCTTTCCAACCGAGAATTTATTGGCGAGTTGCTCCGCCGTATTTTGCGATTGTTGAACTCTGTTTCAGCCGATGAACTCAAGAATCAAGTTCGCTGGCTCAGTGAATTCAAATAAAGAAAAACCATAATCTCCTGTGAAAATTGGACTTTGTTTTTACTACGCGTTTTTCCTCTCCCTGTGGGAGAAGGTAGGGTGAGGGAGTGCCCACCGCCGATGATGATTGCGTCGTAATTGTTTGTCATAGATAATTCCTTTTCAAATGTCATTGCGAGCCACGAAGTGGCTTAAACTGGGAGCATCCTCTATGACATATTATTTCTATTTCCACTTCGCTTCATAGAACAGAACCTGTTCTTCATCGTTCATCATAGCGAACAATCGAACGGAAGAAACCGCCGCTCCGACTCTTTGTCCTCCGTGGCAGCAATTTCTTTAAATCCTGCCTTAAGGAACATTGGCACTGTTCCGGGAAAAGCCTCTTTGGCAGTTAGAGTCTTTCCGTGTGAATTAACAGGATAAGCCTCGATGGCTTGAGCGCCGTTTGCTATTGCATACTTCACTGCGGCGTTTAATAGCCCGGAAGCGACACCTTGTTTGCGTGCCTGCTTACTAACGAATAGACAGATGATCGTCCATGTTGCCTTATCCGTAGTAGGATTTTGAAAGTGAGGATGGTTTTCCAAACGAACAAAGCTGGCTCGTGGACTTACACCGCACCAACCAACTGCTTTACCACCCACGTAGGCGAGTAATCCCGCTGAAACCCCAGAATCAATCTGACCTTTGAGTAATACATGGTTACTTTCAGACGTGGCATTCGCGATTAGCGTTGGTTTGCCGCCAGGACATACACCAACAGCCGTCATCTGCGCCTGAAGTTCCAAACAACGCTTCAAGATCTGCCCAATGGTCAGCGCGGCCGGATGAAATGTCAATTCCACGTGCTTATTCATTTCTTCTTCCACTCGGGCTCATAAAACGGAAGCTTCACCACCCTGGCAGGCGCATGCTTGCGATGATGCTCGACCGTGATTTCCATTCTCACATCTGTGCCGAGTTCATAATACGGCTTCTGCAAATGTGCAAGCGCGATGTACTTCTTCAACAGCGGCGACCATGATAGCCGTGGACGCATATCCCACCTGCACATTGCCAACCAACACAGGCATACTCGCTCGCATCGCCGTCCCAGGCACTTGTGGCGGCAAACCGACCTCGGCATACAACTTCTCCATGCCCACCCAATCGATCTCGATGCCGACCATCTTCCATGCCGAGCCTTCGCGCTTCTCCACGCTCCAACGCTTTCCGCCCGACAAAATAACCAGGCTTATCCAGCGCCACCGTCCAATCGAGTCCCAACTCGAACGGCGACGACTTCTGCGACTTCGATCCACGCGTGCCCCGCCGACGTGTAATCCACATCGAGCATGAACAGTCCCGCCTCCACGCGTGCCATATCCAGCGCGAGAATGCCCACAGGCAGTAATCCCGTAATCGTGACCCGCTTCCATCAACGCGTCCCACACTTTGATCGCGTCCTTCGCGTCCATCCAAATCTCATAACCGAGATCGCCCGTATATCCCGTTCTCGAGATCGTGACTTCCACACCGTCGAGTTTATTCTTCATCAGACGGAAATATTTCAACCCATCGACAGTTCGACTCAGCAAACACGCTTCAAAACTGACCTCGAATTTGGTCCCTGCAAACTGAGCGCCGCCACGCTCGTCGGTTTGACTTCGGTGAACTCGCACGTCCAGTCCGACCGCATTCATCATCAGCCAGCGCAAATTTGGTTCTGCGGCCGTCAAGCGGAAGGTCGTCTCATCCAGCCGTGCGACCGTGCCATCATCGATCATCTTGCCTTCGTCATCGCACCAGCCTGTGTAATAGACTTGTCCCACTTTCAGTTTATGAATATTCCGCGTGGTGACCTTGTGCAGCAACGCCGCTGCATCTTTTCCTTTGATGATATATTTCATCAAAGGTGAGACATCGATCAACGCCGCCGCATTGCGGATCGCCCAATACTCGCGGTCGATCGTATGTTCATACGACCCGACTACATAATATCCCGCCCACTTGCGCCAATTCTGCGGCTGGCACAACGCGGACGTCCGTTCATGGAAGGGGGTGTTTCGAGTTGTAGCATAAATAATCCTTTTTGGTAGATTATTGGCAATTGAGTGTCTTAATGTTCTTCCAATTTCATTTGCAAAATGACATCCAATCATTTATCTATTCGTTATCTGTTACGAGTAGTATCTTTTTCTCATCCCATGAAAATTCTTACTCTGAAAATAATTAAATCTTGGAATGGAACAATACGCAACAATTAGTACATAACTAGCCGTTGAATTCATGATTGATTCCCTTTAAGCAAATCTATCTAACGCAACAGACTAATTACTACGCCAGAAATCATTGAAGTAAACACTGATGGTGTATTTGCGCAATCAATGAGTAGTTAATAGTTTCATCGATGCTAGCATACTAAACTCTATTCCTTTCTCACAAACGAACTGATGTCAAAATAGTGTTCATACCGGTCTTGAGAAGTTTCAGTAAGTTGTTCTATCAATATGTGGAAAATATTGTCAATCAGTAATCATCGTTCTTCAGAGTAAGTCTTTATCTATTCACTTCACACTTTGGTGGAGTGAATTCGCTAGCCACCAAAGAAACTCTCTCCATCTTTTATGGCTTCTTCTAGTCGAGAAACGCACTCTTTTATGTTTAGTGGTGGAGATTCCAGAGTAAATAGATACATTACTATTTATTTGAATACTCTGCTGGCGCGAAGAACACTAATACGCCCTCACCCTGCCCTCTCCCACGGGGAGAGGGATACAACGCAGTATATGGATAATTATTTGAGCTTACTTTTGAAAGTTTCATATTCTTCTTCCTTGCCTTCCGTCTTTGACCAGCGTTTGATTTCCTTCAAATCAACCTTTTGGCTTTTCGTCACCAACACTGCCTGCGCCAAACCCTGTTGGTCGCTCCAAAAGTAAAAGGCGCACAATCTGTCTTTTACACAATCTGTTGGTGAAACAACCCGCAGAGTCCCCGTTGCCAGTTCGAATTCACTGATCTCCTTCACGGGTTCCTCTCCAACTGAAAGTGGACCATCGGGAAACTCGACATAGAATTGTGTTTCAGGATTTATGAAATAACGACCTTTCTCTTTAAATCCAATCGCCTCCATCACAGACTTGATCCTGCTCCGTTTGGAAAAACCCGCATTGATCAAATCCAAATCTTTTGAAACATATTTGTTACTGCTATAAAACGAGACCGCACTTCCACCTGAAAGCACAACATTAATTCCCTCTTCCTGTAAAGAATCTCTGAACATATGCCGCCAGTTCGCTTTGGCTCATGTTCCTGATTTGCTTCACAGGCTTTTGCCTTTCGCTCGTGGTCTACGCCTGTTCATCGTTAATTCTTCCTGCTCCTTCGCCGAATAAAACGACAAAGTCTTTTCGAGCAATGCCTTTAACTCGCTCAAAAACGGGTAGCGTGGATTGAACACATACGGACGGGTACGTCCCACTGCGCGGCTTGCGAGAACGCCACTTTTCTCAAACTTGTCCAACTGCATTTGAATCGACTTCAAATCCGTTCCATAGAAACCAGCGATCTCACGCGCATAACCTTCTTCACGCGCGAAAATATAGATCAACACCCGTTCAGCATTTTTGGAACCCAGAAGCACTTCGATCATGGAGCAATTCCTCTCGACGGCAATTCACCATCATATGACGGCTATTTTCCGTCATTATATCACCCCTTATTCGAATACTCCGCTGGTGCGAAGAACACGACCTTTAGACTTCCGAAGTCTCGCAGACTTCGGAAGTCTTGATTCTGCGGCTGGCACAACGCGGACGTCCGTTCGTGGAAGGGGGTATTTTTGAGTTGGAGCATAATTTCCTTTCTAAGGTTATTACATGAGATCTATGATTTCAATGGCATTGATTCGCCGACCTAAGTAAGGCGAAATTAAAACTGCAAACAAATTAGGAATCAGATATCCATTCACGCTAATCAAACTGAAGAACGAACTTGTATTGATATGGAATAAATATTCAAAGAACGGGACTTTTAAATTTGGATACGTCGAAACTTGCCAATAAATGTAGTTAGCAAATAACACGAAAGCCACACCAACAAAGAGACCGATAAAACAAGCTGCCCAGCCCGATGGCTTCTTTCTAAAAACCGACAGAATCAAGCCAATGATGCCTCCCTCGATCAAACCAGCAAACGTCCACGGCAAAGCTCCCAGCGCACACATACTGAGTGCAAACAATGATAAACCGACAAACTCCAAAGTTCCAGAGATAAAAACTGTATCGATAAAAAGAACAACAGTAACTACAACAATGTATCCAACGAATAAAAGCAGTCCCCATTTTGCGCCTGTCATCGCGCCTTTGGGAACGATTGTCCTTGCACGATCAAGAAAAGAAAGTTTATCCATCTAATACAAACTATGATTTATTCAAATACTCCGCTGGCGCGAAGAACACGATCACGGTCAACTCTTCCTCAATCGAATGGAAGCAATGCTCCACATTCTTCGCCACATACACGATCGAGCCTGCCCCCACATCACGATCATCATCTGCGACCTTTATCTTCGCCCGTCCGCTCACCACGTAATAGACCTCATCCTCCGTGTGCGGTGACTGAGGATCCGTCCCGCCCGCGGGGAGTACGTAGAGGCCCATGCTCAGGTCAGGGACTTTGAGGAATTCGAGATACAGCTTCCCGCTTAAGTCTCGAAGCGATTTTAAATCAGTGAGTTCAAAGGCTTGCATGAAAAATCCTTTCCGTCACACCTGCACCCACCGCAGGTGCGGTGTTGCGAGCCGCCGCTCTTTGGCGGCGTGGCAATTTCCTAATTAACTTGGAGATTGCTTCGGGCTAGGTCTCGATACACCCTTCGCAACGACTTTCGACAGCTCAATGCGACGCTCAGGGTTACTCGACCACCAGCCCTCGTAATGACGAATATTGTAAATTGCATATATTCTTTGAGCAATGGATATTTGTCACATCTCTCCCATAAATAAAAAACGGACAAAAAAGATTTTGTCCGTCACACTTTCCATTATTTCAAATCAACCTACTTCCAGTCGCTCAATTCCTCTTCCAGATTTTCGATCAACGTGATGTATTTATCCACATCGCCGTTCAGGCTGGTCTCGAAAGCGATGGTGTTGAGTCCCTCCAGAATTTTGTGCTCATCTTCAGGCGACATATTCTGTTCAAGCAAGGGGAAGATCAGATTCTTCAGGCGCTCCAGATGCTGGCGCAGTGTAGATGTGTATTCGCTTGCCGCCCAGCCCACTTCGACGCGTGCCTCTTCATCCCCAGCCTGCCAGCCTTTGGAAGCATTCAACATATGTTCAGCCGCGTCGCGGCATTTTCCCTGCTCTGTGCGCATCGAAGCGATGGGTCCATCATCCAATGGAAAGCCATTATCTTCCAAGGCTTTAATGAGCAATTCCTCTTTTTTGAAAAACCCAGCATTGATATATTCATCAATAAATGTATGAGCAAAGATAAATAAACCGGGACCGGCTTTTTTACTGCTCGAGAGGATTGCCGCGCCCCCGCCCAGCGCATCCAAAAATCGGATGATCATTTCCTGATCGGTATTGAAGTTTTTGGTAATACGCATGTGAATGATTATACTTTGGAACTAACGACTCTCTGCCTTGACCTTGTTCTTGATCTCGCCCAATCCCTCGATCTCAACCGACACTTCGTCTCCGTCTTTTAACTCGCCCACACCCGAGGGCGTTCCCGTAAAAATAAGGTCACCCGGTTCAAGCGTCATCACAGAAGAGATATAAGCGATCAACACGCCCACACTGAAAACCATATCCCTGGTGGAAGCCATCTGCCGCATCTGTCCATTTACACGGCAGGTGACCACCGCATCCGCGGGATCAAAATCGGTGTCGATCCACGGACCAAACGGACAGAACGTATCGAAGCCCTTGGCACGTGTCCATTGTCCATCGCTTTTTTGCAGGTCACGCGCGGTCACGTCATTACCCACGGTATAACCCAGGATGTGTTTCTTTGCGTTCTCGGCTGTGATATGCCGTCCGCGTTTACCGATCACGACCACCAACTCCCCTTCATGTTCCACCTGCGCAGACTGCGGCGGCAGGATGATGGTCTCCTCGAGATTGAGGATGGAGGATGGCGGCTTCATAAAAATGAGTGGAACTTTGGGCACTTCATTACCAAGCTCTTTGGCATGTTCCACATAGTTGCGTCCAACGCATACGATTTTACTGGGCTCCGAGGGGGCAAGCAGCCTCACGTCCGCGAGCGGCGTTTCTGCATCCTTGCGGCGGTAGCGCCCGAAGACGTTCCCGCCGATCTCACCGATCTTGTCGCCCAGCAGCCATCCGTATTTCGGCTTGGCTCTTCCTTCTTTTAGTTCGTAACGAATAATGCGCATTTTTCCTCCAGCGACCCAAGTGTAACATGATGTATAATGGCGGGCACGGGCGCTTTGGTCTGTTGGTCGCGCAAGCACCCTGTGGGTTGAGCACTTTATTGGCAAAACCTATAAAACAAAATACCGTTTTTCCCGGGCGCTTAGCTCAGTTGGTTAGAGCACTTCTTTTACACAGAAGGGGTCGGGGGTTCGAGTCCCTCAGCGCCCACAAGCCTCATCCTTGTGAGGCTTTTATTTATATTTATACCGAAACCTATCTGAAATGGGTCAGGAGTTTCCCACAGGGGGATGATACAAGTCCCTTCGAAGCACCCTGTGGGCAGCGCCCACAAGCCTCACCCTTGTGTGAGCTTTTTCCCTTCCATACATGCCCATTTTTTATCTGAAACTTTGCACTAAAGATAGATTTGTTGTAAAAATCTTTCAGTATTTGAGAATCCGTGATATTTTTGCTCATAAACTATATAATGTACTCATCGCCCCGTGTATCGGGGCAGAGGGTTCTTTGTGAGCATTCGTTTTAAGGTCATTCTGCCATACCTACTTCTTACACTCATCGTTGCAGTAACGGGCGCGTATGTGGTGACGCGCCTGGTCTCGAATTCCCTGGATGAACGATTGGCCAACCAGTTGCTCGAATCGGGACGGGTCGTCTCCGATACGATGGTGCGGCAGGAGATCAGGCATGTCGAAGCCGCCCGCCTGGTGACGTATACCCAGGGCGTGGATGAAGCCCTGCGTGACCGGGATATAGCGAAACTCTCGGCTCTGGCAATCCCAGCCGCCAGCGGGGCAAACCTCGAGAGCTTGATCCTGTTCGATGCGCAAGGGTATGAGACTGTCCATACCCTCAAACAAGCCGATGGTACGATCATGGACGTAACCCAGCCCGGACGTCCATCCACGCTCCCCATTGTGAACTCCCTTTTACAAGAAAACAATCCCGATAGTTTCCCACAACGGAATGTGGCAGTTGACCCGGTTGATGGACGATACTACTACTTTACCGCCCTGCCCGTTGTGCTGGAGGATCAGGTGATCGGTGTGGCAGTGGCAGGCACATCACTAAATACACTTGTTCCATTGTTGGAAAATACGGCCCTGGCAGATGTTGTCATTTACGATAAGAGTGGACAGGCAATTGCATCTTCCCTGGGTTCCAACGCCGCAGACCCTTTATTCCTGAGAACCATCTCCATCACCAAAACCCATTACGATGAGATCATTCTCCAGGATGAAATCGTTACAGGCGAAAACTTTGAAGTAGACGGTCGTTCCTATAAACTGGCGCAGGGTCCATTAAAGATCGGGGATGATCGCCTGGCAGTCTTTGCCGTCATCCTGCCGTCAGATTTCGTTGTCGAATCAGGTTCAGTCAGTCGTAACAATTACATCTTCCTGTATTCTCTCGCGATGGTCGCAGTGATCCTGATCGGGTATTTAGTGGCGCGTCTGATCATCAATCCGCTTTTATCGTTGGTGCGCACATCGCGTGCCATCGCGGACGGAGACCTGACGCAACGCACCGAGATCAAAACAAACGATGAGATCGGTGTTCTCGCCAACACCTTCGACCATATGACCGAGAACCTGCAACAGCGGACGCTCGATCTGGAAAGAACGAATAAGCTGTTGGAGCAAATGGATCGTACAAAGATGCGTTTTATCCAGATCTCTGCGCATGAATTGCGTACCCCTCTGACCCTCGTGCAGGGCTACGCCCAGATGGTGGATGTCAAGGCTAAAGACAGAGCCGACCTGACAAAATACACCCATGGCATATTGGATGGGACTTCCCGCATCGTCGAGATCATTGACAGCATGTTGGATGTTTCGCGTATTGACACCAATCAGCTCGAAGCCATGTCTGTGCCCATGCACATTGAACCGGTCATTGAGAAAGTAAAAAAGACCTTCCAGACTGCTTTTGAGGATCGCAAACTCTCCTTCATTGAAGATGGATTTGCCAGCCTGCCCGAAATTCAAGGAGACAAAGACCTGCTTTATAAGGTCTTTTATCATGTTATCGGCAATGCCATCAAATACACACCCGATGGCGGAAAAATACAGGTCAGTGGGCGAACCGTGGAAAACGATTCAAAGGAACCCCAAATCGAGATCACGATCCGGGACACAGGCATCGGCATCGATAAGGAAAGCCAGCAGGTTGTCTTTGAAAAATTCTATCAGACAGGTGAAGTGCTTTTGCATTCATCCGGCAAAACCAAATTTAAGGGCGGAGGTCCCGGTCTGGGACTTGCCATCGCGCGCGGTATCGTAACTGCACATGACGGACGCATCTGGCTTGAAAGCCCCGGACAGGATGAAGAAACGTATCCGGGGACGATCGTCTTTGTGCAATTGCCGGTCAATGGACATATAGTCACTGGACATATAAATGAAAGAGCATGAGCGGCAGGATAGACGCACATGGCTTATCATCTTCATCCTAATCCTGCTTCGGATTCTTATGTATCCTCATCACCAGTGGATGGGCGCTCCGCTTCGTCCCCAACTGGAGGCTGGATACCAGCATGGAATCTCGTCTTGACCCAAACGATAACTTCCTCAATTCCAGACCTAACGGCTTCTTCGACCCCCTTGATCCCTCCATCCTGACACAACCCGGCTGGATCAATGTATTCCTCACCCCGGGCGCATCCTTCGCGACCCGGACCCCTGTTTCCACTACAACGTCCGTAAATACCGCCGTGACCGTAACCCCCACCTTAAAGCCAGCTCTCTCTATTACCCCGCTACCCACCCGTACCATTATTGTTGTATTTCCCACTTCTACGAAAAAATTTGTTCCATCGCCCACGCGCACTTCAACACTCATATCCTCGACATCATCCACCCCATCTCCGACCCCTACGCCTCTGGATTTGCAGATCACTAAAACGGACGGTTCAAATACCTATACCGCAGGATCAATTGTTACCTATACAGTGATCGTCACGAACAATGGTCCCAACAATGTAGCGGGCGCGGTCGTTAGAGATAATATACCCGCACAGGTGACCTCCTGGGATTGGGTTTGTACAACAGTGACCAATGCCGGTGGTTGTAATGGAGTGACAGGCAGTACAGCGAATTTCACCGATACGGTGAATATCCAAAGCGGTGGGAACATTCGATATACGGTCACAGCCAATATTAACGCCGCTGCCACGGGGAATTTGGTGAACACTGCCTCCGTGAATGTGCCCTCCGGTTATACAGATACAAACGGTGGAAACAACTCTGCAACAGATACGGATACGCTTTCCGTCTCGACCCCTGTTGACCTCCAGATTACCAAAGACGATGGCGTCACAACCTACGGTGCAGACGACAGTATTACATACACGATCAACGTTTCAAATAATGGCCCCAACGATATGAGCGGCGCAACCGTAACGGATGATTTCTCGACAAACTCAAATATTGCCAGTGCGAACTGGTCCTGCCTGGCAACCGGTTCAGCAACTTGCACGACCAGCGGCTCAGGCAATATCAACGATACAGTAAATGTTCCTGTCGGTTCATCGCTCACTTATGCTGTTACAGTAAACATCGTCTCTTCACCTTCAGGAAATCTGGTCAATACGGCATCTGTCAGTGTGCCTTCCGGATACACCGATACAAATACCGGGAACAATTCAGCGACAGATACAGATACACTCGTGATAGGGACAGATCCGGATGGCATCGTCTATTTAGTGCCCGAAGGTAGCTCCTTAACGCTGGCATTGAGTTCTCCCCTGGTAGCCAACGGAGACATTGGCACGTGGGATTTGGTCTATTACGAACTACCGGCTTTTCCACCGCCTAACAATGGCATAAACCTGGATTTGGTACAAATTGATATAAGCATTGATGGAGTAAATAATTGGATTACGATCTTTAATTGGGGAGATAACATTATTGATCCGAATACAAATTTGACGCTCTATTTACAGAACAATCCGCAGGTTCCTCCAGAACCGGACGAACGTCCCATTCCCGCCAGCACGCTATACACATCCTCATCGGGCTATCCAACAGGTATTGCGATTGATATAGATAGTATTGCGCCACCAGGAACATATTATTTCATACGTTTTTATGCGCCGCCAGATAATAACGATCATGTGGCTGAAATTGACGCCATAGAAATTTTGCCGTAACATTCTGGAAACTTAAACAATAAAACAGGTGATGCGGAGGAGTCGCATCACCTGTTTTATTATGTCTTGCAAATCGAACTTATTGACCAGACTGCTGGGTGGGTTGTACCGTTGGGCCGTTGCCAAAACCATGTCCGCCGCGCGGACCGTCGAAACCAAACCCAAAACCGGGGCCATCGAGGAAGCCTTTATCGAGTCCTTCCAGCAACCAGTCTGCCTTCTCCTGGGTCATCGTGCCGTCTGCCACAGCCTGCGCGATGCGATCACGCATTTCGGTCTCATGCACAGCCTGGATGGCGGCGCGCACATCGGCAATATCCACACCCGCTGTAGCTGCGAGGTCTTGAAGCGTCTTCCCATCCTTCAAAGCGGAGGAAACTTCATCGGTCGTCATGCCGAGCGCTTTGGCGGCGGCTTGTAATTCGGCATCGCCCAAGCCAAAGCCGGGTCCACGTCCATGCAGTGGTGTGTTTGCGGGGGCTTGTGCATACGCGGAAGCAGCGCCCACGACACCGACCACCAACAAGGCGGCAAGCAACCCGCCGATCACGATCAAATACTTTTTGCTCATTATTAATCTCCTTATTTTTATTTGGCTGGAAATCTCCAACCTGCATACATCTTATCGAACGGGTGTTATGAGCTTGTGATGAGGTTGTGTGAAAATTATGTGGAACGATTTAAGCTGTTTATCCGTTCAAAATAAAAACTCATTCGCGTCGAGCGGAGGGGATGCGATGGTTGCATCTCCGTAGACGAGACGTAGAATATTCATGCAAACTGCACTTCGACTTCGCTTCGCTCCGCTACCCTGAAGGGTACGATGTCAGCGCGATGATCTTTTATACAAGGAGAGGAAATCATCATGGCATCCAAAAGAAACATATTTCTCGGTATTGTTCTGTTCATGATTGCAATGGGCGGAACGGCGTTATTCCGTTTTTACCGCCAGCCTCTTGGCGCGCCGCTTGAACTGCCAACAGCGACGCGCACGCGTCCAACGCTGACCAGCCTGCCCGTTGGGGATGAAGCGGCGGTCAATGCCTCCACCGAAACGCCGCAGGCAACATCTACATCCACGCCCAAGCCTCTGTGCGGCGGTCCATCCACAATGAACATCCTTGCCATCGGTTCGGATGCGCGCGGGAATCATTATCTGTATGGGCTGGCAGATGTCATCCGCCTCGTGCGTGTGGATTTTGTGAATGCGCGTGTGGGAATACTCGAAGTGCCGCGTGACCTGTGGGTGGATATCCCCGGCATTGCAGATCATTACGGCATTACAGAAGGCAAGTTAAACCAGGCGTATCTATATGGCAACAAAGGACTTGGCTATTATGACGGTCCCGGTGAGGGACCCGGCTTGCTGGCGCGCACATTGAACCAGAACTTTGGCGCGCAACCCGATCATTACCTTGCCGTGAACATGATCACCTTTGAAAACATCGTGAACGCGGTGGGCGGTATTGATGTGTATCTGCCTTATGAGATCAGCGTGAAATCGCCCGATAACCCAAAAGGATTTGGCATTCCGCCCGGTCAACACCACATAGACGGTGAGACCGCGCTATGGATCGCGCGCATCCGTCAATACAACGTCTTCACTCGTGCTGAGAATCAGAACATCGTCATGTGCGCACTGCGAAAGAAAATTTTGAGTCCCGCCATCGTGCCTGCCATCCCTGAATTGATCAGCACATTCCAACGTTACGTGCAGACCGACCTCAGCCCCGAACAGATCAACCAACTCGCCTGCCTCGCCACACAAATGCACGGCGACGATGTGGTCTTCGCCAGTTTTCCCATTAAGTTGTTCAGCAATGCGAAGAAATTCGATACGCAACTGGGCGACACAACTTCCATTCTGGATGCGGATAAAAATGTTCTGCGCGACTATATCGACCGCTTCCAACTTGGGCTTTGGCCTGATCCTGACCAAATCATCAACACCACGCCCTCACCCGCCGCCACCGATCTTGAATTTGCATGTGATGATTAAGCAGAGACTGACAGGTTCTCACCTGTCAGTCTTACGTTTGATGGATCGATTTTATTTCTTTGTCTTTGCAACCGGGAACTGCACCTCGTTGATCGTGCTTGGATCATTCTGATCCCCCGGCTTTTCAGGCAATTTGATATTAAGCTCTCGCGCGGGTCCCACAATGTGATAACCGTTCTCATCGATCCATTTGGCGAGCGCATCATAGGCTTGCGGCAATGTGGCGAAGGGTCCCGCGTGGACTACACAAGCCATCGTCTCCACTTGTGGCAGGTCATACACCTGCACACGATCATGAGAAGCCACGCCCTCTGCAACAGGCAGACATACTTCAATATCCCAATCGCGCTCCCGGGCATCCGGGTCGTGGTAAATCGCCATCGGCGTTCCGATCATACGGGCTTTTTGCTCTGTGAGATATTTCATCAATTCATCCCATAGCACACGCTGATCGGGCGCTGTAGGCACCACGCCGCGCACCGAAGCGATTTTCAAAGGTTCGATCTTCTTGATCACAACATCATACTTGGACATAAATTTCTCCTGTTCGATTTGTCTCAGCCATGACCGGATGCGCTCCAGACGTTCCGATTCCTCCTGGACCTTCTGTCTGGCTTCTGTTTCCCGCAGCCTGAGCATCCCCTGCATCTGCTCCACAGACAGATTATCGTCAAGGAAACGGCCAATTTCCTCGAGTGAAAAGCCCAGGTCACGAAGCGCGAGGATGCGATATAAGATCGGTAACTGGCTGTGCTCGTAAAACCGATATCCGGTGAATGGATCCACTGATACAGGCTTGAGCAGTCCCATCTCATCGTAATATCGCAGTGTCTTGATCGAGACACGGCTGAGTTTGGAAAAGTCTCCGATACGTATCATGGTTGGAAGCCTCCGATGCGTGTTATACACCCTCCCGTAATGGGAGAGTCAAGAGAATGGAAATATGTCATTTCTCACTTGACCCTTCCCATCTCCCGTTCTACAATTCAAACATCGTAAGTTGGGGATTGTGAATGGGTTCATGGGAAGTCTTCACGAACCTGATACCTGTTCACGATTCCCGAAACCCTATTCCCAAATCACGGAGAACACAATGCCCGATTATTTATTCCGCGGAAACCTCGCCAAACTCGACCCCGATGTCTATGAACTGACGCAGCTCGAAGCCGAGCGGCAGGCCCGCAAGTTGATCTTGATCGCTTCGGAGAGTACTGCTCCACTTGCAGTACGCGAAGCGCTTGGTTCTGCCTTCCAGAACATCTATGCGGAAGGCTACCCCGATGAAGAGACGCGTTGGATGACCGAGGAGGAGATCCTCGATTACCCAATGCGACTTGCTCATTACCGCCGGGATAGCGACCCGCGCTACTACAAAGGCGTCGAGTACGCGGACGTGGTCGAGGCGCTGGCTCGCCGCCGCGCAGCAGAGACCTTCGCCGCGAACGGATATTACCGCCGACCAGATCTACGTCAATGTCCAAGCCTTATCTGGCGCGCCTGCCAACAACGCCGTCTATCACGCGTTGATCGAACTTGGGCAGCACCGTGATGGGACTCAACCTCTTGCACGGCGGACATCTCTCGCACGGTTCATCGGTCAATCGGTCAGGGAAGTTGTTCAACGCGGTGCATTACACAATCGATGAAAACGAACGGCTGGACTATGACGCCATCCGCGCATTGGCGATGGAACATAAGCCCAAGTTATTGATCGCAGGATACTCGTCCTATTCATGGATGCCCGACTGGAAGAAGTTCCGTGAGATCGCAGATGAAGTCGGCGCGTACTTCCTGGCGGACATTTCGCACATCGGCGGACTGGTTGCGGCGGGCGTTGTCCCTTCGCCGATTGGATATGCCCATGTGGTGATGTCTACAACGCACAAGAGCATTGATGGTCCACGCGGGGCGGTGTTGTTGACGACGGATGCGGCGATTGCGAAGAAAATAGACAAAGCCGTCTTCCCTGGTGAGCAGGGCGGACCACATGTCAATGTGTTTGCGGCGCTGGCGCTTACATTCAAACTGACACAAACCGCGCAATTCAAGAAGTTACAGGAACAGACTCTTAAGAATGCGCGCAGGCGATGGCAGATCAATTCACCAAACGTGGGTTACGTGTTCCGTTTGGGGGAACGGATACGCATCTGGTGAATGTCGATTGCACGAGCATCGTTGGTGAAGATGGCACAAAACTCAGCGGCGACCAGGCTTCGCGCATTTTGGATATTGTGGGAGTTGTTGTCAATCGCAATACGATCCCTGGTGATAAGAACTGCGATGGACCCGAGCGGCATCCGTTTGGGGACGCCGTGGATCACCCAACGCGGTTTCGATGAGAAGAAGACCCGTCAACTGGCGGACATCATGGCGGATGTGCTTCTGGCGTGTGCGCCGCATACGTGGATACAGTTCGTAAAGGAAAACAGCGCCGCGCAAAACTTGATTTCAAAGTGTTGAACGATGCCAAGTTGAAGATTCGCAAGTTGACCGAATCGGTTGGCATTGACTTCAAGTACAAGGCGCATGGGTATCCGCATTTCTATTACATTGACGACATCCCCTCTCCCTCTGGGAGAGGGGCTAGGGGTGAGGGGAGTACGAGCGCGGTGTATGAACTGACGGTCATCGAGTGCGGCAGATGTTGGATTTTGCTGTCTCGTCGGATCTGATCTGCGTTGGGCGAAGGTGAGTCGCAGGCGACAGACGATTGCTACGCCAAAGGGAAGTGTCAAAGGCACGCTCACTTGCGTGGATATGGGCGCGTATTTGTTCCAAGTGCCCGTTGCGAAAGCGGGAGTTGTGGCAACGTGGCTGCGCGATCTTTCTGACGGATATATGTCGTTCAATTTGGATGGCGAAAAAGATTTCAGCGCGAAACGGATGCCTGGACCTTCATCGTCAGCGGATGACAAAGGAAAAGGTCGCAGTCGGTGACGCGGTAAAGCGGCTAAGGGTGAGGAAAAACCCTGGTTATGTTGGAATCAGCTCCAGGTCCAAGAAAGAGGCGCCATCGTCCCCGAGCGGAGCGAGTGGGATGCCGCCTTTCGTGTGGAATGAAGTCCGAGGGCGAGCTAAAGAAGACAGCGTTGAATCAAACTCATCGAGACCTCGGCGGCAGGATGGTCCCCTTTGCGGGTTGGGAGATGCCTGTGCAGTATTCGGGAATTTTCGAGGAGCATCTTGCCACGCGTAATGCGGCGGGCTTGTTCGATGTTTCGCACATGGGCGCCTACGATGTGCGCGGCGCGGATGCGGCGTCGTTTTTGGATGCGGTCTGCGGCAACGACTGCGGCGGGCTGCAACCCTGGCGAGAGCCTGTACACGCATTTCCTGACGCCCGATGCGGATGTGATCGACGATACGCTCGTCTATCGCCGCGGCTGGGATGATTATCTGGTGGTGGTGAACGCCTCGAACGATGACAAGGATCGGACGTGGCTCGAAAGCGTGCGCGATGGAAAGGTGCGGATCGATAACGCGCATCCGTTCGCGCGGACGTTTGGATACAACGCCCAGATCCGTAATCTACGGGACGCCTCTTCTGGCGACGCCATGCGCGTGGACATCGCCCTGCAGGGACCGAGAGTCGCGCGATACGCTGTTGGCAATGGGCGTGGATAGGGAGACGCGTGTACACATCAAGAAGTTGAAGCGGACGGAATTGTGCGATGCTGTGGTTGGCGGTTTCGATCTGATCGTCTCACGCACGGGTTATACGGGCGAGAAGATGGCGTTCGAGTTGTTCGTCCATCCTGAGCAAGCCGTGGACTTTTGGAACGCGGTCTTGAAAGCGGGCGAGGAGTTTGGCGTCAAGCCGATCGGTTTGGGCGCAAGAGACTCATTACGCACCGAGGCGGGACTTCCGTTGTATGGGCATGAGATGGGACTCGGCTCTGGTCTCGATACGCCAGATGCAAAGAACGCATCGGCTACTCGACCAGCGATTCAACGGGAGAGATTTGGGCGTCGCCGAAGGCGGATTTGGTTCGTATGTGAAAACATACAAGCCGTGGTTCATCGGGCGGGATGCGTATGTGGCGCGCGAGAAAGAACGCAAGGGTGTGGTCATCCGCTTTACGTTCGACGAACAGCGCACACGCATGGCGCACAACGGCGACCCCGTGATCAATGAAAAAGGCGAACGCATTGGCTTCGTCACCTCCTGTGCAATTGACGGACAGCGCTTCATCACAGGTCAGGCGTATGTGGACTTGGCATACACGAAGGTCGGCACGCCGATCGGTATCCATCAAGGCGGGAATATGGAACGTCCCGCTGGGATGGCGAAGGTGGTCAGCAGGTTCGCAAAACTTTAGAGATTGACGGTGGTCGAGTAGCCATGAGCCGCTGCATTGAGCCTGTCGAAATGGTTCGTCGCGAATGGCGTATCGAGACCAGAGAATTAGAGATTGGGACGGCGGAGGGTGGTGACGCCGTCCCTGTTTTTGTCATGTTGTTGCGAGCGAACCGCCTCGCGCTGAGTGGAGGGTTGAGTAGGGCGAAGCCCATATCGAAACCCGAAGTCGAAGCGGCGGTGAGCGTGGCAATCTTCTAATGACTTGAAGAGGTTGTATAATACCCACACGATGGCAAAAGAGGGAAAGATACCTTATGAAGGCAACAACAACGGATGAATGGCAAGTCTACAGGGTGTGAAAGAGGCAAGAAGATGACACAACAACAAGATGAAGCGGAACAACGGAAACAGGAACGCTTGGAACTCGAGCAGAAGCAAGAGCAGGAACAAAAACTGCGTCAACAGGAACAGTTACAGCTCGAACGGGAACAGGAAGAGAAACAAAAGCTACACAGGCAGGAACAGTTGCAACTCGAACAGGAGCAGGTGGAGAAAGCAAAACTGCGCAGACAGGAACAACTACAACTCGAGCAGGAGAACGAAGCGAAACGAATCTTGCGGCAGCAGAAGAAGTAGTGAAAGTTGTAAACGGATCTTGAAGCGGAATAACGGATTGGGAATGGATGGGACGGCTCGCATGGAGGATATGGCGGGTCGTCCTTTTTATTCCCATTTTCTTTTGGCGGGATTCCATTTTGTTTCTGGAGAAAGTTTTGGGGTTGCGAGAGGCGTTTCCAAAAAATTCCATATTCCTTCCGTCAACGCGAACAAATTGTTCATGTTGGCATTCAACGCGTTTTTCTTCAAGAAACTTTGCCAGCCTGCCTGGTGTTTAAGCGCAAAATCGGCAGATAAACATTTGGGGCGGCTGGCAGGAATTTCGGTGTTGCGATTTTTGAACGTTGTCACGAGCGCTTCCTGCAAAGAAAATATATCGAACTCAAAATATTCAGAAATCAACCATACATCGTAATAATCTTTCCAGCGGCTGGGAGCTTCGACATATTTGCCCATCGCGTGCAATTTTTCCGAGACAACAAATTCTGGCGAATATCCGTTAAGCCGCGGGCGTTCCATGCCGCTTAACAACGTGGGAAAACTTATCTCTTTTGCAGAAGATAGAATCTCATCTGAAAATCCAATATCAATATGAATGGGGATTTCAGCCCTGCCCAAATATCCCAATAGATTTGCGCTGATGCCCATACGCTCGACCTCTACCAGTCTTTCTTCGACCTGAATTGTATTGGCGTCGAAAACCAGACCGTCTTCAGGCGCAAGAGTCGCAACAACTGCCCTGAGAATTTGAACGATATCCTCCACGTTTCGTTCCAGCGAACCGAGAAAATCAATATCCCTTGTAGCGCGGCGTTGCTCTATCTCCCACACGGTAAATATCAAGCCGCCTTTAAGGATAAAACTGTTGGCGTATTCAGTTCTGGATAGGCGATACAAAAATCGCTCCATGCCGTAATGCTGAAGTAATTCATTAAAGGGCTTCTTTGTCTTTTTGGATTCGTTGGCAAGGCGGGCATGGATGGAGGCGGGGATATTTTTCATAGCAACGTTTCCACATAGGGAAGGATGAATTTCTCGACTCGGTTGATTCTGGCGTATTCCATGAGTCCGCTCACGTTGCTGGATGCGCTCGACATATAATCTTTCAATGCTTCCAGTGCAACGTCTTTTCCGATTTCTTTACGGTATTTAAAACAATCGGCAACGGTTTTTTCCTTGCTATAGATTCGGACTTTAACACCGTCTATCGTATGTTCTTCAATGCCAGAAGCATATTGTTTCGCTGACCTGAAAAACGCCTTTACAGGTGGATATTCCACTTTGGGGTAATTTGTACCGCGCGGCAGGGCAAGATAGACCCAATGTGGGATCTGGGTGGTAAGCCTATGAAAATACAGCGCGGATATCAAAAACACCACGCCTTTGGGGATGAGCAGGCTGACTTGCACAAGATCGGGGTTGCTCAACGGCTCGGACTCCGCCAACTTGTACAGCCCGCGCGCTTCTTTGATCAAATCTCCCCTTTTGGTCATCTCGTAGATGATGTATTCTGGCACGCCAAGTTTGAGCGCCTCCCGCCGCCGCAAGATGCCGTGCCGCTTCTGAAAAATGTCTCTGGCTGTCTGGAATTTGTCGTTTTTCATGGTATCTTTTCTCCGCCCTTATTTTACAAGGAAAACCATACAATTGCAATGTAAATGTATGGTTTTCCAAATTGTCTAATTCAATAGGCATTTCGGTTAAGCAGTAAAATTGGAGCGTCCCGCTGGGATGGCGAAGGTGGTCAGCAGGTTCGCGAAGTTGTAAACGGACTTTGAAGCGGATAAACGGATAACGGATGGGACGGCGGAGGTGGGACGCCGTCTTATCTTATAATAGCCCTATTATGAAAATTGAACGTTCAGACGGGATAACTCCGTCAGAAAAAGATCTTAAGAAACTCTGTGATCGAGCCTTTCTATCACTTTGGAGTTATTCAGGTGTTTATAGAGATCAAAAGCAAGGAGAAAAGGGAAATGGCAAGGAACTCTGTGATTTGCTTGTTGTGTTTGAAGAACACATTATTATCTTTTCTGATAAACATATCGAGTTCCCAAAAAGTGGCGACATTCAACTAGACTGGAACAGGTGGTATAGAAGAGCTGTTAGAGATTTAGCTAAGCAAATCTTTGGAGCTGAGAGATGGATAAAGACGTTTCCAGACAGATTATTTATAGACCGCAATTGTACACAGTCATTTCCAATTAAGTTGCCTGATTTTAACAAAGCCAAATTTCATAGAATTGTTACTGTTCATGGAATCGCCGAGCCATGTAAAAAGTTTTTTAGGGGTGGAAGTGGAAGCTTGATGATTGACAATACAATAATAGGCGAGAAGCAGGGTACGGGATCCAGTCAACCCTTTACAATAGGTCAAGTTAATTCTCAAAAAGGGTATGTTCACGTATTTGATGATGTAACTTTAGACGTCATCTTGCAAACACTAGATACAGTTACTGATTTTACAGATTATTTGGATAAAAAGGAAAACTTTCTTTTAAACCATCTCGTGGTTTTATCTGGCGAGGAGGAATTGCTTGCATATTTTCTACAACAGTTCAATGAAAATAGCGAACATGATTTTATTTTGCCAAGAGACAATATAAATATGTTTTCACTTGAAGAAGGGTTTTGGGATGATTTTATTAAAAGCCCTGAACGAGAATCTCAAATTGAAGCTAATCGCGTTAGTTATTCTTGGGATGCGCTAATTGAAACATTTAACAAGCATATACTGGAGGATACACAATATCATGCTTTTCCACGTGGCGTGAAGGAGCAAGATAAAGGAGTTAAGTTTCTAGCGAGAGAGAGTTGTACGAGAAGAAGGATGCTGGCAAGGTCTATCCATGAATTGCTTGGAAAAACTCAACCAACAAAACATGGTGTACGCGTCATGGCTCCATCACACAAAGGTGATCCGTATTATGTGTTTCTTTTATTTCCTAGATCGATGGGGAAGAGTGAAGGCGAATATCGTGATATGAGAAACGTTGTTCTTGAAAGTTATTGTTTAGTCACAAAGTACAAGTTTCCCGATGCAGAAGATATTGTTGGTATTGCTACAGAATCAGGTCTGCAAGAGCACAGATCCGAGGATTTAATGTATCTTGACGCGCGCCAATGGACAGAAGAAAACCAAAAACTTGCTGAAGAATTTCATAATGATGTTGGATTGTTAAGAACAACAAATCGATTTGCAGGAAAAGAATACGAATTCCCATTTGAAAAAACAAAGAAAAGAAAGCGGCGACGTTCGAGAAAACGCTAATTCGCCAGCGGAGGAAGGGAGGGAGCGGAGGGACCTATCCCCGAGGGTGGTGATTTTTCGGCGTGATGAGTTGTCCCTTCCTTGATCCCCTGCGTTTCACTTCGGGGACGCTTCGCGGAGGGAAGGGCATGGTGACGATTTCCATTCTGTGTGATGGGGTGTTGAGTTTCAAAGTCAATCCTGTGGGGGATGGCGAAGCATACCCGAGCGATAGCGAGCGGTAGACGGGAGAGGGGTTGGTTTACCTTTCTAAAGGCTCTCGTCCAACGCCCAGCTTATATCGTATCTGGGCAACTCGGGGAGAGATTTCTCGTTTTGTATGCCTCTTTCTTTAGGCGAAAGCATGGCAAGATGCCCATGAATGCCGATAGCCTCACATCCCATTTCCCAATTCGCGATCCAAATACCCAGCGCCACAGGCGCGTAGTAGCGCGAACTCAATCCCCTCATAGAAATCAAAACGCTCCAATCGCGGCTTACCATCATCATTTCCATCCTTGACCGCTGCGCAGCGAGTGGTTTGTCCGTTATAGGAGGAGGGAGCCCACTGACAAATCTCGAAGTTGCGTCCAAACTGATCGAATGGTTCCGCTTCCCGGTTCAAAGGTTCGGTTAGCTGCGGATCGGTGAAGAAGAGTGAGGAGAGTGGCAGGCGGCGGTAAAACTGTGCATTGAAGACCCGGATGAACAAGGGGATGTACCATGATCTGTATCCAACGGCGCACACGCAGATAATATGGTCTTCCTGCTCGTTGAAACGTTTGCCCAGTTCCTTCATGATGCTTGCGTGGTCTGCACCGGGTCCGATCCAGCAGGTTCCCAGTCCCATACGGGTTGCATCCATGACGATCTTTTGCAGGCTCCTGCCCACGTCAATGATGGCGAGGCGGTCATACTTTTTCGGGGCAATGGCCACGAGGAACTGGGTCGCATTGACCGTGGGCCACACCGTGAGCGGCGCGGATGCATATTCGAATCGAACGGGGGATTTGCCAAGCGTTGGCGCTTCACTATGAAGCTTCACGTATCCCATAAACTCATCAAAGTCAGCGGACGTTAGTTTTCGGGTCTGGAAGGAACGGCAGGAGCGTCTTGACCGCATCAGGTCGAAAAGATCCAGATCATCCTTGCGTTGGGGAAGCGCCTCTGGGAAACGCAGGCGAAACTTCACAGTGATGAGGTCAAAGGCTTGCACCGCCAACAGGATGATCCCAACATAGACAAATAGATTTGCCAATGTCGCACTGCCAAGAATATGTATCGACGCCGCAATCAGGAAAATTACAAGCGTGATTATCAAAGGTGGAACATATTGCAACCAGCCAGTGAATTGGAGGCGAAGCTTTGCCTGCCAAATGGAAGTAAAGATGTTCCTTAGTACGGGTATTCTAATACTGTCAATGATGGCTCTCTCATTGGGGGTAAGTTTCTGCTGGTGGATAGTATGGGATATTTCGTGGTTCGTCATGGTATTTACTCCTGCTATTCTTATTGCAACCTGTTGCTTGCAATAAGAATAGCACAATTTCTATTGCAAGTCAATACTTGCATATGGTAGAATGGATTAACAAGGAGTTAGCATGCCAAAGGTCATCGACGAATCAAAAATATTCAGTACGGCGCTCGATATTCTGGTTTCACACGGATATGAAGGGGCAACCACCCAGAAGATTGCGGCTATTGCAGAAGTGAATGAAGTAACCCTCTTCCGCAAGTATGGCAGCAAGGCGGGCCTGTTTGAGAAGGTCATCGAACACCAGCTTGCAGACACACCGTTGAACAAGCTCGTTTACACGGGTGACCTTGAAGCCGACCTGTTGGCTATCGTGGAAGCCTATGTCGAAACAAATGAGACTCACGGAAACATTATTCCCCTGCTCCTGATCGAAATGCCGCGTAACCCGGAACTACATGAATCATTCAATACGCCGTGGAAGAACATTCAGGGGATCATAAAGATCATTCAAAAATATCAGAAGCAGGGGCAGTTGAAGAACGAATCTCCTCTTGCATGTCTCAGTGCTTTAATTGGCCCGATCCTGGTTAGTCAAATGATTCGGCATGCCAACCTTAACCTGCCTGTTCCCGCCATGAATCCGCAGGCACATGTGGAATATTTTTTGCTTGGAAGAAAATTATGAATATGAATGGCTGAGATCCGCCAGCAGAGGAAGGGAGAGAGCGTTGGAAATTGCTATGACAATGCTGTGGTTGAAAGTTTCTTTGGTACGCTCAAAACCGAATGTGTCACTGCTCAGTTTGCTACCCATGCCTTAGCGCGTACTGCCATCTTTGAATACATTGAGGTTTGGTACAATCGCAAACGTTTACACTCCACCCTCGGTTTTCTCAGCCCGACCGATTTTGAACAGCATCACGGACATTTTTCGTGTCCACTAATTCAGGGCAAGCTCACAGAGTTTCGGTTGAAGAAGGTTTTAGTATCTCCCCCTGGGGGAGACGGGAGAGGGGTTAAAATATCGGCATGGTTATCAAAGTCAATTCTCAAAACCAAATCACACTTCCACAAACTTTGCTTGAGAAATTGAACATCAAAGTGGGAGATCGTCTGCTTATGGATGTGCAGGACGGCATCATGATTTTGATTCCACAGCCTGAAAGTTATATAAGTCATCTTCAAGGTTTGCATTCGGATATTTGGAAAAGCGTTGATGTCGAGAAATATCTGAACGATGAGCGCAGTGCTTGGTAATTTGAGCGGCTCAATTGAGAGCAAAGTACAACGTCTCACCGCCTGATGCATTGCAAGTAGCGGCGAGTCTTTCTTTTGGGGCAAAGGCGTTTTTGACGAATGATAAGAGGTTGTCCAAGTTGGATGAAGTGATTGAGATTCTTGTGTTGGATGATTTTGTAGAAGAGTAATCCGCCCGCAGAGGAAGGGAGAGAGATTCGAAATGATGAAGGCGGAATGCAGAAGGATGAATGAAGCCCCCTCTGTCCGTTGGACATCTTCGCGAAGCACACCTTTTGGTGCCCCCAAATTCCAAAGTACGGAATTTAGGGGAGACTTGGCGATAGGCTTTTTCCCAGTCCGCTTGAGCGGGCTTTGTAGGTGTAGCCCAGACGTTTACGTCAGGGCGGTGATTAGGAAAGCGATAAATTCAGATGGGAAAAAGCTTTGAGCGAGATGAGGTTGAGGATTATCCGCTTTAGGAATGATGAGATCGTGAAGAACTTGATATTGGTAATAACGAAGATTCGAGAACTATCTTTCAACCAAGTGAGGTCAAATAAATGAATACAAAAATATTGATGACATCCAGCAGTCTCGTCCTTGGGGTCGCGGCGGTCTCTGCCTTGTTCGCGCCTGATGTTGTTTTATCATTGTTGCATACATCGGTCACCGCACAGTTATCCGTGATGGTGCAAATGATGGGAGCGTTATATTTCGCTTTCGCCCTCATGAACTGGACCGCCAAAGACAGCGCTATTGGCGGCATCTATGCGCGTCCCGTTTCGCTGGGGAATTTCGGGCACTTCTTTGTGGGGGCGTTGCTGCTGATCCGTTATCAGATTTCTGCCACGTTCAACCTATCCGCGCTTGTCATCATGGTGATCTATGTGGTATTCGCATCCTTGTTTTACTGGCTTGTGTTCCGCGCAACAGGAATCTCGGTGAATAATTCCGAGTAAGAGAATGAATAAAGTTAAAGTGTGACATGAATCTCCGTCAACGGAGGAAGGGAGAGAACTTCGGAAGGATAAATTCTTCCTCACCCCGATTCTGACGGTTTTTCGGCGGGACGAGTGGGACCTCACCCAGATTGGCATGATTGATCGGCATGATGACTTGTCCCTCTCCTAAAGGGAGAGGGTATGGAGTTGACTTCTTTTCTGCTTGAGAGGATGTTGAGTTTCCAAGTCAATGTTTTGTTTGAAAAGCAAACAGCTTCTCCCCTTCAGGGGAGACGGGAGAGGGGTCAGGCGCTAGTTCATTCGGGGGTTTGTGAGATTCAAAAGATGAAGTAAAAATCAAACCATTATCCGTATGAAAGGAATCACATCAATGAAACTCAGTCGCACCTGGCTCTTTATTATATTTTTCTGGTCCCTCTTCATGGGCGTCACAGCCATCTCCATTGGCTTTGGCGCTATCTTCCCGTCCATGAACCGCATCGCCAAACCTTTTATCTGTCCGCATGGGGAGATGGAATTGGAAACGCAAACATATCGTCCATACCCCGGTGAAACGATCACTACGCTCACCTGGTATTGTGTAGGATCAGGAACCAAGCGACAAAACCGAGTTGGGTCTCTTTCCAATGAGTTTATATGCCGGGGTGATCTATGGTCTCGTGTTGTTCGGGGTCATTCTCATTGGTTTGTATCTCTATCAAAAATGGGACGCGGCTCCCAAAAGTCCAGAAACCCTGAAGTGGGCAGAACGGGTCCGATATGGTCTGATCGCTGCGTTTGTCCTTGGCATGTTGTGGCTCGGCTTTATGCCGTTGTTCAGTTCCACATCCACGCCTCCGACTTCTACGCCGGATGCTGTTGCCACATCCATTGCGCTCACCTTGCATGAAATGGGTTCAGGCACGCCCATCGCTTTTACATCCACTGAGAAACCGCTCGCCAGTTGGAAAGGTATCCCCATCATGTCGCAGGCAACCGCAGGTCAACAGGATGGTCGCAATCGTTACTCTTTTAGAGTCCCTGTGGATTCGGGAGAGATCGCTTCGTTCTATAACGACGCGTTAAAGTCGCAGGGCTGGGAGATCAAGAATCAACAATGGCTGGGTGTGGAGTTTACCAAAGGGGAGAACATTCTCTTGGTCACCATGGCGCCTGACATAGATCTGCAAAGCTGGGTTGTGACCCTCGTTCTTATTCAATAGTTCTGCCTACATCCGTTTCGGGTTTGCCGCCTTTTGAAAAATGAACAATTCCTCCGCATGGCGGCGTTGCGAGACAGACTCTTCCGGATTCTTGCGCGAGATCAGCTTGAAACCTCGCTTCTGGAATAGATCCATGATCTCAGATTCTGTCACTGCAAATGGCGGGCGAACTCACGTGCATCGTGACCGCGTCCCGCGCCGAGCACGATCATTGACCCCGGCTTGAACCGTCCATTGGAAGCAATCTGTTTTTCGTTCATAATCCGCTTCCCATTTGCGAGGGGAATTGACATTATCCATGGTGAAAGAGATATTTATTCTGCAAACTCAACCCGGTTGCGTCCCATTTGCTTGGCACGATAAAGAGCCTGGTCAACGGCATGATAGAGGGCTTCCCAAGTTTCGCCATTTTTAGGATAGGAACCTACTCCCATGGAAACTGTCAAACTGAGAGATTTATCTTCGTGAAGGAATATGTATTGCTTGAATCTGTTCTCGAAAATATTCAGCACGCAGTTGAGCCATTTCATTGGACATGCCGGGCAGTACGAGCAGGAACTCCTCCCCGCCAATACGGCAGGGGATATCCGCAACGCGTATTTGAGCCTTTAGATGCTTTGCCAGCGTAACAAGAACGCTATCGCCTGCGCCGTGTCCATGCATATCATTGATACTTTTGAAGTGGTCAATATCCAGCAGCATGAAGCCGATCTCATAATTTCCGCGTTGTGCGCGCGCAATTTCGCGCGTAAGTACATCTTCCAGATATCGCCGGTTAAACAACCCGGTCAGGGGGTCACGGATCGCCTCTTCACGGAGCTTTTCCTGGAGAACGTTGATCTTCTGCAGTTGTTCCTGCATCTTCTCGTTGGCGATGCTCAGTTCGACGGTCCGCTCCGCGACGCGCTTCTCCAATTCAACTTCCGAACGCCGCAAAAACTCATTGATCGTTTGCAGCTCCTGTTGACGTTCCCTTTCCAGTCGAATCCGATGATACATGAAAACCATCACCAATGACCCGGTAATAATATAGATGATCAAGACCCCAATATTCGACATGCTTGTACTTAAAGGGTAAAAGATTGCAAGCAGTATTTGGGCAAAAAAACAAAACAAAAAAGCGTATACAGTAAAACCCGGCAGAAGCATGGCGCTGAGAAGCAGAACCATGGGGGTGAACAAAAGCCATTCAAGCGTTTGAGTCAGTATGGGCATCAGGCAGATCACAACCAGATTAAAGCCAACAAATATGATTGCGCTGACCCCATAACGACCTGCGCGGTTAAGAAAGTAAAGGATCAGAATGAACGCAATGGAAACCCACAGACCGATCACCGTGCTGGATATACCGCCAGACAGTCTGATCAATAAATTCGATGCAACGAGCGATGTCCCTACCAGTGAAACGATCACCCCCGCCAGCAATTGTGATTGTTGCCGCTGCTCGATATCTCGTATGGAGGGATGTGGATGGGTTAAAAACTGCCAGGTTTTGGTAAAAACATTCATCGCAACTCCTCGAAAAGCCTACTATAGCACAACAGGCGATTGAGGGTGGTGGCAGGGGCTTTCTTCATAAAGTAGCTGTGGCAGTTATAAACATCCAATGATTGACCAGGGGATAGAGGGAATGGCAATGTTTTTTAAAGAGGAAAAGCGCTTGAGACTCTCAGGTCTCAAGCGCTTTTCCAATAACCTCTAAAAGTTTGATTTGTAATGTGTTTTTGCTAGCGATACGATGTGACAGAGGGTAATGCCCTTTTCCCTGACCCCAACAGGAAAGTGAGTACCACCCCGGTAACAAAACCGCCCACGTGCGCCATATAAGCCACGCCGCCTTCCACCTGCGAGGATGCCGAGAAGGAATCAATACTGCTGAAGATCTGCAGGAGAATCCAAAATCCGATCACGATCAATGCCGACATGGGGATGATCATGCGTCCCATTAATACGCGTACACGTCCACGTGGGAACATAATAATATAAGCGCCCAAGACCCCAGCGATGGCTCCCGAAGCGCCCAGGTTGGGAATGTTCGACCCCAGGCTAAAGGCTAATTGGGCGAACGTTGCGCCCAGTCCGCACAGAATATAGAAGATGGCGAACAGCGCATGCCCCAACCGATCTTCGACATTGTCGCCGAATATCCACATATAAAGCATGTTCCCGCCCAAGTGCAGCCACCCAGCGTGCATGAACATGGATGTGAAAATGGTTGGAAACTCTCCGATCGGATTTGCGAGAAAACGGGCGGGCACAAAAGCCCAACGTTCTATAAAAGCATCTCCGCCGTTAAGCTCTACAAGAAAAAATAACACGTTCAAGATGATCAGAACGTAGGTAACGACCGGGATCAATCTCCGGCCACTATTATCATCACCGATGGGTAACATGATTTTCTCCTCTCAATGCAAACAAAAATCGGACTCAGCCTCTGATGGCATTTTAAGTGGGATTATGTAAGTGATTTGAGACGCCGTCAATAAGAACCTGCCCCCCAAAAGACGGGAGAATCCCTACTTCAAATCGGATCTAATTTGCCACCCGTAAGACCACGCCGTTCTGTGACGGATCATGCAGAAGTAAACCCGCCTCGGTCTGGTTCGACGGGACGCCTGCCGCGTCGACCCGCGCCACGACCTCATCGTATGCTTTTTGATTCGGTAGATCGATCGTGAAGTAGCGCAAACCCACCGCATCCGGCGGAGGAGGCGGGGCGCCTTTTCCCTGCCAGGTGTTCAGCCCCAAGTGATGATGATAGCCACCCGCAGAGATGAACGCCGCCTGCATACTCTTTGCGTTGCCCATCACATCAAACCCGATAATGCCGTGATAAAAATCGACTGCTTCATCCACATCCCGCACATGCAAGTGGACATGTCCCACGCGTGTCTCAGGTGGAATGGGCGCGTCCAGCTCATCATCCTCTTTGAGATGACTAAATAACGCGTCGACATCCAACGGCTCGCGACCATTGCTGAGAGAACCGTCTGCACGACGGGCGATATATTGACCGTTCTCACTGCCCATCCAACCGTCTTCAGGCGATTCGCAATATAACTCGATGCCATTGCCTTCAAGGTCATCCAGATAGGTGGTCTTGGTCATGATGTGATCGGTGGGGCTGTTGGGATATTTCAACGCAAACAAGCGCGCCATCGCAATCGCCAACTCGCGACGATTGGGGAAGACATACGCCACGTGATACAAACCCGTCACCCCACGGTATTTCTTCAAGTTCGGTTCTTCGATGAGCTGCAATAGGTCATTACCACCCGCGCCCAAACCAGCCTTGTTCTCTTCGCTCCAATGCAGTTTGAAGCCCATTGCTTGTTGATAAAATGCGGTCTGGTCATCCAGGCTCGCAACTCTGAGGGAAATAGGTCCCATCAACGTTTTGGGATGGATGGAAAATTCGGTTTTGGTCTCTGAATTGGGTAAAACGCTCATAACTCTCTCCTGATACTAAGACAATGTTTCCTATAAATTTCTTTCTGGTTTATATGGAGTTGGACTTAATACCCCAACTCCTCCTTGACCAATATAATTGTAATCCGCAATTAACTCAAAATCTTCGATGTGTAGGAATCGCATGCCTTGAAAAAGCACCCCACTCTCGAAAAATTCGTGGACGAAGCGCTTCCGTTGGTGGCGGTCAATTTGGAACAGTTTGCTTGAACAAGCACAGACCTCCGAGTTTTTCAAAAACTCGGAGGTCTGTCTTTACCGTGCTGTTAGTGGCGCCGCAATGAATGGGACACGAAACGGCTGGCACCAGATCACAACAGATTGGAATTGACCCAAATCCAGGTCAGTGGGGATCACGTAGTTCTGGTCGCCAATATTTCCTTTCAGCGCGCCGAGGTCAACCGAGCTGGGAATCTCCGTTCCAATGGAGGGAGGGACCGGATTGATCGGCACGAGATATACATGCAGGTCTGGACCATTATCCACTTCAAAATCCTGCAAACGCAAGATGCGAGACCCGTCCGCAAGCTGATAGACGATTGCATCTCCCCGGCCTGCATGGATCACATCATAGAACGATCCCTGCAATAGCATGGACATTTCCGCTTCCGGCATCGCCTCTTCCATCATATGTGTCGGCTCAGCCATTGCAGTGGACATCGCTTGCGTTGCCGCAACATTTACTTCGGGCGCGGCGGTTGGGAACGATTCATCCACTTCCACGTTGATCCACAATGGCGAGAGCAGGTACCATCCAACGGGAAAGGCAATGATTAAAGCCAGAATAATTCCAAGATAAAGCAGGTTTTTGTTTCTCATCATAAATCTCCTTTGATGTTTGATTTATGGACAGTGGCTTTTGGGACATCCTTACAGTCAACAAGCTACGAAATCACTAAGTCGTCTCAGTAAATTTCGTCCATTTCATCCTTGAAGTTTGCGGTTATTATTAATTCAACTTACGCTGTGCTCGGCTTGTAATGCGACATTTATGTCGCCCTTACCCAAGAAGTACTTGAAAAGCGAGACGCTTCGCAGTCTCGCGTTACGAGCGTTACCGCGTAAGGTCAGTTGTAAAACTTTTAGAGGAGATTATCATGCGACTACAAAACAAAAAGATCGCGACACTGATTGCCGAAGGCGTGGAGGATCTGGAATACTACGTCCCTGTGATGCGCTTGCAGGAGGAAGGTGCGGAAGTGTTGAGCGCGGCAATGGAATTGAAACCCCTCCACGGCAAGAATGGATTGGTCATTACGCCAGATGCGAAGATCGACTCTCTCGATGCAAACGAACTTGCCGGAATTATTCTTCCCGGCGGCTGGGCGCCCGATAAGCTGCGCCGCTATGATGTTGTGAAGAATCTTGTTCGCAAGATGGATGAGGCGAAGAAGCCAATCGGCATTATCTGTCACGGCGGGTTGATCGCCATCTCAGCGGGCATCGTCAGGGGACACCGCGCGACGGGTTCGTTGGGCATCAAAGATGATCTGGTCAACGCGGGCGCGACGTGGGTGGATGAGTCCGCTTTTCGGGATGGCAATCAGGTTTGGGGGAGAGTCGTGGCGGACATTCCCAACTTTTGCCGTGAGTTGGTGAGTTTGTTGGTGGAGCAGTAGTCCAAAAAGAATTGTTCTATTGTTACACGCTTGACTTCAACGCCTGACAATTTTCCAGAGGCTTGAATTGATACTCTCCCCTGCTCGCAGGGACAACAGCCGTTTGAAACTTTTCCAATTCCACCTGTTCATCGCCAGCTTGCAAGATAGCTTTACCTTCGATTACAGTGATAGCGTGGAAACTTTCGCTCTTTGTATCGAGTGTGATACTGTTTGACTTTGCTGATAACAATTCAAGCGTGAAGTAATTGCATTCGACCAGGGTGTTTCGAGTGCCATCGCCATGCTCAGGCATAGGGATGACAGGCGCAGTGAAATCAGCACGCGTTACCTGAATAGACTTTTCAATGTGCAGTGGGCGTTTCTCTGTAACTGGTCGTCCCCAATCGTAGACACGATAGGTCCAATCGGAGGTTTGTTGCACTTCGTAAATGAGCAGACCGGGTCCCAGCGCGTGCAGGGTTCCGGCAGGCACGAAAACAGAATCTCCCTTTTTGACTTTTGCATATTGCACATGGTCAATGACCGTCCCATTACGGATGGACTCCGCCAACGCCTCAGGCGAAGTATTCGGTTGAAGTCCAGCGATCAGTTTTGCGTCCGGTTCTGATTCGAGGACGTGCCACGCTTCCGTCTTGCCGAATTGACCGGGTCCTTCCAGTTGGACAGCCTGCTCATCGTTTGGATGTACTTGCAATGACAGCCATTGCGCGCAATCCAATAATTTGATCAACAGCGGGAAACGAGTCCCTGTGCGGGAAGTTGCTTTGCTTCCGAGCAGCGCGTCGCCAAATTGATTCGCAACTTCGCTCAAGGTTTTGCCAGCCAAAGGTCCAGATTGGATGCGGTTGTCCTTCCAAACGATCCAAGCTTCGGCGGTAGGATCAATGCCCGGGCGCAGGCGATTGCCTCCCCATACATAGTCACGATAGGCAGGCTCAAGTTTTAGAAATGAGTTGATGGTATTCATATGGCGATTGTAGCAGGGTTTTAGGAATAGCTCGGTGGTTGAGTAGCCGCGAAGCGGCGTATCGAAACTACCAATAAGCAAAATGTCTTTAGTTATTATTGGTTTCGATACGGCGGACAATCACCGCTTACTCAACCAATGAATTATTCTTGAAATCACATCCATTCAAAATCTCTTGCTGAAAATTAACCAATTTATGGTTAAATACTGTCACCAACTTAAAGGAGAAAAAGGATAATGCCAACTGAACGTAATGATTTTTTCAAACTGGGCGATAACTTCGCCACGATTATCGGTGACGATGTGAAGGTTGGGGACATGGCTCCTGAATTTACCTCGGTTGTAACAGGCTGGGGTACGGTGAACCCGCTTCAAGAATCCAAAGGCAAGGTCATCATTTTGTGCGCTGTCCCTTCCATTGATACAGACACGTGCGACATCGAAACTCGCCGCTTCAATCAGGAAGCCGCAAATCTTAGCGATGATATTGTGATCTATACGGTCAGTATGGATTTTCCCTTCGCGCAGAAACGCTGGTGCGGCGCGGCAGGCGTGGATAAGATCAAACTGGTATCGGATGTGATCTATGCGGAATTCGGCGAGAAGTATGGCGTGCTCATCAAAGAACGACGTTATTTCCGCCGTTCAGTTTTCATTGTTGGTCGTGATGGCAAACTGACTTATGTCAAATATCTGCCAGCGCTTGGGGAACAACCTGATTACGATGAAGTGATCGCTGAGGCAAAGAAGGTGCTTGGATAATCATTTAGGAATCCATTTGCTGAATCTCAAATGAAATTGAGAGAATAGTGTAACAACAAGAAACGCCCTAAAAACAGGGCGTTTTATTTTCATTTATTAACGGCTTGCGTTAGTGGCAAGTGGGCGGGCTGGGATAATGCTGGGAGCAGAAAAAAAAACCGAAGTCAGAAAAATGCTTGTAAATGCCACAGACTCCCACCCGTCAAGTGCATTATCCCGATGCTCTTTCGGGACGCTTTGTTAGGCGCTTATATCACTACTACGCCTGTCCACCTGCTAGTGGTTGCACGATTTTGCCTTGTTAAAGTTTAGCTAGAAAATCCAAAACTCTTTTCATTAGGAGTGCGGATGCATCTGGATCGTAGGAAGGAAGTGAGTTGTCAGCAAATAAATGCTGGTCACCAGGGTATAAGAACAGTTCCGCTTCCTCGGCTTTTTCGACAAGCTCCCTTGCGGCGTCAATATCGCCATCATCAACAAAGAACGAGTCGGCATCCTTCGCGTGCACCTGCACCGGCACACCCTTCGGCCACGTTGGTCCAAACTCGGTTATAGGCATGCAAGAATAAAATAAAAGCGCCCCCTTTGCTCCAGCTCGGGTCTGGGCAAGTTTCTGTGCTGGGACTACGCCTAGAGAGAACCCGGCATAAACCAACTCGGCGGGAAGCCCATCCACTGCACTCTCCCCGCGCTCCTGCACCTTGCCGAAACCAAGTTCTCTGACATAACCCATGCCATCTTCCAAATTTTCGAAGGTGTGTCCATCGAACATATCGGGCGTATGGACAGTATGCCCAGCCTCGCGCAGTCTGTCGGCAAACGCGATGACGCCAGATGTTAGTCCCTGTGCATGGTGAAACAAAATAACTTCTGCCATTTCTAAAGCTCCTTGATCATATAAATTTGTTTGAATCTTCCGATTAATAACTAGCGCCATCGCGGTAGGTCTGCCAGTTACCCAACAGGCCCCGCACAGATCCCGGCGTGCGGAACTACCGCACCGGGCTCTTCAGAAATACTCGCATCCGCAAAGGCATTAAGCCAGACCAGGAACAAACACCCTTCTTTCACGTCTTGGGCGGTGTACGATATGGGGTTTCACAACGCCAAATTGGGCCAAGAGTTGATTGAACCCTTCCCAATTATAGCTCTTACGCTGGCTGCGTTGATTTAGATATTTCCACAGATACTTGATAGCATGGTAATGGAACAACGCCAGGCTAGGCAGATTTCCATGAACCCCAAAGTAATTGAAGTATCCGCGCAACTTCGTATTGAGAGCTTTGAACAATTCAGGCAAATGGCGATGCCGGTTCTCTTTGCACCATAGCTTGAAGCGTGTCAAAGAATTTCGCAGGCTTTTACGGGCAGTTCGCTTGTCGACATGCGGCTTACCTGCCCGGTCTTTACCCCAGCGAAACTCAAATCCAAGAAAGTTAAAACTGGAACTTCCCAACGCACCGATTAGCGCTGAAAGGGAATAATCTGCGTTTTCTCCGCAGACAGCTCCAGCTTGAACTTCCCCAGACGTCTACCCAACGTTTCATAGAAACGCCGGGCATCTTCTTCCTTCTCGAAAGCACAGACGAAATCATCTGCAAATCGAATGAGACACGCTTCTCCGCCACAGTGCGGGATAACCACTTTCTGAAACCACAAATCAAGCGCAAAGTGCAGGTAGACATTGGCGAGGATGGGCGAGATTATCCCACCCTGCGGTGTACCCGTTTCCGGGTGAATTACCTTGCCGTCTGTTTCCAACACTCCCGCTTTCAACCACTTTTCAATGAGCCATAGAAACGCCTTGTCGTCCACCCTTTCAGCCAGCATCTTGAGCAACCACGCATGGTCGATGTTATCAAAGTAACCCTTGATGTCTGCTTCCACCACGTAGTTGTACTTTCCAAATTGTAGCTTGACGGTTAGTTTGTCCACAGCGTCTAATGCTCCAACGCCGGGACGATACCCATAACTGCTCGCAGAAAGTCTTGCTCGAAAATGGCTTCCAGTATGCGTTTGACGGCTATTTGTAACAGCTTATCTTGAGTGGCCGGTATTCCCAATGGGCGGAACTTGCCATTCCCTTTCGGGATGTACCGCCGCAGGACGTTCTTGGCTCGGTAGCGTTTCCGTTTCAGTCCATCCACCAATTGATGAATGTTCTCTTCCAGGTTCTGCTCATATTCTTGCGCACTTACCCGGTCGACCCCACTTGCGACCTGTTTCCGAATAAAACGCCAGCTATCCTTGAGCATCTCCTCGTCGAGCATACCGAACAGGTTACGAAACCGGTAGCCTGGTTGTTCGCTTGCCTTTTTCGCTATGGCTTGCAGTGAGGTTTGCACGCTTACTTTCCGTTCCTGCATGTACGGTTGTGTTCTCCTTTGCAAACTGCGTATCTCTGTTAGCCCCTTCCCCGTGTGAACGGCTCTCCCGTCTCAGAGTGTCGGGTCGGAGGAGGCGCCCAATCGTCCGGGCTAGCCTCCGTCCGCCGCTCAAACCCAGCGTGCGGATCTCCCGCACTGGGCTTTCACAAAGGTACGTTGCATCAACGCAGCGCATGAATTGGTTCGACATGGCCAACCTGTTCGCCTATTGAGATGCTTCAACTGCATGTTTCCTCCACTACTGGCTTATGGGTTTTTCACAAAAGGAACTTATCCGCACCAGCAGTTTTACTCGCATACTCGTTGTTACCTCTCAACCACCTTTGCCCGCCGCCTTCCCCAGCCCATATCGCTGCCTTCTTGAGGTCACGCCGCTCTCACGGCGCTTCAGGTACTATTCGGCGGTCCGACTACTCACCAAGCTTCACTTCCCATTTCGCTCATCGCTTATAGGGTCGCTTATTCTGATCTCACTCAGAAACCTGTTGAGTTCTCCCGGGGTCACTCATTGTTCTTCCGCATCGTGCCGCCCGCACACACCTTGGTACAACGGGTGAATGAGTTCGCCTTCGCCTCCATAGTGCAGGCTCGACCTGTTCCCGTTTTTGGCCGACCGGTTCATCCTGGCTCTCGCCTTGATTACGGCCCGATGCTTCTCCTCATGCCCTTCGGATTTCACCTCGCGGTGAACACCCTGCCCTCCGATGGTTCCTCACCACCGGCCAGCGAGACATTACTCCCGCTTTTGGATATGGTGCCCCTCATCTGAGCACCAGAGGGACTTCAACCCTCCTGATCAATGCGCTGCCCGGCGCACACTATGGGCTAATCTGACTCCCGATTGTTTATGGCTTTCCTACTTGATCTTTCGGTTTGCCTACCTGCCTTGCGGCAGGAACTTTCGGGCCTCCCAAGTTCTTGTGCGTTTCTCTCGACACATGCCACGCTCTTTGTGGACCCCGGCAGACCCTCGGAAAGCTCACCAATGCGCTTTCTCTGTTTTGACTTCTGGGCCGTTAAAACCATCGTCATCTGCTTTGGGTGGCTTGCACCACCGACGCAATTTACGGGGCTATATCAAGACTTCAGGAAGTGCGGACTTCCTTGTGGCCTACGTCGTTCCCTGTGTACGCTTCAATGATGTCGTTCGGTCGCTGATGTCAGAAATTTGTGTCCCTGCTATGCAGGCTCGCTGAAGTTGCTGACATCCCTTCTTCAACGCCGAGGTTTTCTCTATTCGACGGTCACTCCTCTAACCGACCTTAGCGGCCTCCTTCATCACTGCAACACTCGGTACGAATGGCTGGTTAGGCCTTGTTCGACAGGGACTTTCACCCTGCGAGAAACGCCAAGCTTCGCTTGGCGCACCAACGTTTTGCGTTACTTGCGGGTGGGCGGGCGTGGACAAAACTTCGAGAGCAGGATTTTGCTTGGGTGTGGATAAAGATTGAACTGGCGCAGACTCCCACCAGTCGGGTGTTAGCATGAAAGCGCAGTCCGACGGGATTGCGGTCGGGCACGTTTTTGGATATGCTCCGTTTGTTAGGTGAACGGGCACGCGTATCCGGGAACGCTGCGTGAGGGTCCAGTCGAAACGTGCATGAGAAGTTCCGTCAAAGGGAACAAGCTCGCTCAAGTGTTTCCCGAAGGACATCGGGACGATGTGACTGTCCCGTTCGGATCCGCTTAACTGAGAAGGGCAAGATAAAGCCCCAGCTCGCATCTGTGTCCCCAAAGAACGGGGATAATGTGATCCAGCGGCCCTAAAAACGAAACGTGCCCGACCTTCGGCTGGCAGGGATTGCCAGCATTCCAAACAGGAGTATACCCCTATGAATGATTCTCGAACACTGAAAGAACACAGTGCAGGACGGTATATCGGATTGGATGTGCACAAACACTACCTGATCGCTTTGGGAGTGGACGCCGATCTGAATGTCGTGCTGCCTGCACGGCGGGTGGAACTGTTTCGTCTGGAGACGTGGATGAAAAAGAACCTGACGAAGCAGGATGAGGTTGTGCTGGAGATGACCACCAACACCTGGCAACTGTATGATGAACTTGTCCAGTATGCGGGCTCGGTGACGGTCGTACATCCACCACACGTGGCACTGATCACACGCTCGCAGGTCATGAACGACAAGATCGCGGCTTCGATCCTGGCACGACTGTTAGCCAAAGGCTTGCTGGTCGGGATCTGGATCCCGCCGCAGGAAATTCGGGAAGCGCGTGGACTGGTGGCACAACGGCAGAAGTTGGTACGACTGGCAACGCAGGCGAAGAACCGTCTGCATGCAGTGATCCAACGCCATCACCTGGTTCCGCCTGCGGGTAATCCGTTCGGAGCAAAGAATAAGGAGTGGTGGATGTCGCTGTCGCTAGGGAAACTGGAAAAGCTCAATCTGCAAAGTGATCTGGAAACGCTACAATTCGCGGAGAAGCAGGTGAAAGGCATGACCGAGATCATGGAAGGATGGCTGCGGAGCAGGAGGAGATCGGACGGTTGCTGCACCTGGCAGGTTTTGGCGTAGTCACTGCGGTGACAGTCTGGGCAGCCATCGGAGATATCCGCCGCTTTGCAGAACCCCAAAAACTGGTGGGCTATGCTGGATCGGGCACCCGTGTGCATGATAGCGGCATGACCAGCCGGACTGGGAAGATCACCAAAGCCGGACGGCGTGATCTACGCACGGTGTTGGTCGAAGCCGCCAATGCAGCTGCCAACTCGCATCCCCACTGGAAGGCAGAACTGGCAAGACTGGAACCACGCCTGGGACGCAACAAGGCGATCGTAGCCATCGCCCATAAGTTGTTGATCGCGGTCTGGTTTGTGCTGCAGGGCAAGACGGATAAGTTCGCCGAGCCGGAAGCGGTAGCTCAGAAGATGCTGAGGTTTGCCTACACAGTCGGACAGGCAAACCGCCCGGGACGACAAATGACAGCCCAGTTCGCACGAATTCGCATGGATGCCTTGGGAGTGGGAAAGGACCTGACCGGCATTCCTTGGGGTTCGAAGAAGCCGATCCCATTACCGCCCTCTGCATTATAAAGAAGGGAGCGACGTCCCAAACAGATAAACTCTGTGAACTCCCAATAGGAGACCCACGGTGGGGTTTTGCGGGCTCATCGCTCCAACATCATTATACAACCCTTGTCAACACTTTTAATCAACTCTTTAAAAGTGGTAATGAGGTGCTGCTGTTTTTTTCACTCCATTGCACAATAATGCAATCACCTAATTCTTAATTCATCGGCACCCTTGACTTCCCACTTCATCTGTGCACCAAGAAAGAGCGGGGGCTCATTTTTCACGCCAGAAACCGTCCAGTTGAGCGAAGTATACTCCCAAGCGACAGATCTACAAGCCGTACACAGCAGTGAGGTTTGCCGAGCAGGCAGCCCTGAGGTGCACCCCTTCGACAAGCTCAGGACGACGCGTGGTTACCGGTCCAATTGATTTATACACTGGTGGCGAGGGAGGAAAGGACCCCGATGACGCCGGAGGCGGCTAATCCCCATAAATGACCGGGTTCTGTCCATTATAAAGAGCAGGAGTAAAAGATGAAGAAAAAGAAGAGTAAACGGACGAAGGGAATGGAGGAAGCACGACCCTTTGAAGGGTTGAGTAAAGTGCATCAGAATGCAGCCGGAGTAGACATCGGTGCAACAGAGATCGTGGCATGCGTATCAGGGGGAGATGAGGTCCAATTGGTGAAAGCCTTTGGGAACTACACGCTGGACTTGCATGCGATCTGCGAGTGGTTTCGCAAGCATGAGGTCAAGACGGTGGCGATGGAAAGCACCGGGGTCTATTGGATCCCGCTGTTTGCCTGCACAGTGCCGCAGGCACTCGTGAAGAATTGGAGCGGCAAGGATTTGAATGCCTGCTGATCAGTTCGCGTTCGTTGCGGAAAGTGGCCGGGCAAAAGACGGATGTGGAAGCTGCACAGTGGATTCAGACCCTGCACAGTTATGGACTGCTGAAAGGGTCGTTCCGACCGCAGGCAGATTTGGTGGCGTTGCGGACATTGCTGCGTCACCGTGCGCAGTTAGTGGAACATCGCGCACCGCACATCCGGTTGCGGTCACGCTTGGGACCGGCCCAAGCGACGGTAGCAATGGCAGATGCGATTGCCAGGGTGGTCTACAAAATACTCAAGTACAAAGTGGAATATGACCCGTTGAGCGTGAATGAATATCAAAAGCAGTATGAACAGCAGCAGGTCAAATACATGAAGAAGACTTGTGTTGAGCCCGTCGAAACAGGGCGGCAAAGTTCGGTTATCAATTGATACCTGCCTAGGAGCAACAAAGAATTCCTCCTTGATTGGCGTCTGAGGGCAAGACGCCCGCTTTGCGTTTAATTATCTGCGAGATTTTTGATGCTTTTTCGGTTGTGAACTGAAGGTGAACGTAATTCCCCATAGAGCAGTGCCCCGAATGTCATTATCTGGGGCGCTCCTAATGGAATGGTTTCTGAGGACGCTGTGTTGGCTGGCGTTTACGGCTTGAACACCTGCAAAACTGACACAGTGATTTGAATTATAGCGGCTGCCGATGTTATGAAAAAGGTAATTGTCCCAGATATAGATATTGGCCACTCTGGTAGATTTTGAACTTTGTTCTGAATTTCAATTGCTTTGGTTAATTGGTCATATGCTGCGGTTTCCTGCGTTTCATTTATTTTCTGTAAAGCCACTTGAATTTGAAGATTAATTATTTCCAAATGTGATTGCTTTACTTTTTGCATAAGAACATGTACTTGGGTAATTGCCCAAAGGAATGTTGCCACTGGATAACAAGCCAAAATACTTAACCAAATTAAGATGACAGTAGATAAACCATACGGGCTATCCCATGCTGCCCAAAACAAAAGAGCATAGCCAATCGAAAGCAAGACTGAAAGTAACGCATATTCACTGTATAGCCCAGTAAGCGATGGGTGAGGTAATTGAAAAAACGGTATGTTGGGTTTCCTTCTTGCCAACTCTGTTAATGTGAAAATTAATTCTGCACAGACATAAGCACTTTTAGCCAAAATAAACACGCTTGGCATAAACCCAATCAGAGCAAAAATTCCCAGCGTTGTATTTTTCAGAGGTAAGCCTAATACAAGAATAGTAATAACAACAGCGATAACTAACCCAACGCACGTGATTTTTGATTGTCTAGATTTTAGAGTGAAAATATGAATGTATCTGGAGTTACGCCACCGTTCAAATTCTGAAAAATCTTCCCATAAGAATTTAGATAATTCATTAGCCCGTGATATAAAAGTTTTTGAAAATTCAATCATTAAAGGGGGAATCATCCGAATTACAAAAGCAATGTAAATTCTTATTGCAAAGAACCCGTTTTCGCCAAAGTAATCTAGCGTCCATTTACTTAAGAAGAAAAATACAAATCCAGCAGTTAAGTAAACTAGCCAGTATGAGACTTTTTTATAGGGTTAAATTTTTTCGTATGTTGACAACGGTAGGGATGTTGTCATTACATCTTTATCCTTTGGGCGAAGCCACCCAACTAGATACTCGGTTGACGGTCTCAACATAATAGCCTATAGGTGGAAATTTTCATAAATACTTCATAATTCTGACATCCTCAACCTAAACTGCAAAAAACTGTATACTTTCTAAATTATACATCTTCCAACCCATCCCGTCTCAGAACAACTCCCTATTCTCCTTCACCCAATTGAACAACATCTCGATTCCCTCTTCCAAATCGATCCTCGGCTCCCAGCCTAATTCCCGTTTTGCCTTGCGGAAGTCCGCGTAAAAAACGCGCTGGTCGCCGGGACGCCAATCGTCGCGCTCGACCTCGATCTTTTTGCCTAGCAACCTCTCCAGTATGGGACCAAACTCCGCCCAAATGGACATCACATTGCGCGTGCCGCCGCCCATGTTATAGATTTGTCCCCTGGCGATTTCGATCTTTTCGATCGCCGCGTCGTAGGCATTCAACAGATCATAGACGTGCAAAACATCGCGCACCTGTTTGCCATCGCCGTAAATGGTGATCTTTCTGCCGCTCACCGCTGCGATCGTCATCCACGCCAGCCAGCCTTGGTCTTCCACGCCAAACTGACGCGGTCCATAAATGCAGGACTGACGGAGGACCACTGACCGAAGACCATAAATGCGCGCGTAATCGCGCACGTACTGATCGCCAGCGCCCTTGCTCACACCATACGGCGAATGAAAATCCAGAGGCTGTGATTTCGGGCAGCCGTATTCCAGGTCTGCATACAACCAGCGCGTCGGTTCCTCGACCAGCTCCACATCTTCCATGCCGCCGTATACTTTGTTGGTCGAAGCATATAGAAAAATTGGATCGCGCTCCGATGAACGCGCGGCTTCCAACGCGTTGAACGTTCCCAAGGCGTTCGCTTCGAAATCGTTTCTGGGGTCTGTTACGGATGTAGTGACTGCGACCTGTCCTGCCAAATGGACGATGACATCTGCCTCTTGAGCCGCCTCTGCCATCTGGTCAGCGCTTCGCACATCCCCGACGATGAGCCTGAACGCGTCCTTCCCGAAGCTTTCCTCCAGCCAGGCAAGATTGCGCGGCGCGCCCGCGCGGGACAAGTTGTCAAAGACGGTCACGCTTTCGCCGCGCTGAACCAGCTTATGGACGTAGTTCGAACCGATGAATTCGGCTCCCCCGGTGACAAGATAATTTCGAGTCATAAAGTCTCCTCGTCATGTCATTGCGAGGGCGTTAGCCCGAAGCAATGACGGATTATCTTCTCCTGGCAAAGAAGAACGCTATAAAGATTCCAAACAAAAACCCGCCCACGTGTGCCCACCAGGCAATACCGCTCCCGGCAGCGCCTTGAATGGAAAACCAGCCCGAATAGATTTGCGACAGGAACCAAAAGATCAGGAAAATAAAGGCGGGGATCTCAATGATCGTAAAAATGAAAAAGATGGGCACCAGACTGGCAATGCGTGAACTGGGAAAAAGGACCAGATAGGCTCCCAGTACACCGGCGATCGCGCCGCTTGCTCCGATCATGGGAGCCTGGCTGGATGGCAAAACGTACGTCTGTAATCCCCCCGCTGCCACTCCGCCGAGCAGATAAAAGACGAGATATTGAAAACTGCCCATGCCCGCTTCCACGTTGTCACCGAAGATGAACAATACCCACATATTGCTGATGATATGAATCCAGCCGCCATGCAGGAACATGGCTGAAAAAACGGTCATCCACTCAGCGGATGGGTCGCCCATCAAATGGCTTGGAATCAAACCCCATGTGAAGATGAATTCTTTAAGTGTCGAGGGGCCCAATTGCAATTCGTATAAGAAGGCAAGTACGTTTGCAATGATCAAAGTTAAGTTGATCAGCGGAAATTTGCGGGAACGGACAGTATCGTATAGCGGGATCATGTCTTATGGATCGATATCTTCACCTTGTCTGACTCTGAGATTTTTCAACTGTTCGTAGATGCCCGAAAGGGTCTGTCCCTCGCGCAGCAGACCGATGCCGCCGATCAAACCGCTGTTGATATAGTTGTAAAGACGCCCCGTCAACGCAACTGCCAGCGCGGTGGACTGATCACCCGTCAACAAAGTGATGGCTCCGCCGAACGCGCCTTTGAAGGTGCCCACGGCTCCCGGTAACGATGGGATCGCGCCGCCGAAAGCTGCCGCGCCCAAACCGAACATGCCCCAGACCACCTGGGCATCTGGAAAGAACGAGAGGACCATTAAATAATAAGAGATAATGGCAACGCCCCAGTTGAGCGTCATCCAAAAAAGGAACCGAATGAACAGCCAGCCATCGGTCAGTACACTCAAACCCAGAAAGAAGGATTCGAGGAAACTACCGCCGAACTGCTGGAGTTTGGTCAACGCGCACTGAGTTTATGGAACAGGTCCAATGCCCATTGGTTACTGCGCGCCAGCACATACATAAGTAAAAGCCCGATGAATACGATGACACCCACGATGATGCCGATGCGTCCCGAACCTTCCGCCCCGACGACAAACGGCAATGCGGCGAGTAGAACCAATGCGGAAAAGCCCAGGTCCATGACGCGTTCGATGACAATGGTGGGCAATATCTCCATGAACTGCAAGCTTTGACCCGAGTTTATGGAAGGGTCCGATTTGCGGCTGAGTAAAAAGGCGCGTCCCAATTCGCCAAGCCTGAAAGGAAGCAGGTTATTCAATAAATATCCCTCTCCTACCGTCCAGAATACATCGCCATAGGAAGCGCGGTTACGAAGGAGCGTTCGCCAGACCTGCGCACGCACAGCCATCCAGATAAAGCCGGTGGCAAGCGCGATGGCCAGCAACCCATAATTTGCATGCCTGATGGCTTCCAGCATTGCGTGCAAGTCAACAAAATATAAAATGGCAGCGATCAACACCATGCTGATGAGCGTGCCCGGGATCAGGCGTTTTGCATCTTTCATAATAAATCCTTGTAGGGGCAGGGTCTCCCTACCCTGGGCGGCAGGACGCCGCCCTTACGAAAATATCATTCCTCATCCAATTTCAGGACAGCCATGAACGCGTCCGTGGGATCTCGACATTGCCGACCATCTTCAAACGTTTCTTACCCTTCTTTTGTTTTTCGAGCAATTTCTTTTTGCGGGTGATATCGCCGCCGTAGCACTTTGCCAAAACGTCTTTTCTTGTCGCTTTGACATTCGCCCGCGAAATGACGCGTCCGCCTGAAGCGGCTTGGACCGCCACATCGTACAGTTGACGGGGAATCAAGTCTTTGAGTTTGGTGATGAGACGCTGTCCCTTGTGGAACGCGTCCTTCTTCGTGGACAATTGCCGCGAGCGCATCGAGCGGTTCGCCATTGACGAGGATTTCCAGCTTCTGCAATTCGTCCATGCGGTATTCGAGGAACTGGTAATCCAGCGAGGCATAGCCTTTGGTGCGCGACTTTAGTTCATCGAAGAAATCCACGATGAACTCGGAGAAGGGAATTTGAAAATCAAGTTGCACGCAATAAAGCGCGGGGTATTCCTGCTTGCTTGAACATGCCGCGCCGCATTGTGACCAGGTCCATGATAGGACCATAATAATCGGTAGGTGTAATGATCTCGATGGTCATCCACGGTTCGCGGATTTCGACGATTTTGCTTCATCAGGCAGTTGTCCAGGCGACTTAAATCTGACCACATCGTCGATTATCAAGACTTCGTATTCCACAGATGGCGCAGTGAAAAGCACGCGATGTCCCATATTCGCGCTCGATGCGTTCCTGAATGATCTCCATATGAAACAGACCGAGAAACCCGGCGCGGAAACCAAATCCCAACGCCTGTGAGGTTTCGGGTTGAAAGGTGAGAGACGCGGTCGTTGAGCTGCAACTTCTCAAGCGCGTCGCGCAGAATCGGGGTAATCGTCGGCTTCCACGGATAAATTCCAGCAAAGACCATCGGCTTGGGGTGGCGGTACCCAGGCAAGGGCTCCGGGGCGGAGCGGCTGCATGGGTGATTGTATCTCCCACACGGCATTCATGGACGGTCTTGAATCCGGTGGCAATGTAGCCGACTTCCCCGGAACAAGCCTGGACGGGTTTCATCCCTGGCGAGAAAAATCCGATTCGACCGGTTTCATATCCACTTCGGTGGCCAACATGCGCAGCATATCGTTCGACTTGATCGAGCCTTCGATCACACGTATATAGGCAATAACGCCCTTGTACAAGTCATAATGCAAATCGAAGATCAGCGCTCGCAGAGGGGCATCGTTTTATCTTCGGGCGGTGGGACGCGGTCGACAATGGCTTCGAGAATGTCGACGTTAGTCCTACTTTGGCAGAGACCTGAAGCAACATCTAAGGCATCGAGCCAAGCAGGCAGCCGACATCCTCCGCCACTTCATCAGGACGCGCGGAAGGCAGGTCGATTTTATTGATGACTGGGATGATCGCGAGATTGGCTTCGATCGCGGGATACAGGTTGGCAAGTGTTGCGCTTCGATACCCTGGGTGGCATCTACCACCAGGACCGCTCCTTCACAGGCCTTCAGCGCGCGGCTGACCTCGTAGCCGAAGTCTACATGCCCGGGGGTATCGATGAGGTTCAACTCATATCATTGCCATCCGTCGCCGTATAAGACATACGCACCGCGGAGGCTTCGATCGTCACGCCTTTTTCGCGTTCAAGGCCCATGGTGTCCAGCACCTGCGCGGTCATATCACGGTCGGAAATCGTGCCCGTCAGTTGCAGCAGGCGGTCAGCAAGCGTGGATTTGCCATGGTCCACATGCGCGATAATACAGAAGTTACGAATATGGT
>CAVWDB010000018.1:0-36778 GCA_963753655.1 uncultured Chloroflexia bacterium
CAACTAGATACTCGGTTGATATCCTCAACATAACGGCTTATGTATTGTAATTGTCATAAATGCTTTGTAATCATGACATCCTCACCCTAAACTGCAAAAAACTGTATACTTTCTAAATTATACATCTTCCAACCCATCCCGTCTCAGAACAACTCCCTATTCTCCTTCACCCAATTGAACAACATCTCGATTCCCTCTTCCAAATCGATCTTCGGCTCCCAGCCTAATTCCCGTTTTGCCTTGCGGAAGTCCGCGTAAAAAACGTGCTGGTCGCCGGGACGCCAATCGTCGCGCTCGACCTCGATCTTTTTGCCTAGCAACCTCTCCAGTATGGGACCAAACTCCGCCCAAATGGACATCACATTGCGTGTGCCGCCGCCCATGTTATAGATTTGTCCCCTGGCGATATCGATCTTTTCGATCGCCGCGTCGTAGGCATTCAACAGATCATAGACGTGCAAAACATCGCGCACCTGTTTGCCATCGCCGTAAATGGTGATCTTTCTGCCGCTCACCGCTGCGATCGTCATCCACGCCAGCCAGCCTTGGTCTTCCACGCCGAACTGACGCGGTCCATAAATGCAGGACTGACGGAGGACCACTGACCGAAGACCATAAATGCGCGCATAATCGCGCACGTATTGATCGCCCGTACCTTTACTCATCCATACGGCGAATGAAAATCGAGCGGCTGTGATTCCGGGCAGCCGTATTCCAGGTCTGCATACAACCAGCGCGTCGGTTCCTCGACCAGCTCCACATCTTCCATACCGCCGTATACTTTGTTGGTCGAAGCATATAGAAAAATTGGATCGCGCTCCGATGAACGCGCGGCTTCCAACGCGTTGAACGTTCCCAAGGCGTTCGCTTCGAAATCGTTTCTGGGGTCTGTTACGGATGTAGTGACTGCGACCTGTCCTGCCAAATGGACGATGACATCTGCCTCTTGAGCCGCCTCTGCCATCTGGTCAGCGCTTCGCACATCCCCGACGATGAGCCTGAACGCGTCCTTCCCGAAGCTTTCCTCCAGCCAGGCAAGATTGCGCGGCGCGCCCGCGGGACAAGTTGTCAAAGACGGTCACGCTTTCGCCGCGCTGAACCAGCTTATGGACGTAGTTCGAACCGATGAATCCGGCTCCCCCGGTGACAAGATAATTTCGAGTCATAAAGTCTCCTCGTCATGTCATTGCGAGGGCGTTAGCCCGAAGCAATGACGGATTATCTTCTCCTGGCAAAGAAGAACGCTATAAAGATTCCAAACAAAAACCCGCCCACGTGTGCCCACCAGGCAATACCGCTCCCGGCAGCGCCTTGAATGGAAAACCAGCCCGAATAGATTTGCGACAGGAACCAAAAGATCAGGAAAATAAAGGCGGGGATCTCAATGATCGTAAAAATGAAAAAGATGGGCACCAGACTGGCAATGCGTGAACTGGGAAACAGGACCAGATAGGCTCCCAGTACACCGGCGATCGCGCCGCTTGCTCCGATCATGGGAGCCTGGCTGGATGGCAAAACGTACGTCTGTAATCCCCCCGCAGCCACTCCGCTGAGCAGATAAAAGACGAGATATCGAAAACTGCCCATGCCCGCTTCCACGTTGTCGCCGAAGATGAACAATACCCACATATTGCTGATGATGTGAATCCAGCCGCCATGCAGGAACATGGCTGAAAAAATGGTCATCCACTCAGCGGATGGGTCGCCCATCAAATGGCTTGGAATCAAACCCCATGTAAAGATGAATTCTTTAAGTGTCGAGGGTCCCAATTGCAATTCGTATAAGAAGGCAAGTACGTTTGCAATAATCAAGGTTAAGTTGATCAGCGGAAATTTGCGGGAACGGACAGTATCGTATAGCGGGATCATGTCTTATGGATCGATATCTTCACCTTGTCTGACTCTGAAATTCTTCAACTGTTCGTAGATGCCCGAAAGGGTCTGTCCCTCGCGCAGCAGACCGATGCCGCCGATCAAACCGCTGTTGATATAGTTGTAAAGACGCCCCGTCAACGCAACTGCCAGCGCGGTGGACTGATCACCCGTCAACAAAGTGATGGCTCCGCCGAACGCGCCTTCGAAGGTGCCCACGGCTCCCGGTAACGATGGGATCGCGCCGCCGAAAGCTGCCGCGCCCAAACCGAACATGCCCCAGACCACCTGGGCATCTGGAAAGAACGAGAGGACTATTAAATAATAAGAGATAATGGCAACGCCCCAGTTGAGCGTCATCCAAAAAAGGAACCGAATGAACAGCCAGCCATCGGTCAGCACACTCAAACCCATAAAGAAGGATTCGAGGAAACTACCGCCGAACTGCTGGAGTTTGGGCCAACGCGCACTGAGTTTATGGAACAGGTCCAATGCCCATTGGTTACTGCGCGCCAGCACATACATAAGTAAAAGCCCGATGAATACGATGACACCCACGATGATGCCGATGCGTCCCGAACCTTCCGCCCCGACGACAAACGGCAATGCGGCGAGTAGAACCAATGCGGAAAAGCCCAGGTCCATGACGCGTTCGATGACAATGGTGGGCAATATCTCCATGAACTGCAAGCTTTGACCCGAGTTTATGGAAGGGTCCGATTTGCGGCTGAGTAAAAAGGCGCGTCCCAATTCGCCAAGCCTGAAAGGAAGCAGGTTATTCAATAAATATCCCTCTCCTACCGTCCAGAATACATCGCTATAGGAAGCACGGTTACGAAGGAGCGTTCGCCAGACCTGCGCACGCACAGCCATCCAGATAAAGCCGGTGGCAAGCGCGATGGCCAGCAACCCATAATTTGCATGTCTGATGGCTTCCAGCATTGCGTGCAAGTCAACAAAATATAAAATGGCAGCGATCAACACCATGCTGATGAGCGCGCCCGGTATCAGGCGTTTTGCATCTTTCATAATAAATCCTTGTAGGGGCAGGGTCTCCCTGCCCTGGGCGGCAGGACGCCGCCCTTACGAAAATATCATTCCTCATCCAATTTCAGGACAGCCATGAACGCGTCCTGTGGGATCTCGACATTGCCGACCATCTTCAAACGTTTCTTACCCTTCTTTTGTTTTTCGAGCAATTTCTTTTTGCGGGTGATATCGCCGCCGTAGCACTTTGCCAAAACGTCTTTTCTTGTCGCTTTGACATTCGCCCGCGAAATGACGCGTCCGCCCGAAGCGGCTTGGACCGCCACATCGTACAGTTGACGAGGAATCAAGTCTTTGAGTTTGGTGATGAGACGCTGTCCCTTGTGGAACGCGTCCTTCTTGTGGACGATTGCCGCGAGCGCATCGAGCGGTTCGCCATTGACGAGGATTTCCAGCTTCTGCAATTCGTCCATGCGGTATTCGAGGAACTGGTAATCGAGCGAGGCATAGCCTTTGGTGCGCGACTTTAGTTCATCGAAGAAACCGATGATGATCTCGGAGAGGGGAATCTCAAAATCCAGTTGGACGCGATGAGGGGCGGGATATTGCTGTTGCTTGAAGATGCCGCGCTTCTTGGTGACCAGGTCCATGATGGGACCGTAATAATCTGTAGGGGTGATGATCTCGATGGTCATCCACGGTTCGCGGATTTCGACGATCTTTGATTCATCGGGCAGTTCGGCAGGCAAATCAACCTTGATCACTTCATCGCCGATCATCAAGACTTCGTATTCCACAGAGGGCGCAGTGAAAAGCACATCCAGGTCATATTCGCGTTCGATACGTTCCTGAATGATCTCCATATGAAAGAGACCGAGAAAACCGGCGCGGAAACCAAATCCCAATGCTTGTGACGTTTCGGGTTGATAGGTGAGTGACGCGTCGTTGAGCTGTAATTTCTCAAGCGACTCGCGCAGTTCGGGATAATCGTCGGCTTCGACGGGATAAATTCCAGCGAAGACCATCGGCTTGGGGGTGCGGTACCCAGGCAGAGGGTCCGAGGCGGGAGCCGCCGCACGCGTGATCGTATCTCCTACGCGGCATTCATGCACGGTCTTGAATCCGGTGGCAATGTAGCCTACTTCCCCGGAACCCAAAGCCTGGACGGGTTTCATACTGGGGGCGAAGATCCCGATCTCGACCGGTTTCATATCCACTTTGGTGGCGAACATGCGCAGGACATCGTTGGACTTGAGCGAGCCTTCGATGATACGGACGTAAGCAATAACGCCCTTGTAAGAGTCGTAATGCGAATCGAAGATGAGCGCGCGCAGAGGGACATCGTCTGCATCTTTGGGCGGCGGAACGCGCGTGACGATGGCTTCGAGAATTTGATCGACGTTGAGCCCATCTTTGGCAGAGACCTGAAGAACATCTAAAGCATCGATGCCAAGCAGGGAGCCGACATCCTCCGCCACTTCATCAGGACGCGCCGAGGGCAGGTCGATTTTATTGATGACGGGGATGATCGTGAGATCGGCTTCGAGCGCTTGATAAAGGTTGGCAAGCGTCTGCGCTTCGATGCCCTGCGTGGCATCCACAACCAGCACCGCGCCTTCACACGCCTTGAGCGCGCGGCTGACTTCGTACCCGAAGTCTACATGTCCGGGCGTATCGATGAGGTTGAGCTCATATTTTTGTTTGTCTTCTGCGGTGTAATACATGCGCACCGCAGAGGCTTTGATCGTGACGCCTTTTTCGCGTTCGAGATCCATGTTATCGAGCACCTGCGCGGACATATCACGGTCGGCGATGGTGCCTGTCAGTTGCAGCAGGCGGTCAGCGAGCGTTGATTTGCCATGGTCTACATGGGCGATAATGCAAAAATTACGGATATGGTCTGTCATAATAGCGGTGGGGAGTATAACTTATTTTCACCGCGAAGGCTTGCATCGTCGAAGGTGTCGAAATGACGCGAAGGACACAAAGGTTTTAATAGCAAATCGGTGATCAAGCAGGCGGGTAAACACCGATTACTTAACCACCGAAGCAGTCTTTATCTCTTCATGCACTCCCTCATGATCCTGCTAGGGCAAAGTCAATGTGAAAGTCACCGCCCAGCGGGAAGTTTCACCGTTCATCGTTGCAAACACTTCCATCTCATATTCACCCGGCTCGACCGGTGTGCCGCCTGCTGTCCATTTATAAAATCCATCTTCGACGGTCCAGTCATTGCATGGACCATTACCACCGAAGACGCAATAGGCTGCGTTTTTTTCAATCAGACTGTAAATGAGATCACCATTCTTTTTTATGTTAAAAGCGATCTGCTCAACGCCGTCATTTCCTGCCTGTTCAATTCCATTTCTGGTGATCTGGAACTGAAACAACGACTGGTCGGAGAAGATCCCTACACATTGAAGTCCGCTATCTGGATCAATACAGAAACCATTCCCATCCGGGTCGGAGGTTTGAGCGCTCTTCGGCAGGGGCGGCGGAGGCGGGGTACCAAAAGCCACCGCTGGCAAGGCAGCTAATTCAACATTACAGGAAATATATTGGGAACCGGCGCTGACCCAGCCCTTGTCCTTGGTTGCCGGATCTTGTACATAGGCCCAGCTTCCGCCGGGGATTCCCTGCGGCGCGAACCCGAGTGGAGTGATGACACTATTGGCGAGCAAAACCCTGATTGGAGGCCGATAAGCCGTGCCGGGACCAGAGCGCATGTTCAAATTCTGAAGGACGGTACAACTTGGGCCGGAATTGCTGGCAGTTGTCTCTTGACTGGCTTCAATGGTCGACGTTGGTGGTGTGGTCGCGGTTGGGGGGGGTTGAGTTTCAATATTCTGGGTGTTGGTTGTTTGGGGTGATTTGGTCGATTCTGGCGAACCCAGGAGTTCCACAAGAAATGACCGTCAACATTACCAGCACGGATATTGTCATTCCCCGGGAGAACGTCATCTGTTTCATCATTGTCCTCCATTCAGTTCATTATACACTTGCTGAGTTTGTTCAAGATTAGGTTTGCAGATTTTTTCAACAATATCTTTCTGAATCACAAGATCGAAAGAATCATCACCTTGGGAAATACATTGATTAAAAATATCTATTGATTTTTGGTAGGCAGCCAGCGCCGCATCAAAATCCTGCTTTACCTCGAGCACATTTCCCTGAAATTGATAGACTATGCCAAGATATTCATAAGTCTGTGCCAGATAACGGCGATATGATTTATGCTCAGCTACCGAAGCCTCAAATACAATGCGGCTCACTTCAAGATATTGAATGGCTTCGTCAAATGCTTTCAGCGCAGAATCCGTGTCTCCTTGAGTTAACAAGATTGTCCCTTTCAATCGATAAGCGTTCCCCAAAGCCAAGCGGGCAACATCCTCAACAGGGTTTCCATATTGTTGAGTGTCAGGTTTTAATTCTAGTACTTTTTGATATGTCCCTATGGCCTGTTCCACCAACTGGGCTGCGTGAGAATCGGCAGCCTTACCTGAGGTCAACGCTGCATCGACAAGTTTAGTTGATTGCTTCATATATAACGCGCCGAGGCCAATATAAGCCCGGGCATACTGATCATTGGTGGCAGTCGCTTGCCGAAGCGCATCCTCGGCTTTCTGCCAGAGTTCTTCCTGTCGACTTGGCTGAAGATCAGATATGAAAAGATATTCACGACCGATAAAGAACTGCACCATCTCAGATTGAGGCGCGGCTTCTTCGGCATTTAGGAAAGCCGTCAAAGCCTCTTCAGACTGACCTAATTGTTCCTTAGCCAACCCTATTGCAATCCAGGCTATAGCAGTGGATTGACGCTGCAATGGACCTTGTACGCTTACGCCCGGATCATTGAGGTCAACAACCCGGATGGGATCCCCGATCTGCGTGTTCCCCTGGATGTCCTCAAACTTGTATTTATCCTGCGGGGCAACCCAGAAATTCAGGATTAATTGCGGCGGATTGGCGCGTGTGTCTATATATCCATAAATCAGCAGATCAGCTTTGATGTCCAATGCTGTTTTTTCAACCGCATCTGGTTGTACAAACTGCACGCGTGTCCGTGTAAAAAATTTGCTCTCATTGGGCCAGACAATCAAATTTGGATCTTCTTTATTGAGTTCAGACCTCAGATAATTTACGGTCCACCCGCTCATGAGGCGGCCAGCTTCTGAAGAGTGGATTTCACCATTTGAATCTATTTCACCAAATTCTGCTACAGCAACGTTGAAGGTTCCCGTAGGCATGACCCGCGGCGCAAACGTGTTCGTGACGCCTAATATCCCAATAACAACGATCAGAACAAGCAGAACTTGAATCCAGCGGGCACGCACCAGTCTTTGCGCCTGACCAGCCTCTTCCCGGGCGACCTTCTGGCTGGCATCCAGAAATTCTTGTTCGGTCAGGCTGATCAAATCTGTATTCGCCTTCACCCACTCCAATGTCTGTTTGAGCCGGGCGCCGCGGTAAAGTGCTCCGGGGTCACGCCTCAGTTTTATCCAGTCATTGGTGTCTTCTGTGAGCTGCCGATGAAGGATCAGGCCTTTCGCGATTCTGGTCCAGCGAGTCGCGCAGCGTAGGCCATTCACGGATGAGCGCCTCATGCGCAACTTCCACAACGCGCACATCGCCCGGCTCCATCGTTCCAGTTGTAACCAGGCGAGCATCGGTCAGGATGCTCAACACGGCATTGATGGTGCTCGTATCGGTGGCACGCGTGATCAGCTCGGAGAACGCCGCGCGTCGGCGGGTATCCAGTGAGTCTCTCTCCCATCTCAGCCAGTTTGATGAAGATCATGCGGGCAATGGGCTGCTGCTCAACAGTGAGACGCTGGCGAAATACCGTTTCGGCTGTTTGCGCGATCGCGCCGCGCACTCCGCCTGCGGCTGTATACCCTGAAACAGTCAGGACTCTTCCGTGGCGGCGTTTCCACGTTTCAAGCAGGGCATGTGACAAAAGCGGAAGCGCACCCGGCTCATTTCCCAGGTCATCCAGAATGACTTCCACCAAACCTTCCTGCACCTTCCAATTTCCCAAAGCAGCAGGTTGTAAGATGACGCGCGTCAGTTCCTCGCGGCTCATCGCGCCTATAAATTCCTGATTTTGTGAGATCAGTTCACGTAGACGATCTTGAAATGCCAGTTGGGAATAGAAGTTGGCCAGCAAAGTCAACAATATGCTGATTGGCTGCGAGTCGGCAGAGTCAACTGCATAAAGCAAATTTTCGATGAAGCCGCGGCGTTCGTCGTCCTGACGGCATTGTGTAAAAACTTCTTCGAACTGATCGATCACCAGCAAAAGATGTTTCTTGTCATTTTGAGCCAGTATCCGCCGCGCAATCAAACTTATGCATGTGGACCTTCCACCAGATCAGCACGCAAGGCAGTCAGCGCGTTGACGGATTCAGAGTTGCGTGTCAGGCTGGCGGCGAGCGCGTCCAATGGATGCGCGCTGGGTGTCAGAATACGAATATCCCATTGACCGCTGTCGGTTGGCGGCAGGGAACCGTCTGCCAGCCGTTCACCGCGCCGCAACGCCGGAATGACACCCGCCCTTACAATGGAAGATTTGCCGCTCCCCGAAGCGCCGATTACCGTCAGAAAGCGGGTTGTGCTGAGCCGCCCGGTGATCTTGGCGATTAATCCTTCGCGCCCAAAGAATTGATCGGCATCGTTTTCATCGAAATATTGCAACCCTTGAAAAGGCGGATCACCCGGCTCGGGCGGCAGATTCTCAAGATCTTTAACTTCCTCACTGCTGACAATCGTGGACTTGATGTTAATAACCGCACCGCGAAAATCACCCGAGAGGTCATAGTTGTCTCCGACATTGCGTTTTGCGCGAGGCTTGCCCGAGGCTGTTTTCTTTTTCGGAGAGTCAGACTTTTTTGTCATTGCCTTTAAAGTTGCATGTGAATGATCCGAAGATCATCCGCCAATGAGTTTCATTACGGTTAACGCGATTTGTCCCGCGATGGGAATTACAGACGGCATCACATCCGCCAGATTTTGGGCGGCTTGTTTTAATCCATCGCTGGTGATTTTCAGCATGGTCTTGTTTGGCTTCTCGGCTTTGGCTGAATCCACCAAGGCTTTCGCAGTCTCAGCCACTGCCTGAGCTTGTTCCTGTTTTTCCGCTGGAATTTTTTGCAGTTCCTCGCTCAACTGCTCGATCAACTTTTCCAATTCCTTGCGACCTTCCAGGTCGTCAGTTTGAATATCACCGACACTTTGCTGAACATTCGTCAATGTAGACTTGATATTAATAATTGCCCCCCGGAAATCGCCGCTCATGTTGAATTGATCTGACATATAGCCTCCTTACAACGTAAGTTTTCTTCCAGAAAACTCAATCAAAGAACACATCATTTTAGCATCGAAAAAGGAATTTTCAACCATCCTTAGTGTCACAAACTTTTAAGATTTCGCTGTGCATCGCACATTATGTATAATCACATCTTTGCAAGCAGTTCCACTTTCTTTTGTTCAAATTCCACCTCGGAAATAATGCCTTTCCTTCGCAACCCATCCAATTTTTCGATCAGGGACGGCATATCATCCTCGCCCTGAGACCTGATTCCCATATCCTCAAAGCCAAGTTTTTCTTTTGCGTTCAACATGGCGGTTTTGAATTCTACGGGTTCGGCGATCTGGTGGAACAAATTGACCCCCAACTCACTGGCTGTCAGAATCTCGATATCTCCGTAACCGAACAACCTCCCCAAAAAAGACTGTCTCATCTTCACGTCGTTGACTTTCTCCAGCGATGAGTCCACCACGTTCTTGCTGAATACGCCCGAGATCTGAATGACGCGGCGATTCGTTACAATATACGCCCTGTTGCGCCAGACCAGAATATCATTCAACATTCCCACCAGCGGCACCAGCACGAGGATCGATCCGTAGATCGCAATGGGGTAATAGGTGTAGGCAACAAGCACAGCCCCAACCAAAACCAACGTCAACGCAATCTCAAGAAAAATCCTGCCGAACAACACAAACCAATGCTGGTGTGTCTCCAATAGGATTTCTTCACTCTCACCCAGTAAAGTTTCGAGATAAGTTGTCGCCATTTTTTCTCCTTCACGTTAAAATGAGAATAACACGACTGGTTCATTTTATCACTTCAGGGATTTATTTTTCATTTGGACGAAGAGCACGCCTCCCTCCACATTGGAGCCTGATTCCGTTAAAATAGACTTATGCCAACTTATGACTTTATCTGCAACAACTGTAACGAACGCTTTGAAGTGTTCCTGACCTTCGCCGAGTATGGCAAGAAGACCGTGACCTGCGCACATTGCAAAAGCAAAAATGTCCGCCGCCGTATGACGAAGGTGCGCATTGCCAAATCTGAGGACGGCCGCATGGAATCAATGGCGGATGATTTCAGCGGATTCGAAGGCCTGGAGGACGATCCCAAAGCGATGGGACAAATGATGCGCAAGATGGGGAAGGAAATGGGGGAAGACCTGCCGCCCGAGTTTGACGATGTAGTGGATCGTCTTGAAGCAGGTCAAAGCCCGGAAGAGATCGAGTCCGCATTGCCCGATCTTGGCAACGCAGATTCGGGGGATGAGGGTTAGCCAAGTGTCATTCAAATTACAAATGACTGTAATCTTATCCACAAAATCATATTGACGGGAGTTTGACTCCCGTGATAACGTTAAAGGGTAGTGGAAGTTCATCAGGTAAACTCACGATGATTGTATGTTTTACATACCCCTGCCATAAGCGGGCATCCGTTCCGGGATGCCCGCTTATATTTTGTTAGTTCCCAACACTCATCTATAGGAGAAAAATAATGCCAGTACAACAGATCAATGCTTTCGACCTTGCACAAAAACAATTTGACCGTGCCGCTGAGATGCTCAATGTGGACCTTGGCGTACGTGAAGTATTACGTTGGCCCATGCGCGAATATTCCTTCCGTATTCCGGTACGTATGGACGATGGTTCCGTCAAGGTTTTTCAGGGATTCCGAGTCCAGCACAACGACGCGCGCGGACCCAATAAAGGCGGTATCCGTTTTCACCCGGCGGAGACGTTCGATACTGTGCGTGCTCTCGCCACGTGGATGACCTGGAAATGCGCGGTTGCGGACCTGCCGCTTGGCGGCGGTAAGGGAGGCGTGATATGCGACCCCTCGACATTGTCTTCCAACGAAAAAGAACAAATTTGCCGCGGCTGGGTGGATGCCATGTGGAAGAATATCGGTCCACGTAATGACGTCCCTGCGCCGGATATCGGCACCACCCCTCTCATGATGGGCTGGATGATGGATGAGTATTCCCGCCGTGTTGGTCAATATACTCCTGGCGTATTTACCGGAAAACCCATAGGCAGCGGCGGCTCCGAAGGCAGAACCGAAGCCACAGGTTTCGGCGTTATTTATCACATCCGCGAAGCCATGAAACATCTAAAGATAGATTCCCAAAAAGCCATTGCGGCCATCGAGGGCTTTGGCAATGTGGCGCAATATGCCGCTATTGGATTCGTGGAATTGCTTGGGCGGTACGGTTGCCTGTGTCTCCTGTTGGGATCGCAAAGACAAAAAGTCCTACACCTATAGCAAAAAGGGCGGCATCGATCCGCGCTTTCTGCTTTCCATCACCGATCAATATGGCATGATCGACAGGCAGGCCGCTGAACAGGCTGGGTATCTGATCGAAGACGGCGAAGAATGGATCACAAAAGAAGCCGACGTCCTGATCCCTGCCGCCATTGAAGGGCACATTAATGCTGAAACCGTCGAGAAGATGTCGAGCCGCGTCAAGATCGTTGCGGAAGGTGCCAATGGTCCCTGCACACTTGAAGCCGATGATTTCTTCAAAGCCAACAAGGTGTTCAACATCCCCGACTTTTTATGCAACGCGGGCGGTGTGACGACATCCTACTTTGAACAAGTCCAAAACGATATGAACTATTACTGGACCAACGAAGCAGTGCTCAATCGGCTTGATACGAAAATGACCCTTGCGTTCAACGCCGTCCTGGATACCAGCGTAAAGGAAGATGTATATATGCGCGACGCCGCCTACATGGTCTCGATCATCCGCGTGGTTAAAGCCATGGAATTGCGCGGCTGGCTGAACGCCAACTGGTAAACCAGCGATCGATAAATATAGGACGCGCCCGTGATGGGCGCGTCTTTTTTATTTGGAGAATGTCGCTTCGTTCCCAGCCGGAAGCTGATTCGGCGCCATCAGCCTTTATGCCCTTCCAAACAAACCACCCCCTGCTCACCAACCACCGCGTCATGGACAGTTCCCGCGGGCAGGTCGAGTCTGTCGCCGGCGTTCAAAGTGAGTTTCTGCCCGAGTTCGGGCAGACCAAATGTGATCGAGCCGCGTATCACATAAATGACTTTATCATACGAGTGTGAATGCGCCGAATAGACATCGTGCGGTCCGTTCGACCATTGATAGGGACTCATGCCTTCGTCAGCGTACAACTGTCTCAGCGTGGATTCGGTTGGCGATGGTTGACCAGCCCAAAAGGTGACGTGAGGCGATGTCATACTTTCTCCATTAATTCAATGCGGTTTCCAAATGGGTCGAAGACGTGCGCACGTTTATATCCATCCAATGGAGGTTGGGATGTATCGGTTATGTATCCGTCAAGTTGGATCTTTTCGAGAATCCCATCAAGGTCATCCACAACGAACGCGGGATGTGCCTTGCGCGCAGGGTGAAAATCTTTTTCGATGCCGATGTGCAGTTGAACATCTCCAGCTTGAAACCACACGCCGCCGCGTTTGGCAAGCTCAGGCGGCTTGGGGATTTCAGTAAAGCCAAGGGTGTTGACATAGAATAAACGGGCTTTTTCCTCTTCACTGGATGGCATGGCAAGTTGAACATGGTCGATGGATAGAATTTTCATGGTTCGATTGGATATCCTGCGTCCATCCACGCTTGAAAGCCGCCGAGAATAGGTGTGACTTTGGCATAGCCGTTATGCAAAAGGACGAACGCCGCACGGGCGCTTGTGTGTTCATTTTGTCAGGTGCAGTACGTGATGATCCATTGATCTTTATCAAGACCCAACCCCGGGGAATTACTTTCCATATCGGCGAGCGGAATGTAAAGTGCGCCAGCAATATGGCTCACATCATAGGCTTGCTTGCTTCGCACATCCACAATGATCGCTTCGCCATTGTCAAATGCAGCTTTGGCATTTTCCACAGTAATCCGCGGAACCTCAGCCTCTGTGGCTGGCAATCTTTTTGATGGTTGAGTTGGTGTCAGTACCACAACTAGAGTTGGGTTTTGTCCCTGTGTTGGAGCAATTGTCGGTACCGCATTGAGACTGGGTGATGACGTGGACACATTACTACATGACGTGATTGCCAACGCCAACATCAATAAAGCTATGCTTTTTATTTTTGTCATGTTGTATTTTGTACCGATAAACACGTATTGCTTACAACTCACAATATCGATCCACGCGTTTGCCGATAATGGCGAGGCTGTCTTCCCAGAATTTGCGCTTGCGGATGTCAATACCGAAACTCGCCGCCAGGTCCGCTGCGCTGGCTTCGCCAGTGGAGGCAAGCAGGGCTTTGTAATCGTTCACAAATTCATCGCCGCGTTTTTGATAGATGGCATATAAGCCTGTGGCAAAGAGCAGTCCGAACGCATAGGGGTAGTTATAGAACGACAAGCCTGGATAATAGTAATGAGGCTTCCACGTCCACATATATTTTTGTAGATAACGCTCATCCAAGCCATCGCCATAGGTGGCTTTTTGTGCGCGTTCCATGATCTCGTTGATCTCGTCCACAGAGAGTTCCGCCTGCTCGCGTCGTTCGAAGACTTCCTTCTCGAAGAGATAACGTGAGTATATATCCACCACGATCTGCGATGCGCCGTTGAGCAGGTTCTCCAATACCGCCAATTCCTCCTGCGGGTCTTTCACCTGTTCAAGCACTGCTTCGGTGACGATCGTCTCGCAGAATGTGGAGGCGGTCTCCGCCAGCGTCATGGGTGTGATCTGTTGCAAAGGCGTCTTGTTGAATTGATAGGCACATTCATTATGGAAGGCATGACCCAACTCGTGCGCAAGTGTAGAGAGTTGATCCTGCGAGCCATCAAAGTTGACGAAAATGCGGCTTTCCTTCACGCCCTGCACTTCCATACAAAAGCCATTGCTGCTTTTGCCTTCTCGCATTTCGGCATCGATCCAATTGTTATTGAAAGCGCGCTCTGAAAATTTGCGAAGCTCGGGTGAGAATTTTTCGAACGCGTTCAAAACAAAATCACGCGCTTCCTCGTAGCTGTAGCGGGTGTCTGCTTTGCCAACCGGAGCAAAGACATCCCACCAGGCAAGTTTATCCTTGCCGATCAACTTTGCCTTGTGCTTGAAATATTTGCGGAACAGTGGGAAGGACGACTCCATCGCACCGAGCATGGCTGTGAGCGTTTCCCTGTCAATGCGCGCGCTTTCCAACGAAGAGTGGAGCGCGTCCTTCCTCCCCCGACGCTTGTTCAGCGTGATCACTTCGCCTTTGACTCCGTTTAGACATGCCGCCAAAGTCTCACGGACAGAGTCCCAGGCTTTCGTCTCAGCCTCGTAGGCGCGATGACGTACTTCTTCGTCTGCGTGTGTTCGCAAATTGATCAGCGCGGGCGCAGGCAGTTTTTGAATTTCTCCATCCAGTTCAAATTCTACAGAGACCATCGAAACGGTCTTGCTCCGCAGTTTATTCCAGGCATTGCCGCCGCTTAGACTGAGTTCAGCCGCCAGCGATTCTTCCGATTCGCTCATCAAATATTTGCTTTGCTCGGCGGCTTCCTCGAGCATAAACTTGTGTGCTTTTGCAGAAGGGTTCTCTTCCAGTGATTGATCCAGCGCGGGGGCGATCTTTCCCAGCCAGCCTTTCAATTGCACATGAAGATTTTGCAAAGGCAGGTTCGCCTGCTCAAACTCGGACTGCACGCGTGCGGCAAGCGTATCGCGTGAATCTGTGGAAACAAAGGAGTGAATATAGGGATCAATGGTTGAGGAAAGCGTATATGCAGAGTTGAAACGATCCACAACCTCACCGACAATAGGACCCAATTGGTCGGGTGGGGTTTTCACATCGGTCTTGCTGACGACTTCAACGAAGTAATCGCCCAAATCGGCGACCTGCTTCTTGAATTCATCCACTGCGGACTTGAATTCCTTGGACTGGAGAGATGGGTAAACGTTGGTTAAATCCCAACGCGGGGCGGAAACAGCCATATGAACTCCTTATAGGGATGGGTTAAGGCAAAGTATATCAAAATCAGAGCATCTCATACCCCACTGTAGTATTGTTTGTAGGACTCTCATTTGTAATGCGACATTCATGTCGCTTACGCCAATAGTGAGCTTGCGAGATGAATGTCGCGCTACGAAAGGAATTTTATTTTTCAACGGCAAATAAAGATCGGGACTCTCGATTCACGCAGCATATAATCCAGCGCACTTCCGATAAAGACCTGTTGCAACACACTACCACCGTGACTCCCCATGAGTAGCAGGTCAATGCCGCGTTCTTCAACGATGTTGTTCAGGAAATCCATGGCGCCATTTTCGCTGACAACATACTCAGCCTCTATTTCATGGAACTCGAGATAACGTTTGACATGATCCTGTTCATCTGCCTGCAACTTATTGTCGGTGGCGGTGAAAACGATCAACTCAGTCTTCCAAGCCTCGGCAAGATAGGTTGCCACGAATAAAGCTTCCTTGGCGCGATTACTTCCATCGTATGCCAGCAGTGCATGCCTGAATTGTGTCGCCCGTGATGGCACAGCCAGCAACGGACGGGACGACCTCTCGATGATCGTGCGGAATGGAGAGGTCAGCGCCGAAACACCCGTGGATGGCGGGTGAAACACCTTCAATACGGTCAGGTCGGCAAGGATCGCCCGCTCGATTAATCCTTTGGGTAACATCGCCAACATCAATGGCAAGAGTCCCGTCAACGCCCGCGTCTCTGCATGTTTGTTCGAAATGAGCTTTTACTTCCAATGCATCCGGGCTTTTCACATCATCTTTTGTTTCCACGATATGCAAGCCATGCAGTTTGGCGCTTTCCTTTTGGGCAATGAGGAGCGCCTGATCGAGCACATCCCAACTTTCGCTATAGCCGCTCAATGGGACAAGGACATCTGCAAACAGATTTTCAGTATAGCGCGTGACTGTCCGTGCCTTGCGCCAGCTCCCCGGTTCGGACGTAACGCTTCTTCCCAGGATCAGGTCTGTTGCCGCGATATCAGATTGAATCTCCCATCCCAGCTCTTTCTCAAGCGCGGCGCGGTTCTCAGTGATCCAAATGTACAAGTCGGTGATAGTGTGGTCGGGGAACCAATGCAACAAGCCGCGATCACGAATGGCTTCAGCGAGGGGAATGTAAATATTGTCGTACCAGTCTTCCACGGCGTCCTGAAACGGGATTCCGCTTTTGCGTTCCCGTTCCAGCAAACATTCCTGCACGCAGATCTGTTCGATCAATCTATCATACTGGCAGCAAGTGGTGACACTCAAATCCACATTGGGGCGCAAATCCATGATGCGGGTGGTATCGAGAAATTCAGCATACTCGGCTTTGATGATCAGATCATCGGGTTGGATATCGGGTGTGAGTTTGATATCCGTTTTGAACTCAATGACGCGGGCTTCGATGGAGGTAAATTTCTCCTGCCGGGCAACCGAGACACGATGATTACCATCCACCACAAAATAGACTTCGCCCACCTTATACACTTCGATGGGTGGCAGACCGGAGCCGTTTTCCATGAACACAGCTTTGACGTTTGCCCAGCGTTCCTGGTCGCCTGCACGGCGCGGTAGAAAGGTGCGCGTGAATTCGGTGTTGCGCCCCACACTGCCCACGATGGCATCGAGCGGAATATTTTGTGTGCCGCGATCGGTGCGGGCGTGCAGTTTAAGTTTTTCGGCGACCTCTTCATACGATAACAGTTGGGTTGATTTCCCCGTAATGCGCGCAAGGATTTCCTGCACAGCAGCCCGTTGGCGTGCGGATTGGAAATCATGAACCGCCAGTTGAAATTTATATCGGTCAGGAGTCATTTTATTCCTCCAGTGCAAAAGCAATCGCTTGTTCTGTTGTCATTGTACGCCCATTTGTAGAGAGTTTTTCAAATTCATCATCATCCAATTGAGAATGGATGACTGCCAAATCTTTATCAACCGAAGCCTGTTCAACAGGTGGACGATGATCTCCGAGCTTTTCGCGTGCGGCGTCTGTCCACGCGAAGAGCTGCGTGACGCGTTCAGGTTGGTTTTGATTCACGTACAGACTAGCAAGCCCTTCTATCACATAGGCTACACCAATTACATTCTTTATTTCTTGAAATTGGTGAATAGCTTTCTTGAATATGGATTGCGCTTGCGCCATTTTTCCCTGGCGTAAGCTCACGTAGGCAAGGTTGACACGCGACCATAATTCATTGAGCGATGAACCGGTTTGCTCGGATAGTGCAATACTTTCTTCGAGAAAAATACGTGCCTGTTCATAGTCACCTCGCCAGAAGGATAACCTTCCAAATAGTTCAAGCGTAAATGATTTTCCAGATTTACTCCCTAGCTGATCATAGATCATTCGGGCCTCTTCAAGCCAACCTGCAACGTAAGGAGAGAGATCACCCGCCCAGATTGTATGTCCAGCTAAAGTTGTTAGGTGCACTGCAACACGGTTTAGATCGCCTAACTCGCGGTAGAGTTCCAGCGCGTCCCATGCCAAAGCCTTGGAACGTTCCATATCATTGGGACCACTGTTATTGAGCAGCCAGCCTGTTGCATTCGCTTGTCCTATAATGTCTTTCAGGTCTTGATATAGGGCCAGGCTTTCTTGCGCCAGCGAGTATCCCAACTCTTTGTTCCCTTGAGCGTTTATCACTTGTCCTAAATTTATAAGGCTGGATGCCTCTGCCTTCTTATCTCTCAAAGTACGCGCCAATTTTAGGCTTTGTTCAGCCAGCAGGCGGGCTTCGTCCAAATTTCCATTATTAACCACACATTGAGATTGAATCGCCAGAGCCTTGGCGCGAAGTGGATCAGATTTGTCATATCTCTGCAAAAGTTGTCCCAGCCAATTTTCCAGTTCATTCGAAGTGCTGCGTAAAAACCAAAACCGAGTAGTACTGGTGATTATTCGCAAACCGTCTTCTTCATAACCAGACAACGCCCACTCCAACGAGACGCGCAGATTGTCGAGTTCATCGTCCAATTTATTTAACCAGAAGGCTTGATTAGTAAGATGCAGTTCCGGCTTTGCCTGTTCCGCTAGCCTGACGAAATAAGTTAGATGCCGTTGGCGGACGATTTCACTACCATCTACTTCGAGCAACTTCTCACGCGCATACTGGCGGATAGTTTCCAACATGCGGTAACGCGTCTCTCCGCTTTGTGAATTATCCACAACAACGACCAATGATTTATTGACGAGTTGCGACAATAAATCAAATACATCATAAGAGTCGATGCCATCGCCTGCGCAGACCTCCTCCGCGGCTTCGATTATCCAGCCACCTACGAATGCGGAAAGTCGGAGTAAGAGCAATTGCTCATTTTCATCGAGGATGTCATAGCTCCAATCGATCAACGCGCGCAGGGTCTGTTGACGCGGCAGGGCTGTCCGTGCGCCGCCGGTCAATAAGCGGAAGCGGTCATCGAGGCGTTTGGATATTTGATCCACAGATAACATTTTTATGCGCGCAGCGGCGAGTTCGATCGCCAGGGGAATGCCGTCAAGACGGTAGCAGATCTGGGCGATGAAAGGCGCGTTGTCTTTATCCACTTCAAAGTGCGGAGAGACCAGCAAGGCGCGGTCAATGAAGAGCCGCACCGCTTCATACTGTGAGAGTCCCTCAAAAGTCGGAAGATGTTTGGGATTGGGCAATGAAAGCGATGGGACGGGATATGACATCTCACCCCTGACGCCAAGCGCCTCACGGCTCGAAGCCAGGACCTTGAGGCTGGGCGCCGCTCTCAATAAAGCGTTCACCACTTGAGCACTGGCAGAGACAAGATGTTCGCAGTTATCGAGCACGATCAAAGTTTGCTTATCCTGTAAATATTCCTTCAACACATCCAGCGGATCTTTGCCCTGCTGTTCAACGATACCGATCTCTGAAAGAATGGTTTGCGGGATAAGGTCAGGATCGGTGAGCGGCGCGAGTTCGATGAACCAGACGCCGTTGGGGAATGAATCGACCACATCTGCTGCCACTTGCAGGGAGAGACGTGTCTTACCCGTGCCGCCAGAACCTGTCAGTGTGACGAGGCGATGATCCTTCAAATCCTGTTTAACTTCTTCGATCTGGTCTTCACGACCAATGAATGTTGTGAGGCGTGTGGGTAGGTTGTTCGGGTAGGAATCGAGCGTTTTCAGCAGCGGGAAGGTTGTGGGGAGTCCCTCGATGTTGAGTTGAAATAAACGTTCAGGGCGCATTAAAATCCTTCAATTGCTTCTCACCCAGATCCAGCAATTCAGAACCATCTGGAAGCATGTCCCTCACAAGTCCATATGTTACGCTGGAGACAAGTACCTGACCGCCATGCCCAGCGGACATGATGCGCTGCGTGGATGCCAGTGTGGCATATCCTGAGTATTGATTGTCAGTATCTATTTGAGTGATACCTGTGTGAATCCCCATGCGAACTTTGATGGGAGCGGGACTCCATGTTTCGCTTTGCAAAGTTTGCTGCGCGATCAAGGCTGCGTTCAACGCGTCACTGGCGGAGTGGAATGATGCAGAGAAAGAATCACCGACGATTTGAAATACATATCCGTTGTTCGCTTCAATAGCTTGATTCAATATTTCGTTGTGGCGCGCCAAGAGAGCGGACATTTCATCAGGATGTTCCTGTGCGAGTTTGGTGCTGCCTTCGATATCCGTAAAGAGGAAGGTGACGGTGCCGGAGGGGAGATTTCCCATGTAGGAAGTATACAGGGATTGGCTGTCAGATTCAAGCCGGAAATTATTATGCTTGTTTTTTTGTCCTAAAACCCATACAATGAAATCGAATATCGGAGGAACTTATGAAACAAGATCGTTTCCTGACTGGCATTTTGATTGGGATCGGTGTACTGGTGGTGGTCGCTTTGGCGGTTTTCTTCACCCGCAAGGACTCACAGACGTACGTCTCGGAAGATACGCCCGAAGGCGTTGTGCATAATTATGTATTGGCTGTCTTGAACAAGGATTATGAAAAAGCCTATGGCTATCTCGCTGACCTTGAGTACAAGCCGACTTACGAAGAGTTTCGCCGTGCGTTCTTGAATAATGAAATCAACCCCCAGGGTCAGGCAGTGGATATTGGCGAAAGCACGATCACCGGCGATGAAGCGGTCGTGGATATCGCGCTGATCTACAACTCCAGTGACCTATTCTCCACGGGTTACCGCAACGTGACTTCCGCGACCCTGGTCAAACAGGGCGGCGCGTGGAAGTTATCCTTAATGCCTCAATATTATTTCTGGGGCTACAACTGGTATACGGAACAGCCGAAATAACTCGCGCTGAGCGGAGTGAGCCGATAGGCGAATGTAGACGAAGCGCAGTCCTTGCAATAACCTGCCCTTCGTCTACGCCCCTCAGGTCTCGATACGGCGGAAAATCACCGCCTACTCGACCATCAGGGCTCCGCTCAGGGCGAAGGAGCCATCATTATGAAATCCATTCGTCGTCTTATATTTTTATCTCGTTGCTCTCATCAGCATCGAAGTGATCGTGTGGGGGTTGGTTGGTCTGCTTCGTTCGATCGTGGACTCCAGCATAACCGGTGGGATCGATACACTTGCACAGGCGCTGGCGTTGATCCTTGTAGGTGTGCCGATCTTTCTCGTTCACTGGTTGTGGGCGCAACGCGTCTCTGCCAAGGATGAGGAGGAGAAGACGGCCAGTCTGCGTGCCATCTTCCTTTATGCGATTTTGCTTGGCACACTCATCCCCGTTGTGCAAAATCTTTTGTCATTCATTGACCGTTCGCTGGTTCAAGTCACAGGGCTTAACATTGCACGCGCTTTCAACTCATTTCCGAGACCAGACTCTCGCTGACAACCTGATCGCCATCTTTATGAACGGTATTGTGGCAGCGTATTTCTGGAATGTCTTGCGCGGCGAGTGGGCAACGCTCACAAATAAAGAGAATTTTCTCGATGTCCGCCGTTTGTATCGTTATATCTGGATGCTCTACGGTTTGTTGATGGTTGTCTTCGGCGCGCAACAGATCCTGCGTTTCCTTTTCTATATCCCTGGTGATGTTTTGGGAGAGATGGGACGTGAAGTCGTTGTCAACGGGATGGCGTTGCTTGTGATCGGGACTCCCGTATGGTTTTATTCCTGGCGCATCATCCAAGACTCCCTATCTGATCCCGCTGAAATGGGTTCGACTCTACGTCTTGTCATTCTTTATCTGCTTGCCCTTGGCGGAGTCATTACCGTCATCACCACTTCTGCATTGACAGTGAATATCATCCTCACGAATTTGTTCGGAGGCGGCACGAACTTCCGCGATTTTGTGCGTGAGATCGGTGATCCCATTTCGGTGGGTATACCACTGGGAATAATCTGGGCTTATTACAAACACTGGCTCAACCGTCACATCGAAGCCATCGGTGATAAGGTGCGTCAAGCGGGGATGATGCGACTGTATAATTACATCCTTTCGTTTATCGGATTGGTTGTGGCGTTTATAGGAGTCACCACATTATTTAGATTCATCATTGATATGGGAACCTATTACAGCCTTTCATTGAGTGACTCATTACGCAGTAGTCTCACCACTTCGCTTTCATCTTTGATCGTTGGCTTGCCTCTTTGGCTGACGATGTGGCGTCCGATGCAAGCGGAGGCTCTGGCTGAAGGTGAATTAGGTGACCACGCACGCAGATCGGTGCTTCGCAGGTTTTATTTGTATCTGGCGTTGTTCGCTTCTGTCATTGGCGGGATGGCGACAGCAGTTGGATTGGTATATCAATTACTCAAAGGTGTGTTGAACGGTGAAATGGACAGCATCTTTGTACATGACATTCTGAATCTAATACAGTTGCTGTTCTTGTTTAGTGTTGTGCTCGTCTATCACTTGAATGTTTTGCGCAAGGATGGAGCCTCCACGGCGGACAAATTGGAGGAGAAGCAAAGTGAGTTCTCGGTGTTGATCGTTGACTTAGGTAATGGATTTGTGGATTCGGTCAAAGCGGCGTTGATGAAGATCGAGTCGAAAGTTCAGGTTGCGGTGACAACTCCGAACGAGAAGCCGGAAGGGGATTTCAAGGCAATCGTTTTGAGCGGGAGTTTGGCGGTGGATGCTCCAGAGTGGATAAGGTCATTTAGCGGGAGCAGGATCATCGTCCAGAATGAAGCGGGTGATCTCGTGTGGGCAGAGGACGCGGGGCAGGCGGCGCAATCCGTGCAGATGATGGCGGAAGGTCAGGAAGTCCAAAAGAAAAAGAGTGGACGTTCAACATGGATGATCGTGGTGTATATCGCCGCGGGGTTGTTTGGTTTAGAGTTGCTATTCTTTTTACTTGCAATCGGTATATCGTTGGTGGCGAGATGATGAGGAGGGTGCGTCGCACCATAATAAATGAGCGAATCTAATCGTGAGCATAATCCTGCTTAATTGGATTCGTCAACCCGTTGGGTGCGACGCACTCATTTAATGAAGTAAAATAAGAGCGTCATCATTTGTTTTATCGAGGAGACGCCATGAAAGTAACAGTCCTTCAAGAAAATCTGGCTCGTGGTTTGGGCATCGTTTCAAAAGCCGTTTCGCCGCGCAGTACATTGCCTGTGCTTGCGAATGTGTTGATCGCTTCTGACGAGGGGCGATTGCGACTCTCGGCGACGAACCTTGAGATGGGCATTACGTGTTGGATACCGGCACGCATCGACGAGGAAGGTTCAACGACCGTGCCCGCTCGCACGTTTGGCGATCTGGTGAGCACGTTGCCGACCGATCAGGTTTTGTTGAAGCTCGATGTGCAGACCCAAACCTTGAATGTACGCGGCGGAACCTCGACGAACGATATCAAGTGCATCGACGCGCAGGAGTTCCCGCCCTTGCCCGTGCCCGATTTCGAAGGCGCGGTGCAGATCAACGTCGGCGATTTCCGTGAGATGATCCATCAGGTTGCGTTTGCGGCTTCATCGGATGAGGCTCGTCCCGTTTTGATGGGCGTGCTCGTGCAGGTGGATAAGGATAAGTTGACGATGGCGGCGGCTGACGGATTTAGAACTCTCCGTCCGAAAAGCGGTTCTTTCTACGCCTTCGCCTGCTCCTATTTCTGCGATCGTTCCCTCGCAAGCTTTGAAAGAGTTGGCACGCGTCGCGACCGATGGCGAAGAGCCAATTTATATGGTGTTACCCAAGGGACGCGGTCAGGTCGTGTTCCGTGTGAAGGATGTGGAAGTTGTCTCGCAGTTGATCGATGGTACGTTCCCCGATTATCAACAGATCATCCCACGCTCGTATAAATCACGTACTTTGGTTTCGACTTCTTCCTTGCTCAAGGCGTGCAAACAGGCTGAGATCTTTGCCCGTGAAGGTTCGAACGTGGCGCGCTTCAATATCAAGTCAGCACAAAGCGAGATGCAACCCAGCGAAGTGGAAATCTCCGCCACATCCGAAGAGACCGGCAAGAACGAAACCATCGTCGAAGCCACCGTGGATGGAAGCGGTGTGCTGATCGCCTTCAATGTGAAGTTCTTGCGTGAAGCTCTGGAAGTCATCAAAACCCCGAACGTGGCACTGGAAACCTCTGCCGCCAATGCGCCGGGAGTTGTGAGACCGGTTGGCGATGAGGATTTCCTGCACGTGATCATGCCGATGCATTTGGGGTAGAAGACAGAGAGTAGAGAATAGAGATCAGTAAAAAGTAAGCGCCTTGTCGTGAAGACAGGGCGCTTTTGATTTTAGCTGGTTAACGATTTGGGTTAGTTTGCTGATATTACTCAGAAACTAGAATGAATTTGTCAGATCTTATATACCAAGTACTATTTTAGGATCAAACCAGTGTGTATGTTTATATGCATCGAGCGAAAACAAATGCTTTGAAACCACCGAACGAAAAAATATTTGATAATCTGGTGCGATAGGCTGAGGAGGGGTTGGAAAACTTTCCAATAGATTATTGCTAAGATTGCTAGTTGCATCAAGCATATCTCGCTCAAGATATTCTAGGATTGCCAATATCGAACCAAGCCGATTAGGCTTTAGTAACTCATCAGGCCATAAATTCAAATTACCCAAATTGGCAGCAAACCTATCATCTACTTGAAAAGCAAATCCGTCCGAGAATTTATAAGGATTATCAGGAGTATGTCCATGGTGATATATGTTGTTTCGTATTTGGCGGAGCTTCAAAAATATTTCTTCCCTTGACTTGTAAAACTCAATGATAGGTTCTGGAAATAGAAACTTCTCTCTGAGGTCATCCCGGCTTTTGGTTGCAAATTTTTCAAAGGAGTCCTTCATGTTAGGTACTTTAGCTTGATATTTCCTATGAATTTTACATATTACCTCGTGAAGAAGGTCATAAAAAGACCGATGGTTTCCAAACGCATACTCAACGCTAGTTCTCACAATCAAGTAATCTGCGTGATCTTCATATTGGTTTGCATAATTGAGCAATACAAAATATTCATGTAAAGAAGCTAGTCCATTTATTAGATCTTGTTCGATTGCTCTGAGATTAAGGGCAATATCGTCGAATGAGAAATGTTGAATTAGCATTTCTGAGAAAATTAAACGATAATCTAATTCTGTATTAGCAACGGCTTTGGCGATGTAAGAACCTTCTTGGAGTTCGGCGCCAGGAAGAACTAATATCCCATCTGGTTGTAAACTATACATGGAGAACTGACGTGCATCCGAATCATAGTAATGAAGTATTGGAATTTTTCTCCCATCAGAGGGAACATAGCTTACATAGGGAAGTTCTGTTGCTTGAATAAAATTTAATGGCATATTCACATTTTCTCCGAATTGGAGTTAAGCGCTCAACTAGATGCATGCCCACCATTTGACCTTTTAATGGATATTATGCTATCGGCAACACTACTTTGAAAGTTGAGCCTTTGCCCAAGCCTTCAGACTCTGCCCAGAGTTTTCCGCCCTGCACTTCGAACAATCCCTTTGCGATGGTGAGTCCAATTCCCAGCCCGCCATAGTGATATGTGTCCGATAGCACTTATTTTCAATGATCTATTTGCCTTGAAGTTGAAGGCGTACTAAAGCGCTTAACTTTTGCACAACTTCGTTATAAGTGGCAGAAGGTATCTTACAAGCAAATTCCGCTTTTCTTGCCTTCCAGTCAAGGCTTTTCACCTGGTCAGACAAAATAGCTCCGTTGACTTCCAATCCCTCCGGTATGTTGACCTCAAATGGATAGCCTTTGACCTGACTAGTGATAGGGCAGAGGATGGCTAAACCAACTTTCCCATTATACGCCTTCGGCGATAAAACCAATGCTGGTCTGTGTCCAGCCTGCTCATGTCCTGCTTGTGGATTAAACGTAATCCAAACAATATCACCGCTGTCAGGAATATATGCCATGCTTCACCAGGCTTCGTTTCCCACAGCAGAACCAGTATCAACTTCCTGGTGAATATTGTTCTTATTGATACCTGCCAGTAATTCTTCAAGTGTCCAACTCGGCGCGGCGACTGGAGTGATGACGATCTGACCATCAACAATGGAAATTTCCACAAACGAATCGTTTTCCAATTGAGCGTCGAGGGCAAATGCTTTGGGGATTCGCAGGGCAAGGCTGTTACCCCATTTTTGAACTTTTGTGAGCATAAGACGATCTCCTTTTGTATCTACAATAAAGATACACCCTTTTGCCCAATTAATCAAGTCTCTGTTCGTTACCCACTACGCTGTTGGCAATGTCACCTTGAAAGTTGAGCCTTTGCCCAAACCTTCGGATTCTGCCCAGAGCTTTCCGCCCTGTACTTCGAACAATCCTTTTGCGATGGTAAGTCCAATTCCCAGCCCGCCGTAGTGACGTGTGTTGGGCGGCTCGATCTGGTAGAACTCCTCGAACACTTTTTGCAATTTGTCCACGGGGATGCCGATGCCATTGTCCTGCACCCAGGCTGTGACATCCTCTCCTTGCCGGGTTGCGCCGATCACGATCTGTCCGCCTTCAGGGGAAAAGCGGATGGCGTTATTGATCAGATTCACGAATGCCAGTGTCGTTTTTTCCTGGTCAACGTCGATGTAGATGGGGTCGTCGTTGAAAGCATAGGTCAATACCAGGTCGCGTCTGGCGATGGAGTACATAAGTTCCTCACATGCCAAATTCAAGATATCCTGAATGGAAATCCTTGTCGGGTTTATTTCCATCTCGTCCTCTTGAAGGAGGGTCAGGTTGTTCATCTGGTCGAGTATGGAACGCATTTGAGATGCGGCGTTCAACACCTGATTGGCGTGGTCTGAGAGTTCGCCCTTGGCTTCCTCTTGCAGGAAGGTGGCGTAGCCCATGATGATACCCAGCGGAGTCCGCAGTTCATGAGAGGCAAGCGCAAGGAAATGGCTCTTGATGCTATTCGTCTCCGTGACCCTTTCCAACGCCTGTTTGGTCTGTTGAAGTAGTCGCGCATTGTTGATCGCAATCGCCGCGTGCGCGGCGGTAACAGACAGGATGGCAACATCACTCTGATCGAATTCCCCGTCATTGTTTTTGTTGATCGCTTCCAGCACGCCCACCACCCGATCCTTGATCGGCATGGGCACACCGAGCAAGGTCCGCGTTTTGAATTTGATCTGATCAGATACATTCGCGTAATGGCGCGGATCCTGCTCTACGTCGTTTTGGATCATCGGCTGATTGGTGCGAAAAATCGTCCCTGCGATACTGCCCTCCATGGGGACGGGGATCTTGGCAAGTTCCGCCGGGTCCGAACCAGTGGCGGCGGCAAAGTACAGGCGCGGATTCTTTTCATCGTAGAGAAGAATGGACGCGGCTTCGCAATTCAATAGATCAGTCGCGGTTGCGGTAATGAGTTGGAGAAGTTCATGAAGGTCAAGTGTCGAGTTGAGTGTGACACTTAACTCAACCAGTCTCAACAACTGCTGGTGACGGCCTTCGAGATCGCGGAGTTGTCCTGTTTTTGTAGTCATATGTACAGTTTACTTATTTTTGAGGCGGGATACAAGTCCCTATTTTTGGATTTCGTAGACGATGAAGCGCCGGTTTTCGAGAACTTTATCCAAAGACAAGTTACATTCGTCAATTTGTTCAGCCGGTATTTGCTGATTTTCATCAACCTTCTTGCTAATGGCAATGTAATCCCCTTTCAGCATCCGATCACATTCCATACTCATAATGGAATTGTGTCCCGTCATCAAGACCATGACGCGCGGCTTGTAGAAGACAACAACGCTGTCAGGTGATGTCTTTTCCTTGATATAGTCATATACCTGTAAGCTATAGGGATCGAACGGTCCGTTAATGGCTCTGTCATTTTGAATATTAGCCATTGCGTTTCTGCCAGATGTAAACAGAAATATACATGCGATGGCTGCCCAAAGTCCATAATATGATCTTTGAACCCCAAGACGAAATTGTTCGGGAAGTTTGTTGATGGCAGTTTTCATTCCCTGAAAAGTGAAATAAATAAAGATCGGCAAAATGGGGAAGATGTAGCGCGGTCCCTGCCAGTAGGGATAGGTAATGTGAACAATCATCCAAACAATTGTAAAGACGATGAATATTGCGTCGTCCTTGCGCCTTATCCATGCGCCCAACAGGAAGAAGATGAAAAGCACGTAATACAAATATATCCAAGCATCCGCTTCTCCGAAGAAACGGCTAAAGACGTTGAAGTATGCAACAGTGGAGTTTGTGATCGTTTCAAAGGTAAGCCCGGCATATTGCGAGAGATACAACTCGCCTCCGCTGGGAAACAAAAGGATGTTTGCAACCCAAAGAACGGCAAATACAAAAACAACCATAAAAAAGCTCAGAACAATTTGTTTAAATACATCTCGGTCTTTGATGTTCTTCAAGAACTTAAAAAACTCGATGAGCAAAAAACTCCCCAGCAAAAAGATACCTGTCGCGCGCATAAAGGTTGTCAAAAAAATGGAGGCGCCGATCAAGATGTAGTCCATCACCTTTCGTTTATCGTCTTTGACCATTAGAAATAATGTCAGCGTTGAAAAAAACAGGAATGGAATATCAGAAAGGATCTGGTCTTCAAAACGAAGCAGAATCGGGTTGAACGCGAACAAAGAAACAATGAGCAGGCTTTCGGTCAGCGTGAGGCGGGTTTTCATCAAGTAATATAAACAGATCAAAAATCCGGCATAAAAAAATATTGCTGGAAGTTTCAACGCCAGTGGGCTGGTATCTTTGAAAGCATAGACGGGAGTCAGTATCAATGGGTAACCCCACGGATATGCCAGGGGACCAACATGGGTGGTTGATTGCGTGTTCGTAAACTCGCTTTGTTGCATAAATTGTTCTATTGTGCCATTCAGAATACTTTTTGCCTGCAGGATATACCACGCGAAATCATCACCCCACTCGTGCCCACGCGTCAAAGAGCCGATGCCAATAAATATGGAAATGACGACAATGACAGTGAGAACGACCTTATATTTCATGGGGTGATTTTACACCCGCCAAACAAGAACATTTGTTCTAAATTTCATAAATAAAATATCCGCCTTTTTCCGAGCGGATATTTATACGATTCAGAACTCAGTCGAGGCTGATTTTATTACGATGAACATTATCCCATCTGCGGCATGGAACGGGAGCGCAGCGTTCGTTCAGTCAAAGGTCGTTTTGCAACAATTGTTATTTTGCCGCTGCCATACGGGGTATATACATTGATTGCTTCCCAACCTTCTTCGCCCCACACATCTAGGGTTGATTCAATGTTTTCATCCTTTGTACCGAACATACTTCCGATCGTTTGAACACGATATTCCCATTGTTTGATCTCATCAGTCATATTGAAACTCTCCTATGATGAAAGGAATACAAGAAATTCCATTGAGCAACGAATCCCATGTCTCCGTTTCACGTGAAACACAGAAGCACTCGAATCTTATTTTACAAATCACGACCTTGTTTCCCTCTGATACAACACATACGAATACACCAGCAAAAAGATCGTTGAGCCGATCAGTGGAACAAACAGAAACCAGAACGCTATCATCCCACCAAAGAATCCACCGATCAGCGCCAGCACGCCTGAAATCATAAAAAGAACAGAGCCGAGACGATGTGTCTCATTCCAAACGCTGTCGCTGGAAAGTGTCCACGGCGTGCGGATGCCAATGAACCAGTTCCGTTTTGCCTTACGAAGCAAAGAACCAATAACAATGAACAACAGTCCCATGGCTGGCAACATGGCTTTACCGATCCCGAGATTGGTATAGCCCAGATTCCAAAGTAATGTGAGTGCATGAATATAGATCATGAACCCAACAATGAATGTAATGAACAGATTGAAAGTGTCTCGAAATTCCGCGATATTCGCCTTGAGAGGGTCAATGTTCGGCACAACAAGGAAAAGCACGAACATTCCCAGAGTAACCAGGGGCATCATGAACACGCCCCAAAATTTGGGCATATATCCATTGACCTGGTCATTCACATCCCAATGAGATGCCATCTGGTCAGGAAGTTGATCCCAGAGAAGGACGCCAGCGAGAATGGCTCCCAAGATCAAGAGCACAACAATTAATGTGGTCAAACGAGTAGACATCGAACTCTCCTTGTGTTTCCTGTTAGGACGCGGCGATGAATTCAATCTCGCGTCCCAAAGCTTATTTTTTACTTACAGGCGCATTGTTTTGTGCAAGCGAAATCATACCGCTCATAGCGCCAAGATTCATTGTGTCCACAGCTGAACTCGGGACGATGACCATGGCACCCTTTTCCTTCAAACCTTCAAAGAGCATGTTCATGGCGCGTAAATGCAGGGCTGTGGGGTTATTGATATAGGCTTTGGAAGCTTCAGCAAAAGATTCTGCGATCTGTTTTTCAGATTCGCCAAGAATAACGCGTGCCTGTCGTTCACGTTCAGCCTGCGCCTGGCGAGACATGGCATCTTCCAGATCCTGCGGAATAACAATATCGCGGATTTCCACGGATTGCACGGTCACACCCCAGGGCGTTGTGCGTTCATCAATGACTTGTTGAAGCTGCTTGTCAATCACACTGCGCCCGACAAGAATATCTGCCAGCATCATGCGACCGATGATGTCGCGCAAAGCTGTCTGTGCCGCCCAGTCTACAGCGGCGCGATAGTTTTCAACTTCAAGAGCGGCTTTTTCAGCATCCCAGACAACCCAGAACAATACAGCATCCACATCCACTGGCACGGTATCTTTTGTCAGCGTCTTTTGTGCAGCAAATGGCGTTACCATCACACGATGGTCAATCCATGTTGGCGTAGAGTCAATGATTGGGATGATCCAGAATGCACCAGGTCCGGCGAGTTTATGGAATTTGCCAAGTCTCAGTACAACAGCCTTTTCCCATTGCAGGGCTACTTTGAGGGCAAACAAAATGTATCCGCTTAGAATTGTCATCCCGGCTACGAACATGCCAATCCAAGCATCTGCTATGCGGCCGTCCATGAATAAAACGCCACGCACCGTGAGAACTAAAAGAATCCCAAATGCCATTCCGGCGATGCCGGAGATATGCAGGTCATTTTTGGCTTGCTTTTTTTGAATATTAGTCTTGACAAACTTTGCGTCCATTTTTACATTCTCCTTGTTTCATTCACTTTCAAATTCCTTAGTTTCATTACAGTTTTTGAGTTGAACGTGTACGATTTCTGTGATCTCATCTTTTGAGAATTCCAGCCGCATGGCTTCACTGATATATCTTTGCGTCAAGTGCTTCCAGCGATTCTTTTCGTAAACGTTCACTTACTTTTGGCGGCGGGATCTCTGTGATATATGTACCGCGTCCTTGTTGTGTGGATATGATTCTTTCTTCATCCAATATACGATAAGCTCTGGCAACAGTATTGAAGTTAACTCTCATTTCTTCTGCAAGCGCTCTTACTGTTGGAAGTTGATCTCCTGGCTTAAGAATGCCGCCGACAACCTGTGCCTGCACCTGGTTAACGATTTGTGTATAAATAGGCAGTCCTGAGCGAAAATCGATTTGGAGGGTTAATTTTTTGTTTGCCATAAAATATCTTCCGTATTATTGTACTAATTGTATCATTGTCACAATTGTACTCATCCCTGGCATTTTGTCAAGAGGCAGAAAATGTTTTTGCAATCAAACCAGCTGTCGGTTAAAAATGGGGCGAAGCGTCCGTTTGAAAAATCGCCTGCATGGTAGAATCCCAGCCGCACAACTTATCTATATTTATAGGATGACCGCTTAAGCCGCGGCACCAAGGAGTAATAAATGGAAGTCAAAACTGGAACCTGGACCGAGAAAAAGGGTCTGGCGCAAATGCTTAAGGGTGGCGTCATCATGGACGTGGTCACACCGGAACATGCGAAGATCGCTGAGGACGCGGGCGCTTGTGCTGTGATGGCGCTTGAGCGCGTGCCTGCTGACATTCGAGCAAACGGTGGCGTGGCGCGCATGAGTGACCCTGAGTTGATTCTGAATATCATTGATTCGGTGTCGATCCCTGTCATGGCAAAATGCCGTATTGGACATTTCGTTGAAGCACAGATTCTCGAATTGCTTGGTGTGGATTACATTGATGAGTTAGAAGTGCTTACGCCTGCTGACGAAGAACATCATATCTTGAAACATAACTTCAAAGTGCCGTTCGTGTGCGGATGCCGCAACATCGGCGAAGCACTGCGGCGTATCGGTGAAGGCGCGGCGATGATCCGTACCAAAGGGGAAGCAGGGACAGGTGATGTTGTTGAAGCAGTACGTCATGCGCGTTCGGTGATCGGTGCGATTCGTCAATTGCAAACGATGGGCGATGAAGAATTGATGGCGTTCGCTAAGAACAACGGCGCACCATATGAACTCGTGAAAGAAACAAAAGAGCTCGGACGTATGCCCGTTGTCAACTTTGCTGCGGGCGGAGTTGCGACCCCTGCCGATGCCGCATTGATGATGCAACTTGGTGTGGACGGTGTGTTCGTTGGCTCGGGTATCTTCAAGAGTGGTGACCCTGCCAAACGCGCGAATGCAATCGTCAAGGCAGTGACACATTATCAGGATGCATCCATTCTCGCGGAAGTAAGCAAAAATCTCGGCGAAGCGATGGTTGGACGCAACGTTTCGCAGATGCCCGAAGCGGATAAGATCGCAGCAAGAGGTTGGTAAACAGACTGCGGACGATGGTACCATAGACCATGTTTTCGTGTATCGTCCACCTTCCATCGTCCATGGTCAACATATGAAAATCGGTGTATTAGCTTTACAAGGTGATTTCGCGGAACATATTGCGATGCTCAAGCGATTGAACGTGGACGCATCCGAAGTGCGTTTGCCCAAGCATTTGGACGGGCTCGATGGTCTCATCATCCCTGGCGGCGAATCAACAACGATCGGTAAACTCGCGGTTGCATATGACTTGATGGAGCCTTTGAAACTATTTGGTCAACGCCATGCCATTTGGGGAACATGCGCGGGCGCAATTTTTATTTCCAAAGATATAGGCCGCGACCAACCTTTATCGAAATTATGGATATCAAAGTTCAACGCAACGCGTTCGGGCGGCAGATCGATTCGTTTGAAACAGACCTCGACATCCCCGAACTCAAACAAGCCACCGGATCGGACACGCCCTATCATGCAGTCTTCATCCGCGCGCCGATCATTGAGTCGGTGAGCGGTGACGCAAAGATTCTCGCTTCCGTTTCCGACGGGAGGATTGTTGCCGCCCAACAGGGACATCTCCTCGCCACATCTTTTCACCCCGAACTAACGAACGACACACGCTTTCACGAATATTTTCTTTCGTTGGTTGATTAAACTTCTAACCACAAAGGACACGATGGTCACTAAGGCTGGATAAGTGATAAGCAAATAGCCTTTCCAGAGATTTTCCCTTTGTGCGCTTTGTGCCTTCGTGGTAAAAGTATTTACATGTCCATTCGCCCGCTTGCCCTTTTGGATCTACCTTATATCTACAGCTTCCGCGAGGAAGCCGTAGGACTGGATACTGCGCGGGCATTGACTCGCGGCAATCCATTGGGGGCGGTGGGATTGCTTTCCTATATAAATCCAGCACGCCATATTTATTCAGCCATTGCCAATGGTGAAGAGGATGCGATCCTGGGCGGAATTATCCATACACCTGATGAGACTTTTGCAAAACTCTATTATCTTGCTCCTGCGTCAAAACTTGATCATCCGGAATTACCCGCTTTGATTGATGATCTCTCCTCCCAGGCAGGAGAGTGGGGAGCATTCCATGTTCTCGCAGAAGTGGATGAAATGAACAATGCATTCACACCATTACGCAAATCCGGTTTCTCCGTCTACGCCTGGCAAAGGATGTGGGATGTGTCTGATGTAACAGAGACAGTCCCAAAGTCCGAGTGGACGCGGGTGAAGTCCGTCCATTTGCCAACGGTGCAGAGTCTCTATCATCAGATCGTCCCGCCGTTGTTACATCCAGTGGAACCACAGCCAAAAGCCGCCGTTGGGTGGATGAGCAATGATGGCGGGAAGTGTTACGTAAGTGTGGCTCATGGCATGTATGGGATCGTATTGACGCCGCTCATTCATCCCGAAGCGACGGATGTCAGTGAAAAACTTGCTTCTCTAATCGCCAATCTTCCCGATCGCCGGAATCGACCTGTATATTTGTGCGTGCGTTCCTATCAGGCATGGCTTGAACCCGTCCTTGCGGACTTGGGCGCCAAAGCCGCGTATCGCCAGGCGGTGATGGTCAAACATCTGGCTCATTTGATAAAAAACGGACAAGCTGTCCCAGCGAAGCCTGCGGGGGTGAGTGTCCAGCCTTCCAGGGTAAGTAAGGTCGAGGGGAAGGAGTAATTGTCCTGATTTATTAGGTTGACAATGTTTCTTATTAAGTTTACAATAAGTCTGTATTAAGTTGACAATATGCAGGCTCGTACGATAATGAACAAACCCCAAAAGAAAACAGACGAAATCCATCAATTCATACTTGAAAACGTTGAAGACCATCCTGCTGATATAACATCTGTTGTATCAGCTAAATTTGGTATTTCTCGTCAAGCTGTACATCGTCATGTTCAAAAACTGGTGCAGGATGGCTTGCTCATTCCGCATGGAACGACACGAAATAGAACTTATGAAGTAAAGCCATTAGTCAACTTTTCAAAAAACCTGCCGTTATCGGGATTGGAAGAAGATAAAGTTTGGCGACAGAATATTCTCCCGTTGATGGAAAATGTCTCACCGAATATATTGCAGATTTGCCATCATGGATTTACAGAGATGGTAAATAATGCAATTGATCATTCGGAAGGCACAAATTTAAAAATCAGAGTAAACCGAACCTATAAATCAATCGAGTTGCAGATTATTGATGATGGGATTGGTATTTTCAATAAAATCCAGATGAACTGGGTTTGGATGATCCTCTCCACGCCATTCTTGAGTTGTCCAAGGGAAAATTGACCACCGACCCCGCTCACCATTCGGGTGAAGGGATTTTCTTTACATCGAGAATGTTTGACACGTTTTCCATCTTTTCAGGAAAACTATTCCATTCATATTCCGAACGTTCAGGTGATTGGCTGATTGAAGATGATGAGAAATTGATTTCAGGCACAAGAGTAGTATTAAGTATCAATGCAAATGCCAGGACTACGACGCAACAGGTGTTCGACAAATTTACAGGGGAAGATTTCGGTTTTACAAAAACACACGTCCCCGTTTTTTTGGCAAGATATGGCGATGAAAATTTGGTTTCCCGTTCACAGGCGAAGAGATTGTTAACCCGTTTTGAAAGATTTAAGGAGATCATTCTTGATTTCGAAAATGTGGATCCCGATTGGTCAGGCGTTTGCCGACGAGATATTCCGTGTATTTGCATCCCAAAACCCGAATGTGCATTTGATACCCGTCAATACAAACGAGCAGGTGCAAAAGATGATTGCTCACGTGAAAAACGCAACCTGATTTTCTACAATCACTTTCTAATGCGGGGATAACCCATTTCTCGTATAATAGACCCATCCCGCAGAACAGGAGGTAAACTCCCGATGGTGAACCACATCTAAAACCCCGTAAGCCGCTGACGTGACGACCCTCACGGCGCAAGTACTCCCTATTTCGTCCTTCTTGATTACCAATATTCTTTGTCACGACATAGCTTGGAACCTGAAACGTGGCACTGACATACAAAACCTATGACTAAAAAACAACAAATAACAGACGACCTCGATGCACTCCTCGATGTCCTTCCGCTCGATATCCGCCATGCGGTGGAAAAGGCGAACAACAGCGACAACCTGCTCGAGATCATATTAGATTTGGGACGCATCCCCACTGTCCGTTTTGTGGAAAGTGAAGTGAACCTGCGTGACACCGAGATCACCCGCTCCGAGATCGATTACGTGGACGAGCGCACAGGTGAGTTCGACGCGGATAACCGCGCCGGCATCGAGCGCACGTTGCATCGCATCTCTGCGATCCGCAACAGACGTGGCGCGGTGGTTGGATTAACTCTCCGTGTCGGTCGCGCCGTCTATGGCACGGTCGATATCATTCAGGACATGATCGAGTCGGGCAAATCCGTGCTGATCCTCGGTCGTCCTGGTGTGGGTAAAACCACTCTCCTACGTGAAGCCGCGCGCATCCTTGCAGAAAACAAACGCGTGGTGATTGTGGATACGTCCAACGAAATCGGTGGTGACGGCGATGTGCCGCATCCCGCCGTGGGCAAGGCGCGCAGGATGCAAGTCAAAGTGCCGACCCTTCAACATGAAGTGATGATCGAAGCCGTTGAGAATCACAACCCCGAAGTCATCGTCATTGACGAGATCGGTCGTGAACTCGAAGCCCTTGCCGCACGCACCATCGCCGAACGCGGTGTGCAACTCATCGGCACGGCGCACGGTCAGACACTCGATAATCTTTTACTCAACCCAACGCTCAGCGATCTTGTCGGCGGCATCGAAGCGGTCACATTGTCGGATGAGGAAGCGCGTCGACGCGGCACCCAGAAAACGGTCCTCGAAAGACGCGCCCCGCCCACGTTCGATGTACTCATCGAGATCCAAACCCGCGATCGTTTCACCGTCCATCTCGATATTATGGAATCCGTGGATGCGCTGCTACGCGGCTATCCGTTATCTCCCGAAGTGCGGACGCGCGATGAAAAGGGCAGGATCAAGATCGAGAAAGCCGAAGCAGTTGACAAGTCCCGCATGGATGCGAAAGAGAACGAAAACGCCTCGTCGTGGACGCGTCCGCTCGATCTGACTCAGAGTAAGCCTGCCACGGTTTCCGAAGAAACGTATATTGCGCCGAAAGCGGTTCCGTCATCCACAGGCTCGGCATTGCAACCCGTGAAAGTGTACGCGTATGGCGTGGCGCGCAACAGACTGCAACAAGCCGCAAAGCGACTTGGCGTGCCTGCCATCATCGTGCGTGACGTGAGCGAAGCCGACGCGCTGGTGACCCTGCGGACGTATTACCGCAACCGCCAGCAAACCGTGATCGAAGCCGAACAACGCGGCATGCCCATCTATGTGTTGCGTGCGAACACCGTGGCGCAAGTGGAGCAGTTCCTTGGCGACCTGTATAACCTGAGCGCCGTGCCCCTCCGCGACAACATGGAAGACATCCGCAGTGAAACACAACAAGCCATTGCCGCTGTCTTGAACGGCGAACGCTGGGTGGACTTACCCCCAGGTCCATCACTCGTGCGAAGACTCCAACACGAAATGGCGCGCGGCGCGGAGTTGGTCAGTCACTCGTATGGCAAAGAGCCGCGCAGGCATGTGAGGATATTTAGGGAGT
>CAVWDB010000019.1:0-24594 GCA_963753655.1 uncultured Chloroflexia bacterium
TAATGAGCGTCTCATAATTTGCTAAACTTTTTGGATCTGTTAAAACTATAGCATGTCCACAAAAAAGTCGCAAAGCGCACTATGGAAAGAAAAACGTCGTTGTCATGCTCAAAAACTGGCAGAGCAAGGTTGGAAGCAAAAGGATATTGCAGGGGCATTGGATGTCAGCAAAGGTGCTGTCAGTCAATGGCTGAAACTATCCAAACAGGAAGGCAGACCCAGCTTGTTGGTTCGAGCTCACACCGGGCGACCTCCTGAACTTGCCCACGAGGAAAAGCTATTAATCCCAGATTATCTTTCGCATGGTGCAGAATCGTACGGATTTCGAGGGGAGGTCTGGACTTGTCGAAGAGTTCGAAAGATGATCGAGATCGAATTTGGAGTATCCTATCATAAATCGCATGTGGCACGCTTGCTCAAAGAACTGAAATGGACACCGCAACAACCTGTCGAACGAGCGACGCAACGGAATGAAAAAGCCATTGCAGACTGGCGAAAACAGGTCTGGAACGATATGAAAAAAAAGCGCGTTTGGAACGAAAAATCCTTGTTTTTGTGGATAAATCGGGCTTTTACCTCTTGCCAGCGGCTGTCAAAACGTATGCACCTTGCGGACAAACGCCTCTCTTACGAGTGTTTCAAACTCGTGATCATTTGTCCATCATGAGTGGCATTACACCCCATGGTTGTTTATTTACCATGACACGCTATAAAGCTCTCAATGGTGTCGATAGTGTTCATTTCTTGAAGCATTTACTCTCGCAAACCCATCGCAAGCTGTTGGTGATTTGGGATGGTTCACGAATTCATCGCAACGACGAAGTGAAATCCTTAAATTTGTACGTGTGGATGATGGATAAGTAAATTGTAGGCTGGGGTTTCGTACTTTCAGCGATAAAACCTTCAAAATGAACTTGTTGTCCCTTACAAGGGACAACATATATCCGATTGTGTACAACCCTGCCCATATGACTGTCACAGCAATTCTTTGAGGCCGTGCACCTGCGCGCTCGTTGTCATGAGCAACTACCAGAAATTCTTCTCCAAATTTATTGCCGGAATTGAATGTTCTCGAAATCGTGGGCTCAATGAAAAATCATCCATCTAGTGGGACCGCGGAGTGTAGCTAAAATGGTATTCACTTTAAGGTAGGGCAATCGCATCTAAATGAGGTAAAACTGGCTATCTTAGGAGGTAGCCATGCTAAAGAAGCCGCTGGAAGTGATTGAAGAACACTTCAGCCAGGTAACCGACCCGCGTGTGGATCGGACGAAAGAGCATAAACTGATCGATATCATTGCGATTTCCATTTGTGCAGTCATCTGTGGCGCAGAAGGATGGACAGATGTTGAGAATTTCGGAAACAGCAAGTTGTCGTGGCTGAAAACCTTTCTGGAACTGCCGAATGGCATCCCCTCGCATGACACCTTTGGACGGGTATTCTCGATGCTGGATGCACAACAGTTCCAGCTGGCATTTTATGAGTGGGTTTTGGCGGTCAACCAGATCATCCCGGGACAAATTATCAATCTTGACGGTAAACGTTTGGCTGGTTCGGAAGACAAACTGCTTGGAAAACGTGCCATTTTCATGGTAAGCGCCTGGGCAGAAGAGAACGAAATTTTGTTGGGACAGCGGAAAGTGGATGAAAAGTCTAACGAAATCACCGCCATTCCTGAATTACTCAAGATTTTGGCTCTGGCGGGCTGCATCGTGACAATTGATGCCATCGGAACCCAAACACAGATTGCCAAAAGTATCGTAGCAGCCCAAGCGGATTATGTCTTGAGTGTCAAACAAAATCAAGGGCACCTCTTTGAAGATATTTCGGTTTTGTTTGCGGTCGATCAGGCGCACGACTTCAAATACGCTTCTCTGCAACACCATGAAGAAGTCAACAAAGGGCATGGTCGTATCGAAATTCGAGAATGTTGGAGCACTTCGGATCCTGCCTATCTCAAGCTGATCCGTGAAAGAGAAAACTGGTCGAACTTACAAAGTATTCTCATGGTCATCTCCACACGCATTGTAGCTGGCAAGGAAACCAAAAAGACACGCTTCTATATTTCCAGCCTGCCCAGTGATCCAAAACGATTATTGCATATCGTTCGCAGACACTGGGCAATTGAAAATGAATTGCATTGGGTCTTGGATGTTGCTTTGAACGAAGATCACAGCCGGGTACGCAAAGATCAGGCTCCTGAAAACTTGGCTGTCTTGCGCCATATTGCTCTCACCCTGCTCAAGCAGGAGAAAACCGCCAAAGGTGGCATCCATGCCAAACAACTCCAAGCTGCTTGGAAGGAAGAGTACCTCCTCAAAGTTCTCTCATCTGGCGTTTAGATGCGATTACCCTACACTTTAAGGTAAAAGGGACCCCTTGCCAATCTAATGTATGATAAGCTCAAGAAGAAATTTCTGCGGTCCCAACGGGGTTTGAACCCGCGATCTGTGAATGAATTGCAATGTCCAGATTATCGGCTTGTTCGAAATTGGTGAGGGTGAAGAACTATTCAAAACTGATTTATAAATCAGGTATAATCATCATAATATGATCAAGTTAACCTTGCCCGCTGTCATGAAGGATACCATCCTCCAGGATGCGGTCCAACGAGATATCACCACCGCCCGGCGCCTTGCCTTGTTGGAGATCCTCTGGCATGAACGTTACCTGACGCGAACTCAACTCATTGCCAGGGTGGAACTCCGATTGGGAAGGAACTGCTTTGGGGCTTCTGCCTGGGAGGACACATTTTTCCGAGATATGCGTCTGGTGAAACAAGCATTTGAAACTGCTGGGTATCGGTTGCTGTACAGTCGGAACAAAAAACAATCCGGCTATTACTTGGACGGGCAACCAACCTTATCATCTGAAATCAAACAGATACTGAAAACCAGCGTAGCTGAAGTGGACCAGCGGCAAATTGACATTTACCAAAAGCTGTCCTTTGCAGAACGCTTTTACCAAGGCTCCTCCATCAGCGATACTGCGCGGAAGGTCGTGGCTTACCGAATTCGCCAGGAAAACCCGAAATTGTCACTTGTTGAAGCGAACCGCATGGCGTTGCAAAGAGCGTATCACCAATGAAGAATAAACCTTTGGATATCGTTGGTTTCCTCAAGCTGGTGATTGAGGCTTTAGAAGCGGCTAAGGGTTTGTCCAAAAACAACTTGAACAATTCGAAATATGATAATCTTGTCATGAAGAAAGACAAATCAGGACAAGCACAATGAAGAAGAAAACCAAGCGGAAAATTCATAGATGTACTTGTAAGAGTTGCGCAGAACATCCGTATGGAAAAACTGCCCAACAACATCAGGCAATCAACCGCGTGCTCTTGGAATTGAATGAGAGAAACAGAAGACGTTTCGTTGGCGTCCTGGCGAATGAACAAGGTCGAGGTGGCACATCGCAATTAGCAGAGATAACGGGATTAAGCCGAACAACGATTGTTCGAGGTCGTAAAGAGATTGAACATTCGAACCAGAAACTACCGTCAGGAATTCGTCGTGCAGGAGCAGGACGTCTTCTGGTCGAAAAAAACAACCGAGAATTCTAAATGCACTCGATAAATTATTGAAAGATGCAACTGCTGGCGATCCCGTTACAGGATTGAAATGGACACGAAAAACTTGTCGCAAACTCGCCAGCGAATTGAAGCGAAAAGGATTTCAAGTTGAACATAGCACTATCCCGCGTTTGGTGCGAATTTTGGGATATACCCTGCGAGGCAATCGCAAGCGTCTTAGTCGCAAGCAAGATGACTCGTCGGGATCAGCAAATGCGTTATATTGAAAAACAGAGAAAACGATTTGCCCGCAAAAAACAGCCCGAAATCAGCGTAGACGGCAAGAAAAAAGAGAAAATCGGGCAATTTCGGAATGCAGGACGCACGTTACGAAAAGAACCTTTGGATGTTTTGGCAACAGATTTTCTCACTGACGCAATAGGCAAAGCATCTTTATACGGCATCTATGATATCCAACAGAACGAAGGCTTCATGGAAGTAGGTGTGTCACACGAAACCGCCGAGTTTGCTTCTATCGCTATTCGGCGCTGGTTATTGAAAATCGGAAGTGTTCATTACAAGAATTGTTCTTGCCTGCTCATTCAAGCCGATTCAGGCGGAGCCAATGCCTGCGACAGTTGGCTGTGGAAAGTTGAACTTCAAAAGTTAGCAGATGAGTTTCAACTTGCTATTACAGTGACCCATTATCCGCCTGGCGCATCCAAATGGAATTTAATTGAACATCGGATGTTCAGCGTCGTCAGTCAAAACTGGGCTGGGCAGCCATTGGTCAGTTTTGAAACAGTGTTAAAGTTCATTCGAACAAGCAAGACCTCAACAGGTTTTCATTGTTCGGCGTATTTCAACAGAAAGCATTACCAAACAAAGCGTAAAGTTACGTCAGAAGAGAAAGCAAATGTTAATTTATATCCGCACAAATTGTTTCCCGAATGGAACTACACCATTCGACCAAATCTGAATTGACCAACTTGTTTTTGGACAAAGACTTAGGATGTGGTTTTATTCGCTAATAAACTTTCAAAGCCAAAAAATCAGACTAAAACTGTACGTTGTGAAGCATTTCCTTCCACAGCCGAGTCCAATCCCACACGAGTCACCCATCTCTCAATATAGTCCAGATCAAGTTCATTTTTCTTTGATTTGAGGATCGCTGCGATGTCTCGGGAGTGCTTCGATTGTTGACTCAGCCCAAAATACATCAGCTTGTAAATTATCAAATCTTCTGGCGAATGGATATATACCTTCCCGATGGGAGGACCGTAATCTACTTGCTCACGTCGTTGGAAGGCGCTTTGTCGTAGCTCATCTCCCTCACGTACTGGGTATAAGTCGGCTTTGAGCCCACTGTGCATGTGGATCGCATTGATCGGGATATCTGCCCGGTCTTCCAGGATCGAATCCAGAATGACCTCGGCAGGAATGAGCATGTCTCTTTTCTTCAGTTCCTTTGACAACTTGTTGATAGCTTTGATAGGGATATTAACCACAAGATCCAGATCCTGAGTTGCACGCGGTTCTCCCCATGCCCATTCTGCGATGGCACCACCAATCAGGTATTCGATCTTAGCCGCTTCTAAAGCCTCAATCACCAGCTTGAGGAAACCAACGATATCCAAAGGTTTATTCTTCATTGGTGATACGCTCTTTGCAACGCCATGCGGTTCGCTTCAACAAGTGACAATTTCGGGTTTTCCTGGCGAATTCGGTAAGCCACGACCTTGCGCGCAGTATCGCTGATGGAGGAGCCTTGGTAAAAGCGTTCTGCAAAGGACAGCTTTTGGTAAATGTCAATTTGCCGCTGGTCCACTTCAGCTACGCTGGTTTTCAGTATCTGTTTGATTTCAGATGATAAGGTTGGTTGCCCGTCCAAGTAATAGCCGGATTGTTTTTTGTTCCGACTGTACAGCAACCGATACCCAGCAGTTTCAAATGCTTGTTTCACCAGACGCATATCTCGGAAAAATGTGTCCTCCCAGGCAGAAGCCCCAAAGCAGTTCCTTCCCAATCGGAGTTCCACCCTGGCAATGAGTTGAGTTCGCGTCAGGTAACGTTCATGCCAGAGGATCTCCAACAAGGCAAGGCGCCGGGCGGTGGTGATATCTCGTTGGACCGCATCCTGGAGGATGGTATCCTTCATGACAGCGGGCAAGGTTAACTTGATCATATTATGATGATTATACCTGATTTATAAATCAGTTTTGAATAGTTCTTCACCCTCACCAATTTCGAACAAGCCGATAATCTGGACATTGCAATTCATTCACAGATCGCGGGTTCAAACCCCGTCGGGACCGCCAAATCGTTTCCCTATCCCATTATAAACCCCAACCAACAGGGGTCCCCTCCCGAGTGGGCAGGAACAATAAAAAAATCGATCTAATCACGGATCGGTTTTTTTATTGTTCCCAGCTATTGCGCGACCAGCAACCCATTCGCTACCCGGCGATGGCTTGAGCCTTCCACGCTTTACAACTAAAAACACAGCAACTGCCTTGACAATCAAGACAGTGCTGCATGACGCTAATCGCGTTTTGCATAGTTGCCGGTGTGATTTACGGCATCTTCTTGTATTGCATATTTTGGGAGCACCGTTAAGGGGATCTTCAGTTGATAGTTATAATAACCAGCCGGTCACTTGCCATTATTCAAACAAAATGTCAATTGCTTTGCGTGCTTCCTGTAATACCCGATTTGAAATCCATAAGGATGAGTTTGCAAGATTATCCAATAATTGAACTGCAAGCCTCTTCTCATTAATTAAACCAACTGCAGCACCCCACAAGATTATTGCAATTGATCCGTGAACCTCAAGACCTAAAGATTCAGCAAATTGGCGTGCTTTTGTGTCATCAGTAAGCAGCCAATCAGCCTGTTCTTGCAAAGCTAGACCAATCGCTTCTGCTTCGCCTGCATCAATCTGCTTTTCTTTCGCCCATTTTTCAGCTTTCTTCTGGGTTGATTTTTCTAGTGCAACCTTTCTTGCCCATTGAGGTGACTCCAACCTTGTGCATTGGCTTCAAACTCGATTACGACCATTGGAGGAATCAGAATTTCGCCTGCCAGCGACAACAGATGGCTTGCTCCGGCTTCGCTGAGATGAAGGAGCGGACCTGTGTCGCACACAATGATACGCGTCATTTCTTTTTGCCTTTTTGTTTGACTGCCCAGCTAATATCAGCACGTTGATACTTCTCTGCCAAGGCGCGATCAACAGGCAATTTGGGAACCAGCCGAATCGAACCATCTTTTTCAACGAGGACTTCGAGCAGATCGCCTTCGTTCAATTTTGCCTTCCGTCGGGTAGGCGCAGGCAGAGTAATTTGTCCATTACTGCGGATTTGTAAATACTCAGGCATTTTTTACTCGCTTTCTTGAAATCTGATTTCCTGATTTCTCATATATCATACCAGCCAGAACCACAAGAAGTCAACCCAAGCTAGAACTCGTAAAATCTGATGAATTTGTTCGTTACTGCTATAATGAAGGAAACTTCATCCAATTTACTAAGCGCCCAAGTAGTTACGCATCGCTGTTTCTAACCCCGTTGGGACCGCCAAGAACAAAGCAAATGAACCGATCAAAATGGTTGGTTTTTTTGTTGTTTAATGCCGATTTTCGTTTTAGATTCGGCACGTTTTTCAGTTACGCTCTGAGGGTCCGTTAAATGGCGTTTGATAATCGAATCCGCAATTCAACATAATAGTGAACTACTTCATGGTAATTACATCTTCTCAAAACTGGATTTCAATGCAGGATACAACTCCTGATACACCTCATACGCCTTTTGATATATCTCAACTTGTTCAGCATCAGGCAATGTACTACCTGTAATTTTTATACACCCTTTACAAGCCTCTTCCACACTCCCCCACGCTCCAGCACCAACTCCTGCCAGTAACGCCGCGCCATAGGCGCCGCCTTCCGTTGTATTGACCGTAACCAATTCTGTTTCCAACACAGAAGCAAGAATCTGTCGCCACAATACACCCTTCGTCCCGCCGCCTGAAGCACGGACTTGTGTGATCGCTTCCAGCCCAGCATTTTGTATCAACGTAAAACTATCCTTCAATCCAAATGCCACACCTTCGAGTACAGCACGTGTCATGTGTGCTCGGCTGTGACGTAAAGTCAAGCCGATGAATGCGCCTTTCGCCAAAGGGTCCGGATGAGGCGTGCGTTCGCCAGAAAGATATGGCAGAAATTGCAGACCCTCACTTCCAGCTGGAATTGATTTCTGCTTCCTTTAACAAATCATCAAAGCTTACATCTGGCGCAAGCGTATCACGATACCACTGCAAACTTCCCGCGGCGGAAAGCATCACGCCCATGAAGTGCCACATCCCGGCACTGCATGACAAAATGCATGCAGCCTTCCTTCAGGTTCGACAATGCTGACGGCGTCGTCGCAAATACAACACCGCTCGTGCCAACAGTTAATCCAACAATACCGGGTTCAACCACGCCCATGCCTACCGCACCTGCCGCCTGATCTCCGCCGCCTGCTACAACCGGTGTACCAACTTTCAATCCAGTGAGTGCTGCGGCTTCTTCAGTCACATAGCCCGTGAATTCAGTTCCTTCAAAAGTTTTCGGCATCCACGCCCGTGGAATATCAAGCGCAGACAAAACTTCATCCGACCAATCGCGTGCCTTCAAATCAAACAGAACCGTGCCTGCGCCATCAGCTTTATCCATCGCATACTCGCCCGTCAATTTGTACCGCACATAATCCTTCGGCAACAGCACATGTTTCGCCTTCGCAAACACATCAGGTTCGTTCTCTTTGACCCACAAAATTTTGGGGGCGGTGAAACCCGTCAACGCAACATTTCCCGTGATCTGAATAAACTTTTCTTTGCCAATGATCTGATGGATCTCATCGCATTGACTTTGCGTGCGTTGGTCGTTCCACAGGATGGCTGGACGAAGGACATCCCCCATTTCATCGAGCAGGACCAACCCATGCATCTGCCCCGTCAATCCGACAGCTCCGACTCCTTCCCCGCTTACACCTGCTCTTTCCAAAACGGATTTGATACTCACTGACACCGCCTCCCACCACTCGTGCGGATCCTGCTCCGACCACAGTGGCTTCGGAGTTTGCAGCGTATGTGGCGATGAATGAGAGAGCAACCACTGCGCCTTTTTCATCAATCAGCAACGCCTTGCTCGAAGTTGTAGATGTATCTATGCCAAGGAAATACATGATTTGCTCATAACAAAAGGGGCAACCCGTTGGGTCGCCCCTACAAATATTTATCGCACACCAAGTAAGACTTCGACAGTCAACTGGTCGAGACGTTCATATTTCAAACCACGTCTGGCAATGGTGTTGCGGTCAAAAGCCTGGGCTTTGAGTGCTTTTGCTTTCTCTGCAGAATATTTACCGAAAACTGATCCATCGATCCATCTCGGCATTGATCTCAGCGACGAGTTCCTGAATCTCATTATCCGCGTTCCATTGGGCGGTTTTTTCTTTCAAGAATCAGATACGTGCGCATACAACCGCGCGCGAAATCTTTTACGCCTTCGTAATCTTCAGTACGATAGGAATGGGCATCGAAGTGACGACTGGAATCATATTTATTATCTTCGAGTAACTTCACAAGGAAGAACGCGCTCTTGAGATTCACTGCACCAAAGCGGAAGTCCTGATCGTAGCGACCGAAGGCTTGATCGTTCAAATCTATGTGGAACAACTTCCCTGATTCCATTGCCTGCGCCACACCATGGACAAAGTTGAGTCCTGCCATGCTTTCATGAGCCACCTCGGGGTTCACGCCCACCATCTCAGGATGGTCGAGTGTGTTGATGAACGCCAGCATATGACCCGTCGTTGAGTTGTAGATGTCGCCGCGTGGTTCGTTGGGTTTGGCTTCGAGGGCGAATTTCAGATTGTATTTATTATCGTTGACATATTCACACAGAAAGTTCATCGCTTCGCGTGAGCGTTTGATGGCACTGATCGGATCTTTCGTAGCATCGCTCTCCGTACCTTCACGCCCGCCCCAGAAGACATAGGTCTTCGCGCCAAACTCTACGCCGAGGTCGATGGCGTTCATGGTCTTTTGCAAAGCATATGCGCGGACTTTGGAATCGTTCGATGTAAAAGCGCCATCTTTGAAAATCGGATCGCTGAACAAATTCGTGGTTGCCATCGGGACAACCAGACCCGTATCATCGAGTGCTTTGCGGAAGTCCTTTTTTATGGCATTCGCTTCGGCGGAGGTGGCATCGATGGGGATTAGGTCATTGTCGTGGAAGTTGACGCCGTACGCGCCGACTTCGCCGAGAAGATAGACCAATTCGGCAGGTGTTTTGTGCGCTCGAACGACAGAGCCAAATGGGTCTGCGCCGCGATTGCCAACGGTCCATAAGCCGAAGGTGAATTTGTTTTCAGGTTTGGGGGTGTAGTCTGACATGAGGGGCTCCTTGTATTTTTTTAGGGGATGTAATTCTGAGCGAGGCGAAGAATCTCTGAGATTATTGTAGAGACCCTTCGCTATTGCTCAAAGTGACATTGAATAAAGCAATGACAGGTTTGGGCGCACCAAGATCTTGTCCGCGTTGACTTGGGGAACAGCCGCCGACTTCGAGTCGGAATTTGCCAGGTTCGAGAGTTAGCTTGCCTTCATCGTTATAGAATGACATCATCTCTGGCGAAATGGTGAATTTCAGAGTTTTGCTTTCACCTACTTTGAGATGAACTCGTTCGAAACCGATGAGATGATGGAGCGGGACAATTGTCGAGGCTTGGATATCTGTCAGGTAGAACTGGGCAACTTCGGCTGAGTTTGAACCGCCGCAATTGGTCAGAGTTAAGCTTACGTTGAGAGAATCTCCGATGGCAAGATTTGTTTTATCAAGTTGTAATTCCGAATATTCGAATTTGCTGTAGCTCAGACCAAAGCCAAAGGGATAGAGCGGCTCTTCGGTCATGTAACGATAAGTGCGACCATTCATGCTGTAATCGTCGAAGACGGGAAGTTGATCGAGCGATTTGGGGAAAGTGATGGGAAGTTTGCCCGACGGCGAAACATCGCCAAACAAAACATCGGCAACGGCTCGACCACCTTCCATGCCTGGATACCAAACGAAGAGAATCGCATCAACCATCTCTTCGATCTCGCCAAGCGCAATGGGACTGCCGCCCGTGAGAACAAGGATGATGCGCGCGCCATGAATCGCAAGCTCTTTGATGTAATCAATTTGACTCTGCGGGAGGGAAATACTTTGGCGGTCGCCGTTTTGTTCAGAAAGAAGCGACTCACCTTCTTCGCCTTCGAGAAACGAGTTGAAGCCTGCACAGACGATGGCGAAATCAGCGGCTTGCGCCATGCCTGGAGCCCATGTCTGTTGAATTTCACGTGGATGTTTCAATGTGGTGCCAGATGTGTACTCCATACCCATGCCTTCGGGGATGCGCCCCGTGAGACCCTCGAGCAAAGTGATCATCTTGTCGTTGAAACCGTAGTAGTTGCCGAGCAGAACTTCCAGGCTGGCGGCGGTGGGACCTGTAACAAAGATCTTCTTTGTGGATGGTTTGATCGGCAGAACGTTATCTTTATTCTTGAGCAAGACAACTGCCTCGGTTGCAGTTCGATACGCAAGTTGACGATGCTCATCACATGCGACAACATCGGTTGAGATGGAAGCGTACGGTACATCTTCATCTGGATCGAACATACCGAGTTTGAAGCGTGTGCCGAGTGTGCGTTCAAGAGCACGATCTACTGCCGCTTCGGTGATGAGTCCGCGCTCGATGGCGGTGGGAATCTCATTGAAGACATGGTCGCATCCGAGGTCGCATCCGTATTTCAATGCCAGCGCTGCCGACTCAGCCGCGTCATTCGTGACCTTGTGATGCAGGTGAAAATCTGACAATGCCATACAATCTGACACAACATGCCCATCAAAACCCCATTCGCCGCGCAGGATGTCTTCCAGTAAAAGTTTACTGGCACAACAGACTTCGTCGAGTGTGCGGTTGTATGCGCCCATTACCGATTCGACCTTGGCTTCGGTGACAAGCTTTTTGAACGCAGGTAGATAGGTATCGTACAACTCACGTTTGGTCACAATGGCATTGAAAGTGTGACGATCTTTCTCAGGTCCAGAGTGAACCGCAAAGTGTTTGGCACACGCCGCCGCTTTGAGATACTTTGGATCATCGCCCTGCAAGCCGCGTACAAACGCAGATGCCATCTCGCCTGTGAAAAATGGGTCTTCACCCCATGTTTCCTGTCCACGCCCCCAACGGGGATCACGAAAGATATTTACATTCGGCGACCAGAACGTCAGTCCCTGATACAGATCAGTGTAGCCGTTACGCTTCAACGCGGCATGATATTTAGCGCGACCTTCATCGCTGATGGCGGTTGCCACTTTGAGGATCAAATCCTTATCCCAGGTTGCCGCCATCGCGATCGCTTGTGGGAAGACGGTTGCACGTCCGTTGCGGGCAACGCCATGCAAGGCTTCACTCCAATAGTTGTAGGCGGGAATGTTCAAGCGCGGAATGCCATGCGCGGGATGATTCGTCAACCCTACTTTTTCATCCAGTGTCATTCGTCCTACCAGGTCCTTTGCGCGCTCGGCGAAGGATAACGATGTATCGAGATACAAAATTTTTTCTGTTGTGCCTGTCGCACTCATGAAAGGCTCCTTTGATATAAGTTCATTGTGTAAACCCCAGCGCATCGAACAAAGGCGGACCGCCACGCAGCCAAAAACTTTGTTTGGTTTCAGTCTTCCAATTTTTGATAACGTCGGCATTCGACAAACGGCTTTCGCCACCATTGATATACGTCACCGCACGCACAACATCGTTATTATCATTCACAAATTTAAAGAAAGGTGCAAACCACTCGTTCCAACTTGAAGCCTGCGATACAGCCTCCAGCATCACAGGCTTGAGATGTTCACGTGCAAATTGGATCGTCGCTTCAACAGGCCTGCCATCGCAATAGGATATTCCCACCCAATCGACATATTCATCACCAGGATACCAATCCGTGATATTGGATACCTCACACGAATCCGACTCCCAAACGAGAGCAACGTTCAAACGCACCTTTGCCTGCATCCTCTCCCCAAACCTTTTCCACACTGAGACATACTCATCAGGAGCATCATTCGATCCAAACCCAAGGTGAAGGAAGACGGGGCGGTTGTAGGTAGTCAAAGTGTCGAGAATGGTATCTATCTGTTCATCTGTGGGCAAGTCTTTCAAATCCACGCCAACAGATAATGTGCTGTTAGGATATTTGCCAGCGAGATAATCAAGGTCTCCGATATTGCTCAATTGCAAATCAACATTCACCGCAATACCGCCTGGCGGGGTGACCGTTGCATCGAAATAAGAATCAGCGCTCTCTTTGTCTTGACCAACCAACAACAAGGCTTTTCCATTTGGAGGGGCAAACTTACCTGTCACCTCAGGCTTGGGCGTGGGGAAGACCTGTCCTTCGGGTGCTGTGCCAGGCTCATAGATGCGGAAGTTCCCACTAACTTGCAACAAGCCCATCATCATCAACAAACCGTCGTAATAACGATATGTTCCAGTTGGAACCTTAAGGTCCCACAATTCCTGCACGAACGGCTCGCCAATCGCGCGGTCGGCGGCGAGGGCGGCAACCGCATTGGTGGCCACCAAACCCTGAGAGTGAGCGCCCGCCAGCGGCTCACCCGCCAATGAATATTCTGCGATGTAATCGTCAATGCCCTGTGATGCGAAGAAATTCAGCAAACGGTTGGATTGTTCCACGTGCCATTCGCTCGGGTGGAACCAGACATAGTCCATGCCCACGTTCGCTCCCACACGGAACGCATCATAGCGAAAATTGCCGTTGTAATCATCACTGACAGGTTTGCCATCGAATTCGGAATAGTTTGGGGCAAGTCCTGTTTCAAGGTTGACCGACTTGGGCAGATATTCACGGCTTACTGTGGCTGCATCTGCCCAGAAGTCGTTATCTTTATCCGCCCAGCGTGCCCAGAGTTCATAATAATGCGGCATATGATAAGAAGGATCGGTGAACTGGGAGTTCCTGCCCAGTTGCGGGACGAAGACGACCTGCTTATTTTCGGGATTGAAGAGATCGGTGGCGAGGTTGCCACGTCCGTCAGAATGGATAGCCGTATTCAAAATGGAGTTTGCTTCGGCACGATAGTTGCCGAAGGTACCTTCGCCGCTGCCCCATCGTCCATCGGCGAAGAACAGCGCAGTGATAAACCAGACTTCGCCATCGGAGGCGGGATTGGCAGCAAGTTGCGTACCGTCCGTTTTGCAGTGCCAGGCGAAGTAGCCAGCATAGCCGCCGTCTTTTTGGTACATATACGTCTTTGCCCACTTCCAAAGGCGGTCAAACTCTTCTTTCTTGTTCATCTGCACAGCGATCATCATGCCATAGGACATGCCTTCGCTTCGTACATCTTCATTGGCAATATCCGAGATGTATGCCATGTCTGAGCCAACAGGATAGTAGACTCGTTCTATCTCATCGTGACCGTAAAAGAGTTGTTCGAAGGCGGCATCTATCTTTGCCTGGATCTCCTCATCGCTTTTGCCAAGGTAGTCCTTGAACAGGTTGGGATAAACTCCCGTCTCGAAGGCGCCTTCCACGGGAACAGGCGTGGACGTGGGCGTAGGATGAACTGGTGTCGCTGTGGCAGGTACGGGTGTAGATGGTGATCCGCAGGAGGAGAGGACAAAGGAAAGTAAAAGCAGAAGACTGAGAGAACGTCGAAGCATGTACAAAGTTTCGATCCTAGAAAAGAATTTTTTGTTTTGTCACACCTGCACTTACGTGCAGTGCAGGTGTTATGAGTACTCAAACCAATCGAAATCGGCATGATTGGCGCTGGGCTGACCCTTACTGCTGGCGTACATGGCGATGTAGGCGCCGACAAAACCACCAGCGACGGGCGTGCTGAGAATGCGACCATCTACTTTTTCGGCGAGCGTTTGCCATTGACCGTTCGTTGAAAAATAAAAGCTATAGTCTTGTTCGTGCGCTGTCACTTTAAGGGTATAACGACCAGCAGGCACAGGTTGGGATGAGAGCGTCTCATCTTTTCCGTGTGAACGCTTGATGAGGTGAATAATGTTCTCGTTTTCGTACGTTACGACAAAACGAAAATGGAAATCATTGTTCTGGATGAGGACAAGTCCTGCACATTCATTCGCTTGCGGCGTGAACTCGAATTCCGTTTGGGCTGTGAAGTCAATATGCTGTTGCCTACGCCCCACAAAACTGGGATTACTTTTTTCGGCAAGATGTTGCGGACGCAATTTCAAACGAAGAAAACCAGGGCGTTCACTGAGTGAATAAAATTCATCACGAGGTGTGCGAAGAAAATTCCAATGGTAGGCAAGTGTTGTGTCGTTGAAGTCTTCACGTGCTGGAGGCGTCTGCCACTTGTGCTCTGGCAAATTGGGGGCAGGATATTCAAACTCTACACGTCCCGTGCCGGCGCTGAAAATGGGAAATTCGTCTTCCCAACGCACGGGCACAAGAAACGTCTCACGCCCCAGATTGTAGTAATAGCCGCCATATGGTCGCATCGCCAGCAGGACTGCCCACCACTCGCCGTTCTGCGTTTCAACCAGATCGGCATGCCCCGTGCCAACGATCGGATAATCCAAACCCAAATGTCGATGCGTGAGAATGGGGTTGCCGCGATATGTTTCGTACGGTCCCGCAATATTTTTACTGCGGACAATCGTCACTGCATGGTGATGCGCCGTCCCGCCCTCAGCGATCATCAGGTAATACCATCCATTGATCTTGTAGATATGCGGTGCCTCCGCCCACACCACACCTTTGACTGCGCCATCCCATAAAACGATCGCTTCACCAACCAACTTCATCTTTTCAAGATCAAGTTCTTGAAGGAATATCTCGGTATGTCCTGTGTAAAATCCTTCTTCATTCAGGCGGGTGCCAACGCACCAACATTTCCCATCCTCATCGAAGGACAGGGACGGATCGATCCCATCGGACTCGATCCAGTAAGGTTCGCTCCAAGGACCTTGAGGCTGTGTCGCTGTTACGACGAAGTTTCCGCTCTTCGCCTTTGCATCCACTAAAGTGTTGATAACGTAGAACGTTCCATTATGATGACGGATCGTCGGGGCGTATAAACCGCCCGAAGGATGTATTTCATCGAGATCCAGCTGGGATGGACGGTCAAGGACGTGACCAATTTGATGCCAGTGGATCAGGTCCCGGCTATGAAAGATCGGGAGTCCAGGGAAATATTCAAATGTGGAAGTGACCAGATAGTAGTCTTCACCAACCCGACAAATGGAAGGATCGGGGTAACATCCAGAAAGAATTGGATTGCGAAAAACTTTTTGCATCCTAAAACTCTATCCCTTGACTGCGCCCGCTGTAAGACCGGAAACGATCTGACGCTCGGCAAAAAGATAGAAGATGATCGTTGGCAAAGCCGATAAGGCTACAAAAGCAGACACCAATGACAGGTCTTGTCCGTATTGCCCTTGGAACTGCATCGTACCTAATGGCAGGGTCCAAAACTTATCACTGTTAAGCACGATCAGCGGAACCAGCAGGTCATTCCAACTGACGATCATAGTCAAAGCCGCAACTGCCGATAATGCCGGACGTGCCAAAGGAAGAAGAATACGCCAGAAAAAGTCAAAGGCAGTACAGCCATCGATGTAAGCTGCGTCTTGCAATTCAGCGGGAATCGCTGTGAAGAATCCTCGCAGGATCATAATATTGCCAGATATTTGAAATGCTGTTTGTATCAAAATCACACCCCACAAATTATCGATCAAGTGCATCTGTCGCAGCACAAAATAAACCGGCAAAATGGCCACATTGATGGGGAACATCAACCCAAGCGTAAACAGGTTAAAAGCCAATCCCTTGCCACGGAAATCCGTGCGGGCAAAGACAAAGGCGGCAAGACTACAAAGAACAACTACACCGAATGTTACCGCAAGCATCACCACCAGACTGTTGCGCAACATGGGCCAGAAGGAATATGAAGCTTTACTTAAAATCACAATAATGTTTTCCCAGCGCGGGGGAATGGGTAAAGCATATGGATGTGATAAAAGTTCACCACGCGTTTTCAGAGCGCCGAAAACCAGAATCACGATAGGAATAAAGACGATCGCGACAATGATTGATAGAATAGAATATTGAAGAAACCTTGTTAAGAATTTTCCCCAATTCCGATGCGAATGTGAATGGGCTTTCGTCATGAATTCATCCCTCCTAGAGACCCGTCAGATAATCAGGCTGACGGGTCAGGCGTTGATAGATCAGAGAAAATATTAGGCAAAATAAAAACATATAGATTGCCACAGCAGAACCATATCCAAGCTGGAAACGTACGAACCCGAAACGATACATGTAGGTTGCCATGGTCTCACTTGCATTGACTGGTCCGCCTTTAGTCATGATCCAGACCAAAATGAATTGCTGGATCGACCCAAGAACAGACAGGTACACAGAAGTGCGAATGGTACTGCCCAATAAGGGCAGGGTGATAAAAAAGAAATTTTGAAAGGCATTGGCGCCATCCATACGCCCCGCCTCTTCGATCTCAGTGGGGATATTTTGCAAACCCGTCATAAACAACAACATGTGGTAACCAAAATATTTCCATGTCAGTGCTGCAAAAATAGCTGACATGACGAGGCTCGTGTTACCCAGCCAGGCTTGCGCTTTAACACCGGGGATAAGGATAAGCAAGGCGTTGACAAAACCACGCTCTGGATCAGGGTTTAGGATAAACAACCACATGAGCGCGGCGATTACTTCGGAAAGAACATAAGGCATGAAAAAGATGGAACGGAAAAAGACACGGCCGGGCATATCACGTCCCACCATCACAGCCAGTAGCATCGATAATGGCAATTGAAGGAAGAGAGAGAACGCAATGATAAAGAGCCCATTGCGCATCGCAATGAGAAACACCTTGTCACCCAGAATGTTTTTGAAATTATCTAGACCCACAAAGTCCGTTGCAGGGCCGAAGCCTTTCCAGTTAAAAAGGCTGTAATAAATAGATTGAACAATTGGATACACTACAAATATCAGGAAAAGAATAATTGCTGGCAACAGGAACAGGAAAATAGTCAGGCGATCCTGAAAGCGCTGAGGAGAGCCTGAGCCCCGTTTCAATTTGAAAATATCTGGAATGGCAGGAAGTGATTGCATAAGAGCATTCCTAACTGAAGATAAAGACAAAGGTATGCGGGGGTCGAGTATAGAGAACCCAACCCCCGCAAATCTTTATTCTTTACAACATAACCTACTTAAATTCTTGCTTGGCGGAATCTTCGATTGCCTGGGCAGCCTGCTCAGGCGTTAATGTACCAGCAAAAATTCCTTGAGTGCTGTCGTTTACCACAGAACCCATCGCCGCAGGCAGTGCTTGATCATAGTACAGTTGGAAGTACTGCGCAGCCGCAAAGGTTTTCTGCAGCTCGATCATGAGAGGATCGCTCAAACCAACCTCGCCACCTTTGACAACCGGTATGGCGACGCCAATCTTGGCTAAAGCAGCTTGGTTCTCTGCGCTAGTCATGTACTTGACAAAGTCCACAGCTTCTGGTGACGCATTTTTGCCAATTGCAAAACCATTACCACCGCCTACTGCGTCAGCCGGGTCACCTTTCCCGCCCTCAACCATCGGGAAGGGGAAGAAGCCCAGATTATCGCCTATACCATTCTTATCGGGACTGTTATCTTTTTCAACGGCAGGTGCCCACTGTCCCATTAGTTCCATGGCAGCTTTCCCGTTACCCATTGCGGTGGCTTCATCACCGTACGTCGCGCCCAAGAAACCATCTTGGAATGGCTCAAGAGCAATCAACTCCTGAAGTTTCTTGCCAGCCTCAACAAATGGGGCATCGGTGAAGGAGCCTGTGCGATTATACGCCCCTTCAAAGTTTGCCTTGCCGCCAAGGCGGGTGGCAAGATACGCCCACATGTGCATACCGGGCCACTTATCGCCTTCGCCAAGAGCGATGGGGGTAATGCCGGCAGCTTTGAGCTTCGTTACGTCTTCAAGTAATTCAGCCCATGTAGTGGGAGGAGCGTCAATGCCAGCCTGGGCAAACAGATCCTTGTTATACCAAAAGCCGATCATACCCATATCCCATGGCACGCCATAGTTCTTGCCCTTATATGCATATACGCCCAACGCGCCAGTTGCAAAAGTATTGCGCCACGCGCCACCATCGGCACCAAGAGCTGGAGTAATGTCTTGAAGCAGTCCGGCATTGGCATAATCGTTCATTACGCCACCGCCCCAGCTCTGGAAGATGTCAGGGGGTTCACCAGATTGCATGACCGTGGTCAACTTGGTCTTGAAGGCTTCGTTCTCCAAAACCGTGATTTGGATATCAACGTTCGGATGGGCAGCCATATAATCATCAGCAAACTTTTGGAAAAGCGCTTTGTGTTCTTCTGCAGTTGAAATATGCCACCAATTAACGGTGACTTTTTGAGCAGGCGCTGCAGCTTTGGGGCCACATGCAGAAAGCGCGAAAGCGGCAACAAGCAATAGACTTAAAATCGTATAAATCTTGCGAGACATTTTCTTCTCCTTTTGATTTTTTAACAGGTTATACTATCGTCGTGCGGAGCTATCTACTCCACACAAATGCGCAGGTCTTCCTTCTAACTCTTCAAGGTCGAAGAGAAGGCCTGCAATTTACTTTCAAACAATGTTTCCACTCACCTCCTTTCCAGATTCACAAGTATTTGCAAAGCCGGTGTAATCAAACCAAGTTAATTCATACCAACAACCTCACGACAGGAATTACGAATAACCAGTTGGGTTTGCATTCGATAGGTTTGATCGTCGAGAGATGCGCCATTGATAAGCTTTATCAATATCTGGGTCGCAACAAACCCCATTTCGGAAATAAATTGATCCACAGTTGTCAATCCCATATATTTTGATTCAGTGATATTGTCGAAGCCTACAACCGATAGGTCTGCCGGGATCCGTATCCCCAATTCTTCAGCAACTTGAAATACACCGATCGCCATTTGATCGTTGGATGCAAAAATAGCGGTGGGCGGATTTTCTAGCGCAAGAAGTTCCCGCGTACAGGTGACACCTGTCTCTGTGGTGTAATCGCCAGATGCGATCAATGATTCGTCAACTGAAATTCCCGCCTTTTCAAGAGCTTCCCGATAACCCATTAAGCGGCGGTTTGAACTCTCTAATTCCGCACGACCACTGATATAACCAATACGCTTATGCCCTAGATCCAACAAATATTCCATTGCTTCCACCGCGCCCTGATAATTGGTCGCATGGACTGCAGGATAGTTCGGATTACTTGCAAGCGGATCAATTGAAACAATCGGTGCATCGATATTGAACTCCCCCGCCACGGGTGCAACAATAATCACGCCATCCGATATGGAATTTGTAAGCAATGAAACATACTTTTGTTCGTGAGAAGCTCGTCCGCTTTTTCGCACATCACCCGTTGTATAGACCAACAGGTCAAACTCAGATTCAGCAATCGCGCGATTTACCCCCTTCATCACCTCGATGGCGAACGGATAGGCAATGTCTGGCATGATCAACCCAACCAGGTTTTTCTTCTGACTCCGCATACTGCGTGCTGCCAGGTTGGTTGTATAACCCAGATCATCGATCACGGAAAGTATGCGTTCCTGTGTCTCGCTTGCAACATCCACCCTCTCGTTGAGTACCCGTGAAACGGTAGAAACAGATACCCCTGCTGTTTTCGCCACATCCTGGATTGTCACCGTTCGCTTTTTCTTACGCATACCAATTCCTCGTCAAAAATGATAGAATGGCGGTATCGTTACCGGTAACGATACCGCCATTATTGCACACGAATTGACAATTGTCAAATTAATTTAAGGTTTACCCTTTTGGGTAATGGACAGGAGCGTCTATGGACATCTTGGAAGTACAAACTCACGCCTCAGGCCCGACGGGAAGCCTGCCTCTGTCCCCCGATTTCTTGACCAATGCCCCAAGCGGAGATGTCTTCGGCTGGACACAAGATGCGGCAATGGGATGGAGTCCATCTGACCTCGGCAAAGATGAGTATCTCATCCTTAGCACACAGGGAGGGATCCGTGCAGAAGACGGCTCCCCCATCGCACTCGGTTACCATACGGGACATTACGAAGTGGGATTGCTCGCGCAAGCCGCTGCAAGAGAATTCAAAGCACATAACAAAATTCCGTTTGCAGGCTTCGTCAGCGACCCATGTGACGGGCGCACGCAAGGCACATCAGGCATGATGGACAGTCTCGCCTATCGCAACGATGCAGCGACTGTGTTACGAAGGCTCATCCGTTCATTGCCAACACGAAAAGGCGTACTTGGCATTGCCACATGTGACAAAGGCTTGCCTGCGATGATGATCGCTCTCGCCGCGCAAAAATCTTTCCCGTGTGTCATCGTCCCTGGCGGCGTGACGTTGTTACCAGAGCAAGGCGAAGATGCAGGCAAAATCCAATCCATCGGCGCACGCTTCGCCCATGGACTCATCACACTCGAAGAAGCCTCCGATCTTGGATGCCGCGCTTGTGCCTCGCCTGGGGGTGGCTGTCAATTCCTCGGAACAGCAGCAACCAGTCAGGTGGTAGCAGAGGCGTTGGGACTCGCTGTCACACATTCAGCATTGGCGCCATCAGGTCAAGCAATTTGGCTGGACATGGCACAACGATCCGCACGTGCATTGATGGAAATATCAAAGCTAAACATCACCACCAGCGACATTCTCACCGAAAACTCAATTCATAATGCGATGGTGGCACACGCCGCATTTGGCGGCAGCACGAACTTGTTATTGCATATTCCCGCTATAGCGCACGCGGCAAAACTCCCCCGCCCCACCGTTGAAGATTGGTCGCGCGTCAATCGTTCCACGCCGCGCCTTGTAGATGTAATGCCCAACGGACCAACAGGCTATGGAACCGTGCAAGTCTTCCTGGCAGGCGGCGTACCCGAAGCAATGTTGCATTTGCGTGAACTCGGCTTGCTCAAACTCAACGCCCGCACCGTAAATGGAAACACACTCGGTGAAGCGCTCGACGAATGGCAAATCAGCGAACGCCGCCAAAAACTTCGCGAACGACTTCATGAGTTAGATGGCATTGATCCCAATGATGTCATTATGGATCCAACGAAAGCTCACGAGCGTGGACTCACCAGCACGATCACATTTCTCACAGGCAATCTCGCACCGCAGGGAGCCGTCATCAAAAGCACCGCCATTGACCCAAGCGTTGTTGACCCCGATGGTGTCTATCGGAAAACAGGTCCCGCCCGCGTATTCACCAGCGAACGTGCTGCCATCGCCGCGGTAAAAGGCTTGAGCGAGAATCCCGTCAAGGCGGGCGACATCATTGCGCTGATCGGTTGCGGTCCCATGGGCACGGGTATGGAAGAGACATATCAACTCACGTCTGCGCTCAAATATCTTCCGCATGGCAAAACCATCGCGCTCATCACCGACGCACGTTTCAGCGGCGTCAGCACGGGCGCATGTATCGGTCACGTTGGACCTGAGGCGTTGGCGGGTGGTCCGCTTGGGAAGTTGCGGGATGGAGATACGATCCAGATCATCGTTGACCGCGTCAATCTTTCGGGAAGTTTGGATGTTCTCAACGTTGATTTGGATTCAAGAACGCCTCACCCCGACTTGAAGCTGAATCCCGACCTGCCAGAGGATACACGTCTGTGGGCTGCCCTCCAAAACATCAGCGGCGGCACATGGGGTGGATGTGTGTACGATGTGGAAAAGATCATTGAACAACTTGGAGGCTTGTAATGCTACTCACCAAACACAAAACAACGAACGGATCATGCTGGGCGGTGGATGGGTATTTCTTGCCGCCGAGTTTGGGTTTAAGCGCATTGCTCGAGATGCCGCGCAAAAAAATGTTCGAGGTAGTGAAAACTTCATCGGAGGCTGATTCAGTCGTCGGTGAGGAGGAAGCGCCGATCGATCCATATCAGGAAGTGTGGGCGGCAGGAGTCACATATCTGCGAAGCCGTGATGCGCGCAAAGCGGAATCCACAGTAGCCGACATGTATCAGACAGTCTATGAGGCGGAGCGTCCTGAGATTTTTTCCAAGTCGATCGGCTGGCGTGTGTCAGGGAATGGACTGCCAATAAGGATTCGTAAAGATAGCCATTGGAATGTTCCAGAACCTGAGTTGGTATTAGTGATCAATCGTTACAATGAGATCGTCGGATACTGCGCGGGGAATGATGTTTCGTCGCGGGATATCGAAGGCGAGAATCCGCTGTATTTGCCACAGGCAAAAATCTATAACGGTTCATGCGCCTTGGGACATGGCATTTGGTTATGTAAACCTGAGGAAATAAAAGACATCCCGATCCGTTTGCAGATTCAGCGGGCGAATGAACTGATATTCAACGGCGAAGCGAACACATCATCCATGAAGCGGACATTGCCTGAGTTGGTCGGGTTTCTTACACGTGAATTGGATTTTCCGCAGGGGGTATTTTTGATGACAGGCACATGCCTTGTGCCAGAAGATTTCACTTTACAACCCGATGATGTGGTTGTGGTTCAGGTGGGAGATTTGAAAATCGAAAATAAGGTTCAAGCTTGAAATAACAAATGCTCCAGAAAAGGTAAACGATGAACAGCGAAATCAAAAACAAAATGACAGAGGCAACCATCACAATCCTGAAAGCGGATGGTATGCCATTGGCAAATCAAGAAGTGACTATCGAACAAATCAATCATAAATTTCTTTTTGGAACCGCTGCTTTTGACCTTGTCCCACTGGCAAATGGTGATTATGAGGGCGAAGAAAAGGAACGTGCTGAACAGCGTGCAGAAAAGATCGCAGCCTTATTCAACGCCGCTACACTTCCCTTTTACTGGGCACGCTTTGAACCCAAATGCGGAGAGCCCATCACAGAGAAAGTTAAGAACGCCGCCCGCTGGTGTCTTGAGCACAACATGATTACAAAGGGACATCCGCTTTGCTGGCACACGGTCACTGCGGATTGGCTGCTTGAGCTGAGCAACGCGGAGATTTTGCAGGCACAACTCGACCGTATCCACCGCGATGTGTCAGACTTCAAAGGGTTGATCGATATATGGGATGTTATTAATGAAGCGGTTATCATGCCTGTCTTCGACAAATACGATAACGGCATCACACGCATCTGCAAGGAGCACGGACGTATCAACACGATTCGGATGATGTTCGATGTGGCGCGTGAGACGAACCCGAAAGCAACGCTGTTCATTAACGACTTCGATGTTTCATCTGCCTATGATATTCTGGTTGAAGGCTGTCTCGAAGCGGGAATCAAATTTGACGTGATCGGTATCCAATCACACATGCATCAGGGTTGGTGGGGCGTGGAAAAGACATTGAAGGTTCTGGAGAATTTCGAACGCTTCAACATCCCCATCCATTTTACAGAGACAACGCTGGTCTCAGGTCACCTCATGCCGCCTGAAATTGTCGACCTCAACGATTATCAAGTCACTGATTGGCCCACAACACCTGAAGGAGAAGAACGGCAAGCCGAACAAACAATTCAACACTACAAAACGCTCTTTGCCCATCCGCTTGTGGAGGGCATCACTTGGTGGGACTCGTCCGATGGCGGCTGGCTCAACGCTCCAGCAGGTTTGCTTCGTAAGGACGGTTCCGCCAAACCCGCCTATGATGAACTTATGAAACTCATCAAAGACGAATGGTGGATTTCACTAACAAAACTATCTACAGACGAAAATGGTCAAATTCAATTCAGCGGATTTCTGGGTCAATATAAGCTCAGTTATGACAACAAAGACCATCTATTTGATATTGATAAAGAAAATATCAATTTGATATGGTATCTGGTGTGACCGACCAGGGACTTCTAACCCTGAACCCACTGATTAAGAGACAGCGGACCCTTGATCCATTTTGTGCAATATGTCCACATGAGCAGGGATTAATGACTGCATTCAATTTAAAGCGTGCTGATAAAAGCCAAGAAACTATTTATGATGTCTTGTTCTATCCACTAATTTGAAGAAAC
>CAVWDB010000020.1:0-10933 GCA_963753655.1 uncultured Chloroflexia bacterium
AAGTAGGGGCGGGGTCTCCCCGCCCAAAGTCGCCCAAAGTGAAAGCCCTTGATGGTTGTGAAACCCTCGGGGGCTTTTATGTTGGGTTTATAATTGGAATATGCCTGATAACGTGAAATCTCTGATGGCGAAAATGAAAGAAGGACTAGCCGAGATATACGGTGAACGCTTGAAAGCCGTGTATTTATTCGGTTCCTATGCACGCGGGGATTACAACCAGAACTCTGACCTGGACGTGATGATCGTTCTCGATGCCTATAAAAGTTATTGGGATGAACTTGTCCGTTCGGCTGAACTGGCAAGCAACCTGTCGCTGGAATACGATGTCACCATTAGCCGCACGATCATGACGGAATCACAATGGAAAAAAGGTGATTTGCCCGTGCTAAAGAATATCCGTGCGGAGGGTGTTCTTGTATGAAGGAGACTACCGCTCAATTATTTGCACGAGCAATCGACGCGATCGAAGCTGCTGATATTTTGCTCACCAACGGAAAAAACAGACTTTGCCGCGGGCACGCCTACTATGCCATGTTTTATATCGCTGAGGCTTTGCTTAATGAAAAGGGATTGAATTTTGGAAAGCATGGCAATGTCATTGCCGCGTATGGTCAACATTTTGCAAAGACAAAAGAATTGGACCCAAAATTCCATCGTTGGCTTCTGACTTCGTTCGATCAAAGACAGATCGGGGATTATGCGTTTGATCCAAATGTGCAGGCTGACGTGGTTGTTCAAATAATTCAACAGGCGCAGGAATTTTTGGAAACTGCAAAATCCTATTTGCATGAAAAATAGTCTTCCGCCCTTTGAACCATTTTCTTAACTCTCTCCCTCACAATGGTATCCTTGCGCCCGATGTTCTGTTTGATGAATAATACCAACACCGATAATACAAACCGCACTCGTATAGTGACGGGGCGTCCGTGTTGGGAACAGGAACAGGCAAAACAAAGCTGAGAGGTAACCACACAAAAACGCCCCGAACCTTCGGGGCGTTTTTGTTAATCTAAAGAGACCCTAAAGGTTTCCAAAACCTTTAGGGTCTGAGATCAAGGAGAAATTCATGACCGTTTCCAACGATACCCCCGTCTATGCCGTGCCGGAAAAGAACCTCGTTCCCGTCAGCGGATATTTGACCGAGATGATGAACATCCCGCCCTCGCGCATGTTCCTCATCAACAAGTCATTGAAAGTCTACAAGGAAAAGAATCCGACTGCCGCCATCTTTGACGCCTCGCAGGGAGACGGAGGCGCTTCGCTTCCGGGACTCCCAAGCCGATCCTCGAACGTGCGCTTCAACTCCAACTGGAGCATGGTACGTCTTACGATATGCCGTTCGGCACTGAAGCTTATCGCAAGGCGGTCATCGAGCAATATTGGAAATTGGATTCCGACTCTGGTTGGGGACCTGCCAACGTCCTCGGCACCGCGGGTGGACGCGATGCATTGGTCAAGGCATATCAAGCCATGCTGGCGCTCGGTCATGGACGGCAGGGCGACCTCATCATGGTCTCGCGCGTGCCGTGGATCTCCTATAACTGGGGACCCTATGGCGTGGGCGCAAACGTCCTTTGGGCGCCGGGTGACCCCGCGCAGGGATGGGCGTACTCCGAGGAAGCAATTCGTGAAAGCGTGAAGTTCGCCGAATCAAGTGGACGAAAGATCGCGGGTCTTGTCATTACCAACCCCGATAACCCCACCGGTTCGACCATTCCTGTCGAGAAACAGGTTTCGCTTGCCAAAGCCGCGCTTGAGGCAGGCGTGGCATTCGTCCTCTTCGATTGGATGTATCACTACGTCACCGACAAATCCCCGATGGATTTGAATTCCTTCCTCAAACATTTCACACCTGATGAACTCAAACGTTTGATGTTCCTGGATGGCATCACCAAATCGTTGGGCGGATCGAATGTCCGCAACTGCCATCTTATTGCAGACGAAGCTGTTATTAAGTTCATAACAGCACGTTCATCGCATACGGTTATTCCATCATTCTTCTCTTTAGCTGTTGCTATGGCGGCATACGAAATGGGATTCGACGAAGCCGCAAAGACCATCATCGAACCGACCAATGCCAGCCGCGTCGTATTGCGAAACTTGTTGATGAAGTATGAGTTCCAACATATCATCGGCAAGGGATATTACGCCTTCATCAATGTTGATGAATATATTCAAGCTAAAGGTTGGACGGACAGCGAACCCCTCGGAGGGTATCTCGCCGAGAATCACGGCGTTGCCATCGTCCCCGGCGCGTTCTTTTCTCCCTTCGGGGATGACTGGATCCGCTTCTCGTATGCCACGCCGCCCGAACGAACGCAAGGTGCGTTCGAGAGGTTGGTGGAAGGGCTGGAGAGTTTGAAGAAATAGAAGGTATATGATGACAAAGAAGATAATGATGCAAAATAACAATAAATTTTATTTGTCAATCATAGTATTTGTAGTATTGTTATCAATAATTTCCTGTACGCCAAAATCATATCCTACCGAACTGCCTTTAAGTTATACAAATACGTCAGTATCACAATTTGTTGCTGCGCCGACCGGAATTGCAACGGAAGAACTAAAGGTCATTGAAGCAACCCCAACTTATATATCAACTTTAGACCCAGATCATGCCTATTTAGAATTGGAGAAAATCTTTAGAGACAACAGTTGTGATTTCCCATGCTGGTGGGGAATTGAGCCGGGAGAAACTTCAATTTCTGATGGGGAATCTAAATTAAGTACGTATTACAGAAATGTTTCTTCTTATGTTATCAAGGATGGGTTGCGTTTAAACCTCGGCGTTTCAACCTTACAACAAGAAAACATCTCCCAAGTGAGTGCAATAAGCATTCGTGAAGAAGTTTTGCGACCAATTACGGATGGTTATGAATGGGTCTATGATGAGCGGGCTTATACGGGTTTATTGGGAATGTATTCTCTTAAGTCAATTCTAAATAAATATGGACGTCCTACAGATGTTTTTACAACTGTAGAAATTTATAACACAGAGCCAACTGCCCCAGACTTTATGATGATTTGGTTGTTGTATCCAGAGAAGGGATTTATTGCTAAATATACTGCAAATGCCGAGTTAAATAATGAGATAGTAACAGGTTGTCCAACAAAATCATTCTTTACCTTCTGGCTTTTTCCTCCAGACGATGGCGAAAATTATAAGCAACTTAAGAAATTAGACTCTGATTTAGGTTATATATTTCCTACATTATCTGAAAGAACGAAACCAATATCCGAAGCATTTGGAATTTCTGTTGATAAATTTTATAAAACATTCACAGGATCAAATGACGCGTGCCTTGAAACGCCATACAATATATGGCAAGGATGGTAAATGAAATAGGCAATTCAGTCTTTTCTCACCTTTCCGCAATACTTATTTCAAACTTTAGGAATCAACCATGACCTTCAGCCCTCAACAATTCGCCGATAAATTTCACCTCGCCGCCGAGCAAGCCGCCAAAAGAACGTCCCGAAGGTTTGAGGGACTCAACAATGTTTTTCCAGAGAATCCTTCGGGACGGTATATTGCATCATAAATTATTCGATGAAGGATAGAACATCCACTAAAACTTGTGAAATATCCGCTGGAGGATTTGCCTTAATCTTTTCCCCAACATGTAAGTGATCGGGATGAGTTTTGATCTTGGGATGATGAGGAGCGTTGTCCCACCTGGCGATCATTTTACTGTCAGATGTTTGAAGATGGAAACGATATTTCAAATGCTTGAATTCCGGTTCTGTAACAACATACTCTGCGATATGAAGTTGATAACCACCATTAAGTGTAAGAATGCCTCGGATATAACATTCCTCCTCCGAGACCTCGTCAAAGGAAATGTCGGACTGAATCACATGCGGTGCGGCAAGGATTGCCTTCTGAATGCTGGCATAATATTCACGGGATTTCACACCGAAACCCCCGAAAGGATTTCGTAACGTTCACGCCACAGATTTAATCCGCGTGCGGCTGCGTACCAATCGAAGAACTCCTGGTCGTCGCCAAGTTTGCCGGAGTCAAATTTCTCAAGGAATTTTACCGATGTCATCTTGTATTTCTTCTCGAATTTTTTACAAATACTCGAGTAATGCTCGGAACGTTGACGGGCGTTCGATACCGCGCTGTTCAACGCAAAAGACACCGCGTTACGGATACTGCCTTTTTCATACCGTGATTGATTTGTCTTTACTTCAAGATTCATGGAACACCTCTATGTCCAAATTTTAGCACAATCTTTTTCTTTCATCTTTCATTCTTTTACACAATACGCAGTACGGATTACGCATTACTTATCTCAAAACTTAGGAATCAACTATGTCATTCAATCCTCAACAATTCGCCGATAAATTTCATCTCGCCGCCGAGCAAGCCGCCAGGGAAAAACCCGAAGGCGGACTCAACGGCTTTGAGCAGGAATGGAATCTGCTTGATGAAGAACTACGTCCCTTGCTCACCGTGGGATCAGGTCCCAGCCAGCAATCCTTCGTGGATTATCTGCGCGCCGAATGTATCCCGCCGTGGCTGGCACAGTTCAGCCAGCTCGAAGTCTTCCACTGGATGATCGAGTGGGCGACGCGCCCGTATTACACGCCGCGCGGCACCATCTACGAAGCGCGCCTTCAGGAAGCATCACTTATCAATGCGCTTCATCGTGCAGGCGGCAACTTCGGCGAGAAACTTCATTACTGGCATGGCAATCTTTTGTTCCTCACCGACATCGGTCACGATTCCATCCCCGGCAATTGGGGCATTGCCAAACGACGTTATCTCGAAAAATGTGTTGACCTCTATGGCGGCGGGCTTGCAGTGGCGGGCATTCACAGCAACCTGTCCCTGCCCGATCCACTCTTTGCCTGGGACTTCATGCATCTGCCTGCATCCGAGCGCGGCGACAAACATCTCGATGAGTTCAAGTCCGAGTTCTACATCACGTCTGCGCGCTTGTTGCGTGCCTTCTCAAGCCTCTTCATCGCGACATCCGCCTCGACGCCGATGCAGGCTCAAGTCCGCGATGGACGCGCTGTAGTCGTCATCACCGAAAATGATTCGATCCGCAACCTCACGTTCCCGAATCCGCCCGAGATGGATCTGCCCGATCTCTATCGTTCGTACAACGATTATCTGCAAATCTCTTATGACCTCGTGCGGCGCGGCATCCGCTTTGGCAACAACAATTACACGCCCACGCGTGCCCGTTCGTTTGCCGAGCCGGTCGAGCGCCTCATCTCGACCACCAGCGACGAACTGAATCAACTCTATAACCGCGGCTTGTATGCCATTGGCGAGGAGACGCCCGCCGAAGAGATGGCGAGCCAGATCGAAAAGCAAAACCTGATGGCGCGCATCAATTTGCCGATGGGACGTGTCGAAGTCCGCACCGATGACGGCGGTAGTTCGCTGGATGTGGATATAGCGAATCTGACTCTCAAGAACCTGCTCCTCACCCGCTTCTATGCGGACCCGGAATTTGGTCGCGGCTTTCGATATGATCGAGAAGACATCCCGCGCGCCCGCTCGAACGAACGACTCTCCGCCCAGCACGGATTGCGCGCCGAGATCGAGAATCCGTTCACCGCCAAACCGGTTACGATGCGCGACTTCCTCAAATGGACATTGAACGAACTCAAGCCGCTTGCCGAAGCGTTGCGTCTATGGGACGATCTTGCGCCATTGGTTGAAATGTCTGAAGGCGGAGGTAACACCGCGGAAAAGATTCGCTCCCGTGTCAAAGCGGAAATTGGCGAGAGTGATGAAATACCTGTTGAAGTGTTGCGTGAACTGGTGCATGAGCGTGAAATGCAAGTCAACGCGGATGTGGAAACCATCGCCGCAAATTACTCCAGCTTGAATGGTGACTCGCAACGGATCGGTGAAATCCTTCAACACGCCCGTGCCGAAGCGCGTGAACATCCTGAGCTTCCTGTTCGCTTCCGCACTGCCAGTGGAATTGTGATCGAAACAAATTATCAGGATAAAACCAGCGAGATACTCAGCCTTGCACAACACCTGATCCGTATCCCCTCCGTCACCGCCAGCCCCAACGAACGCCTTGACGAAGTCCACCGCGCCGGAACATTTATCTACGATTACCTACGCGGTCACGGCTTCGAACCGCGTTACTTCGATGGCAAATATCCGGCAGTTTATGCAGAGTTCCCTCGCGCTGAGCGGAGCGATAGCGCAGACGAAGCGCAATCTCCAATCCTCTTAACTGGTCACTTTGATGTCGTCGAACCCGAACCCGACGACTCTCAATTCACCCCGCGTATCGAAGGCGATTACCTCTGGGGTCGCGGCTCCGCGGATATGAAGACTGTTGTCGCCACCTATCTCGTTTGGATGAAGGATATGTGTAAGGGCGCAGCGTCGCTGCGCCCCAACGTCTCCTTACTCCTTGTTGGCAACGAAGAAAACGGAGAAGCTGAAGCATGGGGCACGCCGCATGTTCTCAAAGAATTAAACCTCAAACCATCCTTATTTGTTGCTGGCGAACGTACGGGTGAAAAAGGCGCGGAGCGCTTCGGCGAGATCTGCGTGGAGAACCGCGGTGTGATGCGCTTTGATGTGATCGCACGCGGTGCAAAGGGACATTCCGGCGTGGCGGGGGCGGGTGATTTGAGCGAGAAACTTATCAGCGCGCGTTCTGCTTTGAACGAACTCTTTGCTAAACACCTCACACTCAAATCGCCGAATGGCTGGCAATCGCAGGCGAAGTTCCCGTTCATCAATGTGGGGACGCCGGGTATCTACAACGTCACTGCCGCGGAGGGAATTCTAGGAGTGGAGATTCGCCCTATTCCACAAGATGACACATCCATGTTGAAGGATGAAGTGTTGAAATACTGCGAAGCCAACGGACTGGAAGCCAAATTCTCCATTATGGAAAATGGCGTGATATGTGACCCGAATAATCCAGCGTTGAAAATGTTGATCGAAGCAGTCAAACAGGCGTCGGGTGGCGAAGAGGCGAAAATCGGGAGGAAGCTCCCCGGTACCAGCGCAAGATTCGCTCCCAGGGGGCAGGCAGTCGTGTGGGGACAATCTGGTTTGGGTCCACATGCAAAAGACGAGCGGCACTACATTCCATCTATCGAGCCGTACTATAACTCGCTGATCGAGTTGGGAAAATTATGGAAGTGATAATCAGTGGTTGAATAGCCGCGAATCCGCCCGTGTGTGATTGGTTTGACAAATCACACAGGTGTCGAAACTACCACTAATCAAAAGTGTTTTGGTTAGTGGGTTTTCTTTAAACCATATTACAGGTTTTTTGTCATTGACAAAGAAAAAGAAGCTAATGATGAAACTTAATCAAAATACCGTTTTTACTCTCATCGTTCTGAACTTGATTTTTGCGGGGTGTGTATCTCAGCAAACAAATGTTTCCGCCACCCCGATGGTTCTGCCAACCCATACAGCGACACCTGTTCCGACATTCACCCCAACACTTACGCCAACAGCCGTGGGCGGCTCTAACGGCTCAGTGATTCAGGATGATATTGAAAATATTGTAGTAGTAAATCCAAGTACGGGCGAGAAAAAAATCTTAATCTCCAGAGCCGAATTGGAGACCTTGCTTCCAAAGAATTGAGCAGATGAAGCTTATGCGGGCTATAAGACACCGCTTGAAATCAATTTGTCGCCTGATCTGACGAAGGCATACACTTATGTTTGTGCTGATCTGGATAAACGTTCTCTGTGTATCTATGAAAGCTACATATATGATATTGAAAAGAAAACTGTTACGAGACTGGATACCCCACCCAGTGAAAATGGCGTGACCTGGCAATGGTCTCCCGGGGGGGCGAAACTGGTTGGGGCTGGGTGGATATCCAAAATCGTCGGTACTGCTGTAAATGTTATAGCACGGGAATCTACATCTTTCTATTCAGTTAATGTTGACGGTACAAATCTCACGACATTAACTCCCGTAATCAATGAAAATTCTCGCTTTGTATGGCGCCCAGATGGGCAGATAATATACCCTTTATCTGCCTTGTCGAACTTCCAGGCAGTTTACGTCAATAGCTCGAAAATAGAAGACGTGTCCATTGATGGATTGAAAGCAGATGACAGGATAGATTGTCTAGCCTTTTCGCCGGATGGCGAAAGAGTATCTTTTGCCATTAACAGGGATATACAGAAAGACCATTATTCGCTTTATACAGCTAATGCTGATTTTACGAAGCCTGCTCTGATTTCGGAATTTGATACTGACTCACGTTATGGTTGCCAAATAGAATGGTCAGATGATCAGCGTTTTATTCATCTAGGCTATGATTTTAAATACTATCCATTGGGTGGCGCGCCTGACCCTTTGGATTTTGTGTTTAATATTGAAACTCAAACTTCAGTAGAGTTACCCGAGAGCTCTGCTATTTGTGGGTGGTCGCTGGATAGTAATGTAGTGTATGAAACACACGCCGAAATAAGAATTCATAACCTGATAAATTCCAATGAAGTTAACCTGCCCACACCGATTAACAAATGTCCACTGAAGTGGATGGAAGGAGATCTGCCCTTTAAACTTATCAACTGAAAGGGAAAACAAGTTAAAAAGTTTTGTCTTACAATTAATCTGTCTCGTTTCAAAAAGAGGCGAGCGCGTCTTTTCTCTACCACCGGTGTGCCTGCTGGATATGGAGACTTTTCTATATTGCTCTTTGGTGCTCAATGAACATTGCAACATGATTACTCTGGTCAGAGGTTGTCATAAATTTATAAAATCAACAATCTTGTAAGGTAAAATAACCACCAACGAATTTGCCTGCTCTTTGATATGATATAAAATAAGGACAGGCTGAGATGTTCTCAGACCATTTTTTCAAGAAAGGATTTTTATTATGTTATTCGCTCCCAAAGAAAAAGGTCAGGGTCTTGTCGAGTATGCGATCATCCTCGCACTCGTCGCCATTGTGGTGATCGCAGTCATGCGTCTGCTTGGACCCAAGATTGGCAATACCTTCAGCAAGATCAACAGTTCATTGCCGTAATCTGCCTAGACCAACAAGAAAGCGCCTCTGCAAATGGAGGCGCTTTTTTATTGCAACTTTTTGGGCATGGTTCTTGTATCCTTTGCAACTCATTTAGTTTGGGCTTCCGCAACCAATGAAATCCTTCCCGGTTATGAGCAGAAGATACAAAACTTGTTTGGTTGACCTTGATAGGCTGATAAAATCCCTGACCTTCGGACAGGGGGTTCGGACATTCCCTTTCTGCCGCGGGTTGACACCGATTTCACTGATTTTTGCAATTGTTTTTTCCGTGAAAATTCGTGAAACCCGTGGCTAAAAACACATTGTCCAAACTTCTGTCTCAACTTCGGAAATTCCCATTGAATTCCATTTTGAGTTGTGCTGCACTTGTGAAAATCTCAAAGGAAAGGAGGGGCGTTGTTATGAATAAACTTAGAGTGAATAATAGGACTAAAACTTCTGGCAGTTTGGGTTGAAATATTATTCAGGGACGGGAACATAGTTTATGATGGAGGCATGAACTCATCCAATAGAGTTTTTTCCACTTTCGACAAATTCATTCTCAGCGGATTGGGTTGTGCGTTGATCGTCCTTTGCGTAATCGCTGCGTGGATCTTTTATATTGGACAAAGCCTGACGGCTGCGCCCCAACCTCAGCCGGAGGTTGCTCCTGTTTTATCTGCTTCCACCGCGCCTCTCATCTTTACCCTCACTCCTGCTTCCCCAACTTTTTCCCACACACTTGAAACGATTCCACAAGTCACTTCCATCCCATCGCCGCTTCCCGGTTTCTTTGGAGATACTCCTCCAACAGGGAAGATCGTCTTCGTTTGCTATGTCAAACAGATAGATCAGATCTGCCTCATGAACGCAGACGGGACAAATCGTACACAACTCACAAACTTCGATGCGACCGCGTTCTATCCGTCACTTTCGATGAAGGAGGGAAAGATTTATTTCTCCTCCAAGCAAAGCGGAGGCTTCGACATTTATTCTCTCAACACGAACGGAACTGAATTAGAACATTTGACAAAAAATATCGGCAGTTTGTATGCGCCCGAACTTTCTCCCAACGGCGAATGGATACTCTTCACCAAAAACGGTGACGGACTCTGGTTGATGCACCCCGATGGAAAGAATGCGCACGCCCTTACAAATCGTGACGACATCGATCCCACCTGGTCGCCAGATGGTTTGATGATCTCTTTTGCTTCTTCGCGCGCGGGCATGCGTCAACTATTCGTCATGAACGCGGATGGAACAAATATCCGTCAGATTACGAATCTCGACAATATGGGCGGACGCAGTACCTGGTCGCCTGATGGAACGAGACTTGCCTTTTATCGCGGTCCCGCTGGAGATCACGACATCTTTATGATTAACGTGGATGGGACAGGTTTGGTCCGTCTCACGCACGGAGGTGATAACCTCGCCCCGAGCTGGTCACCCGATCGCAACTGGATCGCCTTCACCTCCTTTCGGGATGGCAATAACGAAATCTACATCATGCACCCCGATGGGACGGGTGTCAGGCGTCTGACGAACACCCCCATTTCAGACTGGCAACCACGCTGGGGAAATTAGATATTTGGATATAAGTTGCTACTCTTAAAATTGAGGCAACCAAAAGGATACGTTTTATCTGTTTTAATTGTACAATGAAGTGAGAGTAGGCATTTGGTCTTTTAGGTCTGATTCGAAGTTTGTCTTTTGAACAAGTCGTTATATTCGCTGGCTGGAGGTATTCACATGTCACCCAACAAACCCCAAAAGGACAATAACAAAGGGAATAAGCCCCAAAAGAATGGTGGTAAAGGCAATAGGGCAGGCAAGGGCGTCGTGGTGAACAAAGCAATCCCCATCCTGCCACCCCCTGATGTTCCAACTGAAAAATTATCCCTGGATACCCCACCGCTTGATGCTCAAAAGTGGTGTTTTAAAGATACCCTTATAT
>CAVWDB010000021.1:0-772814 GCA_963753655.1 uncultured Chloroflexia bacterium
ATACATAATCCGCATCGGTGCGAAAGATATTCATCTGATGCGCGCCACGATTATAGATATGATAATAATTGTTTGGGATGTAGGAAATTTTTCTTCGAGCCATTTGAGTCCGCCAAACCAGAGGGTGCGTCGCACTTTGCTACAGGATACGGTTTCAGCCAGGATTTTACCCTTTAATCAGCCAAAATCCAACTGTGTGGTGCGACGCACTCGCGGTCACAGATTAAATCCAGCCTTCGGCGAGGAGTTCGCAGATATAGCTCGCGGATATCATCCCCTTGTGGGACGATGGGCTTGTCCTGCGAGTCGTACCCTAAAGGGCATACATGGCAGAGGCGATGTCCTGAGCTTGTCGAAGGGAAGACACAGAGTTTTCTTGATACCACGAGGGTGCGTCGCACCTTTCTGAATGAGATTCGTCCTACCCGTAGATTTTATCTGATTAAGAGGATTCGTCCACCTGTGCGGTGCGACGCACTCGCGGTCGTTGAGTCGTCGCTCCAACCCTCAGCGAGGAGTTGTTGGCACAACTCGCGAACAATACGTTTGTCCTCTAATATGATAACTTCCCCAAAAGCAGGAGCGTGTCCAAATTATACGGTAAAACTTCATCATTACAGCCAAATGAAAAATCCCGGCAGGAAAATCCTGCCGGGATTCGTTTGCCCCAATTAGATTGTGCCCATGTTCTGGATGAGAATCGCCACACAGGTGATCCAGCCGGCAAAGATGCCGCCTCCCAGAATGAGCCAGGAACGGAAGTTGTTACCTGTCATCGTGGGTACCTCCTTTACGAATGTTCCACTACTATAAAAAACGACCATTAATGCGCAATGATATGAATGTGGGAGCGAAATGAGAACCCCATAGGAAGAAAGGGGCAAAAGAATGTGAGATCCCTATTTGAACATGCAGAATACAGGCCCGACATGCCGATCCTGCCCGGGGAAAACCAGATACCGTAATTCCGATCTTCCTAAACAAATAATTTACGAAATATTTACATTGCCGTTGTATCCACTTTACAAGACGGGTTTATACTCCAACTTATAAACAGGAGACCTTATGAAAATAACAAGAAGAATTTCCCTTGTATTACTCGCCTTTGTATTTCTTCTCAGCGCCTGCAAAGCGAACATCTCGCGTAACAGCGACGGCTCGTTCGATGTGGAAACATCCATCAGCCAGACGGAATTACAGACCGCCATCACCGCCGCCATTGCTGACCCGCTCATCAAAGACCTGACTGTCTCGCTTCAATCAGGATACGTGCTTGTTTCGGGTACCCGTGAACGCTTGAATGACCCAAGCAGAACAGATACGCTCAGCTTCCGTCTTGACCTGGGCGTGAGCAACGGGCAACTCACCGCTTCGATCTCGAATGCTCTGCTTGATGGCGTCGCTATCGAACAGAACCGCGTCGACCACTGGAATCAGACCATTGCCAATCGCATCGCGATCATCGGAAACAAGAATCCGAACAGCACGTTGAAATCTGTAGCGATCACATCCAGCGCAGTTACAATGACATGGAATATAACAAGGTGAAGACTCTTTTCAGAGAATCAAAAATGGACAGCCGTCGCGGCTGTCCATTTTTGATTCATGAGGTACAACACACTCCGGGGTTTTTCATTACTTCGCCTTGCCCTGATTTGCCACCGCCGCGGCTTTCTTTGCGGCTTCTTCGGGATCACCCAGATAATAACTTTTGATCGGTTTCAAGTCCTTGTCCAATTCATACACCAAAGGCAAACCAGTAGGGATATTCAACTCGGTTATATCCGCTTCGGAAATATTATCAAGATACTTCACCAAGGCGCGGATGCTGTTTCCATGCGCGGCAATGAGGGCACGCTTGCCTGATTTAATGGCGGGGGCTAAAGTGGAGTGCCAGTAAGGGAGAACACGCTCCAATGTGATCTTAAGTGATTCAGTGGCGGGCAACTGATCGGGAGTCAATGAAGCGTAGCGCGGGTCGAATTTGGGGTGACGTTCATCTGTCAATTCCAACGCGGGAGGCGGCACATCATAACTGCGTCTCCAAATTTTCACTTGCTCCTCGCCAAACTTCTCAGCCATCTCAGATTTATTCAAGCCTTGCAGGTTCCCATAGTGTCGTTCGTTCAACTGCCAGGCGTTCGTAACGGGTATCCATTCGAGATTCATTTCCTTCAAGATCACCCACAATGTTTGAATGGCGCGCCGTAAAACAGAAGTGTATGCAGCATCAAATATATAGCCGCCTTCCTTTAGCAACCTGCCCGCCTCGCGCGCCTCAGCACGTCCCTGTTCCGTAAGCCCTACATCTGTCCAACCAGTGAAACGGTTTTCAAGGTTCCAAACACTTTGTCCATGACGGACCAATACAAGTTTATACATGAGACTCCTTTGTCACTGCGAGCGCAATTCGCGAAGCAATCTCCCATTATCATGAGTCGAGTGCTTCAGCGGAAATTCCCTGCCTCGCGATGAGGTGGATTATAGCCCAACTCACCCACCCATAGTAAAATCATGCCATGCCCAAAGACAACGTCACGCCCAGCAGACAACAATACCTTGATATCAAGCGCGAACATCCAAACGAAATTTTGCTCTTTCGGCTTGGTGATTTTTACGAGACCTTCGATGAAGACGCTGAGATCACTGCCCGTGAACTCGATATTGTTCTGACATCCCGTCCCGTTGGTAAGGGTCTACGCGTTCCGCTGGCAGGCATTCCCTATCATGCGTTGGATAATTATTTGGCTCGCTTGATCGAAAAGGGCTACCACGTTGCGATCTGCGAACAGATGAGCGACACACCTGTCAACGGGCTTGTGCCGCGCAAAGTTATACGTGTGGTGACTCCAGGGACCGTAACCGAACCAGGACTCCTGCCCGGCGACTCGAACAACTACCTCGCTGCGGTCATTCTGGATGAGCGGGCTGCTTCTGTTTCCTATGCCGATATCACCACTGGAGAATTCGCCGTCACCGAACTCCCACTTGAAGCCATACGCGCCGAACTGACGCGTTTACATCCCGCCGAAATTCTTCTTCCCGATAATCAAACAGCCCTCACCCCTGCCCTCTCCCAAGGAGAAAGAGAGACTCATCAAACTCCCTACCCCGCCTGGAAATTCGAACCTGGCAAATGTGAAGAGACCTTACTAACACACTTCAACGCGTCCACACTCGAAGGGTTTGGTATCAAAGGCAACAGCCTGTCCATACGGTCGGCAGGTGCAATCTTACAATACTTGAAAGAAACACAGCCCAACGCCTTGACATTGCTTACCAGTCTGCGCTCTTATAGCATTAATGAATTCATGACTCTCGACGCCTCTACGCGTCGTAATTTGGAGCTTGATGAAACCCTGCGCGGTGAACGTAAAGGATCATTGCTTGGCACCCTCGATCACACGATCACGCCCATGGGTAAGCGGATGATGCATCAATGGGTCAGTCAGCCATTGTTGAACGTGGATAAAATCAAACACAGGCAGGATGGCGTTCAACATTTTTTTGATAACGGCATGAAGCGCGCTGAGATACGCAATGTATTGAAGCCTCTCGCCGATTTGGAAAGACTTGTTAATCGTGTGATGGCAGGGCAAGCGCAACCGCGTGACTTAGTGGCCATGCGAGATACACTTTCCTGCCTGCCAGATATTATTGAAGTTGCCGGAAATGAGAAATCACTTCCAAAACTTTCTCCCACAAACGAAGAACTCTCTCTTCTGCAATCCGCCATTGACGATGACCCGCCATCCACATTACAGAACACGGGGATTATTCGCTCAGGCTATTCGCAGGAATTGGATTCGGTCATTGACGCATCCAAACACGCCCGTGATTGGATTGCCAATCTCGAAGCGGTTGAACGCGAAAAGACGGGGCTCAAGACTCTCAAAGTTGGCTATAACAAAGTTTTCGGCTATTACATTGAAATCTCACGCGGCGCGGCGGATAAGGCGCCCGAACATTACATCCGCAAGCAGACACTGGTCAATGCAGAGCGATTCATCACTCCAGAGATGAAGGAATATGAAACGCTGGTATTAAACGCCGAGGAACGAATCCGGGAGATTGAGTTACGACTGTTCAAAGAAGTTTGCACGGCATTATCGAAGTCGGCTTTCAAATTATTGGATACGGCACGCGCGTTGGCTGAGTTGGATGTGCTATCCACTCTCGCTGAAGTTGCGGCTTTGGGAGGCTATAGCAGACCCGAGGTCCATGAAGGAAGCGAGTTGGAAATCCACGAAGGCAGACACGCTGTTGTGGAACAGTCCCTGCATGGAGAGCGATACGTCCCAAACGATGTTATCTTCGAAAAAGGCGAGATTGTACGCGTGATCACGGGACCAAACATGTCAGGTAAATCCACGTATCTCCGGCAGACTGCCTTAATCGTATTAATGGCGCAAATTGGTTCGTTCGTGCCAGCGGATTCAGCAAAGATAGGACTCGTTGACCGCATCTTCACCCGCATCGGCGCGCAGGATGAAATCCATGCGGGGCAGTCCACGTTCATGGTGGAGATGATCGAAGCCGCCAACATTTTGCATCATGCCACCTCGCGCTCATTGTTGATCCTGGATGAGATCGGGCGCGGCACATCCACTTATGACGGCTTGTCCATTGCGTGGGGAATTATCGAGTTCATTCACAACCATCCACATTTGCGGGCAAAGACATTGTTCGCCACCCATTATCACGAATTGACTCAACTGGCTGAATTATTGCCCGGAGTACGTAATTACAACGTGGCAGTCAGCGAAGCGGATAACACCGTTGTGTTCCTGCACAAGATCGTCCCTGGCGGTGCGGATAAGTCTTATGGTATCCATGTAGCACAACTGGCGGGCTTACCTGCGCCTGTCATTCAGCGCGCAAACGAGATCATGGCAGAATTGGAAAAGTCTTCAGGGCGTGCCATGCGGATCAATCCGCAGGCCGCGCAGCAGGCTTCGCTGTTCCCCGAGACCAGTCCATTACTGGACGAGTTGAAGGAAGTGGATGTAAATAGCCTCTCCCCCATTGAAGCGTTGAATAAGTTATTTGAGTGGCAGAAGAAGTTTACGAAGAAGTAGTTTGTTTTTCCAGCGTAACCCTAAAAAGCACTGCAATCAGTAAAAGCCATACAAAGGTTTCTACTTCAAGAAAGAAACTAAAGCTAATATTTGCACATAGGGCAAACACCAAGACCAGCATAGGAAAAAAAGCCAGCAAAGATCTTTGTTGAAGTGCGTGGCGGGAAAACCGTAGAAATGCGACCAGCAAAACACCCAGGAACGGGATCAGTCCCGCCAAACCCACATGTAATAAAATATCCAAAAAACCATTATCGGCTATTACCACTGGAAAACCCCAGCCCAGAATATGTTGGGTGGACATCCGAAACGAAGCAAAACTCCAAATAGCTCCGAAGCCATAACCAAACCAAGGACTACGGGCAATGACATCATGAATCAAGTACGCCCACAAGAAGCTCCGTCCTGTCAGTGTTGAATCACGACCAACCAAGCCAAATACAAAATCCAAATTCAGAAGGATGACAGCCAAAGCCGACACGCTCAAGCCTAGAGCACCATAGTAATGGATCGATTTCAAACGATGACGGATCTTTAGCCAGAAAAACACAAGGAAGACTAGAAAGTTCATCAAAACGAACAAGACGTATCCTGCAACAGATTTTGCAAAGTACACAATCACAGCAGAAAAAAGGTAGGCAGCGACATTGAACACAAGTCTGCTTTTATCCTTAATATCGGTACCCAACAATGCGATAAGAAATATCACATTGAACAATACCGCGATACCTCCAAGATGATTTCGATGCCAAAAAACTCCACGCCACGATCCATTATAAGGTTCAAACATCATCGTGCCGGCAACAGGGAGGAATATCGCCAATATGGCACAGACCACGAGGAGCGCCATCCCAAAACGGATCAAAATATCAACCAGTTCTGAGGTGCTGTAACGCACTCCGAGATACGCGCCGATCAGGGATGAAAACAAAAGGCCGGCAAAACGATAGGTTGATTCTGAAACCGAAATAGACCAAAATACAGAGAAGAAAGCTATAAGAACGAACAGAATCAGAAACTTGTTCTTTTTCCATGCCTGCATATATTCATAAGCTATATTTTCGTTCACAAGAGAACGAACGAGCAAGACAAACACCACAAACCAAAAAAACACTTCGAGCCAGGGCAATGCAGTGATCCCAAATCCCTGTTTGAAAATACTCCAAAAAATCGTGCCGCGAAAGTTTGCCAATGTAAAGGCAGTTGCCCAGATAAGTATTTCGATACGAGAATTGTTTTTCTTTTCCAGCACGAATGACTCCATGAGTGACTTCTCTGATAAGTCAAAAGATGTATCAAACCACATTGCAGGTTAGCATTTTCCCGGAAATTTCAATAAGCCCCTCTTCCAAATATAACAACCCATGCTGTTCTTACCAAAATCTGAATATCCAGCCAGATGGAATAATTCTGAATATAATACAGATCGTCTTCTGTATGCAGATGCATGGGTTTATCACTGCGACCATTCACTTGCCACCAACCGGTCAAACCCGGGGGAATGGCAAAACGCTTCCGTTGCCAGGGCTGATACTTCTCGACCAGATAAGGTATTTCGGGACGCGGCCCCACAAGACTCATTGTCCCTCCAAGGATGTTGAAAAGCTGAGGGAGTTCGTCGAGGCTGAAGCGGCGGAGCAGACGTCCCATCCGCGTGATGCGAGGGTCATCCCTCATTTTATGGATAAGATTCCCATCCGTATCCCGCTTCTCCACCTGACCCTTGAGCTGTTCCGCGTTCCTGATCATCGTCCTGAATTTGAGCATATCAAACAAACGCCCATTCTCGCCGGCCCGTTTTTGGCGGAACAGAACCGGCAATCCATCATCAAGAAAGACCAACAACGCACATAAAGCCATAATAGGCAGGACGGGCATTAAAAGAATAATACCAAAGAAAAGATCAAAGGCGCGCTTGATCATACGTTGATAATCATCGATCGCAGAAGGCGCGCAGGTCAAGCATGGGAAGCCCGGCAAAATCTTCGATATCAGTTCGATATAAGGCGAGATCGAAAAAACCAAGAGCCACCCAAACTCCCACCGGAAGATCTTCAAGATACTGCACGATTTCAGACATTTTATGATAAACCGAATAGGGCAGGGCAATTACAACATCTGTTACGGAATATCTACTAATCACATCCTTCAATTCATCCAAACCACCGAGCGCAGTATTTTTCGTCCCGTTATCATAGCCATCATCTACAAATCCAATCAAGGAAAAATTCTCCGAAACCATGCCTTGGATTTGTCTGCTCACACTTTGACCCAGGGGACCCGTGCCCACAACCAGAAGACGGCGGGAAACGGCAGATGACGCGCGCCCAACTCGAAAATAAATCCTTGCCAAAATCCGCCAGAAGAGACATACAAAAAAAGTGCCAGTCACAAAAAGAATAAATAACGCGCGCGAGACCTCGCGGAATGAAAAATACAATATACCCGCCGAAGAAACGGAAGCAATGATCGTGGAAAGGAACAACGCCGCAATCTCATCGGATGCGCGCAAGAATTTCCTACCATTATAAATTGACAGGAATGAAAAGATCACAACCCAAATCAACGGAAACCAAATATATAATTGATAGGGAACTGCCGTAGATAATGTAATCTCTTTTACAAAGGAAAAGACACTCATATACGGACGAACAAGAGCAGAAATCCATAAACACAAGACCACACTCAATCCATCCAACAACATTGAAAACAGCGCAAAATTGATTGAGAAACGCCTAAGCATGTTTCATTATCCAGGTTTCAATACTCCCAACAAATCGGCTATAGCCAAGAGGACAAAGCGAGGGTTGTAATAAAGATATCGTTTCCATAGTCTACGCGGCTCAGTCACCAATCGAAAAAGCCACTCCAACCCAGCCCTCTGCATCCATGCGGGAGCCTGACGTATTACACCCGCATGAAAATCGAACGCCGCGCCAACACCAATCATAACAGCATTGATCGTTCCAAGATGTTCTGCCATCCACACTTCCTGTTTCGGACATCCAAGTCCGACAAATAAAATTCGCACACCCGACTTATTAATGTGATCGGCAATACTTGAATCTTCATCCTGGTCAATCGCTCGGAAAGGAGGGCTGAAGGAATAGGCAACATTCAAACCCCTATAGCGAGATTGCATCCGTTCAACAAGAGATTCCAACACCTCAGGCTTTCCTCCATAAAACCCAACCGGGATATTTTCATGAGAAGCGGCTTCCAGCACATGGAGCATCAAAGCCGGCCCATACACGCGTTGCTGGTCTCTTTGCCCCTTCAAACGCATCATCCAGACCAAAGGCATCCCGTCAGGCGTGACAACGTCGGCACTGTTTACGATTTTTCTGAAACTGGCAGAGTCAAATGCTTCCATAACCATGTGGACGTTGGCCACGCAGATATAACGGCTTTCGCTATGTGTCGACCCCATCATAACCCGCTTTACTACGCCTTCATAATCAAGATTATCAATGAACATGTCGACGACTGTTGCCATGCTATTCTTCCATTATTTCGTGGGAAACGGCCGTCAAATGTGAATCGTGAACGCTCGTGGCAAAGAATCCCAGTTCCCAACTCAGGAACTTAAATTCGTACCCCAGTTTTAAGGCCAGAACATCAAAATGCCCAAAGCGACTAATCATTTGATAAAAAAATTAAGTCCTTAAACTCAGATAAATCCTCCAGAGAAATAGAATTAAAAAGATAACCAAAGTTATTATAGACCAATATTTTTGTATATCCTATCTTCGTCAAGCTTTTCAGGACATTCATGAATTCAATAAAATAATTGTTGTTGCCAAAAACATCACATTCAAATAAAAGCATAGGCATGTACTTTGAGATACTTTGTATGCCATTTTGCAGGACATCGAAATCTCCCCCATCCGTATCAATTTTCAAGAAATTGGCGCTCGCGGAAAAATGATATTCTGCAAGGATAGTGTCTAAGATTTGCGGGGCAAACCTAATCCGTTTTCAAGATATCGAACTTGAGCAGTACCATTATTTTCTGTGATCTTTACCCCGACACTTGCATTATCACCGGAAGCACAAACCACTTGAAGAAGAAAAGCGTTTTTGAGATGAGCTGTAGCTAGAAAGTAATCATCGGAACGGTCTGAACAAGTAAGAATAGTATCCCCCAATATTTTCTCCAACATCTATCATATATAAACCACCATCGATTTCTCGAACAAATGCAGCAACTCGTGGAGGAAGCGTGTCATAAAAAGGGTGATCTGTAGCGTAAATCGGTAACTTATGAAAAATAGAAAAAACATAGATTTTCCCCGAAGAATGTAACGATACGTGGAGAATCCAAGAGACACTAAAAAACGCGCAGCAATTTTCCAAAAGCATCTCTAGAGAAATTCACTGACTCTATGGATAGATAACTTATAATAATTAATAACCCGAGAAATCATCTTTCACCTATGTTGTTTATGAGAAAAATTGAACCTGGAAATTGTCTTCTGGTATATTTCCAATAGCATTTGATAGTGACGGTCAATTGTATATTTTGTATCAAATTCCTTCCTGGCATTCTTACCAAGTTGTTCCCTCAGCTTGGGAGAATCACTTACTTTTTAATGAGCCTCGCCAATAAATCGTAATCTCCGGGTGGGAATAAAAATCCATTTTCCCCATCTCTAACCAGCTCAGATTGTGATCCAATATTTGTCGTAATTACTGGAACCCCACAAACAAAAGATTCGATAATTACGTTGCCAAAACTTTCATAAAATTCAGATGGCAAAACAAGCAATAAGGCATTTTGTAGTTGTTTGAACACCTCGGCAGAGTCAAGCCAACCTGTTAATTTAACGTTCAAGTCTGGATGAGCTTGTATCCATTTCTCAATATCAGGTCTAAGATCACCATCACCGATTAAAACAAGTGGAATATTAACTTGTTCAACGGAGGACAGTAAAGTCCATATTCCCTTTCGCGCGTCCAACCTACCTACATAAACCACTTTCGATTTTATTTGCGATGTAAAACTAATTTGATGTGACGAATTCGCAATTCTTACAAAATTTGGCTTCACAATAATCTTGTCTTCGGGAAGCCCCATATCAATTAATAGACTTTTAGTAAATTCAGTACCGGCAATAAAATTGGATATCATTCTGTCGTACGTACGGAACAAACTGTAATGAGAAGCATATAAAGAAAAAACGGCAAGGGAAGCACTAAAAGAATTTCGATAACACTTGTGCTTGATACCATAGATTGGGATTCTACCTTTGCAATCTTCACAAACATGTCCATCGCGATAAAGGACACCGTTTAAGCAAAAAGGACGATAATTATGCACCGTCTGGACAACCGGAACACCTTCTGCTGCAGCTGCATAATAAATAGAGGGAGAAAGAAGCGGCAGGGTATTGTGAACATGCATAATATCTGGTTTGTCGTGACTAATCAATTCACGCAAGGAACGATAATGAGTCGGATTCCATAAAGTTGTTACCGCCAACTTTAGGTTTGCTGAGGCTAATGTAGAATCGTTAGAAACCGTGTATTTAATAACATCATTCTTGTAGTACTTAAACATCTCACTCTCGGCAAGAAACACCTCGTCTTCTCCGCCAGGTTGCTGGTAAAAATTATGCACATAAAGGATACGCATTACACTGAAGCCTAACTATCCCGCATAAAAGGGGCCTTGTGAGATGCAATCCACTTCCAATATAATAATGTAATTATAAAAACGTAAATCAAAAAAGAGACCAAAGCGCTTAAAGCTATCCCATATACTCCCCACCAAGTCGGCAATAAATAGCTCAATATCAAACTTGCAGGTAACCAAACAAAAGAAGCAATTAACAACGCATGTGGTTTTCGACTTGCCTGTAAGGAGCAAGTGAAACCTGAGTTAATCGCAGAAATAATAGGCAAAATACCCCATACAGGAATTAGATTCACAAAATTAGCAAACTGACCATTGTACAAGACACGTTCAATGGGTGTCTTGAATAAAAGCAGGCATATTTCAAAGAAAAGAGCAAGAGAAAACAAGACGAGAGTAAGCATGTGGGCTTTTATAAAAAATGAAGATCTATTACCGTCAGAAAAATCCGCTGTCAAAAGAGGAGTGACAAGGGCACTAACCGCAGTAATGACCAAAATCATGGGTTGACTTAAAACCTGCATGGCACGAACAACTCCAGCCTCTTCCAAAGAAAGTACAAATCCCGACATTAATACCGGGGTCTGACTAGCCAAAACCATGAGCAAAGATGCAACAACCAGCCATTTACCAAAATTCCAATTCCCATTTAAAATACTTAAAAAAGGGATTTGAAAGTATTCATTGTAACTACCACCCAATGAATAAATCATAAAAGCTGCACAAAGTATGCCGGCCATTGCCATAACAAGAATACTTACAACAGGCGTCAGCTTATCATATTTAAAACATGAAAATAATAAAACAACAAGGCTGAAAGAGTAAATTAAACTGCCCACCATGGCTACCCACGGTTTCCCAAGAACGTAAAAAACCCTTCGAAGCAACCAGGGCAATAAAAGAAATGGAAGCATTACCCCCATAACAAAAGTAACGTGAAGAATTAGTTCCAACTTGGCTTGAAGGCCGCCTGACATCAAGAAATAACTAATCAGTGCTAATAAAATACCAAACGGCATAGAAATTAAAAAGTGAAGGACAACTTGACCCTTAAGGTAGGCAACTAAAGATTTACGATAATATGTAATGCCAATAACCCCCATGGGCTCTAAAAAAAAGGAAAAATGAAGCTGATAAAATAACATGAGAACAGAAAAACTTATTGCATATGCTCCGTATGCTTTGGGCAATAACCAGCGGGCTAACAAAATACTTGAAACAAAATTCGCTCCGGAGAAAACAACTTGGTCAAAAACAGCGACACCCCCTTGCACCGCCCAGCGCCGTAAAAGCACAATCCGGTCAGAATTTAGAAAACGATAGATTTGATTTGTAACTACCATCTCTCAATTGTAAACCAAACAAAACTGTCCAGTCTCGTTTAAGACTGGACAGTTTTGTTTGGTTTACATGATCTGACTTATTCCTTTTTCTCACTCTGCAACTTTTGTCCCTATATCCCCTAGGCAAACGCCAGCCAAGCAGACAATTAACAAATACCGGACCTTCTATGTGAAACCCTATACCGCGCTCATGCAACCATTAACTATCATTTAGGTTTATAGATTTTAGTAAAGCATCAATAGCTATCACAAACAGTTTTAGCTATAAGTTTATAAGCAACCCTTTAATTTTTCGGCTAACTCATCGACATACGGCTTTTTAAACATTCCTTCATGCGAGCTTGGAATATCATAAACATCCACTCGACCAGGGGCTAGTTTTTGCCAGCCTACTTCCGGGTCATAGACGTTCAATAACGGCCGGCTTTTGGCTCGGAAAAGGGTAACGCGCCCGGGATAAGGCTGGGGAATATACTTTTTCATAGCACGATGATGGCTTGTTATCAACTGCCGTCGATAGGCAGGTAGCTCAGGCGCAAAGTCGACAATATCCATTGCGTCAAATTGATCCAGATTATTGATACCAAGCTGACCCTTCGCCTTCCGGGCAAGTCTTATTTTTCTGCGAATCCGCATTAACATTCGGGATGGGCCCAGCCGCAGGAATTCCTTCAGCCAGTAGGGGAAGTTTCTAACTACCCTACCCCCCATGGTCAAACGGTTTTTGAAAGTTTTATGATTAAATTCGATTTCGATGTTTGGTGGGGAATGGTCGAAGATCGCCAGCAAGGCAACTTCTTTACCCTGCTTCAATAGTTGTTGGGCAATTTCCAGGGCTACGGTGCCGCCAAAACTAGCTCCCCCCAAGTAGTAGGGTCCTTTGGGTTCATGAAAAAGAATTTCCTTTACATAATAGGCAGCCATTATTTCGATCTGAGTGAATGGACTTTGGATGCCGTCCAAGCCGCGTGCTTGCAGCCCATAAAATGGGTACTGTGGGGCAAGCTGCTGGGCAAGGTCACGAAACCAGAGCACATCACCCGTGATACCGTGTACACAGAAGAAAGGCGAATGATCGCCTTGTTTTTCGATCTTTATCAGTGAAGACCATGTGGCTGGCTCAGTTCTACGGTTGATGACTTCGGCAAGATGCTCGATAGTAGCCTCTTGAAATAGAGTAGTCAGCGGCAGGTTGACCTCAAACTCCTGATCAATTCGGCTGAACATTTGCATGGCCATCAACGAATGTCCACCTAATTCAAAGAAATTATCTTTAACGCCGATATGGCGTATGCGCAACAGTGACTCCCAAATCCTTACCAGTTTCTCCTCGGTCTTATCCCTGGCGCTTACCTGTTCCTGATCCGTGCCGCGCTGTTCCTCGTCTGGAGGAGGCAGTGCATTGCGATTGATCTTACCGTTGGGAGTAACGGGTATCGCATGCAAGAATACAAAATATGATGGGATCATGTGAGCCGGTACACGTTCCTGCAAGAACTCCCGCAAGTGCGCAGGTTTACACGTTCTTTCTTCCTTGAGAACCACATAGGCTACCAGTCGTTTGTCCCCATTGTTGATTTCCCAAGGCGCGATGACAGCTTGGCGTACAGCAGGATGTTCGCTCAGGACGGTTTCGATTTCTCCCAGTTCGATCCGAAATCCTCGAATCTTTACCTGTGTATCTTTGCGTCCCATGAATTCCACTTTGCCGTCAGGAAGAAAGCGACCCAAGTCTCCCGATTTATATAACCGATCTCCTGGTACATTAGTGAAAGGGTTCGTAATGAAGCGTTCATGGGTTAGCAAATCGTCTCCAAGGTATCCTTTGGCGAGGTGAGGGCTTCGGACATGGATCTCGCCCAATTCACCCACCCCTGCCAATTGTTGAGTGCTGGTCAGCACCAATAACTGGACATCCTTCATTCCCCTGCCAACCGGAATGACCGCTTTGCCCGATTGCCCGTTGTCGCTGGTATGGGAAATTTTTCCAGGGTCTACCATTAGATAACCGACAGCCCGTTGGGTTTCAGTTGATCCATAGGAATTGACACAGGTTACATTTGGAGCCAACCGCCCCAACTGATTGACATCGTGGCGGGTCAGCTTATCGCCGACAAAGAAGGCATATCGCAGGGTGGGCAGTTTTCTCTCCGAAGCGACCTCCCTGGAGGCGCTTTCCGCCAACATCTGCGCCATCGCCGGAGTAAAGTGTGAAAAAGTGATCTCTTCCTGCCGCATCCATTGACTCAACCAGCCCGGATCTCCAATTTTCTCCGGGTTGGGAATGTGTACGCTGGCGCCTGCCCAAAGCGCCGTGAAAATATCCCGTTGAAGAGGATCGTGTGATAATCCAGAAAGCATGCTAAAGTGATCAGCCCGGCTGAGGTTAAAGATTTCGCATTGCCAGGGCAGAAAGTGCGATAGCGGACCGTGTCTGCCCATCACGCCTTTCGGTTTGCCGGTCGATCCGGATGTAAAAGCGATGTACGCCAGATCATCGGGACCAATTGGCAGGTCCGGGTCGTTTATCGGATAATCGTTTAAAACATGCTTGAGATTTGAAGGAGAATCATCCGGCAGCGTAAGTCTACATGTACCAGACGCATTGCCAACCCAAGTCTCCAACTCCGCAGGTAACCGCCCAGCCGCTTCAAGCTGGATGATGCCTTGGGGATTTGCAATTTGCAGGTAGTCAAGCTGACGCGCCACCGGATATGCCGGATCCAAGATCAGGAATGCCCCGCCAGCCTTGAGTATGCCCAAGACAGCCCATACCAGTGCAGCGCTGCGGTATCCATAGACTGCCACTGCTCTCTGCGGTTCGAGTCTTTGATCTTGCAAAAAATGGGCAAGTTTATTGGTATAAGCTTCAAGTTCCTGATACGTCCAGCGCCCAGACCGATCCACCAAAGCCACATGATCTGGAAACTGATTTGCATTGCGGGAAAATTGAGTATGAACCGCCCCATGCCATCTTGCATCCAGTGGCTGTCGCGGGTCTGGCAAAACGGCTGCCGCCTTTTGTGTCACTAACGAGTAGGCGGTCAACTTTTTATCGGGATCGGTAATGATTTGAGATAAGATATAACTATACTGCGATAACAATTCACCTATTCTTTCTATGGTGAAAATCTCCGAGTTGTAGACTGCGGTCATGTGAATTGTTTCATCTCGTTCGGCAAGATATATCGTCAGGTCGAATTTGGAACCGATCTCAGGCGCTTCAAGCACCTCGGCAGTCAGCCCGGGCAGTTGTTGCTGCCCGCTTTCCAAGTTAAGCATGTTGAAGAAGATCTGGAAGAGGGGAGTACGGCTGAGATCACGTTCAGGCTGCAGTTCAACCAACAGTTTTTCGAAGGGAATGTCCTGATGTGAGTAGGCATCCATCGCCACTCTTTTTACCCGCTGGATCAGTTCCCGAAAACTCGGGTTGCCCGATAGGTCTGTGCGCAATACCAATGTGTTCAGGAAAAACCCGATCAGGTTTTCGGTCTCCCCCCGGCTCCTCCCGGCAATGGGTGAACCCACAATAATGTCTTCCAACCCGGTATGCCTGTGCAATAACAACTTGAAGGCTGCCAGTAGAACCATAAACAAGGTGGCATCCTCCTGCTGGCTCAGTTGTCTGAGCGCCTGAGATAGCCCATCTGATAATTCCAGATTTGCCCGTCCGCTTTGATGGGTCTGAACCGGAGGACGCGGCTTGTCCAAAAGGTTTTCCAATTGGGGCAGTTCGCCACCGAGTTGACGCTTCCAATACGCCAGTTGGGTGTCAAGCCGTTCGCCCTGAAGCCATTCGCGCTGCCAGGACGCAAAATCGGCATACTGGATGGGCAGAGGTGAGAGCGGGTTGGGTTTGCCGTCCACAAAGGCTTTGTACAAGGCGGCGAATTCACGCGAGAAAACCCGGATCGACCAGCCATCCGAGACGATATGGTGCATGGTCAGCAGAAAGATGTGTTCTTCTGTGTTCAGTTTCAACAGGCTTGCCCGCACCAATAGGTCGTTGCGCAAGTCAAAGGGTCGCTGCGCTTCTTCTTCAGCCAGTCTTTTTGCCTCTGCGCTTTGTTCTTTGGCGGGCAGATCGCTCAAGTCGATCAGGGTCAGGGGCAGGGGTCGGGGTGGCGCAATGATTTGAACGGGCTGGTTATCGACCATGCTGAAGTTGGTACGCAAGATTTCATGTCGGGAGAGGATCGCATCCAGGGCTTGTTGGAGACAAACCAGATTGAGGACCCCTTTCAAACGGATGGCGCCGGGCATGTTGTAGGTATGGTTGCCCGGGTCAAGTTGATCGAGAAACCACAGGCGTTCCTGGGAGAAGGAGAGCGGCGGGGGTGCAACTCGCGGGCGCGGAGTAAGCGTGGGGGAGGTTGCAGTCTCTGCAACCTCTGTACTCTTGAGAAAAGCAAGAACCTCCTCCTTGCGCGCCCCAAGTTCCTCCTTCAACGCTTCCGTCAAAACCCCCTTCGGAGCGTTAATTCGGATGCGGTTTCCAACCACCTGCAATTCAATTCCCGATTTCCGCAGGCGGGATAAGAACTCAAGTGTCGTCATATTTCCATCTCGCTTCGTTTACCTGTGGGCACATCCCGGCTGACAGAACTTTTCTGGGTTGCCCAGATAATTGTGTCAATGGCTTCAGATACCTCGACAATGGTTGGCGCTTCAAAGAGCGTCCGGAGTGGTAGTTCAATCTGGGTAGCCTGACGGATGCGGGAGATGATCCGGGTTGCAAGTAGCGAGTGTCCGCCTAACTCAAAGAAATTATCATGAATGCCTACCTGTTTGAGTTGTAACACATCAGCCCAAATCCCTGCCAGTAATTCCTGTAGTTGGGTTTGTGGAGCTACAAACTTTGTTCCCTGATTGCTTTGCATGTCTGGGTCTGGTAAGGCTCGTCGATCAATTTTCCCGCTGGGGGTTAGTGGAATAGCATCAAGTCGAATGAAGTTCGCGGGGATCATATAAGACGGCAGACGTTTTTGAAGATAATCCTTTAACTCGTGTACTTCGGAAGATTGCACGGTAGCAAGGACAATGTAAGCAAGCAGGCGTTTATCCGCGGCTGAAGGTCCCCATGCTGTTACCACCGACTGTTTTACCGCCGGGTGATTGTTAAGAGTTGTCTCAATTTCGCCCAACTCGATCCGAAACCCACGGATCTTTACCTGCTCGTCTTTTCTGCCTAAAAATTCCAAACGACCATCTGGCAGTATCCGCCCAAGGTCCCCGGTACGATAGATGCGTTGAGTGTTATCGGAAGACGCAGTTTGAAAAACAGCATTTGTAAGATCGGGCATTTCCCAATAACCGAGTGCTATCTGTTTTCCCTGCAAAGCGATTTCGCCTTGAACAGGGACTGAGTTACCAGCCTCGTCAAGAAGTAGAACATCGATCCCATCTACAGGATAACCCACTGGCACGCTCCCCCATTTTAAAAGCGTATCATGCGTCAGGATATTCTGTAAAGCCAGCGTTGATTCGGTAGGTCCAAGTCCGTTGACGAAATAACAGGTTCTGGGAAAATGCTGTTTATACAGGTCGAAATCGCTCCGTATCACCTCTTCGCCGCCTAATACGACAACACGTATCTGTGAAAATATCGTATGTGTATGCAGGGTATCCATAAAATAGCGATAAAGTGTTGGCGTTGAGTGGTAAATCGTGATCCCATCCTGCGTCAGCCAATTCTCCATTGGAGATAGACCTCTCGCATTTACATCATACGGATATAGGGCCGCCCCATTGAGTATTGCGCCGAAAATTGCCATGACAGACGCATCAAAACCATATGAGGAAAGGAGGGTGAGCCGGTCTGAAGCATTGATATGAAGATTATTCGTGTAATTGCGAATATGATATAGTACATTGCGGTGACTTTGCATTACACCTTTGGGATGCCCGGTTGAACCGGATGTAAAAAGGATGTAAGCTAGGTCATCTGGCTCTACATAAGCAGGTATAGATTCCGCCGAATCGGGAAATGTTTGGTCCATATTGATAAGGCAAAGCGAGTCGTCAGCTAGTGTTTGGGCAAGGGATAAATTTCGTTCATTGGTTAGAATATATTTTGTCCGTGACTGCTTGAGTATATATGTTAATCGTTGTTCAGGGTAAGAGGGGTCCAATGGAACGTAGGTCTTCCCGGCCAATATTATGCCGAGAATGCCGATAATCATCGATATGTCATGTTCCAACAGAATCGCCACTTGGCGCGTCTCATTCGAATGGTTTTGCTGCAGTGTGTGGGCAACCTTCGTGGCAGCGCGATAAAGATCTTTGTATGTCAAATGCTGCTTTTCTGTTTTGACTGCCAGATTATCGGGAAATAATTCAACAATATGTTTGAACCGGGAGGCTATTGTTTCAGAATCAGTTATTTCGAACGGGACAAATCCGTCAGGTATCGGGATATGGACCCGTAATTTTTCAATTTCAAAATCAGGCATAAGCGGCATGGTCGAAATCGATTGATCTGCGTCCACAGCGATTTGTTCCAAAATGTGTTTGTATTGTGCAAGGAGCGCTGTCATACTGCTGTCGCTGAACAAATCCTTATTATAAACAAGGCGGAGTTTGAGCACGCCATTCCAGTTGTGAACATAAAAGGTGAGGTCGAATTTGGAGCCAATCTCATGTAAATCAAGGATTTCGATGGTTAATCCCGGCACTTGCTGGTTGTCTTCGAGGTTAAGCATGTTGAAGAAGATCTGGAAGAGGGGAGTACGGCTGAGATCACGTTCGGGCTGCAGTTCAACCAACAGTTTTTCGAAGGGAATGTCCTGATGTGAGTAGGCATCCATCGCCACTCTTTTTACCCGCTGGATCAGTTCCCGAAAACTCGGGTTGCCCGATAGGTCTGTGCGCAATACCAATGTGTTCAGGAAAAACCCGATCAGGTTTTCGGTCTCCCCCCGGCTCCTCCCGGCAATGGGTGAACCCACAATAATGTCTTCCAACCCGGTATGCCTGTGCAATAACAACTTGAAGGCTGCCAGTAGAACCATAAACAAGGTGGCATCCTCCTGCTGGCTCAGTTGTCTGAGCGCCTGAGATAGCCCATCTGATAATTCCAGATTTGCCCGTCCGCTTTGATGGGTCTGAACCGGAGGACGCGGCTTGTCCAAAAGGTTTTCCAATTGGGGCAGTTCGCCACCGAGTTGACGCTTCCAATACGCCAGTTGGGTGTCAAGCCGTTCGCCCTGAAGCCATTCGCGCTGCCAGGACGCAAAATCGGCATACTGGATGGGCAGAGGTGGGAGCGGGTTGGGTTTGCCGTCCACAAAGGCTTTGTACAAGGCGGCGAATTCACGCGAGAAAACCCGGATCGACCAGCCATCCGAGACGATATGGTGCATGGTCAGCAGAAAGATGTGTTCTTCTGTGTTCAGTTTCAACAGGCTTGCCCGCACCAATAGGTCGTTGCGCAAGTCAAAGGGTCGCTGCGCTTCTTCTTCAGCCAGTCTTTTTGCCTCTGCGCTTTGTTCTTTGGCGGGCAGATCGCTCAAGTCGATCAGGGTCAGGGGCAGGGGTCGGGGTGGCGCAATGATTTGAACGGGCTGGTTATCGACCATGCTGAAGTTGGTACGCAAGATTTCATGTCGGGAGAGGATCGCATCCAGGGCTTGTTGGAGACAAACCAGATTGAGAACCCCTTTCAAACGGATGGCGCCGGGCATGTTGTAGGTATGGTTGCCCGGGTCAAGTTGATCGAGAAACCACAGGCGTTCCTGGGAGAAGGAGAGCGGCGGGGGTGCAACTCGTGGGCGCGGAGTAAGCGTGGGGGAGGTTGCAGTCTCTGCAACCTCTGTACTCTTGAGAAAAGCAAGAACCTCCTCCTTGCGCGCCCCAAGTTCCTCCTTCAACGCTTCCGTCAAAACCCCCTTCGGAGCCTTCAAACGAAGCCGCCCCCCATCGATGTTCAGTTCAATACCCAGTTCCCGCAGCATCGACAAAAATTCTACGGTCGTCATAATTCAAATTCCTCGCTCTCGTCGGTGGAAATACCGGACAAAGCGGACTGTCCCCGCGCAGCCCATAGCACCGTATCAACGAATTTCGATAATTGGGCCACCGTGGGAGCTGTAAATAGATCGCGAAGTGACAGTTCAACCTCAAATTTTTCACGCACACGCGATACTACTTGTGTTGCCATTATGGAATCTCCACCTAATTCAAAGAAATTATCTTCCACACCCACACGCACCAATCCCAGCACACTGCCCCAAATGCCGCAAACTGTTTCTTCTGTTCCGTTTCTCGGTTGCACAAAAGGTTTGTCTGTCTGCAAATGGGTCAGGTCAGCTTTCGGCAATGCCCGTCTGTCGATCTTGCCGGTTGGCGTCAGAGGCAACCCGTCCAAAGGAATAAAAGCAATTGGGATCATATAATCTGGCAGTTTCTCCTGAAGAAACTGCCGCAATTCGATGCTTGAAGGTGTGGCTGACTGATTGACAACAATATAAGCCACCAATCGCTTCTCGCCCAACGAATCTTCCATCGGGTTGACAACACATTCCTTAATCATTGGATGACTGGCAAGCCTTGTCTCGACCTCTCCCACTTCAACCCTATGCCCCCGGATCTTTAACTTGAAAATCCTTCCTGCCTCTAAATCCGATACTGCCATCAGGAAGTAAAACTCCCATATCGCCAGTGCGATAGGTGCGTTTATCGGTATATGTGGGATCTTGAAAAAATACTGATTGTGTCACATCAGACTTTTCCCAATATCCCAATGCTACATAGGGACTTCGAATTGCAATTTCCCCTTGCAATGGCACATCCTCGCCTGCATCGTTAAGAAAGACGACATCAGTCTCTTCAACGGGATATCCCACCGGAACGGAATTCTGTGTAATATCGGTCTGCTTATCAATAAAATATTGCAGAGTTACTGTGGACTCTGTTGGACCCAGCCCATTGATGAAGACGCACCCGCTGGAAAAATGCCTTTTGTATAGATCAACATCATTTTTGATAACTGCTTCCCCACCTAAAACTATCAATCGTATAGAGAGAAATTCACCCATTCATCAGTAAGGAAATCAAGAAAATAGCGATAGACCGTCGGTGTCGAGTGATAGATTGTGATATGAAACTCGTTCAAATATTTGGCAAGTTGGATCAAGCCCTCTTGTTTAACATCAATTGGATACAGTGTTGCGCCGTTTAGCAACACGCCGAATATATCCATCACAGCCGCATCGAAACTATAGGATGACAGCAGGGATAATTTATCCAGTGCACCAATATGAAGGTTGTTGGTATATACTTTAATAAAGTGAAGTATATTGCGATGATCTTGCATAACCCCTTTGGGTTCTCCTGTAGAGCCAGATGTATACAAAATATACGCAAATGTTTCAGGGGGAATTGAGATGTTGGGGTTGGAACAGGCAGAATTAATATCCAGTTCATCAATATTGAGTAATTGCGTGTTCTGCCCGGACAGTGTGAGGGCCAATTCAAGCTGTAAATGATTGGTCACAATGACATTTGCTTGGGTATCTTCAAGCATGTAGGCGAGCCGCTCTTGTGGATAGTGTGGATCAAGAGGGATGTATGTCTTTCCTGCTTTCAAAACTCCAAGCAAACCTGCAATCATGGGCGCACCATGATCAAACAGCAAAGCGACATTCAATCTGAGATGGTTCGCAACTGATTTAAGATGATAATGAGCTACATGATTGGCAATACGGTTTAATTCCTCATAGGTCCATTGATATTGTTGCGTCTTTATCGCTATGTGTTGAGGATATTTTTCTACTTGTAATTCAAAACGGTTTGGAATGGACTGATGCGTATCATCCTTTGTGAAAAATGGTAAAGTCATTGGCAAGGCGGTTAAAGCTTTCGATTATATCTGCCTGCTTTTGCCTGGTCTGGCTTGGGAGGGGGATCGAAAAAATATCTTGATCCGAATTTGCTATTACCATCTCCAGCAGATGATATATCTTTGTAAAAATTCAACCATCCTTTTGTTATCGAAAAGATCGGCATTATAGACCAGTTTAGTCTCAGGGTATCGCCCCAGTTTTGCACATAAAGGGTCAAATCAAAAAGCGAGCCAACCTCGGGGGGTGGAGGCAATTCAACTATGAGGTCCGGAAGTTCCAGCTTCAGTCCCTTCCTGACATCGAGCAAGTTAAAGAAAACCTGGAAGAGGGGCGTACGGCTTGGATCGCGTTCGATGCGTAATTCGGTGAGCAGATTCTCGAATGGAATTTCCTGGTGTGCAAATGCGTCCAGCACAGTACGGCGTACGCGTTTCAATAATTCACGGAAACTGATGCTACCGGAAAGATCCGTGCGCAATGCGAGGTTGTTTATGAGAACGCCAATCAATTTCTCCACGTCCGTACGAACTCTCCGAGCAATCGGAGTGCCGACAATGATATCTTCCTGCGCCGTGTAACGAGACAGCAGCACGTAAAATACAGACAACATGGTCACGAACAAGGTCACGCCCTCTTGCCGGCTAAGCGCGTGAAGTTTCTGAGTTAATGAGGAGGGGGTCTCAAACAATACCATTCCAGCGCGGAAACTCTGAATAGCGGGGCGGGGCCTATCAAGAGGCATTTCCAGTACTGGTGGGTTACTGCCTAATTGCATTTTCCAATAATTGATAAGTTCTTCGGGGAATCCCTCCTTCAACTGATTTGCCTCCCAGGCTGCAAAGTCGATATATTGAAGCGGGAGAGGCGGGAGGAGCGCTCCTTCCTGTTTGTATAGGTCTGTGTAGAAAAAGGCAAGTTCCTGGAGAAATATATTGAGCGACCATCCATCGAAAATTATATGATGAATGACGAACTGGAACAGGTGAGCGTCCTCCGCAAGACGAAACAGGTTTGCTCGAACCAGTGCTTCGTGAGATAGATCGAAGGAATGCTTTGCTTCGTGTTCTGCAAATTCTTCCGCCTTGTTGAGCCGCGAGGATAGCGGCATATCCGTCAGGTCCCTCACGGATAGTGATCCTACATGATTCGACGTCAGAAATTGGACGGGTTCGCCATCCAGACTAGTGAAGTTGGCACGCAGGATTTCGTGCCTGTCCACGATCTTCACAAGGCTTTGTTCGAGTGCGCTAACGTTGAGGTTCCCGTTAAATCGGATGACGATCGATATGTTGTAAACAGGGTTTCCTGGATCGAGTTGATCCAATAACCAGAGGCGCTTTTGAGCAGACGAAAGCGGAAAGTATTTCCGCTCGCGACTCAACCGTTGGATTGCCGAACCAGGCTGGGCTTGTGAAGTGCCAAGCGGCGACAAGTCAGACAAAGACTGGTCGCCATTACCCTGAGCGGCCTTTTCCTTAAGCAGTTTTTCAAGAAGGGCACGTTTCTCTTGTGAGGATAGTTCATTAGGAGATGAGGGCGGTCGGCTCATAAATCCTCTTTCTTCGTTTGCAGGCTGTTTATCAAAGAGTCAACCTCATCTTCTGAAAGGTGATCCATATTTTCAAGAAGTGCTTTCGCCGTTTTAGAATCGATAGTTTCATCAGTACCTTTCATCATTTCTTTCTCGATGCCATTACCAAATTGATGGTGCAGCTTTTTTGAAAGATCCAGGACAGTAGTATCTTCAAGGAAATATGTGATGGGAATATCAACTCTTAAGTCACTTTCAATCTTATTTTTTAACTCGACAGCCATCAAGGAGTCCATGCCAAGATCGGTCAGTACTCGAAGTGAATTGAATGAGTGGGATGGGTCAAGTCCCAGTATCTTTATAACCTGTTCTTTAGCATACTCATGGAGGGCGTTTTCCCGTTCATCCAGCGGCATGGACTTAAATTGTTCAAGAAAGATCACCGCAGGTTTGGATTGAGCAGACTGTGCTTTCGTTTTGATGAGCTGCCGTAATAATGGTTGAACAAGCTTACCACGGTATTTGTTCCAGTTTACCGGTAATACAACCGTCTGAATGGGGTTTTGGACGATGAGTAACTCAATGAGTTTCATTCCATCCAAAGGCATGATTAAGTCAACTTCCCGTGAGGCGCGTCGCTTCAGGCTTTGACTCTCTAAATCAGCAGCCATACCCACCTCAGCCCAAGCTCCCCAATTAATACTCACCGCTGGTAGATCATTTACTCTACGGTAGTGAGCCAGCCCATCCAGGAAGGAATTGGCGGCGGTATAGTTACCCTGCCCAGCCGAACCCATGACAGCCGCGGCAGTCGAAAAGAGAACAAAGAAATCCAACGACATATTTTGAGTAAGGTCATGCAGATGCCATGCACCTTCCACTTTTGAACTCATGACTCGCTCGAAACGCGGCCAGTTTTGCTGGCTCAAAACACCATCATCAAGAACACCAGCCTCATGGAATAGACCACGCAAGGGGGGCATTTGCTGTTCGATCTGGTCCAACACCTGCTTAACATCTTCCCTGAGTGATACATCGCCTTGCATGGTAATAATTTCTGCTCCACGGGACCGCAGATCAGTCAGTCTTTCATCAACCTGATCTGTTGGCCTGTTCCGGCTCATTAATACCACATGCTTCGCTCCCTGTTCGATCAGCCACCGAGATGTCACGAGTCCCAGACCACCTAAGCCGCCAGTTATGAGATAAGTGCCGTCCTCACGAATTGATGAAGACTCTTCCCCTTGCGTGATGACAATTTTACCCATATGTTTGGCTTGCGCCATGTAACGGAATGCATCGCGGACCAATTCCATCGCGAAGGTAGTTAATGGCAAAGGCTTGAATACACCCCTCGCAAAGTCAGAGAGAATATCGTTCAACAGGGTACGGATAAATGGCATGTTGTTGACCATTTCGGTACCGAGATCATAGCGGTGATATTTCAGAGTGGGATATATTTGCGAGACCTTGACTTGATCCCAATCATCGCGTTTCCCAATTTCCAAAAAGAAACCGTTATCCGCCAATGCGGAAAGACTTTTTGGAATAAATTCATCACTCAGCGAGTTAAGGACAACGTTAACTCCCCCTCCCTGGGTGACCTGGAGGATTTCCTCAGCAAAGTCAAAATTCCGCGAGTCGAATACATATTCCACTCCAAGGGATTTGAGATAGGCACGCTTCTTCGGGCTGCCTGCTGTGCCGAAAATTTCAGCTCCGGCGCGTTGAGCCAATTGGATCGCGGCGAGTCCCACCCCCCCAGCGGCAGCGTGAATGAGAACGCGGTCACCGGCTTTCATCCCAGCCAGGTGATGTAAGCCATAATAAGCAGTTAGAAAAGTTGTCGGGATGGAGGCGGCTTGGGGCACGCTTACCTCTCCCGGCTTGGAAAAGACGCGCTCCACAGGGATTGTCGCATAGGACCGAAATGAGGCAGTGGTCAATCCAATTACCTCATCACCAACTTTAAAATCGGTAACACCTTCACCGAGCGCAACAATCACACCCGCACACTCAACACCCAGTGGAATCTTGGCGCCAGGATACATGCCCAGCGCGTTTAACACATCCCTGAAATTTAAGCCCGTAGCCTTCACCCGGATTTCCACTTCACCAGCTTCCGGCGGACGACGACTCGCGCTTTTCAGTTCAAGACGATCGAGCACGCCGGGGGTGGTGACGACCAATTCAAATGGCTCATCAGCAGGCACGGTCAAGTTATCCGTTTTTGCATGAGAATGCTTAAGCCGCGCAACAAAACGTTCGCCATCGCGTAAAGCAACCTGATTTTCTTCATCCTGCGACAAAACTTCATTGATCAATTCATTATCAACAGTCCTAATATCGATGCACGCACACTTCCAATTTGGATATTCCATTGCAATCGTACGCCCCAGCCCCCACACACTCGATTGAACGATTCCCTGCAAATTGTCATCTGGTTTTATTGCATGAACTCCCTGCGTAATCAGACAGAATCGGGCTGGCGATATGGATCTCTCCGATAAGGCTTGAACAAGGTGTAAGATACTTCCGCAGACATGGCTTTGTGCATCTCGCAGGAGGGCATCTGTCTTTTGAGTTGCGGAATCAAAAATGTTATCCACACCCCATAAATGGATAATACCAAGAGAAGAACCATTGAGGGACTCATTCATTTCAGAGAATAATTGCTGGAAATGATCGGGCCGCGTTGGACTCAACTGCCAGTTGTTCCCATCAATTTGCTTATACTCATCTCCCTGCCTGATAAGCGTTACAGTCACATCCTGAGCTTTCAATTGCTCCGCTATTTGTTCACCCACTCCGTTGTCATCTGCGAAGATAAGCCACTTATTAATCACATTTGATTTATCTGGAGCCTGGGACGACAGTTCCCAGTTGAGTTCGTACAACCAATCTTCAACCTTGTTCTGCGGCATCTGGCGGATGGCACTACGACTGATCCGTCTGACCTGTAACCCGATAATTTCGGCAACTAACGTACCATTTTCTCCAAAAAGTTTTATATTGCTTTCAAGTGCATCCTTCAACGATCCATCTTCATTCGTAATTGGTGACGAAAAAGAAACATGTGCCCATACTTGAGATTGACCGGCTTGATGCACTTTCAATGTTTGCAAGCCAACCGGGACATAAACCTTATCGCTCTCCTCACGCAGGGATGGTGGAGTTGCAGCACCCAACAGATGAAAACAAGAATCCAGTAAGGCTGGGTGAAGTTGATAACTGGAATCATCTTCCGCGTTCTCTGGAGCAAGGATGACCTGTCCAAGCGCTTCATTAGTTCCCTGCCAGATCTGTGAGAGTCCCTGAAAGGCAGGCCCGTACTCAATGCCCAACTCGGCCAGTTCCTGATAGAAAGAGGATACATTCAATTGATTTGGGCAAGCTGTTTTCAAGGAGGCTAAATCAACTGAGTTGGTCGTTTCCTCTGCAGGTGATTCAAGAAGTATGTTCCCAGATGCGTGATGCTTCCAGGTTTCTTCGGAATCGTTTGTGTCTTCGTTTAAACTGAAAATTTCAAATACAGCATTTTCAGATTCCATTGAAGAGATCGTAATCTGAGCCGTCTTTACCCCTTCATCAGGCAGGATGAGCGCTTCGCGAATGACAACATCCGTAAGGGAACATTTCTGCCCATCAAACACCTGCTTCGCGGCAGCAAGAGCCATCTCCATATAACCCGTTCCAGGGAAAATGGCTGTCTCGTAAATGCGATGGTCATTAAGGAATGAGGGAAAGTCAACACCCAACTCGGTTTCAAAAGCCATTCCCGTCAGTAGAGGGGAACGGACTCTGCGCCCCAACAACGGATGGATCATTGATCGTTCGGGACGATTAGACTTTGCACGAGTCTTAAACCAATAGCGTTGTCGTTGGAATGGGTACGTTGGCAAAGGAATTCGATGGTGTGAATGTCCCTGATGGAAGCCTGCCCAGTTAACATTACTGCCATGAACAAACAACGTTCCCAGACTTTCGAGCATCTGTATATAGTCCTCCTTGCGTTGTCGCAACGAAGCCAGCCAGAGGTTTTTTCCATCCGGAATACAGCGTTGACCCATGCCTAACAGGACGGGTTGGGGCCCAATTTCCAAAAATACTTCGTAGCCCTGTTCGCGCAAAGTTTCCATGGCGGCATGAAACTGGACCGGCTGGCGCACGTGACTCCGCCAGTAGGAGGCATTACCGATCTGTTCACCGCTGATCAACTTGCCGGTCACATTCGAAACGAGAGCGATCTTTGGTTTTAAGTAAGTGAGGGAGGCGGCTGTTTGTTCAAAGGAATCCAGCATTGGATCCATGAGAGGCGAGTGAAACGCGTGGGAGACGGTCAGGCGACTCGCTTTAATCCCGTCTTTGGAAAGCCCGTCCAAAATATCTTGCACAGAACCATCCCGCCCTGAGATCACAATATTTTCGGGGCCATTAAATGCTGCAATGGAAACATCCTTTGAATACGGGGCAATCGCTCTGGCAACACGGTCTGCATCGGCAAAGATCGCCGCCATTGCCCCATTGTGTGGCAATGACTGCATTAATCGACCACGCTCGGTAATCAGCTTCAACCCATCTTCCAGGCTGAATATTCCCGCTACACACGCCGCGACATACTCACCCACGCTGTGCCCCATGACCACTGAGGGGGTAATGCCCCATGAGCGCCAAAGCTCGGCTAGTGCGTATTCAAGTGCAAATAATGCAGGTTGAGTATACGCAGTTTCATTAATTGGCGAATCTTTCCCCGGTTCGGGATACAAAACAGACAGCAATGACCGTTCAAGATGAGGTTGCAGTAACTCATCGCATCTTTCAAGCGCGGAGCGGAAGATTGGCTGGGTCTGGAAAAGCTGCCTGCCCATATCTGTGTATTGTGACCCTTGCCCTGTAAATAGAAATACGATTTTGGGATCTTCCGAAATCTGTGCCTGTCCTAAGATGAGTCCAGAGGATTGCTGTTTGTCTTTATAAGCACTTAATTTCTCATTGATTTGTTCAACCGAACTGCCGATCACTGCCAGGCGATGGGAGAATTGGGTCCGGTTATGGTTAGCAGTGTACGTCACATCCCCGAGAGACGAGTTCGGATGGGATTCGAAATATGATGCAAAACGATCCGCAAGTTCGCTCAAAGCATTTTCATCATTGGCAGAAAGCGTGAGAAGTTGCTGAGGATATTCAATCGCTCTGGATTCGGCTTTAAAAACGGGTGGTTCTTCCAAAACAACATGAGCATTCGTTCCACTAAAACCGAAGGAGTTTACACCGGCAATACGAGGGGTATCTCCTCTGCGCCATACTTCATTCTCTCCGGCAACTTTTACCGGCAGTGATTGCCAGTCAATGTTTGGGTTGGGGTCCTTGAAATGCACTTGGGCCGGTATTTTCTCGTTTTGAAACGCAAGTACTACCTTAATCAGTCCTGCCATTCCAGACGCAGCCTCCAGGTGACCAACATTGGCTTTAACCGAACCTAAAACCAAAGGTTGATCCTTGCTGTGTCCCTTTCCCAATGCACCCGCCAAAGCCCGGACTTCTATCGGATCTCCCAATTGCGTGCCGGTCCCGTGTGTTTCAACAAAGTGAACTTGCCCAGGTTCAATACCACCAGCATCTTCCAACGCCGCGAGGATAACTGCCTGTTGTGAACGGCCGTTTGGAACTGTAAGACCACTGCTACGCCCATCATGGTTAATGGCTGAGCCCTTGATAAGCGCCAGTATATTGTCACCATCGGTGAGCGCATCAGATAGGCGTTTGAGAGCGACCATGCCGCACCCTTCTCCACGCGCATAACCGTCAGCGGAGACATCAAAAGTCTTGCTATAGCCATCTGGGGCCAACGCATGAGACTTGGACATGGAGATCGTTCCTTCCGGAGCAAGGATCAAACTCACCCCACCTGCAAGGACCAGATTGGACTGTCGCGCTCGCAGACTCTGGCACGCCAGATGGATGGCAACCAATGAAGACGAACAGGCTGTGTCCAATGTGAGAGTAGGTCCATGCAAACCCAGGAAGTAGGAAATACGCCCGGCAGCCACACTAAAGGATGTGCCAGTTCCAATATAGGCATCAATATGTGACAGATCGGCGGTTTTCATCTGCAAACCGCTATAGTCATTGGTGCTCATTCCTATGAAAACACCCGTGGTACTACCTGCCAATTCTCCGGGAATAATCCCAGCATGTTCAAGGGTTTCCCAGGCAACTTCCAGCAACAGACGTTGCTGTGGGTCCATGCTGGCTGCTTCACGCGGCGAAATACCAAAGAACTGCGGCTCGAATTGATCAACCCGATCTATAAACCCGGATTTGCGTACATACATCTTTCCTGGTGCATCGGGATCGGGGTCATAATATGCTTCAATATCCCAACGACTGGATGGGACCTCCCGAATGGCATCTGTCCCCTCGTTCAATATTTTCCAATATGCTTCCGGTGTGCTGGCACCTCCGGGAAAGCGGCATCCCAAACCGATAATGGCAATTGGCTCTATCCGTGCGCGTTCAATTGCATCAAGTTTCGCACGAAGATCCTTCAATGCAAAAAGTGACCGTTTTAAAGCCGTTGTATTTTCACTACCTTCCAATGGCATCGTCATTTGAAATCCCTTTACCGAGTAGTCATTTTCTATTTCATTCCGGCGTTCTGTACAATTTCTTCATCAGTCAACGGCGGAATATCCAATCCGAACGCAGTATCAAATGGATCAATGAAAATCGAGTTGGCTATCATACCTGATAGTACAGTTCCGGCGTGGCCGCTATCATCGGCGAGTTGCAAGGAATGTGGATCGTTTCCTTTTTTCAGGACGAAGATCTTTTGCCCGGCGATCTTGATGTGACCCGTGATGTCAACACGGGCAAATAAGGATTTGCCCACGGCGTTGCTGTCCAGTACAAGGACGCCTCGCGCCTCTGCCAATTCAGCGATCTTGGCATTCAAGCTGGCAATGGCTTCTGTGACCCGTCTTCGTTTCCGCGTATCTGGGAAAAGAACATGCGCCAATGGAGCTATCCCCTGGTCGGCAATGGTTACAATTCCCATTTTTACATCACCCGCTTGCAGTATGGTATCCATTGCAGTTTCAATGTCAGAAGCCATACCGTCAATTTTCTCTTGAAGTTCGGCGTCGCTCAATGTTCCATTATAGATTTCCTCATAGGATCCGTTTTTAAGATGAAAATCATTATTTCCTATCCATATAAACACAATCGAGACCTTGCCGTCTGCAACTTGTTGCGCCAACCCGGTATGTTGACCCGAGGTAATCATACTTCTGATTGTTGCACCACTTCTAGCCCAGTTGTATTCATAACCAGTACGACGTGGTTCGTCCCATGTGCCCCATTGCCCAAAATTCAAGTCGCGGTTCTTTACCAACTGCTCCATCCAATTGAGGGTTGTCTTTCCAAATTCTCCTCCCCGGGCATCGTCTGCCTGGTATTCATCTGATGTGCTATCACCCAAAATCCCAATTCCTGCAGAGATGACCGGAGTATTAGTAATGAGTATAGGTGTTTCATCAAGCGGCCTATTGTTACTCAACGAAGTACAAGCGCTAGACAGGAATGCAACAACAAGAAAAATCAAGGTTATGCGTCTAAAATTTGCAGGGATATTTATTTTTTGTCTCATCGGAACTAATATCCAGCGTCTTTTAACTCTTTAAGTAGAGCATCTTCCAGTTCGCTCTCGGGGATTTCCTCAACTTCGGCAAACGCCTGCGTTTGTTTGTCAGCTTCCTGCGTGGGTTCTTCAGGCACATTCTTCGGTGCGATGGCAAGAATCTCCGTTGCCAGATACTGCGTCAGCGACTCAATGGTTGGGTATTCAAAAGTCAGTGTTGAAGGCAAAGGACGATCTAAATCCTTTTGAAGGCGATTACTTAGTTCTACAGCCATCAAAGAATCTAACCCTATATCTGTGAATCCTTGACGCGGGTTGGGAGAATGCGACGTATCCAACCCCAAAACTTTATTCACTTCACCCAACACGTACTGGAACAGGAACTTGAATTTTTCTTCTTGAGGCACATTTTTAAGTTGATCCAGAAAAATGCCACGCTCTTTAATATCAGTGGACTCTGCTTCAAAGGTATCGCTTTGTGCAAAAAGACGGAACAGAGGGCGCATGGCGCTATCTTGTACGTGATTAATTTTATTCCACTTGATGGGCAGGACACCCATTTGGACAGTTTGCAAGCTCAGCAGTCGTTCCATGGCTCGCATCCCATTGGCAGGCTTAATCTGTTCCATTCCTTGAAAAGCCCAACGACGCTGATTTTGATCACTGAGCTTTGAAGCCATACCCACTTCCGCCCAGGCGCCCCAATTGATGCTTAGTGCAGGCAAGCCATGCAATTGGCGATAATGAGCCAGGCCATCGAGGAAAGCATTGGCGGCGGCGTAGTTGCTTTGTCCAGGTGAACCCAGTAACGAGGCGCCCGCAGAGAACATGATAAAGAAATCGAGCGGTGTGGACAAAGTTAGTGTGTGCAGATTCCAGACACCGTCAACTTTTGGAGCCATCACTGTGGAGAATCGAGTCCATGTCTGTTCCAACAAAATTCCGTCATCGAGAATACCGGCTGCGTGAATAATTCCCCGGAGAGGCGGCATATTATCCGTAACATATGCAAGAGTTTTCTCAATGTCGACTTTTTGGGAGATATCCACTTGAACAGTACAAACCTCAACTCCCGCTTTTTCAATCTCATGCAATTTTTCTTGCACTTGTTCAGATGGATTACTGCGGCTAATCAATACCAAATGACGCGCTCCCTGATCCGCCAACCAGCGGGCACACACCAAGCCCAGCCCGCCCAAACCGCCTGTAATCAAGTAAGTAGCATTAGCATATATTGTAGAATAAAAATTGGCTTCGATCGATTGTGTGATAACGATCTTCCCTGTATGCTTAGCCTGCGCCATAAACCGAAAAGCATCGACCGATTTCTCGGTGGAATAGACCGTCTGCGGAAGTGGTTTTAGTTTTCCGCTTTCAAAATCCGCCAACAGGTTGAGGAACCTCTCCCGGATGGATAATGGGTCTTTTTCCAGAATTTCGCCCAGATACAGAATGAAGTAGGCAATATCGCTTTTTATTTTACTGACTTGATTCTGATCCCACACATCTGTTTTGCCAATTTCAACGAAACAACCTTTTTCTTTTACCACGGATAGGCTTTTGGGAATGAAGTCACCAGCCAGTGAATTCAACACAATATCTACACCTATGCCACCAGTGATGGAAAGAATTTCATCAGCAAAATCCAGGGAGCGTGAGTCCATGACGTGTTGTACGCCAAGCGACTTGAGCATTTCGCGTTTTTCCACGCTTCCGGCAGTACCAAAAATTTCGGCTCCTGCGCGCTGGGCAAGCTGTACCGCCGCCAGACCCACACCACCCGTCGCAGCATGGATTAATACACGATCACCCGATTTCATTTTTGCCAGCTTATTCAGTGCATAATCCGCCGTGAGAAAAGCAATGGGAATAGTAGCAGCTTCCGCAAAACTAAGATTTCGCAGGCTTACGGACCACCAACGCAGATGGAATGGTGACATAGTTACTAAAGCTATTTGTCGCCAGTGCTACTACTGGATCGCCAACTTCAAGATTGGTTACTCCTTCCCCTATTGCTGACACTACTCCCGCACATTCACTTCCAAGGGGACCAGCATCACCGGGATACATGCCCAACGCGTTGAGCACATCGCGGAAATTAAGACCGGTGGCACGAACTTCAACTTCCACCTCTCCAGAGCCGGGTTGGCGACGGGTCATGGGTTGATAGGCTAGATTATCAAGCACACCGCGTTCTTTTATAATCAACCGGGTAGGCTGATGTTCGCCGGATGCAAGAGACTTTACTTTACCGTGCATCAACCGCGCTACATAACGATTTCCACCGCGAAATGCAATCATGTCTTCTTCATCAGATTCCCAGATGTTGTCAAAAAGGAGAGGGCTATCTTTACTCATTGGATCAAGATCGATCATTACACAATTTAAACCTGGTTGCTCCAACACGATGACTTTACCAAGCCCCCACATTGTGGACGGAGCCAAGTTGACAGACGAATCGTTGTCCAGAGCTTGCACGCCCTGTGTTACCAGCCACAACTTTGGAATCGTTTTGCTTTCAGAAGCTAATGCCTGAACAATGTGAAGTACACTGGCGCAGTTACGTGCCTGTATTGAATGTAGTGTGTCGAGATCTGTCTGGTCGTCGAGAGAGTCTTTCAGACTCCATAAATGGACAACGCCTCGTAACGGTTGCCTGGAATCTGTATTGACATCACTCAACAATTGCTTGAAGTTTTCCAACTGCAAGGGGTCAACCTGCCATTCATTAGACTCCTTGTGCGCAAAGCCATCCCCAGGATAAACAAGATAGCATGTTTCACCTTGAGCAGTCAGACGTGCGACAAGGTTTTTACTGTTCTCACTTTCATCCGCAAAGATCAGCCACGATCCGGGATCATGCAAGGCTGTCTTCGAAATGGCTTTGGGTTGATTCAACCAATCCACTTCGTAAAGCCACTGATCAATATTGACTTGGACGGCACGTTGGAGGGTCTGCTGGTCAATTTGTTGAAGGAGCAACCCATTTACAACCACAACAATATTTCCCTTATCGTCAAAGAGAGTTAAATCTCCGGTGAGTGTTTTCGCGTTGGATTGCTCCGAGGCGCTACGCATTTGAACATGACAGAAGATGGCATTGCCGACTACACCATAAATGCGCATTTGCTGCACCCCAACCGGCACATAGATAATGTCGTTCTCTGTACTGTCGAGATCATCAGCGCTTGGGACAGCCGCACCGGTCAGTTGAAAACAGGCGTCCAGCAATGCAGGATGAATGGAATATTTATCATATTCATTCATCAGGGAATCGGGAATACTTATTTTTCCCAGCGCCTCCCCGTCCGTTCTCCAGATTTTCTCGATACCTCGAAATGCGGGACCATAGTCTGCGCCCACGGTGGCTAAATGCCTATAGTATGCCTCAACAGACATCGGTTGAGAAAGACGCGTCTGTAAGGCTTCGAGAGAGACTGTCTCCGGCAAATCGTTGGATTGCTGATATCGAATCCTGCCTTTGGCGTGCAGTCGCCAGTCATTTTGTTCCGAGTCGGTTTTACGGCTAAAAAACTGGAACGACGCGCCATTTGCGTCTGGCGTCAACAAGGTCTGTATAATTTGATCTGCGTTTTGCGATAAAGGCAGCGCCTCATGAATGGAAATATCTTCAAGAAAACATCTCTGTCCATCCAACGCATTTTTTGCAGCTGCAAAGATGATCTCGATGTAGGCCGCCGCGGGAAGGATGGTGATTGCGTGAATACGATGCTCGGCAAGATAGGACGGATTTGATGCACTTAATTGCTTCTGAAAAACAGGCAAGGCGGTGGACAGGCGCGAGCCTAATAATGGGTGATTCGTTTCCGTTGTAAAAGTACTGGTTTCGCTCGTCTTAAAATCCAACCAGTAACGCTCGCGTTGATATGGATAGGTGGGCAATTCCAATCGTCGTCTTTGCGGTTTGTAATCACGCTCGAAACTATCCCAGTCAACATCCTGTCCGTTCACGTAAAGTTGTCCCAGGCTATCCAGCATTTGTTCCCACTCCCCGCGCCCGCTGCGCAAAGAGGGAAGCCAGATGTCCCTCGCATCGATTGGTTCACAGCGCCTTGCCAACCCAATTAACGTAGGGGCGGGGCCAATCTCTAAAAAGAAATGATAACCTTCATCATGTAAAGCCCCAATCCCATCGGAAAAGCGTACGGTCTCGACGAGCCTGCGTCCGCCAGTACGCAGCATTGGAAATACTGTCGTCCGTAATCAACTTTCCACTGACATTGGAAACCACACCGATCTGTGGCGAATGGTATTGGATGGATTTCGCAACCTGTTCAAACTCTTCCAAAATTGGATCCATTAATGGCGAATGGAACGCATGAGATACATTCAACGTTTGGGATTTGATGCCGGCTTTTTGCAACGCTTCAACAACCAAGCTGATAGTTGACTCTGCTCCCGAAATGACGGTCGCCTCTGGACCATTCACCGCCGCAATAGACACCTCGTTTTTATAAGGGGTAATCGCTGGAGCGGACGCGTATTTCATCCGCGTATACCGCAACCATCCCTCCCCTATTTGGCAGAGACTGCATTAATTGTCCACGTGCCGCCACGAGTTTCAATCCATCTTCCAAACTAAAGACGCCTGCCAAACAGGCCGCCACATACTCACCGATGCTATGTCCCAGCACTACGGTCGGTTCCACGCCCCATGACTGCCATAACTTTGCCAGGCTATACTCAATGGCAAAGAGCGCGGGTTGTGTATAGGCCGTTTGATGAATGAAATCTTCATCACTTTTATTTTCAGGATAAATTACAGAAAGCAAGGATTTTTCCAGATGCGGGCGCAATATCTCATCAGATTGTTCCATCAGTCGTTTGAACGTAGGCTGGGTTTGAAAAAGTTGATGCGCCATGTTTACGTACTGTGCGCCTTGTCCGGTGAACAGAAAAACTACTTCGGGTTTGCCATCTTCTGCCATTGCCCCGGAATATGTACCGGCTAGATCATTTTTGCGCATTATCCATCCAGCCAATTTTTCCTGAGCTTGCTGGAGAGACGCAGCGCTCAATGCCAGGCGGTGATTAAAGTGTGAACGCCCGGTTGTGAGGTTATAAGCCATGTCAGCCAGTGAAATAGATGGATTCAGCTGTATATAACTTTCATATTTTTCAGCAAGCTCTTTGAGCGCGGATTCTGTTTTGGCAGAGAGCACGACCAGATGAGAAGCACGCTCAACCTTTGCCTCCCAAATAATTTGAGGCGGCGCTTCGGCGATGATGACATGTGAGTTGGTTCCACTGAAACCGAATGAACTGAGACCTGCAATTCGCTGATGTCCGCTGGGGGTTGACCAGGGAGTTGGTTTCGTTGGCACAGTAATCGACAATTCATTCCACGGAATATAGGGATTAGGTTCGTCCAGGTTCAGGTGCGGCGGAATGGTTTTGTTTTGCAACGCCAGAACGACCTTTACCAAGCCCACAATCCCAGCGGCTGCTTCAAGATGCCCAACATTTGTTTTAACCGAACCAATCATTAATGGGTTATCAACTTTGCGTCCTTCACTGAATACAGCCGCGAGCGCTCGCACCTCGATGGGGTCACCAAGCGAAGTGCCAGTGCCGTGTGTCTCAACATAACTAACCTCAGAGGGTGAAAGTTTCGCATCTTCTAAAGCGGCGCGAATGACAGCCTCTTGAGCTTTGCCGTTAGGTGCGGTGAGTCCGTTACTACGTCCATCCTGGTTCACAGCCGTACCTTGAAGGACAGCCAGAATATTATCTCCATCTGCCTGTGCGTCTGATAATCGTTTAAGAACAACCATGGCGCAACCTTCGGCGCGTACGTAGCCATCGGCTGTTGCGTCAAAGGTTTTACAACGCCCATCAAAAGACATCATACGCGCTCGTGATGTACTGATCGAACCAGACGGCTCAAGAATCAAGTTCACTCCCCCTGCCACCGCCATGTCACATTCCTTCAAACGCAGACTTTGACAGGCCTGATGTACAGCAACCAGCGATGACGAACATGCAGTATCTACCGCGACAGCCGGTCCGTGCAGTCCGAACGTATAAGCTATGCGTCCGGCTGCAACACTGCGCGAGATGCCTGTACCAAAATAAGCGTCCACGTCATTGGCGCCACTCGAGATCATCTTTAGGTTGGCGTAATCACTCCCCACCATTCCTACAAAAACCCCGGTGCGGCTTCCGGCCAGTTTGGAAGATGCCAGTCCTGCATTTTCCAAAGCTTCCCATGTAATTTCAAGCAACAGCCGTTGCTGCGGATCCATGGATATTGCCTCACGAGGCGATATGCCAAAAAATTGTGCATCAAACTGATCGACCTGATCGAGAAATCCCCCCCAACGGGTGTACATTTTCCCTACCGCGTCCGGGTCGGGATCATAAAACTGATCCGCGTCCCAACGACTTGGGGGAACTTCGGTAATCGCATCGATGCCATTATGTAATAGTTTCCAGTAGGATGCCACATCGTTGGCTCCGCCTGGGAAACGGAATCCCATGCCGACAAGTGCCAAAGGCTCATGCTGTGCTCCTTCTGCCACCCGCAGCTTTTCCTCCATTTGCTCCAATGAGACAAGAGCTTGCTGCAATAAAGCACGGTAATCGTTTTGTGAGTTTTGACTCATCAAAAGTCCTTTTTTGACCCTAGAAAATCCTTGTGATTAGTTTAAACACAACCAACCAAAGCATTTCCGAATAAAGAAAAGGAGCGGTCACTGCGGCTGATGTCATTTCAAGAGCCTTATCCAACAACCAGAGTAACACAAATCCCAGCAAACCAACGAGCACCATCATTGATCCGCTCTGCAATGTTAAAGGCTTCCAAAAAGCAGACAGCCTTGTACTAAGAGGGATCAAAACACCGATGGCTGTATAGAATAAATTCGTAATGGTAGATTCATCTCGCAACATGCGAGTCATAACCAAATAGAGGCTGAAACTCACTCCCATTGCCAGAGCTAGAATAACCCCGGTCACATCCAGAGAACGGTTTGGGCGTGTGAGAACTGTAATTCCAATCAGCCCGATAACAGAGACCAGGTAATAAATCCAGGAAACCTTTTCCCTCAACAAGAGCATGGACAAAACAATGATCATGAGCGGTGAAAGCCAGAAGATGGTCAATATATTCCCTACCGACAAATAGTTCACCGCCACAATGAAAGAGACCGGCATAATCAACATCATGACAGCCCGTAATAATTGCAGACCGATTCGACGGGTGGATATCAACTTTACACCATAACGGGGAGCGAATACCAGAAGCATGAACAGCAAATGTGTCGCATACCGCACCCATACAACTTGATATAGTGAATAACCGCCTGGAATGTACTGAATGATAAATTCCATCAATGCCCAGACAAAACTTACCAGACAGATCAAAAGAACGCCAATAGGGAAAGAATCCAATTTCGTGATTCTCGAAGTAATCGTTGACATTTTTCTCCTTAATCCGGGCTGATCTTTCTCAGCTTTGCCTTCAACAAATCAGCCAATTCATTCTCAGAAAGTTCTTCCAAGTATGCCATTTCTCCTGGGAAATCTGTGCTCGCTGTTTGCATGACAGGTGATTCTACAACAGATTTTCCCTCCATCTCGGGCAGCAATATTTTATCTACCAAGTAATCGGCTAAATTGCTTACCGTTGGATATTCAAACAAAAGCGTGGCAGGAAGGTTTTGACCAATGGATTCTCCAAGCCTATTCCGTAGTTCTACCGCCATTAGCGAATCCAGTCCCATGGACTGTAGGGGTTCGTGCAGATCAATGATATTTACATTGGATGTCTTAAGTACATCAGCCGCCTGTTGACGGATGTACGTGATCAGAAAGGCCAGACGCTTGTTTGGAACGGTCTCTATCAACTTCTGAATCAGAGATACTTTTGGAATTGTCTTTTCTGGTTTCGTCGTCTGTCGGCGCACTTGACGGGCAATCTCCCGAAAGAGTGCAGGTTCCTCGCCAGGGGGATAAGGTTGCATGACATTATTCCAGTCAGCAGGCAAAACACCCACTTGAATTACATTCCGCTGGATTGTCCACTCAAGAGCCTGCAAGCCTTCCTGCGGTGTGAACATCGCAACTTTCCGTGTATCTGCCAAATGACGATCAGCTGCCGCTCCAACATCAGACCATGCTCCCCAATTGATGCTTACGGCAGGCAATCCCAGTGTACGGCGATATGCGGCGAGTCCATCCATAAAAGCATTTGCAGATGCATGATTAGCCTGCCCTACTGAGCCCAACAGTGAAACACCAGAGGAGAACATAACAAAGAAGTCTAACGGAATATGACGGGTCTTACGATGCAGATGCCATGTCCCAGTCACTTTTGGAGCCATAACCTTCTCAAAACGCGACCAATTCTGCTGCAACAACATACCATCATCCAACACTCCGGCAGAATGAATAACTCCTCTTAAAGGAGGCATCGTTCGTTCGACTTCAGCAAGAAGTTTTATTATATCGTCCTCCATTGAAATGTCCCCTTGTATGACGAGAACTTGCACACCCTCCCGTTCCAAACGATCAATGACCTCCTGGGTTTCCTCTGAAATACCGCTCCTTCCCATAAGGACCATATGTTTCGCACCATGTCCTGCCATCCATTCTGCTACAAGCAGACCTAGTCCACGCAAGCCTCCTGTGATGAGATAGCTTGCATCACTCTGGAATACCAAAGGAGAGGGGCTGGCTGCGTTTACACGAACCAAACGTCGAACGCGGCGCGAATCGCGAAATGCAATCTCTTCTTCTCGATCGTCCCTCTTTAAAACCTCGTTGAGCAGGTTTTCGATATCGTCATCCACTGACTGCGGATTAAGATCAATTCGTTTACAGAATAATTCGGGATGCTCCAGCGCTATCGTACGAGCCAGACCCAGAGTTGCCGATTGACCTGCCGCGACGGGGGCAAGGTCGCCATCCACTGCCTGTGCACCGCGCGTGACCAACCACAAATTCGTTTTATTTGCTTGGATCATCGCTTGTGTCAAATGCAAAAGGCTGCCAGTCGTCTGTCGCTGTTCATCACGCAGAGCAGCGGCAGTCATTTCGTTAGACAACTTGTTATTTAACGTCCACAGATAAATTACTCCGCGATAGGAGTTATCCTGCAAAAGGCGGACATAATCTTCCGGCTGATTGGAGTTGATTTGCAGATGCCGTGTATCTATTTCCTCGTACACTTCACCGGGCATCACCATTACACTTTGTTGATTGCGTTCCTGGAGTGAACTTGCCAATCGCTCCCCAACTCCATTCTGATCGATAAAAATCAACCACGGAATTTGTGAAACTGCCTCTGCTGATTTATCGGATGAGCGCGCCACAATGACAGCCTGCTGGGACATGATCCCGCCTCTTTCCAATCCGGGAATTGCCGCCACTTCGAAGAAACCTGTCTCACCTAAAACCTGACGCCATTTATCCTGCGTCAGCAGGGCATAATCGGGACGAAGCTCCTTGTCCGTAAATGACCACCAACCTTCGGTCAACCCAACCGTCAGATCGGAAAAACGCTGTTTGCTGATGGCTTCATAAAGGATGAGTTCTCCCTGTGGCGCTAATAGCAATTTCACATTCTCCAATGTATGCCGTAGGTCGGGAGTGGCGTGTAGAACATTTGCCGCAACGATGAGATCAAAATTGTGCGGTTCAAATCCTTGTGACAGTGGATCGCGGCTGATATCCAGCACCTGGTATTCTACAAAATCATATTTGTTGAATTTGTGTTGTGCTTGATTAGTGAACATCGGCGAAACGTCCGTGAATACGTAATGTGTCTGTTCAACAGATAGTTCAGGCAGAATATAGGAAGTGGTGCCTCCCGTCCCACCGCCAATTTCCAAAATACGGATCTTGTCTTTCGATGTGAGACGTTGCAGCGCGGTTGTAACAGCCTCGCTGACAAGTGTGTTATAGGTGCGGGCAACCGGTGCATCCTGATATAACTTTTCGGCATCGGAGGTTGAACCGCCAGGAAACATCAGTTGCAGAGGATCGGCCTTACCACTCAAAGCATCTGCCAGACCGCGTGTTGTGCGCGCGATTAATGTCAATTCCGTTTTGAACAATGGGAATCTCTGTGTTAGTAGCTCCCACTGAGAATCAAGCCCAACTAAATTAGGTGATCTCAATACTTCCCATCCCGACCCTGTTTTTTTCAGGAGACCATCGTCCTCGAGCATTTCCAATAGCCGCAAAAAAAGCGCCTGTTGCTTAATTACGATCCCTAACTTTTGTACCAGTTCATTTGTTTGGTACAAGTTCCCTGGCTCGAATGACAGCCCAAGTTTCTGTAAGGACTCTGCCACATACATGCCCCCCACTCGATCTAATTGAGGAAGCATTTCATCATAAAGCGGCATTTGGTTTATTGCGCTCAACTCGTCCACGCGAGGCAGGAGATGTTTTTCAATTTCCTTGGGTGATGATAATTGAGAAGCTTGGTCCTCTTGAACAGAGTGAGGTTGAGGCTGCCACTCGATTTCATAAAGGAGATCCTGCCATCGGTCCGGCTGTGAACGAAAGAGAGTCTCAGGGCGCGCCCGCTTGAGGGAAATTCCATTCAGCTCAGCGAGTAGCTGACCAGAATCCGAATAGAGATGAATATCCGCTGTAAACGTTTCTTGAGTTCCAAGTTTGGAGAGGTCGCCGCGCAGTTTTATATGATTCCAAAATCCTGAGGTGGGACACTCCAAAAACCGAAGTTGATCCACACCTAGTAACAAGTATGCCTCCAGGAGTTGGGAGCCCGCTTCCGGTAAAGCCGTGCCTAGCGCATGGAAACATGAATCCAGGAACGCCGGGTGGATGTAGCGATAAGCATCAACCTCTGTTGATAGTGATTGCGGCAATTCCATACGGCACAGAGTTTCGCCATCTGTCCGCCAGATTGCGGAAATTCCTCGAAAGCTCTCGCCTAAATCCAGACCAAGTTTTCCGAGCCCAGCATAGCAGGCCTCCACAGCGATCTCTTCATTACAACGGGTTTGTATCGTGGACAATTCATCCCCCACAATCGCGGTTGAGGTGACATGGTGAGACAGCGCACTCGCGCTCAAACGCCACGCCGCATTGTGTTCATAGAATATTTGGATGGAAACACCCTCCGCCTCGGGCGTAAGGACAGTTTGTACAGCACAGGAATCCTGTTCAGAGATCACTAGCGCTTCGTGGATAATCAAGTTTTCGAGAACGTGATTGCCCTCTCCAAAATGGATTTTCGCCGCGGCCAGCATCATCTCCATATATGCCGGGGATGGCAAAATAAGCCTTCCATGAATGCGATGGTCGGCCAAGAAACCAAAATCGTCCACGCCGATTTGCGATTCAAATATGATTTCCTTAATACCGGCGTTGTTCAATCGTGTTCCAAGAAGCGGATGCTCGCTTTGCCTGGCATCATAGCGAGGTTTATTATGCGTTAAAGCGCTTTCTTTAACCCAATATCGTTCACGTTGGAAGGCGTATGTAGGCAGGATCAGTTTTCGACGAATATAGTCGCGGTCAAAGACTTTCCAGTCCACATCCACGCCCATGACGTAGAGCTGGGCAAGGCTGCCGAGAAGAGTTTGCCAGTCATCCTTTCCCTGGCGCAACGAGGGTAACCACGTACCAACTCCCTCTGAAAGACAGCGCTGACCCATGCTGAGTAAGGTGGGATTGGGACCGATCTCGATAAAAACATCACAGCCTGATTCGTGCAAATGAGTCATGGCATCTGCAAAGCGTACAGGCTGGCGAACATGATCACGCCAATAACGCGGATTAGTGACTTGCTTCGAGGTTGTCAACCGTCCAGTTACATTCGATATCAATCCTATTTCGGGTTCTAAATATCGAATGGAGGATGCCGCCTGTTCAAAATCATCCAGGATCGTTTCCATGAGTGGAGAGTGAAAAGCATGAGAGACAGTCAATCGACGTGATTTTATTCCCTGCTGAGAGAGCACATCCAAAACTTTTGATAACACCTCGTCTGCACCTGAGATCACCACGTTTGAAGGTCCATTAATCGCGGCAATGGAAAGTTGATTGGTATAAGTCTCAATAGCTTTTGTAACAACTTCTTCATCGGCAAATATAACAGCCATGCCTCCGCCCGCAGGCAGTTGCTGCATCAAGCGCGCCCGTTCTGCGATAAGTTTCAAACCATCTTCCAGAGTGAAAACGCCGGCAATGCATGCAGCTACATATTCACCAACACTATGTCCCATCACAACCGAAGGATGGATTCCCCAGGATTGCCACAATTCAGTAAGAGCATATTCAATGGCAAATAATGCAGGTTGGGTGTAAGCAGTTTCGTTGAGAAGCGCCGCGTCTGATTCATTGTCAGCCAAGAGAACGGACAGGAGCGGACGATTCAGATAAGGGAGCAGGAGTTGATCGCATTTGTCAAGAGCAGCACGAAAGGTTGGCTGGGTATTGTATAGAAGGCGCGCCATCCCACTATATTGTGATCCCTGTCCTGTAAAGAGAAACGCAATGCGAGGCTGGCGTTTCCCTTGTACTTTTCTATAGACCAAACCCTCTGATTCCTGCCCCATTGTGAAGGCAGATAATTTTTCTTGTATTTCCTTTGTCTTATCCGCTATAAGTGTGAGGCGATGTACAAAATGAGAACGTCCGGTGTTGACCGTATATGCCAGATCCGCGATGTCCCCGTTCTGATGCGACAGGTGTTCGGCGTAATTTGCAGCAAGCTGTTTAAGAGCGGTTTCGCTTTGTGCCGAGAGAGTGAACAAGTGCAAGGGTCGCTCGACGCCCGATTTCCTTTGGTTCCGTGGAGGCGGGCTGGAAAGGATGATATGAGAATTGGTCCCGCTGAAGCCAAATGAACTTACACCGGCGAACTTCTCGCTTGCATTCTGCCAGGGAGTGAGACTTGTAGGAATAGTGATGGGCAGTTCAGCCCAGGGAATATGCGGATTGGGTGTTTGCAAATGCAAATGGGGAGGGATCTGCTCATGCTGGAGCATCAACACCGTTTTGATGAGACCAACAATTCCTGCCGCTGATTCCAAATGTCCAAGGTTGGTTTTGGCTGAGCCGATCATTAATGGCTCGAGGCGGGATTCTCCTAAAACTGCGGCTAAAGCCTGGACCTCTATCGGATCGCCCAGCGAGGTCCCGGTGCCGTGCGCTTCTACATAACTAATTTGTTGTGGAGAAATGCGTCCATTGGCAAGCGCAGTGCGAATGACCGCTTCCTGCGAGGGTCCATTTGGCGCGGTCAATCCGTTGCTTCGCCCATCCTGATTTACTGCGGTACCGCGAATCAATGCCAGAATAGTGTCACCATCGGCTTGGGCGTCGGACAGGCGCTTCAAAATAATCACCCCTCCGCCTTCACTGCGAACAAAACCATCTGCGCTCGAATCAAAGGCTTTGCAGCGTCCATCCGAGGAAAGCATATGGGCTTTGGAAAGCGTGATCGTTGTTTCAGGCGCCAAAATAATATTGACGCCGCCCACCAACGCCACTCTACATTCCCCATTTCGAAGGCTTTGTACGGCAAGGTGAGTTGCGACCAGCGATGACGAGCAGGCGGTGTCCACGGGGAAGCTCGGTCCATGCAATCCCAGGAGATACGACAGACGCCCCGCGGCAGTACTGTGCGCATTCCCCGATGCGAAATACGCGTCAAGGCTTTCAATGCCACTATCCTTTTGCAAATGTAGATAGTCATTCCCCGATATACCTATGAACACGCCGGTGTCGCTATCCATTAGTTGATCGGGGGATTGGCCGGCTCTTTCCAATGCCTCCCAGCTTAGTTCAAGCAAGAGGCGTTGTTGCGGATCCAACCCCAGTGCTTCACGCGGCGCAATGCCGAAGAAATGAGAGTCAAAAAGATCCACATCCTCGATAAATCCACCCCAGCGCGTGGACATCTTTCCAGGCTTCTCAGGGTCAGGGTCGTAGTAATCGTCAATATTCCAACGGTCAGGCGGCACTTCCGAAATAGCATCCACGCCATTCACTAACAGTTCCCAGAATAACTCCGGACTGTCCGCCCCGCCGGGGAAGCGGCAGCTCATTCCAACAATGGCAATGGGTTCAGCGCGTTGTTTTTCAAGCGAATCAAGCCGGGCTTGTAGTTGTGCTGCCAGGAGTTTAACTCGTTCAGGTGGAAGGTTGTTGATCCGTTCTAAAAAATTATTCATTCAGTTTCCTAATAAAAGAGACTGTCATTTCACACATTACGAATTGGAAAGTAAACGCGCTACTTCTTCGTCAGAAAGATTTTCGATATCTTTGAGCAAGTCAGTCTCGCCTATTGATATAGCCTTCTTTTCAGCCTTTTTCGTTTCCATCTTCAATATATCCTGCGCCAGAAAATCTGTCAGTGCATCGATGGTGGGATAGTCGAAAACGAGCGTAGCTGGCAGGTTTCTTTCCAAACTCAAGCTGTCACTTAACATATTACGCAATTCAACTGCCATTAATGAATCAAGTCCAAGTTCATTGAGTGGCTGACGGGAGTCAATTTCCTGCCCGGCCTCCAGTCCAATGGCTTTGACTACCTGCGCATGGATATGCTCCAGCAAGAATTGACGTTGTTGATTGGGCGGAATACTCACCAATCGTTGACGCCATTCCAGTGATTTTTCTGCCTTTACCGATTTGCTCTGCGCATGGAGAACGGGCATTCCCTGGCTTCGTCTGCTTTTTCCATGTGTTTCCTTCGCCAAGACTGAAAGCCACAGAGGCGGACTCTTGAACTGGGATAGATAAATCTCCCAGTTCATTGGGAGGACAGCCACCTGTGCAGTATCCTGCGCACATAACAAATCCAGCATTTCAATTCCTTGCTCTGGTTTTATGGTTCCCACCCCCTGCGCGAGCATCCACTCGTCTGCTTTGCGCGCCGCCGGCAGAACCCACCTCGGACCAGATACCCCAATTAATGCTCAGCGCAGGAAGCCCTCGTGACCGACGCTCATGAGCAAGAGCGTCCATGAATGTGTTTGCCGCAGAGTGATTGGATTGTCCAGGCGAACCCAAAAGAGCAGCGGTGGAAGAATACATAATGAAGAAATCAAGCGGTAAATCTAATGTGAAATTGTGCAAGTGCCAGGCGCCATCCACTTTAGGAGCCATTACTCGAGCGAATTTGCTCCATTCCTGACGCAACAGACTCGCATCGTCCAGCACACCCGCAGCGTGGATGATGCCGCGCAAAGCTGGCATTTTTTCTTTTATGTAACTTAATACGAGACGAACATCTTCGGCCTTTGATACATCTATCTGAAAAATCTCCACACGGACGCCCGCCGCCTCCATCTCACGAATGGCTGTTTCTGTGGTCGACGAAGGGGACGAACGCCCAAGCAGTAGTAAATTCCGGGCGCCCTGCTCCACGAGATGACGCGCAGTTAATAATCCAAGCCCTGCCAAGCCACCTGTGATCAAATAGGTGGCATCTGCTCGTATATGATATCCGTGATGAGTAACGACGATCTTACCCATATGCATTGCTTGGGCCATGTACCGGAATGCCGAAGATGCATGATCAGTCAGAAATGACTTCACAGGAAGTGGTTTCAATTCGCCAATATCGATCAATTCCATCACTTCTCTAAAAATAGGAAACATAACCGCAGGTTCATCCGCGACCTTTGCCGCCAAGTCAACAATATGATATTTGGCTAGTGGCTTTTCCTGGGCAAACTGCTCATGTGTCCAAATATCACGTTTTCCGACCTCAATGAAGGAGCCTTTCTCTGAGAGCGTGGATATGGAGCCTGGGATAAACTCACCGGACAGGGAGTTGAGAATAACATCCACACCCTTTCCGTGTGTAATAGTCTGGATCTCGGTTGCAAAGTCGAGCGTGCGCGAATTCAGAACATGTTGTATGCCCAGCGAACGCAGGAAATCCCTCTTTGTATCACTTCCTGCTGTAGCGATGACTTCCGCGCCTGCGCGCAACGCGATCTGCACTGCCGCCATTCCCACGCCTCCTGCTGCGGCATGGATCAACACCATCTGCCCCTTCTTTATTTTAGCGATGTGGTGAAGGCAGTAATATGCCGTAAAGTAGGCAATCGGTAAGGCGGCCGCTTCGGCAAAACTCAATTGATCGGGTTTATGAACGATAAAATTTACATCAGCGATAGCAACACTGCCAAAACTTCCCCCTGCCATACCCATGATGGCATCTCCAACCGCAAAGTTGGTCACACCTGATCCTGTTGCAGACACAACGCCGCTGCATTCACCTCCGAGAGGTTCATCATCCGAACGCATGGCAAGGGCGTTCATTAGATCCCGGAAGTTAAGTCCAGTGGCGCGAACTTCAATCGCCACCTCTCCAGCCCCCGGCTGAGAAAGAGCGACAGGTCGCCAGGTCAAATCCTCAAGAATACCGCTTTCCGATGTTTGTAATTGCATGACTGTTTGCCCCTCATATTGTGAGACATCCTGCACTTCTTCAAGTACAGTGCGTTTGAGACGGGCAACATACCGTTCACTCTGGCGCAAAGCAATCTGATCTTCCTCATCTGGGTTCCAGATCTCTGCGAGCAATGACGCGGCTTGTATCTCCACTGCTGAACTGCCATCAAGATCGATCCGGGTGCAATGCAATTCGGGATGTTCAAGTTGAATGACTTTTCCCAATCCCCATAGAGGAGATTCTTCAATGAAGAGGGTTTCTCTCTCGGTCACAGATTGACCGCCATGCGTTACAAGCAAAAGGCGCGGCGGTTCAAGCTCAGAAGCCACCAAAGCTTGTGTCAAATAAACGGCTCCGCCAAGTCCTATGGCTTGATTCGGTTCGAGTGACTCGCCAGCCTGTTTTCTTAAATCAAGGGACCATAAGTAGACAACACCGCGTAATTGACCATGAGAATTATTTCTTATCGTATTTAACAATTGCTTGAAGTCCTCTGGAGAGGAGGGATGAATTGTATAGCGGTTATCTTCGCGTTTGAATTTTTCACCTGCCGTTACAACAGTGCAGGTCTGGTTAAGTTCGGTTAAGTGCTCCACCAGCGCGCGACCCACACCAAACTCGTCAGCAAGAATTAACCAGTGACCAGGCGCTACGAGTGCAGGCTGCGCAAGGATCAAAGCCTGTTGGAATCGGACTTCCTGCGTGGGAAGCGCCTCAAAATTTCTAAAACCCGTTTGAGCCAAAAGACCCTCCCATTTTTCGCGGGGCATCAATGGGTAATTCGTACGCAGCTGGGCATCCGTGAACCGCCACCAGCCGTCCGTTAAGCCGAAGGTGATATCCACCCAATTCTCAGGCTTCGTACCTTCCACCAACATCAAATGACCATTAGGCTTCATTAACTCCTTCACATGTGCGAGGGTCTCTGCCATATCAGATGTTGCATGAAGCACGTTCACAGCCAGTATGATATCAAAGGATTCATCGGTAAAGCCCTGGGTTTTCGGATCGTTCTCAACATTCAATAATTCATAGCGCACAAAATTAAATTCGGAAAAGCGTTCCTTTGCACGGCTTAAAAAGAGCGGGGATATATCTGTGAAGAAGTATTCAGTTTGCTCAGAAGGTAATATTGGAAGCACATAAGATGTGGTGCCTCCTGTACCCGCTCCGATTTCAAGGATACGGAGAGACTTGCCCTCGGGAAGGGTAGCCAGAACTTTTTGAATTCCACCCTTAACCATGTTGTTGAAAATTCGAGATTGCGGTGATTCACGATAAAGCAACTCGGTGAGTTCGAGTGAACCATCGGGGAACAATAAAGAAAGCGGATCCTGCTTACCGCGCAACACCCTACTCAAGGCTTCGCCACATTGACCAGTCAAAGTCAACTGTCCGCGCAATTCAGGATAACGGTCCAGCAGTCTCTGCAACTCCATTGCCAAACGTTCCGCCTCCATTTCTGGACCTGGGGTTTGAAGCACCTCCCAGGCATTTTCCTCTCTGCGGAGATACCCTGCTTCAACGAGAATATCAAGCAGTCGATACGTCAGTTTGCCGTAACGCTCAACAATTCCAAGACTGGAGGGTAACGCGTCAGCCGAGATTCGTTGTCCCACTTGGAACTGCAAGCCCAAGTCGCGTAACGCCGCGGCGATATATCCAGCGCTCAACTTTTCAATTTGAGGGAACATTTCCCTGTACCGTTCAATGCGATGTTCCTCTTCCAGGTGTAATACCTGCAGTTCAATTTCACCTGCCAGATCTGCTGTGGAAATCAAAACAGGCTCTGCAACTGGCGTATTACGCGGTTTCGACTGTAATTGCCAGTCCACTTCATAGAACCAATCATCCCACTCATGCCGCGCTTGAAACATTTGACTGGATGCAGAGCGGAAATATAGTCCATGGATTTCACCCACGATTTGATTATTCTCATCCATAATTTGAACATCGCCGATGATCGCATCGGAATTCTCTTTATCGTCTCCACGCAAGCGGATGTGACTCCAAACCTTTTGCGGTAATGGACGCAGGATGGAAAAACTCTCCAAATTCATCGGCAGATAGGTGTTTCCATCCGCTTGATCAAAAGTTGTCCAAAAACTTTGCAGACAGGCATCGAGCAATGCCGGGTGGAAATGGAATAATTCCATTTCATCAACGATTTCGGCGGGCGCTTCGATTTCAACCAAAGCCTCACCGTTTCTTCGCCAGATATGCTTCACCCCTTGCATGGCTGAACCAAATGGAAAGCCTCGTTCTTGCAGCTTCTGGTAATGTTCCTCTGCTGTAACCTCATGATTGCAGCGCGCTTTTATCTCATCCAGGTTCTCTGCATCGAGCGACACTGGATTTGCATGTTGTTCAATTCTGCCTGTGGTATGCAACTGCCAATTCTCTTCTTTACCTGCTTCCGCACGACTGTAGATTTCAAAAGAAGCTTCGCTGTCCGATTCTCTATCTAATATAAAATGTACGAGGCGAAGGTCGTCTGTATCCAGCACCAATGGCTGATGAATAACTACATCGCATAATTGGTGTTCATCCATATTAAGGCTTAAATTTGCCGCAGCATGTGCCATTTCCAGATAGGCTGTCATGGGCAGGATGGATACGCCACGTACCTGATGATCGCGAATAAAAGTAAAAGATTCATGTTCCAGGGAAGTTTCATATTGAACCATTTTCAAAGGCGAGGGCAGCTTTCGCCCGAGAAGTGGATGGACATCCCCATGTTTCTTTGCTTGAAAGCTACGGGACTTTGGCGCGATCCAATATTGCTGGCGTTGGAATGGATACGTTGGAAGAGCGAGGCGCTTTCGATGATAAGGCTCGTCAAACCCAGCCCAGTCTATTTTGGCTCCATGGACAAAAAGCTTGCCCAGACTCTCAAGAATTTGAGCCCAATCACTGCGCCCCGGTCGAAGCGTTGGCAGGCTAAGTTTTTTGTCTGCATCGGGAATCCTTTGCACCATACTCAATAATGTGGGCGAAGGACCTACCTCCAACAAAACATCCACATTCAACGCAAGCAGCGACTCGATGGCTTGAGCAAATTGCACAGGCTGACGCACATGTTCGCGCCAGTACGCTGCATTGGTGACTGTATCTCCGCCTGCAAGCTGACCCGTCAAATTGGAGATCAAGCGTACTTGAGGTTGATGGTAGGTAATCATGGAAGCCGACTGTTCAAATTCACTCAGGATTGGCTCAACAAGCGGCGAGTGAAACGCATGTGATACCTTTAGTGAACGGTATTTAATTCCCCGTGTTTCCAGAGAGCCACATATTTCATCAACCGCTTTCCCATCGCCTGAAATTACGATATTCGTCGGGCCATTTATAGCGGCAATGGAAACAGAATCAGTATATGACCTTATCGCATCTCGTACCTGCGCTTCATCAGCAAAAATTGCGCTCATCTTTCCACCACTGGGAAGCGATTGCATTAATCGTCCACGCTCAGCGATGAGTTTCAAACCTTCTTCAAGGCTAAATACGCCTGCGATACACGCTGCAACATATTCTCCTACACTATGTCCCATTACAGCGAAGGGTTGCACGCCCCACGCTTGCCATAGTTTCGCGAGGGAATATTCAATTGCAAACAAGGCAGTTTGAGTATAAACAGTCTGATCCAGCAGGGAGGCGTTCTCAGAACCCTCCTCGGCAAATATTACGTCAAGAATTGACCGATTAAGATGTGGGTGCAAAAGTGATGCACATTGATCCAGTTCAGCGCGGAACACAGGCTGCGTTTCATACAGTTGTCGTCCCATCGAAAGATACTGTGCGCCCTGCCCGGTAAATAGAAAAGCAATTTTGAGTCGCTTGTTGTGTGCGGTATGGCCACTGGTAAATCCGCTATTTTCCTCACCCGTGTGAAATGCCCTCAGCTTGGATACGGCTTCTTCTGTAGAATCAGCTTTGAAAGTCAATCGATGAGCGAATTTAGCGCGTCCAGTATTGGCAGTGTAGGCAACGTCCGCAAGTGAAAGATCCTGGTTCCGCGCCAAAAATGATTCCATCTTTGCGGATAGCGCATTTAATGCAGATTCTGATTTTGCTGAAAGGGTAAAAATATGACTTGGGCGAATCATCTGCCTTTCGACTTTTTCCGGTTCATTCTCAGGGGGAGCTGTCACCACCATATGAACGTTCGTGCCGCTGAAACCGAAAGAACTCAATCCAGCAATCAAAGGCGCACCTGTGGGCCAGGGTGTCAATTTTGTTGGCACAGAGACAGGCAATTGTGCCCAAGGAATAAAGGGGTTGGGTTGTTTCAAATGAAGGTGAGGGGGGATCGTCTTATGCTTCAAAGCCATGATAATCTTGATCAATCCCGCCATGCCCGCCGCTGTTTCCACATGCCCAACGTTTGTTTTGACGGAACCGATTAACAATGGACGACTTAAGTCGCGTCCCTTCCCAAGGGTCGCCGCCAACGCCTGCACCTCAATAGGATCACCCAGTGATGTGCCAGTTCCGTGTGTTTCCACATAGGTCACATCCTGCGGATTGATGCCCGCGTTCGCCAATGCATCACGAATGACCGCTTCTTGCGCAGGACCATTCGGTACAGTAAGCCCACTGCTGGCGCCATCCTGGTTCACTGCGGAGCCGCGGATAACGGCAAGGATATTATCGCCATCTGCCACTGCATCAGAAAGACGTTTAAGAACGACGACGCCACAACCTTCGCCACGCACATAGCCATCTGCGCTGGCATCAAAGGTTTTGCAATGACCATCAGCCGCCATCATTTTATTCTTCGAGAGGGCAACGGATGCATCGGGGGTAAGAATCAGATTGACGCCTCCCGCCAGGGCGAGCCGAGTCTCTTTACTTCGCAAACTGAGACAGGCTTGATGAATAGCCACCAGCGACGATGAACATGCCGTGTCTATGGACATGCTGGGTCCTTGCAATCCCAGCAGATAAGAGATGCGTCCCGATGCAATGCTATGTGCTACACCTGAACCATAATACGGACCAATTTCATTAATGCCGTCGTTCGCGGTTTGTAGATTGGCGTAATCAGTTCCAAGGATTCCAACGAAAACGCCGGTACGGCTTCCGGTGAGTGTATCCGGTGCAATGCCCGCGTTCTCCAATGCTTCCCAGGTTGTCTCAAGCAAAAGCCGTTGCTGAGGATCCATGGAATATGCTTCTTTAGGCATAATGCCAAAGAACTGCGGATCAAACTGATCCACTTGATCGAGAAAGGCGCCCATACGCGTGTACATTTTTCCCGACGCGTCGGGATTTGGATCGTAATATTCGTCTATATCCCAGCGATTCGGTGGGACCTCAGTCACTGTGTCTATGCCATCACGCAATAGTTGCCAGAAAGAATCGGCATCCGTGGCGCCACCGGGGAAGCGGCAGCCTACCCCGATAATTGCAATCGGTTCACGGTAGGTATTTTCAGCCGCTTTCAAGCGCGCTTCCATTTTCTCAAGGGCGAGAAGAGCGCGGTTGAGCGTGGGCATTTGCGCCGACTGGTTCTTACTTTCCATGCTAATTTTCCTCTCCCAAGTCTGTTAACTTTTTGAGGAGGCGCGCCTCTGCTTCCTGTTCACTCAAAGCTTCGATTTCTTTTTCTCTTGCAGAGATATCCAGCGCTTCTACGCGTTCACTGGATAGTGGTGAGGCTGTCTCTCCTCCATTTGGCTTTAATATGTTTTGGATGAGATAGCGGGCAACTGCCTGAACTGTAGGGTGATCGAAAATCAACGTAGCCGGAAGATTTTCTACAAGTCCAAGATCTTTGTTAAGGCGATTACGCAATTCGACAGCCATCAATGAGTCCACGCCGATATCCATCAAGCGATGGTTATTGTCCACCTGTGCGGCATCCAACCTGAGGATGCGCGCCACATGTGTACGGATAAAATCCTCAGCTGCCTCTTCCTGTTCATCGGACGGAATCAATTTCAATTGACGGAGGAACGAGTGATCATCGTCTACGGTGGGTTTTGTCTCCACCGTGTTCCGCACAGGCTCAGGAGTCTCCTGATCGGTGATCCAATAACGTTGACGTACCCAAGGGTATGTGGGCAGCGGAATGCTTCTGCGATCATAATCTTTATCAAAGGCTTTCCAGTCCAGCGAAATTCCCAGTCGTATAAAGGGATGCTGCGCTTTCGAGAATTTGCTGCCAATCCTGCCAACCCGATCGCAAAGACGGGAGGAAACTTCTGCCCTCCGCTCCCTCGATGCGTTGTGCCATTCCTGAAAGGACCGGGTGAGGTCCGATCTCGAGGAAATGAAGATAGCCTTCGGTATAAAGTGTGCGCATTCCATCGGCAAAACGCACAGGCATACGCAGGTGCTTGCGCCAGTAAACGGCGTTTGTTACTTCTTGTTCTGCCATTTTTCCAGTCAAGCATGAAACGAATCCGAGAAGCGGCGGGGAGTACGTAACTGTCTGTGCTACTGATTCAAATTCATCCAGGATTGAATCAAGAAAGTGCGAATGTGCAGCTTGTGTAACCGCGAGATGCTGGGTTTTGATATCGAGGTTGGCAAACTTTTCGAGGATGGGATGCAACGTTTCAGCGATACCCGAGATGACTATATTGGTCGGACCATTGAAGGCGGCAATGGATACATCCGCGCCATAAGGAGCAATGACTTCGTTAACCGTTGCTTCATTTGCGAAGATGACAGCCATTTCGCCCGCTTGCGGAAGCGAATCCATTAATCGTCCACGCGCTGAGACCATTTTCAAACCGTCTGAGAGATCAAATACTCCTGCGATTGAGGCGGCGACATATTCGCCCACACTATGACCGAGAACCGTTGTCGGTCTAACGCCCCATGAAAGCCACAACTGAGCCAACGCGTATTCAACCGCGAAGAGTGCGGGCTGTCCGTATGTCATTTTGTTTAGCCAGTCATTTTCGCCGTCAGGGAAGAGAATATCAAAGAGGGGAATATCCAGGTAGGATTTTAATATCTCAGCGCATTCGATCAGAGCGGCGCGGAAGGTTGGTTGTGTATCGTACAACTGACGGCTCATTTGCAGATATTGTGAACCATGCCCGGTAAACAGAAATACAACCTCGGGAGAATTTGTGTCGAACACGATCCCCTCAAAGACATCCTCTCGAATTTCTCCTTTTGCATAGTCGGCAAGCTTGGCGCGTGCTTCTTCGTTCGACGAAGCTGCAAGAGCAAGGCGGTATGCAAGGTCGGCGCGCCCATTGTTTGCGGTATAACACACGTCTTTGAAATCTGCAGAACTCTCTGAAAAAAATTTGTCAAACCGCTCAATTAATCCATATAGGGAGGTTTTATTTTTGGCTGAAAGTTTTAGCACATGAAGTGGACGATCAACACTCGTTGCCTCCTGAACAGATTCGGGAGCCGCTTCAAGCACAAGGTGTGAGTTGGTCCCACTAAACCCAAATGAGCTTACGCCGACAATATATCTGCCATCATGTGCAGGTAGAGGAGATAAGCTGGTGGGAACATCAATCGGCAACTCATCCCATGCAATATACGGATTGAACTTTTCAAGGTGCAGGTGCGGCGGGATCTGTTTATGTTGCAGAATCAAAACTGCTTTCATTAACCCCGCCATGCCAGCCGCGGCTTCAAGATGACCCAAATTGGTTTTAACCGAACCAATTTTGAGTCTTTCGGCAGCATTACGGTTGTCTCCAAGAACGGAACCCAGCGCCTGCACTTCAATGGGGTCGCCTAAAGAGGTGCCTGTGCCGTGAGCTTCGACATAACTTACCAGCGATGGATCCATCTGTGCATTTGACAGCGCAGACCGAATCACCGCCTCTTGTGCGAGTCCGTTCGGCGCTGTCAGTCCACTGCTTCGTCCATCCTGGTTGACAGCCGAACCGCGGATGACCGCAAGGATATTATCTCCATCTGTAATTGCATTAGAGAGTCGTTTGAGTACAATTACTCCACAACCCTCAGAACGAACAAATCCATCCGCACGCTCGTCGAATGTCTTACAACGCCCGTCCCCCGAGATCATGCGTGCACGCGAAAAACTGATATGAACTTCAGGTAATAATATTGTGTTCACGCCGCCAGCGATTGCCATGCGGCATTCACCTGACCGAAGACTCTGCACCGCCAGATGAGTGGCAACCAGTGAGGAGGAACAAGCTGTATCGATGGAGATTGCTGGACCTTGCAATCCGAGCAAATACGAAAGCCGTCCTGAAGCCGCGCTATGTGCGGTTCCCTGTGCGAGATAAACATCCAACTTCGTGTGATCCTGCCTGGTCATCAATTGAAAGTAATCGCTGACTGAGATGCCGGTAAAAACTCCAGTAGCGGAGCCTGTTAAATTTGTCCGGAGCTTGACCCGCATATTCCAAAGCCTCCCAACTGACTTCCAGAAGGAGTCGATGTTGAGGATCCATCCCATCTGCTTCGCGCGGTGAAATCCCAAAAAATTGTGGGTCGAACTGATCCACTTGATCTAAAAACCCGCCCCAGCGCGAGATAATTTTGCCCGCCGCGTCCGGGTCTGGATCGTAGAAAGAGTCGATATTCCAACGATCCTTTGGAATTTCGGTGATTGCATCAACGCCGTTGGAGAGCAAGTTCCAAAACTCTTCCGTATTCTGAACACTGCCAGGAAAACGACAAGCCATACCAATAATTGCAATAGGCTCATTCTCAGCCTTTTCTCTCGCATCCAATTTGGCACGCATCTCGCGTACTTCCTGCAATGCCCGCTTAATGGGCGATAATTCAGAATTATTTGTTGTCTCAGGCATCATGATGGTTTCCCGGATTCTTTTTGTTGGAGTTCATTCAATTCAGCCAGCAACAAGGCTTCGGCTTCTTCATCTGATAATTCTGCAACTATATCAGGCTTGCTGCTTTTCATTACTTGCGCACGTTGTTCACTTACCTGAGCTTTGACGAATAATTCGTCTGTCAAATAGCGGGTCAACCCTTCAGGTGTTGGATAATCAAATACCAATGTGGCAGGTAAAGTGTGCATTAATGGCAAGCCCTTGCCAAGCAAATTGCGCAATTCAACCGCCATTAGCGAGTCCAGTCCCAATTCCTGCAAAGGCTGACGTTGTTCCAGCGGGAAATCGGCAGGCAGGTTTAATACTTTCAATGCCTGCTCACGCACATGTCCCAACAACAAATTTTTTCGCTTACTTTCCGGTGCGCTCTCCAAACGTGTCCATAATTCATTGTCCTGTTTTGATTGATTACTGGAGGCTGTCAGCTTGACTTTTCGTACCTGCGCCTGCTGTTTTATTTCAGCAAAAAATGGTGATGAAGACTGGGATGTAAACTTTGTCCAGTTAATCGGAATTACTCCAACATGTGTAAAACTGGCAGAGCGCATGATTTGGGATAGGGATTGAATTCCCTGAGTAGGCGGGATGGACTCGATGCCGCGCCCCGTCAGCCTTTCAGACACATCCCGTTCTGCCGCCGCCCCAACCTGTGCCCATGGACCCCAGCCTATACTCAGCCCAGGCAATCCCAGTGTGCGCCGATAATATGCCAACATATCCAAGTAAGTACTTGCCGCCACGTGATTTGCCTGACCCGCAGAGCCGATTAACGATACTGCTGATGAAAAGAGGACAAAGAAATCCAATGCCTTTCCTTTTGTCAGTTCATGCAAATGCCAGCCACCCTGTACCTTGGGAGCAAAAACTGTGGAAAACCTCTCCCAGGTCTGCTGGCTTAATACGCCATCATCCAACACGCCCGCGGCATGGATTACTCCTCTTAACGGCGGCATGCTTTGTTCGATTTCAGTAAAGACATCAGCCAGCGCCTCACGGTTTGAAACATCAGCTTGCATGATCTTTACTTCAACGCCAGCCTCAGTTATTTTTTGTAATGCGATACTGGCTTGTTCCCGTGGTTCATTGCGACCAACCAGCACGAGATGCCTGGCTCCCTCTTCTACAAGCCAATCCACCACAGCGAGACCCAGTCCGCCCAAACCGCCGGTGACAAGATATGTTGCTTGTTCGAGAATGGCAAATTGTGGCGCTTCCTGAACAATGACTAATTTACCGGTATGCCGTCCCTGTGACATGTAACGAAATGCATCAACCACTTTTGACGCAGAATAAATCCGTAAAGGAAGGGGTTGGAGAGTTCCATCTTCAAAAGCAGGCATGACCTTTTGAAATAATTCAGGGACAAGGTTTTGATCGTGTTCTGCTTCCAACAACAAATCCACAATTGCGTAAAAAGCATTGGGTTTTACCTGTGCGAATTGTTCCTTGCTCCAGATGCCGCGCTTACCGATCTCAATAAAGCGTCCATTCTCTGCCAACACAGCTACAGACTTGGAGATAAACTCATCAGCCAGCGAGTTGAGCACTATATCCACACCTGCACCGTTGGTTATCTGCATGATCTCATCGGCAAAGTCGAGCGTACGTGAATCCATGACATGGTGAACACCCAGGGATTTCAACATTTCGCGCTTAGATGGATTTCCGGCTGTGCCGAAGATTTCGGCTCCGGCTTGTTTCGCCAGTTGCAAGGCCGCCAACCCCACACCGCCCGCCGCCGCATGGATCAACACGCGATCTCCTTTTTTCATTTTTGCGAGATGATGCAGAGCGTACTGGGTTGTGAGAAATGCCGAGGGAATGGTCGCCGCCTCTGCAAATGTCAGGTGTGCCGGTTTAGGAACAACATAACGTGCGGGAGTAATAACGTGAGAAGCAAAACTACCCAGCGCAACCGCCAGCACCGGATCACCTACACGGATATTTTTTACACCACTGCCAATTGCCGTAATAACGCCCGCACATTCACTGCCCAACTCGCCGCCACCCGGATACATTCCCAATGAATTGAGCACATCTCTAAACCCAATACCCGTTGCCATTACTTGAATTTCTACTTCGTCGGGTGCAGGTAACTTTCGGGTGGTTTTTTCATAGACGAGATGATCCAAAACCCCGCGCTCGCTAACATTCAACTTGAACGGTTCTACCAAGGTTGAGGATACTTTCACTTCCTGTGCGTGAACAAGTCTAGAGATAAAACGCTCATCATCTCGGAAGGCAATTTGATCTTCCAAGTTAGAAGCGGAGATTTCCATCCACAGGTTGTTCAGATTTTCCTCTTCAGAAACCGGCTTGGCGGGGTCGAGATCAATTGCCCGACAAAATAACTCAGGATGCTCCTGATTGATCACTTTACACAAGCCCCATAAGGTGGCTTGATGTGGAGCAATCACTTGTCCGTCTGCCGCTTGCGCTCCCTGTGTAACCACCCAAGTTGGACAGGATTGCCCAGCGGCAATGAGCGCCTTTGTAAGATATAACAATCCGCCGCAGAGAATCGCTTGTACATCAGAATGTGAACGATCATCGAGCGCCCATAGATATAAAATGCCGGTATTTGTCCCGGTTGACTCAATAAGCTGTTGAAAATCGTCTGGATGTGAAGGATCAACTTGATAGATGCCTGGTTCAAGTTGATCAAACTTATCTCCCTGATTTACAAGATTCACAACCTGATCTTGAGAATGTAGTCTTTCGATCAATTGGCTGGAGAGAGAATTTCTTTCGCCAAAGATCAGCCAGCGACCCGCATCCTGCATGGACGCCGATGGAACCTCGTCTGTTTGTGCAATCAACAGCGACTGATTTGACATCACCGTTTCGCCAGTCACTCCGTGTGCGGAAGAAAATTTTGTTTCCTCCAACAGCTTCAGCCATTGTGATTGTGAGAGCAGGGCATAGGAGGGTCGCAAATCTTTATCGTTGAACAACCACCATCCTGATGTCAACCCGACGACTAGATCGGCAAATCTTTGTTTGCGCGTGCCTTCAATCGCGAGTAACAGGCCACCTGGAGTGAGCAGTTCACCCACTCGGCTTACAGTCTCACGCAGGTCGGATGTCGCATGGAGAACGTTGGTTGCCAGGATGAGGTCATAGTAATGAGACTCAAATCCCTGGGCAACGGTATCTTGTTCTATATCGAGCGTCTGATATTGTACAAAATCGTAGCCGGAAAACTTTTTTCGGGCTTTGTTCAGGAATAAAGGTGAAACGTCAGTGAAGGCATACTCAACCTGCGCGCCAGAAAATTGACTTAACACGTGTGAGGTTGTGCCGCCTGTGCCTGCTCCGATCTCCAAAATTCTTATAGGGCGATTAGCATGCCAGGAATTGACAAATTCCCTAACCGCGTGCCCTATTAATTGATTGAAACCGCGTGTGGACGGGGCATCTCGATAAAGTTTTTCGGTTTCAGCCAAAGAACCACCGGAGAAGAGTAACTCAAGCGGATCCAGCTTTCCCTGCATGGCGGCAGCGAACTCCAATCCGATACGTTCCACTATATCCACTTCCATTTTTGCTTCGGGGTAATCCGAGCGCAAACTCTCTGCCAGTGCTACTACATCCATGATTTTTAAGGGGACGAATCACCTGCCAGGTTTCACTACGCTGTGCAACTGCTCCCTCTTCTTCAAGGATCTCCAGCAAGCGCTTCAACAACTCTTCATGTTGTTTTATAACACCTAACTGTTTCGAAATCTCATCGAGTGAAAATATGCTATCCGGCTCGAGCGACCATCCCATTTGGATCAGAGCATTTTGGATGATTGCTGCGCACAGCGCATCCATGCGAGGCAGAAATCCCTGATGATATGAAATCATCTTTGGCTCTTCCGCCATGCCTGCAAAGGACGTTTGTAGAATTACGGCAAGGTCATTCGCCGTAACAATTGCCCCTTTGTTTGTTTTCTGCCACTTCACTTCATAAAGCCATAAATCCACTTGTGTATCGACAACCTGCTTCATGGTAAAACCATCGAATGAGACCAATAGCTTTCCATCATCATCGAACAGGGCTATATCCGCTGTCAGCAACTCATCACTTGAACGATTATCTGTTTCTATCGACACATGGCTCCACAACGCTAACTCAATGCGACCGAACACCTTCACTGAATCCACGCTGAAAGGCAGATACGCTTTATTGCCTTCAGGTAATAGTCCTGCAATTGCCTGTAATGCCGCGTCGAGGAGGGCAGGATGTAATCGATAGGATGAAACTTCTGGAGCGATTCCTTCCGACAACTCAATTCTTGCGACCGCTTCGTTCGTTCCAACCTGCAACCTGCTCATTCCCCGAAATGCTGTGCCGTAGCTGAGACCCCTCTCTGCCAATCTTTGGTAGTGGTCTTCGGGTGAAATTGCATCAGTGCACCGCGCTTGAATTTCTGTCAATACCATTGTCAGCAGTTTTTCTGTAATCGAGCGGACGACCGCGCTGGCGTGCAGCTTCCATTGGTCCGTCGCTTTATCGCGGCTAAAGATCTGACAGGCAATTTCGTCTTCCGTCTTTCGGTTGACGATGGTCTGCAGCGTTATCGCATCTGTTTCTTGGAATTGTAAAGGTGCATGGATGATTAAATCTTCGATGCCAAAGTAATCGCCTTTTCCAGTCAGAGTTTCCCGAGCCGCGGCGAGCAGGGTTTCCATATATGCAGTGGCGGGCATGATCGTCTGTCCATTGACAACATGGTCGCCTAGGAAAGCAGGCTGCTCTGAACTCAATTCGTTTTCAAAGATAATTTCCTGGGCGGCTGAATGTAATCTTGCTCCCAACAGCGGATGTACTATTTCTTCGTTTAACACGCTGTGTGATTTGCGCCCTGGGGTAATCCAATAGCGCTGCCGTTGGAAGGGATAAGTGGGCAGGGTCACGTGTCGGCGGGGATAAGACTGATCGAAGCCGCGCCAATCAACGGCTGAGCCATGAACGTAAAGTCCCGCGAGACTGTTGAGCATTTGTCCCCAGTCATCCTGTCCCTTTCGCAGGGACGGGTAATAAGATATCTCCTCGTCAGCCTCATCGAGATTTCGCTGGGCGATGCCGATGAGCGCGGGCGCAGGCCCGATCTCAACAAGGTGGTTATATCCTTGCGCGAGCAGGGTTTGCAGGGCATCCCCAAAACGCACTGTCTGACGCTGATGCGTGCGCCAATATTTTGAATCGATTTGAGTCGTCAATTCACCGGTGAGACACGAGAGGTATTCGACGTTTGGCTGGTTGTATGTGATTGTCGCGGCGATGCTTTCGAATTCATCGAGCATTGGGTCAACGAACGGTGAATGAGACGCCTGCGCTACGTCCAGCCGCCGCGATTTAATTTCCTGTTTTGCCAGATCGGCTTGTATGGATTCAATCGCCTGTGCATTCCCGGAGATGACAATGTTTGTGGGACCATTAATGACCGCAATAGAAACCTGATCGACATAAGGCGCAATGGCTTTTGCAACTGTGACTTCCTCCGCAAAGACCGCAGTCATCACTCCTTGCTGAGGCAACGAATCCATTAGGCGTCCGCGAGCCGCGACGAGTTTGATCCCATCGGCGAGATTCATTACACCTGCCGCGCACGCGGCGGCATATTCGCCTACGCTGTGACCGATCACTGCTCCCGGCTCAATCCCCCACGATTTCCAAAGCTTGACCAGAGCATACGCCAGAACAAACTGCGCAGGCTGTGTATATTTCATTCCATTCCACAAATTTGCAACGGATGCTTCGTCGCCTGTTCCTGGGTACATCACTTTGCTGATGGGCATATCCAGATAGGGTTGTAAGAGAACTTCACATTCCTTGACCGCTTTCTCGAAGACGGGAGATGTTTCATACAACGCACGCCCCATATTCACATATTGTGAGCCATGCCCGGTAAATAGAAATGCGATCTTGGGTTTGGCATCCGATTCAAGGATTCCGTGAGCAGGTGCGTCTTTTCCAGCGATAAATCCGGCAAGTTGGGTTTCCATTTCAGTAAGCGATGCGGCCGGTATTGCAAGTCGGTGATTGAAATGGGTGCGTTTATTATTGCTGGTGAAACAGACATCCGCCAGCGAAGCAGGGGTGTCAAAAAAATATGTGCGGACTCGTTCAGCCAAATCTTTCAGTGCGTTTGCATTCTTTGCTGAAAGAGTGAGTAGATGCAGATTCCGGTCTGTTGATGGAGGAGGGGTCTCTCCCTGAGATGCAAATTCGAGGACAACATGGGCGTTGGTTCCGCTGGCGCCAAACGCGCTGACCGATGCAAAGCGCTGTCCTTCTGTCCATGATATTGGTTCGGTGGGGACGACGGCTGGAACTTTATCCCAGTCGATCAGCGGCGTCGGGGTTTGGAAATGAAGATGAGGCGGGATGACCCCATGATGCAAAGCCAGAATAGTTTTAATCAAGCTCGCGACGCCCGCGGCTGATTCAGTATGTCCGATGTTTGTTTTAACGGAACCAAGCCAAAACGGTGAATGAACGTCTCGTCCCTCTGATAATACGGATGCCAACGCACGGACTTCAATAGGGTCGCCCAAAGATGTCCCAGTTCCATGTGCTTCCACATATTGGATTTCATCGGGTTTCACACCTGCATTTTTCAATGCCGTGCGGATGACAGCTTCCTGCGCCAATTTGTTGGGAACAGTTAATCCGCTGCTGAAGCCATCCTGGTTTACTGCCGAGCCGCGAATCACCGCGAGTATATTGTCGCCATCCGCTTGCGCATCCGACAGGCGTTTGAGCACAATCACGCCGCAGCCTTCGCTTCGCACGAATCCATCGGCGCGGCTGTCGAAAGTCTTACATCGTCCGTCCGCGGCAAGCATATTGGATTTGGATGCGCCAATGGACATTTCAGGTGAAAGGATGAGATTGACACCGCCAGCCAATGCCATATTTGATTCGCCGTTGCGTAAACTCTGGCATGCCAGATGCACTGCTACAAGTGACGAGGAGCAAGCGGTATCTACCGCGAGGCTGGGACCATGCAAGCCTAGAAAATACGAAAGCCTTCCAGCCGCGCTGTTGAGCGAATTCCCTGTGATGCGATAAGCATCGATTTGATCAACGCTCTGTAAGGTATTTTGAAGTTGCAGATAATCATTGACCGTGATGCCGATAAAAACACCGGTCTGACTGCCGCTCAATTTTGCTGAGGTCTGCCCTGCATGTTCCAGCGCCGCCCAACTTACCTCCAATAACAGTCGTTGTTGCGGGTCTATACTGCGCGCCTCACGCGGTGAGATGCCGAAGAATTGTGCATCGAATTGGTCGACGTTCTTCAGGAATCCACCCGAGCGCGCCGACATTTTCCCGGGCTTCTGCGGATCGGGATCATAGAATGAATCAATGTCCCAACGCTCAGAGGGGACTTCGCGGATGGTATCGACACCATTGATGAGTATCTGCCAGAACGATTCAGGATCGTCCGCATCGCCTGGAAAGCGGCAGCCGATCCCGATGACGGCAATAGGTTCGGAGCGGCGGTTTTCTGCGGCTTCCAGGCGCGTTCGCATTTTCTGCATCGTCTCGAGCGCAGTTTGTAATCGAGCCTGATAATCAGCCAGGCGTTTATCTTCGCTCATCTACTCTCCATCTGCAAGTTTGTTAAAAGCGGTCAGTTCATCATCGAGTGCCGCGAGCAATTCATCTTCACTTAATGTTTTTTTTGTTTCGGCTTTGCCAACCACGTCTGGGTCATCTACTGGGTGAGCAGGTGTCATGGCATTCAATTTCAAAACATCGTTTGCGAGATAGGTGGTCAGTGTCTCAATTGTAGGATATTCGAATGCCACCGTCGATGGTAAAGTCTGCCCGAGGCTCGTTTCCAAAAGGACGCGTAATTGAACAGCCATGACGGAATCCATGCCGATGGTGAAAAATCCCTGTTGTGGATCAATTTTGTCGGTGGCACCGAAACCCAATACTTTCGCTACTTGATCGCGTATATGTGCTTTGAGCCTAGCATACCGCTGTCCAACAGCAATGGACAGTAGTTGTTCAGCGAAGGTGTGCTCAGGCTGCGCTTGTTGCTCTTCATTTACTTCCATTTGTTCGATCAATGGACGTTCGCGCCTGGCTTCATAGATCGGTTTGAAACGATTCCAGTCAATGGAAGCAACCATTTTTTGTGTAGAGTCACTGCTAATTAGGCTGTCCAATGCTTGTAGGGCTGTTTCCACAGGCATGGCTTCCTGCCCGATCTGCGTGAATTGTTGTTCCAGCTCGTTGGTTGCCATTCCAGCACCAGCCCACCAACCCCAGTTGATGCTCAGAGCTGGTAAATTTAATCCATGACGGATGTTGGCTAAAGTGTCCAAAAAGTGATTCGCTGCGGCGTAGTGCCCCAAACCAGATGAACCCAGGATCGCCGCGCTCGAAGAGAACAAGACAAAAAACCCCAGGTTCAAATTTTGTGTTAAGCGATGTAGCAGCCATGCTCCTTCAACTTTCGGCTTGAGGACAAATCGAAGCGACTCCACATCCATTGTTGACAGCTTCTGTGTAGATACGACCCCAGCCGCGTGAATGACGCCGCCCAGTGGAGGCAATGTCCTTCCAAATGTTTCAAAGAGCGCAGTCATCTGTGCTTCATCTGCCGCATCAGCTGTAACAATTGCAAGCTTTGCACCAGTTGCTTCCAATTCCTGTATGGTCGCGATTCGTCTTCCAACTGAAGTGTGTGGATCGATCGTTGCCCATTCAGAACGGTCTGGCAGACCAGTACGACTTGTCAGCACTATTTGTTTTGCGCCTCGTTTCACCAGCCAGCGTGCCAACTGTTGACCAAGCCCGCCCAAGCCGCCGCTGACAAGATAACTCTTGTCAGCAGAAAGACTGATACTTGACGTTGACGGGTTTCTGGCATGCTCCAAACGGATTCCAAACCGCCTCCCCTCTCGGATCGCGACCTGATCCTCACCATCTGGCATGGTCACCTCTTCGATAATTGCCCGCGCCAGCTCAGGTGGCTGCGCTGAATCAAGATCGAGAAGCCCACCCCAGATTTCAGGATGTTCCAAAGATATGGTCCTTCCCAACCCCCACAGAAGAGATTGACTTGCGGCAGTTGGAGAGACCGTTTCTTTGTCAACACGTTGAACCCCTTGTGTAACAAGCCACAGTTTTGGCGAGCCGCTCCCCTGGTATGTGGTTAACGCCTGTGCCGAACCGAGCGCGCTCAAACAAGCGGAATCGTCTATCGGGGTCTTTGAATTTAGTGCGCGCAAATTAATAATTCCCTGAGGGATTTGAACTGATTGGAGCCATGCTTGTTCATCAATCGTTTCATCAGCCTGTATGACTTGACAAACATTCCCTTGCTCATGTAATTGACTTGACAGTGCCAAGCCGATTCCGCCTTCATCGGCAAGGATAAGCCAGTCCCCGCGCACCGCAGAATCCGCCATTATAGACCTTTGAGATAACAATCTCCATTGGACGTTATAAAACCACTCCTTCATATCCACCGAAGGAGTTGATGGGGTTTCTAAAGTCACAACGTCCGTACCTTGCTGGGTAGTGCGGCGATTGGGAAGCCAATATCTTTTGTTCTGCCAGGGATACCGCGGCAAATCAACCAAGCGTTGCTTTGGATACAACTGCCCCCATAGAATGGGATAGCCGCTTGTAAACAATGTGCCCAAACTGCGAAGCATGATCCCGCGTTCTGATTGGTTACGCCGCAGGGATGGCAATACCATTCCTTTTACGCCGGAGTCCAGACATTGATTGATTGACTCCAATAATACCGGGTGCGGGCTGACCTCCACAAATGTGTTATATCCATTTGCGGATAATTCTTTGATCGCCGGGCCGAACAACACAGATTGACGAATGTTCTTCGCCCAATATTCTGCGTCGTAATCGCCATCTTGTGAGCGGCTGCCACGCACGGTTGAATAAAGAGGAATCTTCGCAGGGTGCGGTGTAATTCCTCTCAAGGAATTTGTCAGTTCGACAGTTAAATCATCCATGATCGGGCTATGGAATGCGTAGTTGACCGGGAGCATTCGGGCAAATATTTTCTTTGCCGTTAGCGATGCCACGATCTCTTCCAGCGCTTCTGCATTCCCGGAAAGGACTGTGGATATCGGGCTATTCACCGCGCCAATGGATAATCCACTATATTTTTGCAATAACTCTTCTGCCCCTTCGCGCGGCAATCCAATGGCGGCCATTTTGCCTTGGCCAGTGACTTGCTGCATAAGACGACTGCGATGATATACAACACGCACGGCATCTTCCAAACTCAAAACGCCTGCGATATGCGCCGCCGCAATTTCACCTACACTATGACCGATGACTGCTTCAGGCTCGACGCCCCATGACTTCCAAAGCGCGGCAAGGCTTATCTGCAGGCCGAAAATAGCGGGCTGCGCAATCTCTGTCTCAGCAAGCCGGCTGTTTTCTTCCTGTGCAATCAACTCCTTTGCCAGCGACCAGTTGACATGTTTATTCAAATGTTCATCTATCTCATGAATCTTTTCGCGGAAGACCGGTTCGGTCTCCATGAGTTCGCGCCCCATGCCAGCCCATTGCGGACCCTGACCGGAGAAAACAAAAGTCAGCCCTCTTTCGCCTGAAGGCAATACCTGTCCAGAGGTTACATCGGGATGTTCGTCTTTACGTTTGAATGCCTTCAGTTTTTCGATCAGATCAACAGGCGTTGAGCCCGTCACTGCCAGCCGTTTGTCGTGATGGGTTCGGCGCGTGGCGGCTGTAGAGACAATATCCGCTAACGGCGAATCGGTATTGGACAGAAATGTTTCGTATGCGCCTGCGAGATCATTCAAAGCTTCATCACTGCGGGCAGAGATCGGCAGAATATAAGGCAATGGCGCTGCGGGGATTTCAACATCCTTGACCGTTGGCGCTTCTTTTAAAAGGATGTGTGCGTTGGTGCCGCCGAAGCCGAAGGAACTCACACCTGCAATGCGCGGGGATTTGTCCGTACGCGGGTATTGTATTTGTTTGGTTGCGATCTCAAAGCGAGTTTCACCTAATGAGATAAGCGGATTCAACTGTCGGAAGTGTAATTGAGGCGGGATAACTCCATGATGCAGGACGAGGATCGTTTTGATAAGTCCGGCAATTCCAGCGGCCGCTTCCAGATGTCCAATATTTGTTTTCACCGATCCCAACACGCAGGGACGGCTGTCTGTTTCACGTTTACCGATAACCTCTGCCAACGCTTCCACCTCGATCGGATCACCTAACTTCGTCCCTGTTCCGTGGGTTTCAACATATGTGATCTGTGCAGGTGAAATACGAGCGTTGGATAACGCCTGTCGGATCACGTTCTGTTGTGACAAACCATTGGGCGCCGTCAGTCCATTTGTGCGCCCGTCCTGATTAACGGCCGACCCCTGCAAAAGAGCCAGAATTCTATCGCCGTCCGCTTGTGCGTCTGATAATCGTTTCAGCACTAACACACCGCAACCCTCACCGCGCACAAATCCGTCAGCGCGCGAATCGAAGGTTTTACAGCGTCCATCTGCCGCCATCATTTGAAGTTTGGAAAACGTGATCGTTGATTCAGGAGTGAGAAACAAGTTCACGCCCGCCACCAGGGCCAGATTACACTCATGGTTTCGTAAACTTTGACTCGCCAGGTGAGCCGCAACCAATGAAGATGAACAAGCCGTGTCCAGCGCAATGCTTGGTCCCTGCCAATCGAAAAGATACGACAACCGGTTGGCGACAATGCTATGAGCAGTCCCAGCTCCCGTGTGCGTATCAATGTCGTTCAGGTCGCGCATCTGCATCCACGCGTAATCACTACTATGACTGTGGATGCCGGTGAAAACTCCGGTCAAACTACCTTCCAGTTGATCCAGCGATAGACCAGCATCCTCCAGCGCCTCATAAGCCACCTGCAGTAGAATCCGCTGTTGTGGGTCCATGTGTATGGCTTCGCGTGGGGATATCCCAAAAAACGCGGGGTCAAATTGATCCACGTCATCCAAAAATCCGCCCCAGCGGGTGTTTGCCTTGCCGGGCGCCATGAAGTCTGACGCGTAAATATCATCCATGGACCAGCGATCGGCAGGCACTTCCGTGATCGCATCAACGCCCTCTGTGAGCAATTTCCAGAAAGCCGCGGGTGAGTTTGCATGTCCGGGAAAACGGCATCCCATCCCGATGACCGCCAGAGGTTCACTGCGCGCCTGCTCGAGCGATTCAAGCCGTGTCCGCATTTCCTTGAGAGCCAACAGCGCCCGTTTTAATTGTGAGACTTCACTATCCTGTTCAGGCTTTTTTGTCAAACCCGCTTCCTTTCATAGATTCGTCAATTGCGGATAATTCTTCAGCGAGTAATGCTTCGATCTCATCTTTGCCTAGCGCATCGAGATTCTTGGGATGCGGTCTCCGCTTCTTTCCCAGCCGACATTTGACTCTTGCCCTCTTCAAGCGGAATCCCCATCTTTTCCGCAAGGAAAGTTGTGAGAGCACTGACCGTCGGATAATTCCAGATCAATGTAGCAGAAAGTGTTACTCCCAACGCGTCCTCCAGGCGGTTGCGTAATTCAATGGACATAAGTGAATCAAGCCCCAAAGTTTTCAGCGGCTTATCCAATGGTACACGCGACGGAGACAGATGTAACACCTGCGCCACATATTCACGCAGGTGATTGTCAAACAACAATCGTCTCTGACGTCCGGGTTCAGCCGCCAGTAATTCATCACGTATATTTTTACCTGAGGCTTTCTTCTTATTTGTTTCAGATTCGTTTTGATTCAGGAGTTCCTTGAATAAAGAAGAGCGTGCCGCGGTAGGTTGAGTCGCGCACCATTTCTCAGCATCCAGGGACATTACGCCAAATTGCGGATTTCCCTGAGCCATCACCAAAGACATGGCTTCGAGTCCCTGTGAAGGAGAGATACTTTTAAGTCCCTGTTGTATTAAGCGATCCCCGCGCATTATCTCTTTGGCGGCAAGGCCAATCTCACTCCACGGTCCCCAGTTAATACTGAGAGCAGGAAGGTTTTGCGTTTGGCGGTATCTTGCCAACGCATCGAGAAAGGCATTTCCCGCCGCATAGTTGACCTGTCCCGGTGTGCCTAGCAATGCGGCAACGGACGAGAACAGGATGAAAAAGTCCAACGGTTGATCTGCTGATAGCATGTGAAGGTTCCATGCCCCCGTAACCTTTGGAGCCAATGCCTGCACGAAGCGTTCCCGATCCATTTGCAGGATTGTACTATCTGCCAATAAGCCAGCCGCGTGTATGATTCCTCTTAAGGGAGGAAAATCATCTTTTATTTGCGTGAATACTCCCGTCAAATGATCCATATTCGTTACATCTGCCTGAGCCGCGATAACGTTCACTCCTGCAGTTTTCAGTTCATCGATCATCCTCTGTGCGTCATCAGATGGTTTATTTCGTCCGACCAGCGCAATATGGCGGGCGCCTTGTTTCGCGAGCCATTGCGCAAAAGTCAAGCCCAGATCACCAAGACCGCCTGTAATGAGATACGTACCCTCCGAGCGAATTGGCGTTGTGCCCTCAGGAAGTTCAAAGGAAGCATCTGGGTCTTCCAGGGTGACGACCACCTTGCCAATATGTTTCGCCTGCGCCATTAGGCGGAAGGCATCGCTCACTTTTGAGACCGGAAATGTTTGCACGGGCAGGGGAGTGATCTCACCTGTTTCAACAAGATGGAAAACCTCGCGCAACATCCCGCCCACAATATCCGGTCGTTCACGGCTCATCTTGTCCAGGTCAATTGCAAAGTAGGACAGGTTATTTTGGAAAGGCGATAAACCAACCCTACTGTTCTGGTAAATATCACGCTTACCGATTTCCATGAAGCGGCCATAAGGCTTCAAAATTTCCAATCCCTTTGCAATGGCATTGCCAGCGAGAGAATTTAGAACCATATCGATCCCCTCGCCTTGGGTATCTTTCATAATATCTTCAGCGAAGGCTAAGGAACGTGAATCCATCACATGTTGGATTCCCATGGCAAGCAGATACTCCCGTTTTTCTGCACTCCCCGCAGTCGCGAAAATATCTGCACCCACACGTTTTGCCAATTGAATGGCGGCTAAACCAACACCTCCGGTTGCCGAATGAATCAATATACGTTCATTAGACTGCAACCGGCCGAGATAATGAAACGCATAATAGGCTGTCACATATGCAATTGGAATGGACGCCGCTTCTTCAAAGCTCAAGGAAGATGGTTTTTTTACAACCAACTGCGCATCAGCCACCGCATGAGATCCCAAACAATCAAATGCAATCGCTGCCACTTCGTCGCCCGCTTTAAGATTGGTTACGCCATCACCGATGCTCAAAACGATTCCCGCACATTCAATACCAAGCGGGCCTGTACCTCCTGGATATCCTGGCAATACCCCCAATCCAGCCATCACATTCATGAAGTTAAGCCCAGTGGCCTTTACCATAATCTCCACTTGTCCAGCTTTTGGCGCTTTTCTCAAAACAGGCTTAATGGACAAGCGATCCAAAATGCCGGGAGTAGTAACCTGTACCTGGTAAGACTGATCCACCTCGATCTTGTGCTGGAGAAGAGTCGCCGCTTCTTTTTCAGCTGACGGTTGATACTGTTTCAGTCGAGCCACGTAACGCTGACGATATCTAAATGCTACCTGATCTTCCTCATCGTTTACCTGCAAAGCCCACGCGAGTAGTTCGATCTCGCCTTCCACTGGGTTTGGACTCAAATCCAGCCGTGTGCAATGCAGGCTTGGTAGCTCGTTGGCGATGACTGCCCCCATCCCCCAGACGGGGGCTTGGGCAACAGAAATAGGTTCAGGCTGAGCGAGAACCGTTTGTGTCCCACGTGTGACAAGATGTAGATGAGGCAGTTTTTCCGTCTCCACCCCGGCAATCGTTTGCACAAGATAAAGGACACTGAGTAAATTTGAATCTTCAGCTAACAATGTTGGATGAAGTTCAATGTGATCCAAACTCCATAAGTGGATAATATGGTGAATGGGTTGAGGCTCCTGAGCTACATCCTTGAATAGTTGCTGAAGGTGTGCAGGTTGTGATGGATCAAGTTCGTAACTTTTAGCACCAGTGGATTTATAGGAGTTTCCAGTGAAAACAAGAGTGCAGGTTTGAGAATCTTTTTCAAGATATTCAGCAAGAGCATTGCCAACACCTTGATGATCAGAAAAGATCAACCAATGTTTGGACTTTGTTTGATCCTGATACGGAATTGTGCTTTCCTGCCATTTGATTTCATATAAGAAATCGCTGACGTCTGCTTTCTTTGCTTCAAGCCGCTGCAGGTGCAGTCCACTTGCAGACATCACAACTTGTCCATCTTCGTTGAATAAGAACATATTTCCCACCACCCCAGTGTTCTCCGCGCTTGGAATGACATATGCCCACAACTCATCATTGAAGTTTGGTGCACTATAGACTTGCAGTTTTTCAAGAAATGTCGGAAGATAGGTATCCTGATTCGATTCTGGCAATGAGGCTAAAAGCGTTTGAAAGCAGGCATCAAGCAATACAGGATGAAGACAATATTTTGCTGTGTTTGAAACAAGTTCTTCAGGCAGTTTTATTTTTGAAAGAACTCCCTCCTGTTGCTGTGACAGGAATGTGATCCCCTGAAAATTAAAGCCATATTCAAGTCCCCGATTGGATACTGCGCGATAGAATTCATCAGATGATGTTTCACTTGATTGCCGCGCAAGGAGATCGGCTAACGAAATATTTTCAGGAAGGGACTTTTCCTGTTCGATTTCGATGCTCCCACTGGCGTGTAATGTCCATGTTTCTGCCGCATCGTTTTGCGATGAACGGCTATAAAAATTAAACTCAGCCGAGTCTGGGGTGTCGGATGTCAAAACCAACTGAATGATTTGATGGTTTTCAGCAGGCAGGAACAGAGCTTCTTGAAATGAAATCTTTTTGATGGTGTATGGTTTTGACCCATAAAGTTCAGCCGCCGCTGCAAGCGCCATTTCGATAAATGCCGCCGCCGGGAACACCACCGCGCCGCGCACCTGATGATCGTCCAGATAGGGAAACAACTTTGCACTTACAGCAGTTTCCCAAATATGAACGCCGGTTGCTGATCGGAGGTATTCGCCCAATAACGGGTGAGCTCCAGGACGTGGCTGTTTTGATAAAGCGGAAGAGGTTTCAAACCAATATCTTTCCCGCTGCCAGGGATAGGCGGGCAATGAAACAACCTCTCCGCCGTTTGGGTACAGTTTATTCCAATCGACCTTGTAACCCAACATGTATAGTGAGCCAAGCTCACCCAGAATTGTCTGGAGTTCAGGCTGCTCCCGTCGCACAGATGCGAACCCGTGGGCGGGTTTATTGACTTCATTCGCCGTTTCTTCGATGGATGATAAGAGGATAGGGTGCGGGCTTAGCTCGATAAAGACGACATGATCATCCTCGAGAAGCCGCCGGACCGTATCGCTGAATCGTACAGGCTGACGGAGATTCTTTCCCCAATATTCCGCATCAAGAGATTGACCTGCACATATATTTTGAGTAACGGTTGAATAAAAAGCTATCGTCGCGGCTCGCGGTTGGATCCCCTGAAGTGACTGAATCAATTCAGGCTGTAAGGGATCCATTTGCGGACTGTGAGACGCAACGTCAACGTTTATCAGTCGGCAGAATATTTCCTGGTTTCGCAGTTGTTCCATCAATGTTTCTAGTGTAGCAGGGTCACCAGATACAACGGTTGATTTAGGACTATTCTGAACAGCAATCGAAAGTTTATCATCAACGCCTTTGAGAAGGTTTTCTACTTCGGGGAACGGCAGTCCAATCACAGCCATGGCTCCCTTGCCGCTTGTACGTTGCATCAGTTGACTGCGTTTGCAGATCACTCGAGCGGCATCATTGAGACTTAATGCGCCGGAAACGTAGGCGGCGGCGACCTCTCCCATGCTATGCCCGATCACAGCAGAGGGCTCAATTCCCCACGATCTCCAAACTGAGGCGAATGCTACTTCAAGGGCAAACAGCACCGGTTGGATGACGCTGATCTCATTCAATCGGTAAGCAGGCAAGTCATCATTCAACTTCAATTGCTCCAGGAGAGACCAATCAACCCAGGGCTGGATGGCATTTTCGCATTGCAGCAGGGATTCCCGAAATATCTGATTTTGTTCCAACAACTCACGCCCCATTCCCAACCATTGCGCACCCTGTCCCGGAAAAACGAATACCACTTTGGCTTGTTCATCAATCTTGTTCTGACTTGGGATGGACGACGAATCCTGTATCAGAAAAGCAGACAGCTGTTCCGTCAATTCTTGACGGGATGTGACTACGAAAGCCAGCCGTTCTGAATGTTGAGCACGTCGACAGCCAGCGGTGTAACAAAGATCATTTAGTGACGGCGCAGTCTCGTTTGTCAAGAAACTGAGAAAGGACTCTACGGAGGCGTTCAACGCTTCCGGGGTGTACGCGGATAACGGCAAAAGGTATGTTGTGATTGAATTTTGAGCAGCTTGTTTAGAGTCGATTTTCGGCGCTTCTCCAAGAATTATATGTGCATTCGTACCTGTTATGCCGAAGGCGCTCACGCCTGCCACAACTTCAGTGTTAGTCGCCCAGGGGGTTAATACTTTGGGAATGGTCAGATTCAATTCCTGCCAGGGGATAGATGGATTGAACTCACTTAAATGAAGGCTGGGAGGAATAACGCCGTGCTTTAATGCCAATGCGACTTTTATCAGCCCGGCAATTCCTGCGGCGCCTTCGGTATGACCCAGATTTGTTTTGACGGACCCCACCAGACACAATTGACCAGGAGAACGATTGGCTCCCACGACTCTACCCAATGCTCCCAGTTCAATTGGATCGCCTGCTCTGGTGCCAGTACCATGCGCCTCGACATATTGCACCTGACCAGGATCAATACCGGCATTCTCATACGCCGAGCGTAGCATCTCTTCCTGACCTGCCTGACTTGGAGTTGCGAGAAATCCGCTGCCACGACCATCATTATTAACCGCTCCGCCCCGTATCACTGCATAAATTGGATTACCATCAGCAATTGCTTGAGATAACCGTTTCAGAACAACTAATCCTGCTCCTTCACTACGGACATAGCCATCTGCCTGGGCATCACCAAATTTGCAACGTCCATCCGGCGCCATCATTCTAGATTGAGAATAGGCAATACTGATTTGAGGTTGGAGAATAACGTTTGCACCGCCTGCCAGCGCTACAGAACATTGATTACTCCATAAGCTTTGACAAGCCAGGTTAACAGCTACCAGCGAAGATGAACATGCCGTATCGACGGTAATGCTTGGGCCTTGAAGATCCAGAAAGTATGAAATCCGTCCAGAGGCTGAATATCGGCCGCTTCCTGTGGTCATGTAAAAATCAGTGGATGCCGGATCTGCAAACATACGAGATTCATAATCGTTGAGCCAAAGTCCGATAAAGACACCAGCCTTACCCCTGCTCAAATGCTCTGGCGTCTGACCTGCATCCTCCAATGCCTCCCATGCAACCTCAAGCAAGAGACGTTGCTGGGGATCCATACGGTCAGCCTCGCGTGGAGATATTCCAAAGAAATTGGCATCAAACTGGTCAATGTTTTCCAGGAAACCTCCCCAGCGCGTCATCATTTTCCCCGGCGTTGCCGGACGGGGATCATAATAAGTATCAATATCAATACGGTCGGTCGGGATTTCGGAAACTGTATTAATTCCGTTGTATAACAAAGACCAGAATTTCTCTGCACTGTCAGCGCCCCCAGGGAAACGACATCCAATCCCAACAATAGCGATGGGCTCCTTTTGTCCGTTCTGTTCAATAGCGGAGCGATCTGAGTTTCGAGTTGTCGCTTTGGAAATCATTTCAACTCCTTAACGCAGGGAAATGTATCATAATCACAAACCATTAAAGAATGCCTTTCCTAGCTATGCAACAAATGGGATAAAGACTGGGTTATCTCATTCAGTAGGGTTGTTTGTGAGCTTCTGATGAAAAAATGCTCGCCGGGCAACATCTTTAAATCAAATGTTGATGAAGTCTGTTCACTCCAGCCTCTCAGATCACTCTCATTAACTGATTTATCAGATAAACCGCCAAAAACGCTGATGGAACAATCCAGCGGGGATTCATGCTCATATTGATAAGTTCCAAGCATGGTCAAGTCAGCTCGCATAATGGATAGGAATAACCTAAGAACCTCGTGATCCTGTCGAACTACATCAGGTAAAACACCATATTTTTTTTCGGTTGCCGCTAAAAACTCATCTTCGGGCAGTCGATATAAGTCTAAATCAGGATCCACTTTTTGAGGTGGCTGACGGGCGGAGATAAACAAATGGACGGGCTGAGGGGCATGTTTCCTACGGAGTTGACGGGCGACTTCGAAGCTGACCAACGCTCCCATGCTATGACCAAAGAAGGCAAATGGTTTATCGAGGTGAGGAATGAGCGCCTCGGTCAACAATTCAACCATGGGAGTTAAACGTTCGTGGAGCGGTTCCCTAATTCTTTTATCCCGACCCGGAAGATGCACAAGATAAAGTTCGATCTCCGGCATTAATGCAGCCCAAGAATTAAACGAGGATGCCCCTGCCCCGGCATAAGGGAAGCAAAATAGTCTTAAGGGTGTGAGTGGATTTGACTTTAAACAACTTACCCAAGGGGTCATAGGTAACAAGGACACACTTAAATTATCGGATCTTATCTCACTTAGAGCGGTTATTTCCATTTTACATCATTTTACAGGCTGGTTCTTATATTTCAAATAGGAGGTCTCATGCTCCGCCCATCCGACAACATGAGATTATCAGATAGACATGAATTCCCACGACTCCGAAGGGAGGCGGGTTCGAGACAAACAAAATTCTCTGAATCCTAGCCTTTTTATTCAATTTCAAACATTCAGGTTGAGTTTATTAACTTAGCTCAAAACTGTACCTGCGTTCTCGGTTTAATAAAGATAAAACTTTTTACTCAGTTGCTTGGTTGAACTGCTTATAGCATTGTTTTGAGTTTGGTTCGGTTAATGACAAAATTTGTCAATTCGTCTATTTGTATCTATTATATGTAATTTATACCTTACATGTGTGTTGTCTAACAGAAAGAAAGAAGAAGCGGCGCGCTCAATTTTCTTATTAAAAATCCCTACAGAATAATTGAATTACTTCCATCCAAGTTCTTCTCCCCCAAGACGTAAAATCAAAACTTTGGTTACAAGTCTAATTCTAATGACTCGAACGGAAGTGAATCTGATCCGTTAACGAGTGGGCAGAGAGTTCTTCCATTCATTAAATAATGAAAACCATAGCTTTGTGAGCTATGGTTTATAAAAAAGTAGCGGGGGCAGGACTTGAACCTGCGACCTTCGGGTTATGAGCCCGACGAGCTGCCACTGCTCCACCCCGCATCGAAGTTTGCCGATATTACCATAGCTGACAGGCAGAGTCAAGCCAGGCATAAAAATGAACTTAAAACATATGGTACGCAGTATTCATAAGGTATCTTGATAAGATTCGTGGTTTGTAGTGTAATCGGCGTCACCTTAAAAATTCGGTTACGGTGCAAGAAAGCTTTTGTTAAGAGTTAAGGTATAATAGAAGTCACGTCCAACAAAGAATGATCCATTCGTGATATTATTCGGAACATTTTCCAGCCAATGAAAAAAACCACCCTATTAGTTATCGAAGGACGACACGCAGAAATCCCTTCTTTTGCCAATGATTTGCAAAAGAAGGGATTTGATATTCGTTCCTTTCAAAACGGCAGTCAGGCGGTCTCTAAACTCAAACAGATCAATCCAAGTATTGTTATCATTAATGCCGCTTCACTGCGAAGCACCGGAATACGTATCTGTTTGTCTGTTCGCAAAAAGGATCCGAAACTCCCAATCATCCTCATCCTTGAGAAGGAAAAACCGGTGGATAAGGACCTGGCTGATTCTGTGCTTGCCCTGCCATTCACTGCGCAGAAACTTGTCAACCGTGTGAAGGCGCTCATGCCCGGAGATGGCAATAACATCGTAAGCGCGGGTCCCATACGGCTGGACCTTGAAAATAAGCGCGTCCACTGTTTGGGCAGGAATGCAAAACTGACTCCGCGCCTGGTTACACTGCTGAATATTCTTATGGACAAGCACGGAGAAGTTGTTGAACGTGAAGCGTTATTCAAAAAAGTTTGGGAAACCAATTACACGGGTGATACACGTACACTGGATGTTCACATTTCATGGCTTCGACGCGCCATCGAACTTGACCCCAATAATCCCAAATTTCTCAAAACCATTCGCGGCGTTGGTTATCGCCTAGATGTTTAATTGATATTGCTTTCCTTTTGCTGTTACAAGCCGGATGCAGATATTGCTTCCGGTTTTTATTTTTAATTCGCAGGGGATTTTCCCGCTTCGCACCGGACGTTTAGCCTGCGCGGCGCTCTTGAATATTTTTCCATCCCAATTCGGGTCTGCCTCCCAATAATCCAGCTCAAGCCGCGTACTAAGTGAAATTACATTTTTTGACATGCTTGCTTCGGTTGTCTTCGACGGCGATGGAACAAGAGACGAGAAAGAAGCATCATGTTCAACAGAAAAAATAGAACGTGTATCAATCAAACGGTTGCGAGTGGTACGGAGCGCACGAAACGTTTCATCGCAGGCGATAAACTTGCGATTATGTTTTGCGGCCACAAACGGAGTTGTCCCTGAGCCGCAAAAGAAATCCGCAACAATATCATCCGGATTTGAAGAAGCTAATACGATCCTCTCTAAAAAGGCAACAGGTTTTTGTGTAGGGTAGCCTGTTCGCTCATTGTGCAAACGTGCGACGACAGGGAAATACCACCAATCTTCTGGAACTTTGCCGCGTTCAAGGTCAGGCACTTTGCCAAATCCAGCCTTGAGTGATGATTTGAACGTATTCACTGTATTCTGGTTATACGGCTCGCGGACAGCGTCCGCATTGAAGGTGTAATTCTTTCCTTTGAAATAAGAAAGGATTGTGTCGTGCTTTCGATTGAAAGCAGTCCGAATCGGAGAGGGACCATGATACGTCCAAATGATCTCGTTCAGAAAATTGCCCGATCCAAAAAGCTCATCCAGCAGGAAACGTGCATATGCGTCTGCGTGCCAATCAAGGTGTAGGTAAAGCGTGCCATTCGGCGCGAGTAGGCGGTACATCAGCGAGAGACGCTGATAGAGAAACTCCAGATAAGCATCAAGGTCATTCCAGTCGTCTTGATAGCCTTCGGCGAGCTTCCATTCTTCAGGTTTGCGAGAGTCCTCCCCGCGCCCAATGCGTGCATTGAAATTACGATTTGTGAAAAATGGAGGATCGGCATAGATAAGATTAATATGCCCTTCATATTCAGGTAATAACGCCGCCATGACTGACAAATTGTCCCCCATTATTAACCGGCTGTCGGGACGAGAATTAGGATAACCATGTCCGTTCGGATAAACGACCGAATCTTTTATAAGTGAAGCAGGTTGAGTCTCCGCAAGGTGTTTTCCCGTCCAATGGATTGATGGCATGGATGCTTAGTAATGGATCTGCACGAGCGTTCCAAACCCGCGATTAAATGTTTTGCCGAGTTGATGTGGAGGCAACGCCCAACGGAAGAGCCATTTGGCTTCCTCGGTGCGCATGTTGATACAGCCATGACTCATCGGCACTCCAAAATTATCGTGCCAGTAGGTACCGTGAAAGGCATGTCCTTGCGCCGTAAAGAAGCAAGTCCACGGGACGCCAGGAAGTTCATAGTCCTCGGCGCTGGCAAAAAGGTTTCCGTTACCCATATGCTTGGCAGGCATTTTATCCTGAATACGGTGTTCGCCTTCGGGGGTCTTTGTACCGATCCCATTCTTGTCACGCGGACCGTTCGGTATACCCGAAGAAATGGTTGCATCCAGTACTTTCTTGTCAAACTCATAGGCGCTCAACCGCTGTGTCAAGAGATTAACATCAATTCGTTTGTTCTGGACTTCGACCTCAGGTGTAATGGGAGTCAATTCATCCAACGGGATTGGTCTCACATGGAGCGGATTGATGTGATACGGAAAACCGGTCAGATCATCGTAAATACGGTACCAAAGATCACCTTCGGGACCAGCCTCAATTGCCTCCACCCAATGAACAGAGCTGTAATATAAGCGAAAACCAAGTTGCTGCCAGCCATAGGCTTTACTTGTGCGCCAGGGTTGCGTAAACGGCACAGTTACTTCGACAAGACGCAGAACCCCCTCGTCCAGAGACGGCAGTGTCTGGTTATAAAGGACCTTCACTTTCTGCAAATGGGATCGATGAACATAGCCTCCCCATACACGATACCAAATGGGATTATGCTCAGGGGCAGGGGCTTTCACCTCACCATAGATGTGCAATAACTCATCACGAAACCAGGTTGAAATGATCCTGCTTTCATCGTCAGGCTCGGAATAAACACTGACAGACTTTGTGGCAACACGCACAAGGTTGCTGTCGTCAAAATCGAAAAAACCACCCAGCGAGGGTGTAAATGCCAGGCTCCCCAGACTTAAGCCGCCAAGTTTCAAAAAGTCTCTTCGAGATAAATTGGGCATAGTGATCAAATTTTAATCGAAAACCGTGAGATTTAGATGAATCTTGCTTATCAGCATTTAAGAGTGAGTAAGTGTGTCTGTCCTTCCTTACTGTCAATCGAGTTTAACGCAACAGCCCTCCGGGAATGGAGGGCTGTTGAAAACAGAATCAATTATCGGCTTATTCTTGAACCGTTTCGACGATCATCCCTTTGAGCAGGATGTCAAGCGCCATGGTATGTCCGCAACGCTGATGGGTCATGAAGAATTCACAGTCACATTGAAAAACCCCATCGTCATACTTTACATTATGTTCATTATTGTCGCCGTGGAAGGTCAGTTCAAACTTGTTGAAGCGAAAACGTGTGTGGTCTTCTGCGTACCGTTTTGCTTTTTCCAACTTGCCGATCAGTCCGTAATCCATAGGAAACTCCTTTTGAAAAAGATAAACAAAAAGGCACGCAATACTATGCGTGCCTTGGGTCACCGAAAACGAGTTATGTAATAATTCGTTCGCATGTTGGCAGTATAGTACGGTTCAAATCACAAGTCAACACCCAAATGCACGAAGTTTGCCCCTTGTAGGGGAATCGCAAGGAAATCGTCAGTCAGCGGGGGAACCAGCAGGAATATGCTCGTCTCCTTTGTACGCCAAAAGCATGGGCCATTTCCGCACGATCAACATCATCCCCAAAACGCAGGCGATTCCCCCGCTGACAATAGCGAATGGAGCGCCGAACAATTGCGCAACAACACCCGCCTCGACTTCTCCCAGCTGTGGACCTCCCTGAAAAAATATCATGTTCACACTGGTCATACGCCCACGGATGTGATCGGGTGTTTGCAATTGACGGATGGTATTACGAATGATCGTGCTAACTGCATCAGCCGCTCCCGCAACTGCTAAAGCGCACCAAGCCAGGACGATGGAACTGCTCAACCCAAAAAGAACTGTCGCGCCGCCGAAAACGACTACTGACCCCAAAAACACCAGCCCCTGTTTGCGAATCTCGTGAAGCTGTGAAATCACCAACGCCGCAAGAACTGCCCCAGCAGATTGCGCGGCTGAAAGCCATCCATATGCCAGAACCCCCACATGGAGCACATCCCGGGCAATGATCGGCATCAATGTATTTGCAGAAGCAAAGAAGGTGGCGACAAAATCCAATAACATGGTTGCAAGGATGATCTTTTTGTTGAAAATGAATTGAAGTCCTTCCTTAATCGAAACCCAACTGACAGGCTTGGCATGTTCTGATTTCTTTTGCGAAACTTCCCCGATCAGTATCAATGCGAGGATGACCGCCAAAAAAGAGACTGCATTAATATAGTAGACCGAGGACTGACCGGCGTACGCAATCACAAAACCTGTCAACGCGGGACCCAGAATGGAGCCTGTTTGAAACGCAATGGAGTTCATGCTAAAGGCGTTGGGTAAGTCTTTTGCTGGAACCAAATTCGGGATAAGAGCCTGACGCGCAGGTCCATCAAAAGCAATCGCTACAGCCTGGAGCGCAGTCAACGTGTAAATATGCCATATGGTGATTTGCCCAAACTGTGTAAGGAGACCTAAAACAACGGCAACCAGCGCGGCTGAAGACTGCGTGATGAACATGATCTTTCTTCGATTGAACGAATCTGCCAGCGCCCCACCGATCAACGAAAAAATGATGATGGGCAGGATACGCGCCAAGCCAATGCCGCCCAGCGCAATTGGCTTATCGGTCAACTCGCGGACATGCCATAACAATGCCCAGATCTGCATTTGTGTGCCTGCAATGGAGAGTAGTTGTCCCAACCAGAGATAGAAAAAGCGTCGGTTCCTCAGGGATGGCGGTACATGAAGCATCTAATATCCTTTATGTCAATACAACACAAAGCAGAAGGCAAATAGCCTCCTGCTTGTAAAAATTCCCGAGTGATGATTACGTTCCCCAGTCTCTTAGGTAAAGGAAATCATATCCAATCGTTCGGTTACTTAATTTGGCAACGAGCGGCAACATGCGCTTGAATTGATTCCGTTGGACTCGCCTGACTACTGTATCCACGAATTTCCCGTCAAAACCCGCATCGATGCACTCCTGTGGACTATAACGTTGGTCAACCAAAAGATAAAGAAGTTGATCGACCTGCTCATATGTAAAGCCCAACTCCCCTTCATCGGTCTGGTCTTCCCACAAGTCGGCAGAGGGCGGTTTATCAATGATTGGCGATGGAATATTCATCGCGCGCGAAAGCTGTCGCAGTTGCGTTTTATACAAGTCGCCAATTGGATTCATTGCAGATGCCGCATCTCCAAACTGCGTGCTATATCCGAGCAATATCTCGGTCTTGTTGCTTGTCCCTATGACCAGTCCCTTGAAAGCTTCGGACTGGTCATACAGGACGATCATCCGTTCACGCGCCATGATATTACCCATGCGGAGTTTTGTGATGTTCCGATCATGTGCAAACAAAGGCTCGACCATGTCCGTGATCTCAATCGTCTCACTCTGGACCTTGTATTGGTCTATCAACAATTGAGCGTGAACTCAACGAATCCGCGCTGGAGGCTTTATACGGCATCCGCACAGCCAGGACATTCTCAGCGCCCAAAGCTTCCACCGCCAAAACAAAGGACAGCGCCGAGTCGATGCCGCCCGAAAGCCCGATGACCGCGCGAGAATACGCCACGCGCGATTACTTCGCTTTTGATAAAACCGCTCAGGATGGTTCTGGCAACATCAGTGTTGATCGTCAGGTCAATATATATTATAGCACACTCAGCGTAAATGTCCAATAGGTCTGGTCGCCCACCTGCACAGCGCGATAAGCGTTGCCGGGATCAGCGGAACCAAGTCTTCCACGCTGATATGTGGACCCTCTAAAGGGATACGTTTCCCATCCGCATCTTTGAGCATAAAACTGTAGCTTTCAAGGTTGCGGTTCTTTTTGAGGATGCTGATCCAGTCTTTCCGGCGGCGGCGCAAGCAAGCGATCAACTCTTCCGCCAGATACCAACTGTCAAAAAGCACCACGCTAAAGGGCAATTTACGCCGGATCGCGGCTTCCACCAGTTCCTTGGCCAGCGCGATTTTCGTCTGAAACTGTTCGTGCAATGCCAGATACTGGGCATCTTGCAGCAGAACAGAGTCAACCTCTTTATGGAGCTTGGTGCGCTCTTTTTTACCTTTAGGTATCTCGCGTTCGGGAAAATGCTTATGCACAAATTCTTCCCAATGCGTGACTTCTTCGTAACGACGATAGAGCCGCAAGTCCACTGGAAAGCGCACAGGTCCGCTCACGTAATGGCTGGTCACAGGATTATGTGCCAAGGGATAGTTGCCGTCGCCATGATTGTAATGATGATCAACGTATTCGAACAAATTCCCAACATGTTCGCATAAGGTGTCATCCAAGATCAACGCAGATTGGTCTTTGGCAACCCGTACCTGTTTTGTCTTTTGCAGCATATACTTGATCCGACGATCATTGACCTGATCTTGCAGCCAGAGGTCTTTCGAGAAGTAACGCGATAAGTTGGTCTTATCGGAACTTTCTATGACGCAACGTGTAATATTCGCCATGCTCTTATTGGGCAACACCATCAAACCGGTCAGGTAGTTCTCAAAGTGCCGAAACTGGCAGCGGTTCTCGAATAGATCTCGGAAGGCTGTCGCATGGGTTTTCACAAGTGGCGCAGGTGTGATGATTGGAAGTTGCATTGTCTTTTCCAGTGAACAGATTTCGCTCAGGGTATCATATTTATGCTGAAAACGCTAAAATACAACTATCGAGTTCATAAGATGTGTTTACTTATTCTTCGCAAGTATTCTTTCCAGTTCATTCTGCACCAAAGCAGTCCGTTCGTCGCGTAATAATGGCAGACGCGACCGTGTGCGGCGCAATTGATTCAAATCAAGTTCAGCGAAAGTAAGCGCTTCCTCAAAGTAGGGTCCCTTCGCTATCAATTCGCCATTCGGGTCGTTGACCGTTGCCCCACCCCAGAAAAGCAGACCATCCTCAAAGCCTACGCGGTTGGAGTGGGCAACGAAAGAGGTAAACATGCTGGCGTAGGCTTTACTCACACGTTCCACCCACCGCGCAGACTCCAACTTATCGCGGTCAGTTAGTCCGCGCCCGGGGGATGCAGAAGAAAACAACATAATATCTGCACCGTCGAGCCACAGTAAATACGGCGGCGAGGCGTGCCAGAAATCTTCGCAGATGAGCATGCCTACACACCCAAAGCGCGTATCAAACGAGCGGACAGTGTCGCCCCAGGCAAAGAAACGACCCTCGTCGAAGAGTCCGTATGTGGGTAAATAAACTTTGTGGTGAACATGCAAAACTTTCCCTCCCGAAAGATAAGCGGAGGCAATAAAAAAGCGATGACGAGAGTCTTCGTCCACAAAGCCAACTACCAGGTCCAGATCGTGAGATGCTTTAAGAAGATGCTTGAAAACCGGATCGTCATCCGTCGGCTTATGGGCAACGGAAGCAACCAAATCCTGCAAGACATAGCCTGTGAGCGAGAGTTCAGGAAATACGAGTAAATCCGCTTTTTGAGTTTTAGCTTCTTTGATGTAATCCAGATGCTTCTCGAGATTGGAGTCGACATCCCCCAACTTGGTGGCGATCTGCGCGAGGGCAAGATTGAGTTTCATCAATGCAAATCTTACCACTAAAAATTAGTCCCTAAAGGTTGTAAAACCTTTAGGGACTCTCAGCGGGAAGGGAGGGATTCGAACCCTCGGTGGACCGGAGCCCACAACAGTTTTCGAGACTGTCCCATTCAACCACTCTGGCACCTTCCCAAAAAGTATCACATGCCAGGCTTGCCCTGAGTTTATCGAAGGGTTCCAAGTGTCACGTGAGAATAGCGGCGAGATTATAACTTAAATCTCAGCACTCGAATGCAATTCAGGGTAATATACTTCGTGCATGTCTTGTTCTTTCAACTTTTCCGTCAACATCATTGCAGGCTTCTCTTCACCATGTACAAGGAAAACTTTTTTAACGGTTGATCTAACATTTGTTGCATACTTAACCAACAAATCCTGACCAGCATGACCGGAAAGTCCGCCAATGGTTGCAATCTCGGCTCTGACGGTGTAAGGCTCGCCGAATATTTTTATCTGCTTCTCACGGTCTGCAAGGCGGCGGCCCAAGGTGTGTGGAGCCTGCCACGAGACAATGCACACCGTGTTTTTAGGGTCTTCAATATTATTGCGGAGATGATGAAGGATACGCCCTGTTTCTGCCATGCCCGAAGCCGATATGATTACCATTGGATCTTTTCGCAAGTTCAATGCTTTGGATTCTTCTACGGATTGCACATAGGTCAGCGCTTTAAAATCCAGAGCCGGATGTCTCGCCTGCTCAACAAACCAACGCGTTTCGTCATCAAAACATTCGGGGTGCTTCCTGAAAATATTAGAAGCATTGACCGCCAGCGGGCTATCCACAAAAACAGGCACAAGTGGAACCCCATGCTCGAACATCATAATGTTCAGGTTATACACCAATTCTTGTGTGCGCCCCACAGCAAACGCAGGGACGATCACCTTTCCGCCGCGCTGGATCGTACGCGCAACGACCTCCTGAAATTCATCAAATGCCTTTGCCGGGTCATCATGAGGTTTATCGCCATAAGTTGATTCCATCAGAAGATAATCCACGTTTTCAGGGAGCACGGGGTCACGGAGCAGGGGAAGTTTATAACGCCCAATATCCCCGGAAAACCAAAAGCGTATCTTGCGTCCTTTTTCCTCAATTTCCAAAGATATGGCTGCCGAACCAAGGATATGGCCTGCTTCCACAAACCGAGCAACCACACCCGGCACAGGCTCAAAGGGTTGATCGTAATCCACACCGCGGAATTGATCAGCCGCATGTCGCGCATCCATTTCAGTATACAGCGGCTCAATTGGCAGTTCTCCCCTTTTTAAACGCTTCTTATTCACCCAGGCCGCGTCCGATTCCTGAATTCGCCCTGAATCAGCGATCATGATGGATGCCAGATCGACAGTTGACCGCGTAGCGTAGATGGGACCTTCATAACCATTTTTTACGAGGTTGGGTAAATTTCCTGCGTGATCGATATGCGCGTGAGAGAGGATCACGGCGTCAACCTTGCGCGGGTCATAAGCAAAGTTTAAGTTTCGGTTGTAGGTCTCACTGCGTCGACCCTGATACAGCCCACAGTCCAGCAGGAGGCGACGTCCGTTGACTTCCAATAAATGCTGGCTTCCCGTTACCGTATGGGCCGCGCCGTGAAAGTTGATCCGCATGGTTAGCCTCCGATAAGATCGTAAATTTGCTCGCCAAACTTATCAAACCGTGTGGGCGATTCGCCCATCACAGCTTGCAACTCTTTGAGATCTTTGGGTGGATTGTCTGCCAGCCTGTTCAAATACATTTTCGGAAGGATAATATCGGACTCGACATTTATTTCCGCAGCGAGTTTCTTTCTCCACGCCTTGAGCTTCTCAAGACGCCGGATGACCGCCTCGCTCGGACGTTTAGCCTGCTCCCACTTTACAAGCGGAGCGCTTAGCCCGCGCCGGGTGGCCCTCAAAATATCGCTCCCCCATAAGCGGATCTGCCGCGGGCTGAGACCCACTGCGGCAAGGTCCACGTCTTTTTCTGGGAGGTTCCGCGCAATATCGAGCAACATGCCATCTGGAATCACCTTGAACGCTGGACGGTCCATTTTCTCTGCAATGGAATCGCGGCAAATACACAACTCGCTTAAAATGGTTAACTCACGCGGCGTTACGTCCTTGCGGGAAACAAATTTCTTCCAGGATGAGCCGTTTAGCTTTTCTTTGGGTTCATTTACGTCACACGCGAGAGTAAAATCGTCCTGTGCGAGTTCCCAACGTCTCTGTTCGCGTAACTCCTGTTCAAGCAAATCACGCAGGGCAAAAAGATAATGTGTATCCTGTCGGGCATAGTCGATCTGTGCCATGGTCAAGGGCCGCTCACCCCAATCCGCTTTTTGATGACGCTTATCCACTTTGATATCAAATTTCTCTGCGAGAATGTTATCCAAACCCACATATTGATAACCCAAAATACGAGCCGCCTGCATCGTATCGAACAAATGGGCAAACTCGAATCCAAAGTCACGTTTAAGGCAAATCAAATCGTACTCAGCCGCGTGGAATATCTTTTCAATTTTGGGGCTGGCAAAAACGGGGTCGAGTAAGCTGAGATCACTCAATGCAAGCGGGTCAAGAACATAGTCTTTTTTAGGCGTGGAAAACTGGATCAAACATACCTGTTCACGATAGGCGTGCAAACTATTGGATTCGGTATCCACCGCAATACGAGGTTCCGCAGATAGGTCTTCAGTTAATTGCTTGAAGGCATTTTTGTTATCCACCCAAACAGGTGGAAGTAGAGGTTCAAAGTTCATATTTAGTCATTATATCTCACGTAGTACGAGATGCTATCCCACATACAAGATCTTCTCCATCACCAAACCATCCTCGCCATCCTCATAATAACCCTTCCATATGTCGACGGTTCGATAGCCGTCTTTTTCATAAAGGGACACAGCGCCTCGATTCGATACCCGAACTGTCAATCTCATAAGCGGTAATCTAACCTGCTCCTCACACGCAAGCAGGAGTGTGTGACCAATACCGCGCCTCTGGTAGCGTGGATCCACTGCAATAGTGGCGATCCATACCACACCTTGGGAAGGACGCGGGTCGCCCGCGACAAATCCAATCAGTTTGCCATCCTCGTTCGCCTTAATCCGAATCACATCGGGCCAGGTCAACACCGCTATAAGGTCAAGGAGGGGCCAGGCATCTTTTTCGAAACAGGCGTTTTCGAGGCGTCGTAGTGCGCGCAGGTCGCGAATACTTGCGATCTCAATTTCCATATATGGCGAATTCTATCAATAAAAAAGTAGAAAGCGGAGATCTCCGCTTTCTACTTTTTTATATGTTTACTTAACGATGTGATTACTTCTTGCCGCCATCCCTACCCATGAAGTTCTCAAGCATACTTGTAAACTCCATTGGGAAGATATATTTTGTCGATGGGCTGGCGCCGATGGATTTCAGCGTCTCGAAGTATTGTAGAGTCATGGTCTTTTGGTCTACTTTACCGGCAGCGGAGAAAATCTTCTCAAGTGCCACAGCGAAACCTTCTGCGCGCAGTGCCTGCGCCTGTTTTTCGCCTTCAGCACGCAGAATATTAGACTCGCGCTCACCTTGCGCCTGCAAAATGGCAGCTTGCTTGGTGCCTTCAGCACGATTTTTTGCAGCTTCCTGATCACCCATGGATTCAGTTACCAACGCACGCCGTATACGTTCAGCAGACATCTGGCGGTTCATTGCATCCTGCACTTCGCGTGGCGGAACGATCTCACGGATTTCAACGTTTGTTACCTTCACACCCCAGCGTTCGGTTACTTCGTCCAGACGCGTACGAAGCATATTGTTAATGTGTTCACGTTCTGAAAGCACATCGTCCAAGGGAATACCACCGATGACCGCGCGTAAAGTCGTGGCCGCAATACCTGCCGCAGCCGCTTCAAAGTTGCCTACCTGCAACACAGACTCAGCCGGGTCAAGTACCTTGAAATACCAAAGGAAGTCAATCGAAATGGGAGCATTATCTTTTGTAATGGATACCTGATGGGGCACCTCACGCAGTTGTTCTCGCAAATCAACTTTTACAGCACGATCAATAACAGGGACTAACAAGATGATGCCAGGTCCTTTGGGTCCAATGGAGCGACCCAGCCGAAAGACGACCAGGCGCTGATACTCAGGCACGATTTTTATGGCATTAGCCAAAAAGATAAATGCAAGGACCAGGATCGCGCCGATCAAACACGTGACCACCCCGATGCCCGCACCTGTTGCATTCTGAATAAATAGTGAATTCATTGTCTACTCCTTTGTGTTTGTAATAATCAAGACTTTGATGAATTGGATTTTTCGACAACCAGGGTAAAGCCTTCCCGTCGAACGACCTTAATCGAGCTTCTTGCAGGGATGGGACTGTCGCTCCGTGCCGACCATAACTCCCCGCCTACCATTACACTTCCTTCCCCATGGATCTTTGTCCTTGCTTCCCCTAATTTGCCCTCTAGTTCTTCAAGGTCATGGACTGGGCGGACCGATGAAGCTTCCACAGATTTGCGGACGGCAATCCACAAAAAGCCTGACACGAAACCAGAAGCCACAATTGCGACAAATGGATTGACAACCGCATTCTCCCCCGTTCGTGGAAACATGAACACAGAACCCAAAACGAGGAGCAGAATTGCCAGGCCAAGATAAAGTTCACGCTTCGGCTTTTGTATCGAATAAACAAATGGGACGATGCTCACCACCAAAAGTATCAACGCCCACCAGTTGAAAGACAGGTTATAGACTGCATATCCCGCCAATACAAGAGAGAAAATTCCCGCCAATTCAAAGAAACCTGTTCCGGGTGTAGCAAGAGCCAGCATCGCCAGAAAAACTCCCCCGAGCAAAAAGAGATATGCAATGTTAGGGTCAAGTAGGAAGCTCATAGATTACTCCATTTCATTATACAGCAAGACCAGCTTTTAATCCTATTATGTTTACGGATTTCAGGGTGAAAAGTTTTATCAATGGATAATTCTCAAGGCTGTATAATAAACCGAACAACGAACATCCATCCATGAAGGAATTCATAGTGAAATTTCATAAGATTTGTATTCTTGGTCTTGGCTACATCGGTTTGCCAACTGCGTCCACATTTGCCACGCATGGGCTCAAAGTCGTTGGCGTGGACATCAACCCCCATATTATCAACACCTTAAGTAAAGGTGAAATACACATCCATGAACCTGGGTTACACAGGGTTGTCGAAGCCGCCCTCACATCTGGAAACCTGAGCGTTTCATCCCAGCCGGAAAAAGCTGACGCTTTCCTGATCGCTGTACCAACCCCGTTCAAAGAGAATGAACTGGGTGAGTACAACGGACTGAAATATAAGCTGGCAGATATGCGCGCAGTGACATCTGCCGCGGAAGCCATCGTGCCACACCTTCGCAAAGGAAATTTAGTGATCCTGGAATCGACTTCTCCGCCTCGCACGACCATTGATCTGGTTGCCCCGATATTAGAGCGATCCAATCTGAAAGCGGGTTCAGACTTCTTCCTGTGTTATTCACCTGAGCGCGTGCTGCCCGGTCAAATTATGCGTGAGTTGATCGAGAACGCCCGCGTCGTTGGCGGCGCTGACTCCTGAATCTGCAAAGGCTGGCCGCGCACTTTACGAAATATTCGTAAAAGGCGAGATCATCGAAACGGACGCCACCACAGCCGAGATGGTCAAGCTCATGGAAAACACCACCCGGGATGTGAATATTGCCCTTGCCAACGAATTTTCCCGACTTGCCGAAAAATTTGGCGTGGATGTTTGGGAAGCCATCCACCTGGCAAACCTGCATCCGCGCATCAACATTCTCAACCCGGGACCCGGCGTCGGCGGTCACTGCATCAGTGTGGATCCATGGTTCCTCGTCGAAACCGCACCGGAACTGACGTCGGCTTATTTATCATGCACGACAGGTCAATGATGAGCAGCCGCATTTTGTTGTGGAAAAGGTAAAGCAGGTGCTTGGCGAATTGAAAGGCAAAAAGATCGCGGCGCTGGGGCTTGCCTACAAACCAGACGTGGATGACCTGCGCGAAAGCCCCGCAACTGAAGTTGTCCATTTGCTTCAAAAGGAAGGCGCACAAGTGAAAGCGTGGGAACCTTTCAAGCCCAATGCCATTATGAAAAACATCAACATGGCATCAAGCCTTGAAGACACACTTAAAGACGCAGACGCGATTCTGCTCCTCGTAAAACATACGGAGTTCGTCAACATCAAACCCAAAGAAATTTCAACGCTCACCCCAGCCCGCATCGCAATAGATACGGTCAACGCTTGGAATATTGACAATTGGGAAAAAGCAGGTTTTCAACTGGCACGCCTTGGCAACAACAAATCAAAATGAAAATCCTTTCCGTATTCGGCACCCGTCCTGAAGCCGTAAAAATGGCTTCAATTGTTCGATTGTTAGCGAAGACAGATGGAATTGAATCCCGCGTATGTGTCACCGCACAACACAGGCAAATGCTCGATCAGGTATTAGAGTTGTTCCAGATCAAGCCTGACTGGGACCTCGACCTGATGCGCGCTGGACAAACCATGGCACAAATCAGCGCAGGAATATTCACGAAACTCGATCCCATTCTCGAAGAGCTCAACCCAGATTGGGTCCTGGCGGTCGGCGATACAACGACAGTTGTTACTACTTCCCAACTCGCTTTTTACCGAAAGATCAAATTTGGTCACGTAGAGGCGGGGCTGCGCACACATAACAAATGGCATCCCTTCCCCGAAGAGATTAATCGTCGTCTTGCAACCGCATTGGCAGACATGCACTTTGCGCCGACATCCTGGTCACAGGGGAATTTATTGCGCGAAGGCGTGGACGAAAAAGCGATTATCGTCACAGGCAACCCTGTGATTGACGCATTGAAATATGTTTCAGAGCAGGAAGAGCCGAAAGAGATCAAGGAATTGTTGACACAAGCTGGAGATTGCTTCGCCTTTGGCTCGCAATGACGGAAAAAAATTGATCCTCGTCACCGCCCATAGACGCGAGAACTTTGGACAGCCCATTGAAAATATTTGCCACGCACTCAAAGAGCTTGCACAAGATGATGATATTGAGATCGTTTATCCTGTTCACTTGAATCCCAACGTACAGGAGCCAGTCATCGAATTCTCAAAAACACCGCTCGTGTTACGTTGCTGTCACCGTTGGACTACCTCCCGCTTGTGCATTTAATGAAACAGGCAACGATCATCCTGACCGATTCGGGCGGCATACAGGAAGAAGCTCCGACCTTTGGCATCCCCGTGCTTGTTCTGCGCGAAACCACCGAACGCCCGGAGGGAGTTGACGCGGGGACACTAAAGCTGGTTGGAACAGAGACCAACCGCATCGTCCAGGAGGCGAAGCGTCTGTTGGGTGATCCAATTGAGTATGGGAAGATGAGTAAGGCGTCCAATCCATATGGCGATGGTCATGCCGCTGAACGGGTCATCGAAGCGCTTCTCCAATCTTCAAAAGTCACTGGAGCGTAATCCTCAACCCAAATTATTGTAAGGAAGCCACTGAAGCCTCATGACTTATTTCTGAGTATAATAAATTCGATGAAAATTGTTCATCGGCTTACGACACTAACGCTTATAGTGACAATACTGGTGGCTCCACGAGGGGCGGCACAGGCACAGTCGGGGGATGTGCAATACTTTCCCCAAACCGGACACAACGTAAGAGGCGCTTTCCTGCAATTCTACAGAGCCGCTAATGATTCCATACTCGCCTACGGATATCCGATCACGGAACAAATGACGTCCACAGATGGGAAGACCGTGCAGTATTTTCAACGTGCCCGCTTTGAATTGACGAATACCGCTGTCCAACTCACTGCGCTGGGACGCATTACCTATCAAGCAGCAAGCCCGCTGGTCATCAACAATACCAGTGGGTGTGAACTATTTCCAACCAACTATCGGGTTTGTTATTCATTTCTGGATTTCTATAAAAATAATGGCGGCGCAAAGCAATTCGGCAACCCAATCTCCCCATTCGAATCACACGATGGCATGATCGTCCAATATTTTGAAGGAGCGCGTTTCGAGTGGCATGCAGATCGCCCCACCGGTCAATGGGTCGTCCTGTCAGACCTGGGGCGTATCTACTTCGACCAACTTGGCGAGGACCACGCCTATCTCAAACCGGTTCCCCCACTGGATGCCACGCATCAATTCTGTCCTCTCACTGAATGTACATGCCTTTGCAGTGAAATCGGTCACACTAAAAAGTGGAAGGCAAACTGTTTACGTAATCGCGCAAAATCAAACATTACAAGCCGTCTCTGCCGCGACAGGCAAAGCCACTGTTCACCTATTGAACGGCAAAACGGAAGAATATACATTCACTACAAAGCATTTCCGGCATCGGTCAATTCTCATTCAATTTCAGCGATCAAAGACCGGGGGAACTCGTTGTAATCGATATAGCAATAAATTATGAGGGTTTGACAGGCGGGACCATAACATCCTTTAGAATTTGGTTTTAGATCTCGCGCCAATCAAACACGGGTCCATCCTTGCAAGCCAGCTTCCAACCAGACTTCAAGACAACAGAACAGACTCCGCAATCGGCGATTCCCCCACAGGGCACTGGCGTGTGGATAAAAATCTGCGCCTCATTCTTAAGAGAGAGTTGATCCTGTCCGCTCAATCTTTGCCTTAACCCAGACAGACTCTCCCGCTCAACTTCGAATGCGATATAGTCAGCCCATTGAATGACTTCATCCAATACGGAAAGCGGCTGAACCTCTACATCATGGGGCAGCCCCTCCACCTCCATATCGCAGACCAATCCCACCGCAGCCGCCTGTTTCAAAGCTTGTGAGATCAGCCCATACAACCGTACAAGTGAATGATCGAATGCCACCAGCGCTACCTTCCGAGCGGAGAGCGGCAACACAAACCCATGTCCCAGAGGACCGCGCAGGTAAATTTTCTGCCCGGGATGCCACCCGGCGGGAAGGGTCGAAGCGCTGAGAAAACCTTCTGATGAAAAATCCGTATAGAAAAGAGTAACAGGTAGTGGGTCGGTGGATGCGCTCCCTGCGAGCAGATATTGCCCGGGAGCAGGAATCAGGCTCTCCGGGCAGGAGATCCTTACATGAGTAAATCCATTTTGGAGAATTAATTCCACAACCTGCCCTGTACCTGTATGCATACCGCTATGCTATCATGGCGGTATAATAATTTCAACCTTGAAACGGAGGAAGAATGAACATTGTTGATGTAATTCGATCGCTCGCTGGCTTCGCCTGGATTGGAGCCATTGGTTTGTTCGTGCTGGCGGTCACACGTGCCAGTCGAAATCAAAATGCAAAAGGAATCAGTTCCACTGCCATTGGAGTTGTCGTCGTTGCCGTCATCCTGACAGCACTTGGCGCTGGTTTGGTTTTTATCGAGCCAAACGAACGCGGCGTGGTCATTTCACCCTACGCATTCCGCGCGCCGGATGGATATTCTAACAAGCGCCATTACCCCTGGCTTGCGCTTGATCGTCCCTGGCGAACGAGTGGAAACTTACAATATTTCACGCCAGACCTACACCATGTCGTCCGCGTCACAGGAAGGACAGACCGTGGGCGATGATTCAATCCGCGCACGTACCAAGGATGGACAGGAAGTGTTTGTAGATGCTTCGATCATTTACGCCATCGATACTGCACAAGTCATTCAATTGCACATCGAGTGGCAAAATCGGTTCCAGGAGGAAGTGGTACGTCCCACTGCCCGCAACGCCATCCGTGATGCAGTTTCCCAATACGGCGTGGAGGAGATCGTCAGCACAAAGCGCGCAGAAATGGAAACCCTGATCAATAAAACCATTACTGAAAAGTTTTCGCAGAACGATCTCACGCTGATCGATTTCCTTCTGCGCGATATACATTTCAGCGATGAGTATGCCGCAGCTGTGGAACAGAAACAAATTGCCGAACAACAGGCACAGCAAGCGCAGTTGGTTGTCGAACAAAAGAGGCAGGAGGCTGAACAGGCTCGTCAGGTTGCACAAGGCACCGCAGATGCCGCTGTCATTGCGGCAAGAGGCGCGGCAGATGCGCAGATCATTCAGGCAGAGGCGCAGGCGAAAGCCAACGAGCTTATTGGGCAATCCATTCAAGATAACCCGGAGATATTGCAGTACCAGTACATCCTGAAGCTTGCACCGGGTGTTCAAACAATATTCATACCCAGTGGCAATCAATTTATTTTGCCACTACCCGATACGACCACGACCACGCCAGCACCGACACCACAAACAACACCGTAATCGCAAGGAGAAGGTGACAGTCACTTCACAAAAGTGACTGTCACCTATTATTTAGATCAATGCCCATTCCTCAAACTGGACGCGAAATCCGGCTCACGACACTTTCCACGTGTGCGGGTTGAGCGTCTAAACTAAGCGCTGAGGCGCTGACGCAGGTACTGCGTCCTATAAACGACATCTTCGATGCCGCTTCATTCCCGGACCTGTTGGTGGGTCTGCGGGAACCTGATGACGCGGCTGTTTGGCGTTTGGACGAAGACAGGGCGATTGTCGTGACCACCGACTTCTTCACGCCCGTTGTGGATGACGCCTATGATTATGGCTCCATCGCCGCGGCGAACAGCCTCTCTGATGTGTATGCCATGGGCGGGAAACCCTTCCTTGCGTTAAACGTCGCCGCGTTGCCCGATAACCTGCCGGAAGAAATCTCCAGCGAGATCATTCGCGGCGGAGCGGAAAAAGCGCGTGAGGCAGGAGTTGTCATTGCTGGCGGGCATACAGTGAAGGACAAAGAGCCAAAGTACGGACTGGTCGTCATCGGTTTTGTTGACCCGCGCAAGATGTTGAGTAAAGGCGGGCTGAAGGTTGATGATGCGCTGGTATTGACCAAGCCCTTGGGATTTGGCGTCACAACCACGGCGCTAAAACGCGAGCAATCAGATGAACAGGATGTACTTGAAGCCGTCAACTGGATGAAACAATTAAACAACAAAGCGAGCCAGCTTGCAGTTGAATTTGATCTGAAAGGTGGGACCGATATTACCGGATATGGTTTATTGGGTCACGCCATGGAAATGGCAGACAGCTTCGGGTGTTGGTTTGAATTTGGAATTTGCGAATATCCCCTTTATCTCCTGCGCTCGCAAATATGCAGAGAAAGGTTGTTTCGCAGGCGGCACGTTTGATAACAAGAAACACTTTGAGTCAAAGGTACAGTTTATCAATTCAATCGATGAAGAGAATCAAATGCTGTTGTTTGATCCGCAAACAAGCGGAGGTTTATTACTGGGGGTTCCAAAGGAAAAATTGAACTTCTTTCACGACACGAGCGCGTGAACTAAACCAAGCCGTCTGGGAGATTGGGCGCGTCGAAACAGGAGCAGGCATAAAAATCGGGTAAGAAGCGCTTTATCCATAGTACAATAGGGAGAACGAAGAGAAATTCACAGAGATCATGTCAGAAATCCCCATAGAAATTAATTTTACATCCGGGTTGGTCACCATTGGTATATTGCTCGTTCTAAATGCAGTATTAGCGATGGCAGAGGTGGCTTTCATTTCCTCGCGCAAAGCGCGGTTACAGAACGAGATCGACAAAGGCAATAAGCGCGCAGAAGCTGCCCTCAAGTTGGTGGAAAACCCAAATCAATTTCTTTCAGTCATTCAAATTGGAATTACTACAATTAACCTGCTCGCGGGTGCACTCACGGGGGCGACGGTCGGTATTTGGATCAATTCTCAACTCCAAAAAGTTCCGGCTGTGCAACCCTATAGCGGAATTATCTCCTTGTTGGTTGGCGTGTTGCCGATCACCTACCTATCGCTAGTATTAGGAGAACTGGTTCCGAAGCGCCTGGCGATGCGCGATCCGGAGGGTATTTCATCTTTTATCGCCAGGACCCATGTATTTGATTTCAGCACTTTTTTCTCCCATCGTACGATTTTTGAGCTTCTCGACGGAATCGGTTCTAAAAATGCTTGGCGTTGAAAACAGCGAAGAACTACCGGTCACAGAGGAGGAAATTCAACTGTTGATAGACCAGGGAACGGAAGCCGGCATTTTTGAGGAAGCTGAACACGACATGGTCGAGGGTGTGTTTAGTCTCGGCGATCAGCGCGTATACTCTTTAATGACCCCGCGTACCGACATTATCTGGCTGGATATTGACGATACATCTGATGATATACGCGAAAAGATGGCTGATAATGAGTTCTCGCGTTTCCCTGTACGGCAGGGTACGCTGGATGTGATTCTAGGAATTGTCAAAGCGCGCGACCTGCTCGTACCCAGTCTCAAGGGTGAACCGATCAAACTCAAAGAGATGTTAAAGCCGGCGTTCTATATTCCGGAAACCATGCTTGCCTCGAAGGCGCTTGAAATCCTCAAAGAAAAGGGCACAGACATCCTGCTGGTCATTGATGAGTTTGGCGGCTTACAGGGATTATTGACCATCAATGATATTCTGGAAGAGATCGTCGGCGAAATGGAAATAGACGAGCCGCAAGCCACACAACGGCAGGACGGCTCATGGCTATTGGATGGGATGTTGGAGGTGGACGAGTTTAAGGAAATCTTCGATTTCAAGATCCTGCCTCATGAAAACGAGTATGAAACACTAAGTGGATTTGTGATGATGTCACTGGGACGCGTTCCACAGGTTGCAGATCACTTCGAGTGGAACAGTTATAATTTTGAGATCATCGACATGGATGGTCGCCGTGTGGATAAAGTACTCGTCTCTACATTACCGCAAAAGCCGCTGACACAGGAAGCGCGCGGCGTGTAAATGCAGGGCAATATCAATTCCTTTTATAGATCCATGAAAAGAACAACTGAATGCCACGCAACTTTCTTCGCGCTGTAATTTTCGATTTTGGAGGTACGCTCATGTATGGGCATACCACCTGGGAACCGCTCATGGCTCAAGCTGATGAAGCGCTAACCAAATACCTGATCTCACAGGGTATGGAACTCAACCTGAATACCTTCCCATCCCAATTCCGTAAGCGGTTGGATGATTACTTCAAGCAGCGGGAGCAAGACCTGTTGGAGACCACCTACACTTTCGTTTTACGGGAACTACTCAGAGAGAAAGGCTACGACGGATGTGGATAGTGAAACACTTCGCAACGCGCTGAACGATCTGTTTGCCGTTACACAAACCAATTGGCGGTTGGAGGAGGACGCCGTCCCCATGTTGAAAAAGCTGGTTGAAAACGGATATCGGCTTGGTATTATCTCGAACGCCGGCGATGACGCTGACGTTCAACAGCTCGCGAGAAAATTCGGCATCACCCAGTTTTTCGATTTCATCCTTACCTCGGCCGCGTGCAGCTATCGCAAACCTCATCCACGCATTTTTGAACTGGCGCTCGCAAATTGGTACTGTCCTCCCAACGAAGCCGTCATGGTGGGAGATAACCTGGATGCCGATGTGCGCGGCGCACAGGAGGTAGGCATCTATGGAGTATGGCTCAATCGCCGGGCAGACCCCAAGACAGAGGATCGAAACCGCATCCAGCCTGACGCAAGCCTGTCGCTACTCTCAGAACTCCCTGCCGTCCTTGACCGCCTTCAGGTCAAATAACTGCAACTTATGACAGACAAAAATATTCCCGCCTACCTGGCATTGGGCGTTGGCGTGCTGGCATTGAGTCTTTCTGCCATGTTCGTCCGTTGGGCGAATGCGCCAGGTCCAGTAACCGCCTTCTACAGGCTTTTCTTTTCCGTCTTTCTACTATTCCCTTTCTTCATCCACCGAACGCAAGCCAATCCTGCTACAAAATCCCGCGCCATCATCTTTCCCTTATTGGCAGGCATCTTCACTGCCTTGGACCTTGCGCTTTGGACCTCGTCCTTATCGTTCACAACAGCCGCCAATGCAACACTGCTCGGCAACACCGCTCCTCTTTGGGTCGCCCTCGGAACATGGCTGATCCTCAAACAAAAACTGGGCGCCAGTTTCTGGCGTGGACTTGCCATCACAATGATCGGCGCGGCGCTCATCATGGGGACCGATTTCATTCTGCATCCGCGCTTTGGCATCGGCGACCTGATGGCTACCTTTACAGGTTTCTTTTATGGCGGCTATTACCTCTTTACAGAAAGAAGCCGCGTCCATTTTGGACCCGTCAGCCATGTCTTTTTGGTTGGCATCGGAGCCAGTCTCACACTGTTCATTGTGAACAACATTCTTCAATATCCGTTAACTGGTTTTGACAAACGCACATGGCTGGTCTTCCTTGTCAGCGCAATCGTCTCACAAGTGATCGGCTATATGGCGCTGGCATATGCACTCGGACACCTGCCAGCCTCCATTGTCGCGCCCACGATGGTGCTGCAACCTGTGGTAACAGCCATACTGGCTATTCCGCTTTTAGATGAAGTTCCCAATATCTGGCAGGGGCTTGGCGGTGTGGTCGCTCTGATCGGTATTTACATTATTAATCAAAATCATCATAAAAAGGCCAAGAAAGATATAATAGTGACACCCTTTACAACATAGGAGGAGCCATGGAAATTAAAGTATCGATTGAAAACGGACGTGTTCCTGTCACAATTATGCATGTGGATGGAAATATAGATGCTTCCACGTACGAAATCTTCAAATCCAAAGCCGAAGAAGTGATCGATGGCGGTGCGCGCCACATTCTGGTTGACCTGATTCATGCGCCGTTCATCAGCAGTGCAGGTTTACGCGCGCTGAACGACATTTTCAACAAGCTCCGTACGCTTACCCCGGACGACAATCTAAGTGAGGATGAAGTTAAAAGGGGCATCAGCGCAGGGACGTATAAATCTCCGCACCTGAAACTCCTCAACTTATCGGAAAACACGCGCACCACTTTCGAGATGAGCGGGTTTGATATGTTCCTTGAAACATATACCGACAGAGACAAAGCCATCGCCTCTTTCTAAACTGACAACTGCTTCACAAAAGGGACGCCTGACCGCGTCCCTTTTAATTCTTTAAAGCCTTTGTATCTTCCCGGTTCAGAAAAAGGAAAATGCTATAATCGCCAGCATGTCTGATCTCTTTGACCACGCCATGTTGGAACGAATGAAAAGCGAAGCCCCCCTGGCCGCACGGATGCGTCCGCGTGCCTTGGAAGAATACATTGGGCAGGAACATATTGTCGGCGAAGGCAAACTCCTGCGCCGCGCCATCGAAGCGGACAGGTTATTTTCATCCATCATCCTGTGGGGACCTCCCGGCACAGGCAAGACAACTCTTGCACAGGTGATAGCGAATACCACCAAAAGTCACTTCACCACCATCTCAGCCATTCTCGCAGGCAAAGCAGATTTGCGCGTCATCATCGAAGAGTCACTTGAACGCAGACGATTACACAACATTCGTACCATTCTCTTTGTCGATGAAGTCCATCGCTGGAATAAGGCCCAACAGGATGCGCTCCTCCCCCACGTCGAGAACGGAACGTTTACTCTCATCGGCGCAACAACCGAGAATCCGTACTTTGAAGTCATCAAAGCTTTGATCTCACGTTCGCGTGTTTTCCAACTAAGAAACCTAAACCAGCAAGAGACCAGCATCCTCATCGACCGCGCACTTTCGGATAAAGAGCGCGGGTACGGAAATAAACTCGTTACATTGGATGATGACGCTCGCACCCACTTGATCGAAGTTGCCAGCGGTGATGCCCGCAATGCGCTAAACGCTATCGAACTTGCCGTTGAATCGACATCTCCCGACAAAGACGGCGTCATTCATATTACGCTGGATGTCGCACAAGAATCAATTCAACGCCGCGCCGTGCTTTACGATAAAGACGGCGACGCGCACTATGACACGATCTCAGCCTTCATCAAATCCGTACGCGGAAGTGATCCAGATGCGGCTTTGTATTGGCTTGCAAAAATGATCTACGCCGGTGAAGATCCAAAATTCATCATTCGCAGATTAATCATTCTGGCGGGAGAAGATATCGGCATCGCAGACCCTATGGGACTCGTCGTTGCCAATTCCGCCGCGCAGGCCTTCGATTACATCGGCTTACCCGAAGGCATTTACCCGATCGTCGAAGCGACGTTGTATCTTGCCACCGCGCCCAAATCCAACAGCGCGGGAGCGTACTTCAAGGCGATGAAAAAAATAGAAGAAGAGGGACAAGTCTCAGTGCCGCGCCACCTTATGGACAATAATCGCGATGCCGCCGCCCTCGGACATGGCAAAGATTACGTTTACCCGCATGAGCAAGAAGGTCATTTCACGCCACAACAATATCTACCGAAGAGATTACTTGGAACCTACTTTTATACGCCCTCACAAGAGGGATACGAGTCACAAGTGACAGCTCGCCTCGCCATGTGGCGCGAAGCGCAAAGAAAAGCGTTGGGAATTACAAAGGTGGAAAACATCCCGGCCATGAGCGAAGAGCAGATCCAGGAAATGAAGCGGAAGATCAGATAACACTGCTTGATGCAGCTTGTGGCTTTGACCATCCAGAGACTCCCCCCAATAGCATACCAATCATTGTGCCTTCGACTCCATAAAATATCGCAACAAATACAATTTCGCTCCAATTAAACAGCCCTGCATTGTTGTCAGGGGCTAAAGGCAATAGGAACGTAATTCCCAAAGTGTGAGCGAGATAATATCCTATTACACTAATCAATAATATCCAGGGTGTCTTCTTGCGATCTCGCAGGATCACACTGAACAAAGTGCCAATTCCTAGTCCAATAATGACAGTGCCACTTTGAAGAAAAATCGCGTTATCTTTCAAGAATAATCCAAGAATGCGGATAAGGGCAAATGGCGCAACCCATCCGAGAAGGCTGGCAAGCAGGTAGCGTTTGACCTGACGTGCCTCCCGAAAGAACATAGCCAGTAATACGCCTACCCAACAGCGCACCCAATATCAGGCTAGAAAAGTACAAGATCGTCTGCGCCGCGGCATTATAGGTCAAGTGCCAACCGCGAGAATTTGCGATTCGCAGAAGAAAAATCCAGCCTTGTTCCTGCATCACACTAAACAACAACCAGAACGTGGTCCAAACTGTCGCAAATGCCAGACCAAGAGCAAAGCCACCACGCAATGCATTATGTGCCAGTTTTGGTCCAAAAATTGTAGACATGGGATACTCCTTCAAACACACACTTAAGAGATTAATCGGAAAGTCCTGCAATTCTCTCAAGAGGAAGACCAACAAAGACAACATCCCTTTTCCGCTTGCATCTTCTGCCAGATCAGAAAAATCCAAAAGCATATCTTCACCGAATTTATTTCTATAAGATGCGGGGAATAAACGCAACATGTGCTTATAAAGGCGGATAGCAAAAGAGACAATTCGGTTCATAACATACCTTCAACTTTTTTACTCTTCCGTGCGGCAGAGATCAATCCTTCCAAACGTTGAACTTCTGTACGAAGAATATCACTCCCCAAACCATTCAACTCATATATTTTTCGTGGTCTTTGAGATTTTATCGAGGGCTTCTCCACCAACCCAATCCAGCCGTCATCAAGCAAACGCTTTAACGTGCTATAGAGCGTACTCACACTCAACACGACTCGCCCATCGCTAAGGTCTTGCACTTCCTTGATGATGGCATATCCATGCTTCGGAGCCGATGCAAGACTTAGAAGGATAAAATAAGTTTGTTCAGATAAAGGTGTAATCTTTCCAACTCCAGTCATGATTATCTCCATATATCACTTAATGATATATCATTAAGTGATATTATATTCATAACCAAAGGAATGTCAATGCCCAATCTCATAAAACCACCAAACAAAAACCATAATGAAGCTATGGTAAACTTTTTTTCACGACAAAATTAATTTCAAAAATCCATCAAGAGGACAATAATGAAAAACACGATCACAATAGGCATGGCGCGTATGCATGCCGAATTTGGGGAACGCCGGGATTTTCTACCGTCATTTGTAGCGCGCCTCATACGCCGCGGCGCAAATGTTATTTTGGAACACGGCTACGGGGCCGGGATGGGGTTTACCGAGGAAGATTATCGCACGGCCGCCGCGGATAACATCCAATTCGCGGCACACGAAGAGATCTATGAACAGAATTACGTGATGGTGCTGCGCTGCCCGACGGAGAAGGAACTCAGACAAATGAAGCGCGGTGCAATATTGATCTCCATGCTGCATTACCCTACCCGTCCACAACGCGTGGAATTATTGCGCTCTCTGGGTATTGAAGGTATTTCCATCGATTCGCTGAAGGACGACAATGGCAAACGTCTGGTTGAAAATCTAAAATCGGTGGCATGGAACGGGGTTGAGGTCGGCTTTCAAGTCCTCAGACGCACATATCCCGCGCCAGGAATGGAAGGCAGGGAGCGCGCTCCCATCCACGCCACCGTCCTGGGAGTGGGCGCTGTCGGGGTCAATGCGGTGCAGGCCGCAAGCCGCTATGGAGATATGAAACTCTGGCAACTGATGGCGAACCAGGGCGTCCCGGGTGTACAAGTCACAGCGATGGATTACGATGTAGTCAACAACGAAAAGACCATGCACGAGATACTCAGCCGCACAGACATTCTCGTAGATGCAACACAAAGACCCGACCCCAGCAAGGTGGTGATTCCAAATGAATGGATCGGATGGATGCCCGATCATGCTGTTCTTGTTGACCTTTCAGTTGACCCTTATAACTTCAACGCTGACCCGCCCGAGGTCAAAGGCATCGAAGGCATCCCGCAGGGCAATCTTGATCAGTACGTGTTCGCAGCGAATGACCCGGCTTATGAGCGCGTACCAGCCCAGGTGTCCAGCAAGAACCGGCGGCACGTCGTCTCGTGTTATTCGTGGCCCGGCATCCATCCCAAAGCATGTATGGAGCTTTATGGGAACCAACTGCGCCCCATCATGCGCATGTTGATCGAAAAAGGCGGCGTACCGAATATCAAGCCGAAGGGCTTGTACTTTGAACGTGCCATCGCCCGCGCTCAACTTTCACGCTGGCGGGGATACGAACAATCAGAGTTCATAAAAACCAATAACCAGAGAGTAGAAAAGAGGAATGAAGAATGACCCTTCCAAAAACCATTGGCTTTCCGCGCATGAAGCAGGAGCCTGGCGAGAGGCGCGTGTTCCTGCCGGAGTTCATCCAGTTCATCGCCAATCTGGGCGTAAAGGTTTATGTGGAAGAAGGCTATGGCTCACGTACGGGCTATATGTTCGCCGATTACAAACGCGCCAATCCCAATGTATATATGTGTAACCGCGAGCAGGCGTTTCAAAAAGATGTCGCAATGATCCTGCGTTCACCCAAGCCGGAGGAGTTTCAACTGATCAAGCGCGGCACGATCCTCATCTCCATGTTGCATTACCCTACGCGCCCCAAACGCATTGCGCGCTTGAAGGAACATGGTATCAACTCCATTTCGCTTGACAGCATCGTTGACGATAAGGATTTGCGCATGGTCGAGAATATGAAAGCCGTTGCATGGAACGGTCTCGAAGCCGCCTTCAATTGGCTGGAAGAAAAATGGAAAGGACTCGCCCGCCCGGACAAAAAGCCGATCAATGTTTTAATTCTTGGAACAGGGATGGTGGGTAAACACGCCATAGAAGCTGCGACGAAACTAGGAAACGTGGAACGCAATAACGACCACATCGCTTCAAACGGACCCGGGGCTGTTGCCCTTTCGATAGGCAGGAACATCGCCCCGAACCCTTCCACGATGAAAAGTCTTATCGAACAGGCAGACATCCTCGTTGACTCAACACAGCGCCGCGACCCATCCAAACCCGTCATACCTAATGATTGGATCGCATGGCTCCCTAAACATGCCGTGCTTGTCGATCTTGCCGTTGACCCATACACACTCGATGCAAATCCGCCGGTTGTACGCGGCATCGAGGGCATTCCACAAGGAGGTCTTGATCAATACGTCTTTCCGGCCGATGATCCCAAATGGGACAGTTTGGTACCCGATGCCATCCCATCCAAAAATCGCCGCACAACAGTGACCTGCTATTCGTGGCCAGGCGTACACCCTGAAGCGTGTATGACCCATTATGCGCAACAACTGGAACCATTCATGGAGGTGTTATTCGAGAAGGGATATGAGGGGTTATCATTGAGCGGCTCATATTTCGAGCGGGCACTCTACCGGGCCACATTGAAAGCCTGGCTGCTTGGAGAGTCAGTCACAACAGAACCACCACAAACCCCATCAGGAACGGACTGAAAATAATATGCCTTTACTTTTACTCATCCGTCATGGCGAGAATGATTACACAAAAACGCATAAACTCGCGGGGAGATTGCCTGGAGTGCATCTCAACGAACATGGACAGAAGCAGGCCCGGGCGTTGGCTGAAGCGTTAACGCAAGTCCCGATCAAGGCGGTCTATTCAAGTCCATTGGAGCGTGCCGTTGAAACGGCAACTCCTATTGCAAAAGCGCGCGGATTAAAAATTCAGATTGAAAAAGGATTGCTCGAAACGAACGTTGGCAAATGGCAGGGACGCTCGCTCGCCTCATTGCGTTTGCAAAAACAATGGAGGGTTGTCCAGCAGGCGCCATCACGCGCACAGTTCCCCGAGGGTGAGACTTTTTACGAACTCCAGACGCGTATCGCCGCGGCCATTGATAAGATCGTTAGAAAACACAAACCTCAGGATATTATCGCCTGCGTCTTTCACGCCGACCCGATCAAGCTGGCAATCGCACATTACATCGGTTTGCCGCTTGATAATTTTCAACGATTGAGCTGCGACACAGGCTCGATCACTGTGCTTGCCATTGGGGAAATGGGGGTAAACCTGATTAAGTCCAACCAAAGACCGCCCTTCGATTTTCTGCCCCAAGAAAAAAAGAAGTAATGGCAAAGCTCAAACTCGACCTGCACGACATATACAACAAAGGCTACGAAATTGACAGGGAACTTAATCGGATTGTAGAAGAAGCAATTGAAAGGAAAATCACTCTGGTTGAGATCATCCCCGGCAAGGGGAGCGGACAACTCAAGAAAAAGGTCCTGCGCTTTCTGAATCAGGGACATATCAAAAAACTATACCACCGCGTCGAGAAGGATGATAAAAACTTCGGGCGGATATTTATCCATTTCAAGTTTTGACACGCAGGGAGCACGTGTATTTTGCCGCATGAATGGACATGATACAATCACCGGGTGATTAAAGACCAATTCCTGGCTCACGAATGATTTAAAAAGAACCCGACGCACACAGATATACTTTGGAACTGCGAGATGGCTAAAGAAACCATCGCAAGATACGAAATTCAATCTGAGATAGGCCGGGGAGGAATGGCTGCTGTCTACCTGGCGTATGACCCGAACTTTCGCCGTAATGTAGCCATTAAGTTGATTTCCGGCAATCTCCAGGAAAATCTTGTTTTTAGGGAACGCTTTGAACGTGAAGCGTACCTGATCGCAAAGATCGAACATCCCGCAATCGTGCCGGTCTATGATTACGGCGAGCAGGACAATCAACTGTATCTGGTGATGCGCTACATGGCGGGAGGCGCTCTCACAAACAAGATCAAGGCTGGGGTGTTAACTCTTGGTCATTCCACTCAAATCATTTCGCAGGTTGCTCCAGCGTTGGACGCAGTTCATTCGGAGGGCATTGTTCATCGGGATCTCAAGCCAGCAAACATTCTTTTGGACAATTTTGGGAATCCGGCTATTTCCGATTTTGGGATCGCTCATCTTACTGTAGCAACCACTGATCTAACAGGCAGCGCGGTCATTGGAACGCCATCCTACATGAGTCCCGAACAGGTACGCGGCGACGCGGACCTGGATGGACGAAGCGACGTCTATGCGTTGGGGGTTATCCTGTTTGAGATGCTTACCGGGCACGGACCATTTCAGGCAAATACGCCAATGAGTGTGGCGTTGAAACATCTTACCGATCCTCTTCCTTCCATTCGTTCGTTCCGCCCTGACCTGCCCATTGAATTGGAACCGATCTTGAACAAGGCTTTGGCGAAGGATAGGAAAATGCGCCATGCCAGCGCTCTTGAATTAGCTCTTGAACTGCAGGCGATCAGTGACACATTTCTGGATAACAGAACACCTTCCTCATCCATCCCTATAATCCGTCCACAGGGTGAAGAGATAGCCACTGAAATGGATATGGACGAGGATTCTCGATCCGCAGTCCGTTCATTCAATGTGTCTGAACGTGATTTTTCTCAGTCTCGTCCTCAATCGTCAGAGTCTATAAATCGATCCTCTACACAAACAACCACCCCTAAATGGTCTCCTCGCAGGATATTACTTATCGCTGCAACAGCGGGCTTGGGGCTTTTTCTGTTTTTCTTGTGCGGCTCGGTGGGTGTGTTTGGAACATGGGCGAAGTTTGGACTTCCAGGTCTTTTTCCGAACCAAAGCCAAACTCCATCCCCGACTCCCAGTGTTCTATTTGCGGATGACTTTTCCGACCCCACAAGCGGCTGGCCAACGATTCAGAATGTCGAAGGAGGGTATGGCTACCGGCCAGACGGGTATCATATCTTCGTAAATGAAATTGACGCAGTATTTTGGGCAAAAACAAACAGGGACGATGACAATGCAAGTATTTATGTGAGCGCCCATCCCATTACAGAAAATATGAATGGCTATTATGGGTTGCTTTGCCGAATCCAGGATGATCAAAATTTTTACTATTTTGTAGTACAGAGCAATGGCGCCTATACCATCGGTAAATATAAAAATGCAGAGTTTTTGCCTTTTTTCGATTGGATACAAAGTGATGTGGTCAATCAGGGCGATCAAACCAATCGGCTCAGGGCCGATTGCACAGGAAGTAGATTACGGCTTTATGTAAACAACGTATTGTTGGGTGAAGCGACCGATGCCGATTTCGATTTTGGCTTTAGCGGCATTGTTGCCGCGTCACTGGATGCCCAGGGCTTTGAAGTAATTTTTAGTAATTTTCTGATCACCGAACCAGGTCAATGATTCTGGGTTTGTTGTTTCATATTGACTATAAGGAATGAACGATGGAAGATTTCGGTAAATTAATCTTAAGCAAAAAAGATGGTCTCAATCAGGAATTTATTCTTAATAAGCCCATTGTCACGCTGGGACGGGCAACCACCAACGATATCGTTCTTATGGAAGGAAGGGTCTCACGTAACCATGCCCAGGTTCAATGTACGGAAGACGGGATAATTCTGACTGACCTGAATTCTGCAAATGGGGTGCGGTTGAATGGTCAAAAAATCTCTGAAACGAAGATTCGAGCAGGCGACAAGATTGAAATCAGCGGCTGTGTTCTACAGTACCTCGCCCCCACTCAGGATACGCATGAAGAAGCCACCTTGATCAATTCAGAAAACGAACTCGAACTTACTCTGAATCAAATGACGGTCCCCATTTCATTGAACGATACTTCCCTGCCTCGGTTGGTCATCCATGCGCCCAACCGAACATGGGAATTACTGCTGGTTGACGATTCCTACACAATTGGTCGAACCGCTGGAAATAAACTGGTTCTTGATTATTTAAAAATCTCCAGGAACCATGCCCGGATTGAACGAAAGGGCGGTAATTTTATTCTGCACGATCTTCAAAGCACAAACGGAACCCGGATCGGCAACCACCGAATTGAACAGCAGCTTTTACAAAACGGTGACACTTTCCAAATTGGTCCAACCCGGATCGTTTTCAAAGACGGTTTTTCTCAGGAAGAAATGACGATAGCTGACGGACTCGATCTTCGCCGCCAGTCTGGCTCGACGCCCGTCATATTTGTGCCAGGAACAATGGGTTCCGAGTTATGGTTGGGCAGTGAGAAAGTATGGCCCAATGTAAATTTTCTTTTAAAGCATCCGGAAATATTTCGATATTCCGAAGATACACAGCTGAAACCAAAAGGGATACTTAATGAAATGGTCATTGTCCCCAACCTGATCTCTTTTGATCAGTACAATCTTCTTGGTGATTATCTGGTTGAAGAATTAGGATACGAGCGGGAAAATAATTTCATTGAGTTCGCCTATGATTGGCGGCAGGATGTTCGCCAATCAGCCCGTGAGCTTGCTCGTTTTATCGATGGCTGGAATGTAAACTCTCCGATTACCCTCATCGCACACAGTCTGGGCACATTGGTTAGCCGCTATTACGTGGAAAAGTTGGGAGGCAAAAAGAGAGTTGGCCGCCTCCTGCTGATTGGCGGACCTCACCAAGGCGTCCCAAAGATCGCTGCCAATCTGCTGACAGGAGTGGATTTGTTACCTTTCGGCTTAATGGGGAAAAAACTGACTGAGATTATTGAAACATTTCCAACCTGTTATCAGATTTTACCGCTTTACCCATGCGCAACCGACCAAAATGGAAATTCGATCAATTTTCTTGAGGATGAGAGCTGGGTAAAACCTGCCTATCGTCCTCTTCACCGCGCGGCACGCGAATTTCGTCGTGAGTTGGGAACAAAATCCAGCGTCCCAACCTTGTCGATTTTTGGCTATGGAATCAAGACCGCCATGCAGATTCGAGTCCAGCGTGACAGTAATGGGGATTTCCAAAAGGCATTGATCGATGTTCAACCGAGCGGTGACAGTTCTGTTCCTGAAAGCAGTGCAGTTCTTCCTCGAACAGAAATTCACCCGGTCCAGCAATATCATGGGACGCTCTTTAATGACAAGGATGTGAAGATGCGGTTGAAACTCGAACTGCTTCAAAATCGCGGTATATCGTCTTGAGCGATAATAGATTGACAAGCGTTAGGGAACGCTCTATATTTTGATATATACGATATAAATGTTCGAAATCCATCCCATTAAATTGCAAGAAATCGCGGAAGCCAGACATGTGATCTTTAAAGTTGCCTACGAAGTATTCAAAGAGGCAGGCACCTTGGAAGAATCCATTGCAAAGTATTCAGCGCAGGGGATATTAGAGGATCTGGATGATATTCAAAAGAACTACTTCGACAATGGCGGGACATTCCTGGTAGCCTGCAATGACAATCGTGTTATCGGTACTGGCGCAATTCGATATTTGGAAGAAGGCGTATGTGAGTTGAAACGCCTGTGGCTGCTAACCGAATATCACGGGCAGGGTCTCGGCTATCGTATGATGCAGGAGTTATTCCAAATTGCGCGGGAAAGGGGATATAAGCTTATGCGCCTTGAGACGGATGACGAATTCCAAACACGGGCTGTCGAATTTTATAAACAGTTGGGGTTTTATGAGATTCCACGTTATGAGGGTGATGACCCGGAAGACCTGGCAATGGAAATCGTTTTATAAGCGCACCGCCTTCAGCCAATCAGGGAGTTGGTCAATCAGTTGTTTCATCATTATCTTGGCACGCTCGTTGAATATCTTGATATCTCCGTAAGCCTCCCCACCTTGTTCACTGACCAGGTCGCTGACGATGCGCAATATCAATAAGCGCGCATTGTTCTTTTTGGCAACCCATGCCAACGCGGCAGACTCCCAATCCGCGGCGAGAGCGCCTTTCGATTTGAGGAAGGAAATCTTTTCGGGCGGCAGGTCGCTGTCAGCGGAGGCGATAAGTCCGCGTCGGGTGGGATGAGGATGGGGTTCAGCGAGCCAGCTTAGGTCGAGAGAAGAGGCGTAGTAGGTCGCAATGTCCAAATCTCCCATCAGCTCAACAATGTCGTAGACAAAGGTCTTGTCGACAAGCATCACATCTCCCCGCCCAACAACTCCGTCAAAACCTCCACATGTTCCCAGATTGACGATCAGCTCCGGATGGTATTGGTCGATCACATATTGCATCGCACCTGCCGAGGCGATCTTGCCCCAACCGCTGTGAAAGAAAGTGATATGTTCATCTCTGATGAGCGCCTCAAAACACTCTCCATATGGGAAATGGCTTATCCTGGCGTCAGGGAACAAAGGTTTGACACCTTCCCACTCTGCAATCGCTGAGATTAGTACAATTGTTTTCATGGTGAGCATCCGTTAAAACAATATCATTTTTGTAACGTTTCAAATTATATCCTTACAAATTCGTGCTGTATAATTCCAAGATGCCTAATATTACAGGTAAAATGCTGGGCAAAGTCCGTGTAGATATGTTCCTGGCACGCGGGGGCATGGCAGATGTCTTCATCGGTACTCACACCACGCTTCATCGTTCCGTTGCGGTGAAATTCCTAAAAGGTGACCTACAGGACGATCCCGATCTGCGGGATCGCTTCGAACGCGAGGCGCGGGTGATCGCCATCTTAAGGCACCCCAACATCGTACAAGTGTATGATTTCGACACCTACGAAAATCAGCCTTACCTTGTGATGGAATATATCCCAGGCACGTCACTCGGCGCCTATTTGCGCGACCTGCACAAGAGCGGTCTGCGGTTGGACCTGCCGCAGGTCAACACACTGCTGGGGAAACTCGCCGACGCCTTGAAATACGCACACGATAACGATGTGATCCATCGTGATATCAAACCCAGCAATATTCTCTTAAGCTCACAATCGACACCCGTTACAGCAGGCAAACCGCTGCCCACCGACGCAACGCCCATTATTACAGATTTTGGACTGGTGCGCTTTACACAATCAAAATCAAAGACCAGCACAGGCACGATTACCGGCACACCCGCCTATATGAGCCCCGAACAGGCGCGCGGAGAACAGGTTGATTCCCGCACGGACGTTTACTCTCTGGGCATCACCGTCTATGAAATGCTCGCCGGGCGCGTGCCTTTTGATTCAGATTCAGCGTTGAGTCTGCTGCACATGCAAATCTACGATCCCCCTCCGCCCATTGATGGACTTTCAGCAGACTTGCAGAGCGTGATCAATAAGGCGCTGGCAAAGAATCCAAACGAACGCTTCCAGACTCCTGTTGAGTTTGCCGAGGCGTTTCAAGCGGTCATCTCAGGGAAAGCGGACGCGACCACCCTGATCTTCCCACCTTCGAGCAAATCCATTACAACGCCCCTGCAATCTCTACGGAATGCAACACGCGGCAATGGAGTAAATTCCATCGTCATTGGCGTCATTGCCATTCTTATTGTTGCAAGTGTATTTATGGTTTCGAGGAGTTTGAATATAGCTCCACCCACCGCTGTGCCCACACAAGCGACAGTCACAGAAGCCTCGCATGAACACAATACTGAAACGGCAAACACTCGCTCGGCTGCCGAACCCGCTCCCACTGAGCCAGAGACGGAGTCCATTGGCTTGTTCCGCTTTCAGGATGGAACCGCCCCTGCAGACCAGGTTACCTTCTCAAGCTCAAGTATGCCCGCGCCGCCAGATGGAAGTCAATATCAGGCCTGGTTGATCGGAGATGACGCAGAAACACGCCTCAGCATGGGCGTCATCCAATTTGATTCTGAGGGGCGCGGTACTTTAACTTTTGTCGACAACAACGGGCAAAACCTGATTACCTCGTACCAGGGCATAGAGATCACACTTGAGCCGGACCCGGATAACAGTCCCAACCCCTCCAACGATATAGCGTTTTCAGCGACACTGCCGTCGGGAGGCTACACACATGTGAGGCATTTATTATCTGCCTTTCCGTCAACACCCGGGCAGACCGCGCTGATCCGCGGACTGCGAACAGATACAGAATTGGTTCAGGACCTGGGTCAAAAAATGCTTACCTCCTTTGAGGCAGGCGACGAAACAGATGTCCGATTGCAAGCCGAAAAAATATTAAATCTTATCGTTGGCATCCAAAGCAAAGATCATCGCGACTGGAACGAGGACGGCGCCATTGATGACCCTGGTGACGGCTTTGGGCTGTTGTTGAATGGGGATAATGTGGGCTACATACAAGGAGCATTTAGCCATGCCGACCTGGCGCTCACCTCACCCGATGCCACACAAAATATGATCACCCATGGCGGGCACGTCAAAATTTCCGCGAATAACGTTAGCGAATGGACGCCTCAACTGCGCGACCTCTTGATCGCCATACTGGAAGAAGCTCCAGGCTCCTCCCAAACAGGCGGGATGGTACGACAGGCGGTTGCGCTGGCAAACCAGATGTTGAACGGTGTCGATATCAACGGGAACGAAAACATCGAACCCATCCCCGGCGAAGGCGGAGCGCTGACAGCATATGATCACTCCTATTACATGGCAGATATCGTTGTCTTTCCATAGACACAACGCCGGGTGATAAAACTCGGCGTTTTTTTGTTTAAGGCGAACGCACAAGAAAAGGTCATCGATTACAATTTCACCCTATGAGAACAAAACAACCCAATTCACGCATGTGCCTGATCTGCGGACTTGAAAATCCCATCGGTCTGCACCTGCATATTTATGAAACCGAACCCGGCATCGTTGAAACCACGTACACCGCGCCTGAACATTTTCAGGGCTACCCGGGCGTTTTACACGGCGGCATTGTCGCGGCGATCATTGATGAGATCAGCGGGCGCACACACATGGGCAGTGACCCATTGAACGCGCGCTTCATGTTCACCGCCAAGCTTGAAGTGAAATATCGTCAAAATGTTCCCATCGGCAAAGCATTAAAGATCATTGGTAAAGCCGGGAAATCAAAAGCGCGCTCCGCCGAGGCATGGGCTGGCATCTACGATGCCGAAACGAACGAACTCCTTGCAGAGGGCACTACACTATTGATCAACGTGCCCGATGAACAATTCGACAGATCAGGATTAGGTGAACTGGGGTGGAAGGTGTATCCAGAATAACATTAAATATTCGGTGGTGAGTAGCCGCGAGTGAAACGAGTGGCGTACACTTGCACCAGCACGCAAGTGCAGGTATCGAAACCACAAATTTCATGTCAAACATCCATAACAATTATGGTTTCGATACGGCGGACAAACACCGCCTACTCAACCATCGGAAATTCCCTGTTACTTTTCAAGACCTCCTGCAACATACTTATGTGCGCACAAAACCGGAGGTCCATGAATACCCTTATGGCAGAACAAACACAAATTGACGAAGAAGCCAATCTGGCGCGGCGGGCGATCACAGACGCGGATGCGTTCGCAGAGTTGTATCGGCGAAACGTGACGCACGTCTATCGCTACCACATGGCACACATCGGCAACGTAAAAGATGCGGAAGACCTCACTTCGCAGACTTTTATGGCGGCGTTGGAGGGACTCCGCTCGTATCGCGGCGCGGGCTCCTTCGCGGCGTGGATTATGGGGATCGCTTCCAAGCGCAGACTCATGTATTTTCGCGGGAACAGGCACGAGGTCGAATTGGACGCGGCGCTTCACATCCCAAGCCCGAGCCTGCCCACTGACAAAGCGGCTTTTCAACGCCTCAAACTTGAATCCATCTCGCGTGCGCTGAGAAAGATTTCCCCCGACCGCGCCGAAGCGATCATCCTATCCTATTTTGGAGGGCTGTCGAATCTCGAAACGAGCCGTGTGCTTAACAAGACAGAAGCCGCGGTGAAGATGCTCATCTCGCGTGGACTGCAAGACCTGCGCGAGCGTACCTCGCTGGCACTGGAGGTGGAACGATGAACGAACAATTTACGAATGATCTGGAGGAGATGGCACAACTGCTGGAGAATACAGCAGAGGCTGCCAACCCCAACCCACACTTTACCGCTGAATTGGAGCGGTCACTCATGCAAACCCACAAGGACAATACAAAGACGGGCTGGTTCCATTTTACGCGCCGACAGACATTTACCACACTGGCATGGGCAGCCTCGCTAGTCGCCTTTGCGTTCTTTATGAATTGGGCGATCAGAACCGTCGCACCTGTACCGACAGAGATGCCCGCGGCGAACGACACATCCGTGCCGCCCACGGCGGAAAAGCCATCCATCAACAACAATGAAACTCAAGGTACGCCTGCACCTGATTCAAGTGGCTACGATTGGCGTGACACAAAGTTATATTTGAATGTACCTTTGCCCGATGCTCCCACAGAAGCAAATATTTATCTATTGAAAAAAGACCAGCCGGCAACCGTTGAATCAGCTAGTGCCTTGGCAGAGCAATTCGGACTTCCGGGTGAAATTTATCTTTCGGATGGTTTGTATCCAATAAAAGAGAGTTACTTCTTTACCGACGGAAAACAATCGCTCACAGTCAGCTCGGCCTTTTATTTTACCTATATCGCCGACATGTCAAAAGTGATCAACAACTTCAAAGACCCTACTCCACCGGATGCAGAGACTACCATCAATGACTTCCTGCAAACACACGGATTCGACTTCCCCCACACGGTTCAAAAAGCAAGCCTATATTCCGGCTATGAGGTTGTGCCGCTTACCACGGAAGGCATTCCAATGCGCTATGAATTCTTTTCATCCCGTCCCATGCGCGTGATGCTTGACGACAATGGACAGGTTCTCCAAGTGGAAGCCAACTTGATGGATTATGAACGCCTAGGCGCACAGACCTACGAGATCATCTCGGCGCAGGAGGCATTCCAAAAACTGATGGACGATTCGATCACTGGCGGCAAGATCGAGAGCGCATCTTCCCAAATCACTGGAACAACAGAATGGATGCGTGAATATCCATTGAATGAGACCATCAGCCTTTATGGGTACGCGTCTTCCCTCCCTGCGCTTGATTCATCTAAACCAGCCTTCATCCAAATTGACGGCTTCACTGTCACTGGAAATACGAATGGCATGGAGGTGTTGGAACGTAATACCTTTGTCGAAGCCACCGGACAGTTCACCACGCAAGATGGAATCACAACCTTCAAGGTCGAGTCCTGGCAACTCTCCCCATTTGTGCAAGATGGAATCATCGGTACATTGCAGCGCGAGAATGGACAGGTCTTATTCAAAACAGAGCAGGGCGAAGAACTCATCATCCAGCCCGATCTTCCCACTGACCTGCCATTGCCATTTGAAAACGCGTTCGTGGTGGGCATCCGCAAAGTAAACAACATCTATGAATGGACATTGATCGACAACCGCGCTGTCGGGGGCGGCGGAGGAGGTGGTGGCGGCGGTGGGCAGGGCTTTTACAAACTCAACCTCAGCGGAACGCCCGTACCATTTCCACCTCCGCAACCTACTCAGGGATTGGGCGATGGCAGTTACACAGTTCAAGATGGTGATACAGCGGCTTTCATCTCTCAGAAATTTGGTATCTCCATTGAAGAATTAGCTCAGGCAAACAACCTATCAGATGCGAACATCCTATACGTTGGACAAAAGCTCATCATCCCGGGCGGCGCGGGGCAGAGTCCCACAGAGACAAACGACATAGGACAACGCCTTGAGAACCAGCGCGGCATTATCACGGTCACCAGCGTCCGCAAGCCAGATGGGACTGTATCCAAAGAATACCTGTTTGGAACCTTTTTTGAAGGACAGGGGCGCTTTATACGCTTAACCGGTGATGGTTTGCAGGCTTTGGATGCATACCACAACCGCCCGGTGAACATCTGGGCAACTATTGAAAACGTGGATAATTTCGGCACAATGACCGCGCAAGTCGAGCAACTTGATGTTCCGTTCCCCGACTTGCAATTCCAGATCGTGCGCGGCACCCAGAAAAACATCATTCTCGATGATGGTCGCCCCGCTGTACTTTTCACCACCGATAATGGTGAAAGCTATATCCAAATGAACACCGCGGGAGATCCAGATAATACGTTCATGGGTACAGAAAGCGATGAAGTATTGTTGGAGTCTCTGGCGGTTCCCGATGAAACAGTCGGCGGCTACCCTGCATTACGAATATACAGTGCCGCCATGGCGATCAATCCCAAGAACGGCGAACCGGTGGAAATACCGATAACGGCAGACCAAGTCTACACCATGGATGAACAACAACTGCCTGAGAACTACATTCCTCCTTCGCTTAATATTGAAAAAGTTGAGTTGATGTATTACGTCACCAACCCGCACTGGCAGGTGGATCACCTTGACGGCAGTCCGCTTTATCTCCAACCCACCTGGCACTTCTACGGTCACTACGGCAACGGCAGTGAATTCGATATCATTGTGCAGGCGCTCAAAGAGGATTACCTGCTCCCTGAACTGGATGCATTTATCGCACCAGGCTAAACCACAAAAACCGTCATCATACGATGGCGGTTTTTTATTTACCTGTATAATAATCTCGTTCACGGAGACTCAATATGATAACTGCCTATCACCGCCCCAAAACGTTGGAAGAAGCCCTTACCCTTTTGACTCAAGCAGATACGTTTCCCTTGGGAGGCGGCACGCTTCTCTCGCAAGGGACAGTTGATTCCGTCCAAGCAGTTGACCTGCAACTTTTGGGTTTGGACTCGCTAACCCCGAAACGGCAATAACCTCGAACTCGGCGCAACACTCACGCTCCAATCATTGCTCGAATCAGAATACTGCCCGTCAGCTTTGAAATCCGCGTTGAAATTGGAAGCTCCGCTGAACATCCGCAACTCCGCCACCGTCGCAGGGACGCTCGTCGCATGCGATGGGCGTTCCACTTTTGCAAGCGTCCTGCTTGCACTGGATGCAAAAGTGGAGATCCACAGTATCGATAAACTCGAGATGATGAAAATGGAAGCAGAATCCCGTGCGCCGCAACACACGGTCACTTCATTAGGAATAGGCGAATTCCTGCCTTTACGATCCGAAAACTTGCAGGGGAAATTGATCACATCCATTACAATTCCCATCAATGTAAAACTTGCCTTTGAATATGTATCCAAAACTCCCGCCGATAAACCCATCGTCTGCGCCGCAGTTGCACAGTGGAATTCAGGTCGTACCCGGCTCGTGTTGGGAGGCTATGGCAAAAGTCCCATGCTGGCGATGGACGGAACAGAATCAGAGGGAGTTGAAACTGCGGCAAAGAACGCCTTCCACGAAGCGACAGATGAATACGCATCTGCCGAATACCGCATGGATGTCGCGGCGACATTGGCAAAACGTTGTTTGGAAGGTTTGCAATAGGATGGATAAACTCAGACCCTATCAAAAGCTCGCCTCACAATTTCAGATCTCTGAGGAAAGTGCAAAATATTTTCTAAATCATGTGCAGAAAAGTTTCAAGACGGAAAAACCGCCGCATCTATTAATTCTGGAATTTATCGAATCACAAAAAATGGAATTTCTTCTCACCCCCTATGAGACCGCCGCCATCATGAACGAAACCGGACATGGGCAAATGACCTGGTCACCGCGCCGCCCATCATCTTGGATGAGGAGGATGATCTTTCCGATTGGGATGATTGATTTGCCCTACACATCATGAAATCCCGAAGGGATGGAATGATTTTAGCCTTGAAGCCAGCCCAAAAACAATCCCGAAGGGATGACACGATTTCACACAAATCCATGTCATCCCTTCGGGATTTATAAAACCATGCTGAACTCTCTCTATAATCGTTTCACGCCTTCGGCGTTTTCGGATTGCTCACGATTTCCAATTCACCCCAGCGCTGATAGAGACGGGAGAGTTCATCGTGGATTTCTTGTAAGCGGTCAACGGCTTGGGTGATGAGGGAGGCGTCTTGCAGATAGAACTCGGGGGATTCCATTTTGACGTTCAATTCATGTTGTTCGGCTTCGAGGGTTTCGATCTGTTTGGGCAGGGATTCGAGTTCTCGTTTTTCGTTGTAGCTCAGTTTGCGCGGAGCGGACTTGGCGTCCGTGTTGGAAGAGGTTTGTTTCGCTGAGAGCAGGCTTGGATGAGTCTCGAGGCGGGTTTTGAGTCCAGAATAATTTTGTGCCAGTCGTCGTATCCGCCGATGTATTCGGTGACGTTCCATCATCCAAAATATAAGTTGAGGTGACGATGTTGTTGAGGAAGGCGCGGTCGTGACTGACGAGGAGCAGGGTGCCATCGTATTCGAGCAGGAGGTCTTCGAGGACTTCGAGGGTTTCGATGTCGAGGTCGTTGGTGGGCTCGTCGAGGATGAGCAGGTTGGCGGGCTGGGTGAAGAGACGCGCGAGCAGCAGACGATTGCGCTCGCCGCCAGAGAGGGCGCTGATGGGCGCGCGGGCACGTTCACGCGTGAAAAGAAAATCTTCGAGATAACCCATGAGATTGCGGGAGCGACCGTTGATCGTGATGACATCGCGTCCCTGACCGATATTATCGAGAATGGACTTGGACTCGTCGAGTTGCGAACGGAGTTGATCGAAGTACGCCATCTCGACGTTCGTGCCATGTTCGATTGTGCCTTGCGTGGGTTTGAGTTGACCCATGAGCAGTTTGAGGAGCGTGGTCTTGCCCGAACCATTGGCGCCGACGATACCGATCTTATCGCCGCGTTGAATGGTGGTTGTGAAGTTATTGATGATAGGTTTATTCGCGTAAATGCAGATAGACTGACATTCTCAGCTTCGATGACCAACCTGCCCGAACGATTCTCAGCAGAGATTTGCATCCGCACTTTGCCAGAGAGTTCACGTCGCTCACGGCGTTGTTCACGCAGACGCTTCAAGGCACGGACACGTCCTTCGTTGCGGGTGCGGCGCGCTTCGATGCCCTGACGAATCCAGGCTTCTTCCTGCGCGAGTTTTTTATCGAAGAGGGCGTTCTGCGTTTGCTCGGCGGAGAGCATCTCTTCTTTGCGTTTGATGAAAGTGGGATAGTCGCAATTCCAATCGAAGAGCGAGCCGCGGTCGAGTTCGATGATGCGCGTGGCGAGATTTTGCAAAAAGACACGGTCATGCGTGACGAATAACAACGTGCCGCCCCATCGCTTGAGAAAGGACTCGAGCCAGTCAATGGCGTTGATGTCGAGGTGGTTGGTGGGTTCGTCGAGGAGAAGCAGATTGGGTTCACGGACCAAGCCGCGGGCGAGATAGACGCGGCGCTTCATCCCTGCCGAAAGGACTTCAAACTTGGCGTCGGGGTCAAGCTCCATGCGGGAGATGATCTTGTCAATCTGGTGCTGACGTTGCCATTGATGCTCGTCATCGAGCGGAGACGTGACCGCTTCGAGTCCGCTGGCGATGACATCGGCGACGCGTCCGCTGAGATTTTGCGGTACTTCCTGCGGCAGATACGCCACACTGACGCTTTGCTGGCGGGCGATGGTTCCTTCATGCGGCAGGATATCGCCGTTGACCAACTTCAACAGCGTGGACTTGCCCATGCCGTTGCGCCCGAGCAAGCCGATGCTTTCTCCGCTTTCGATCTGTAGGTTGATTTCTTCCATCAGGCGCGGTCCACCGAAGCCGATGGAAACGTCCTGGAGACTGATGAGTGCCATGTAGTGAGTGTCCTTTGAAGGCGCTATTGTAGCCGATAAATGAATAGCTTTTCACCACAAAACACACAAATAAATTATGATAAAGCCTGAAAAAGGTATAATTTACATAAGTCTTGGTAGCCAAGCATCAAATACGCACTGACATCAATGAAATGTAGTAGAGATAAATTAAGTGAGGATATATGGATAGCGGTCTTCTCAGTTCCCCAGAAACAGCAAAACTTGTAGTCCTAATAAAAGAGAGCTATAGACCAACTTCGGCAGGGGTCAAAAACTTTATCGAACCTACTGCAGGAACACTAATCCAAGCTACAAGTAAAACCCATAGCATAATTTTTGGCAGAAGAGGATCTGGTAAATCAGACCTCCTTCGGAAAGCCACATCCGATTTAACGATTGACAGAAGACCTATTGCTTACGTTGATCTAGAAATATTCAAAGAACATAGTTACCCTGATGTTTTATTAATCGTTTTAATTCAAACATATAAAGAGTTTGATAAATGGCTAAAAACCGCTGCCATCAACCCAGCAACAAAAACATCCTTTTGGAATGAGCTTTTTGGAGGAATACCCGAAAGACCTGCATTTAACAAGAAACGTGTAAATGAATTAGCTACCAAACTTGAAGAAATGATTATAGATCTCAATACAGCGCTAAATTCATCCGAGCGGGCAGAAATAAGAAGAACGCAAAAAAATGAAAGTCGATTGTCAAACGACGTTGACATAAACAGTAAATTAGGATCACCACTTGCTCAGGTAAACTCAAAAATTGGTGAACAAGACGAATTCACAACATTTGACGAAACTCAAGAAACTTTTCGCCAAAACAAAATCGATTATCTTCGCCGCCATATTCTTGAGCACCAAGATATTTTCAGAGAGATGTCTGAACTTTCTGATGGCGACTCTTATTTATTTCTAGACGATCTTTACTACATTCGAAGATCTATCGGCGAGGTTATTCACTATTTCATAGAATTGCCAAAGGCAATAATCTTTGGGTAAAGATAGGAACTGTTCGCCATAGAACAACTTGGTATATCAAAGATGACCCACCATATGAATTAAAAATAGGTGACGATGCTCACGAAATCAACCTTGATCTAACATTAGAGAATTATTCAAGTACAAAATCTTTTCTTGTAAAAATCCTTCAGTCATTAATTGACGAATGGGGATTTAAGATATTAACAGAATTTTAGCAGAAGGAACAATCGACAGATTAGTACTTGCCAGTGGCGGAGTCGCCAGAGACTTTTTAGGCATATTCGACAGATCAATCGCTGTAGCTCAAGAAAGGAAAGAAAGAGGAGCATTTTCCGAGGCGGCAAAGTGGGTAGGGAAGATGTGAACGTGGCTGCTGGCAAATATTCATCGACCAAAATGGACGAATTTAGAACAGACACACAAGATGAAGGACATCGAGAATTAGAGAATGCTTTTAAATGAATACAATTCTTTTGTCTATATAAAGCCAACAGCAATTTATTTCTCTATGACATTACAGAAAAAAACATAGGTTTAACCGTTTTACAAGAACTTATGGATTTAAGAATTATTCATAAAATCAATTCTCATGTTACTGTTAGTAAACGACAAGAAAAGTTATTTGAAGCATATATGTTAGATGTCAGCACTTATGTTGAAAGAAGAAGAAGGGGATTTGAAGAGCTTATGTTCTGGGAAAAGGACACAAACATTAGGCTGTTAAGGCTGATTCTTGAAGAAAAATTCTTGCTTTCAGATGAACCTTTGTTTGAGGAAGAAGAAGTGGATCCCCCAAAAACCAATGCAAAGGACAGGAGCGACAAGGAACTTGATCAAAAAGACAAACAGCTACCCCTAAAAGGATTTGAATAAAGTAAATTGTAAAATATCGAATGAATACTTTATACATTTCAGTACACCATGAAATATAACCCCGAAATCCACCACCGCCGATCCATTCGGTTGAAGAGATATGATTACACCCAGCCAGGCGGGTACTTCGTTACGTTTTGCGCGTATCAGCGCATGCATCTCTTCGGCGAGGTCGTGGATGGTGAAATGATACTGAACGACAGGGGCAAGATCGCTCGGGACGAATGGTTCAAGACCGCCGAGTTACGTCCGTACGTAAAGTTATACGAGGATGAATTTGTCATCATGCCGAATCATGGTCATGGGATCATTTGGATTGAGGAAAACGTAGGGGCGTTGCGTGGCAACGCCCAATCACGGGCAGGGCAAGACAGGGCGGAGCAGCGCTCCGCCCCAACAAAAAATACCCCAACGAAAAACGTCGCCCCTCGTTCATTAGGAGCCATCGTCCGCGCATATAAATCGGCGGTTACTTACGCGGTCAATAAATTGGAGAATCAGCGCGGCGCGGTATTATGGCAGAAGAATTATTACGAACACATTATCCGCAACGAACGCGAACTAAATAACATTGCACGGTATATCGTCAACAACCCGCTCAACTGGCAATTGGATCGTGATAACGCGCAGAACACGCGGAAGCTGTCCCCGCCTGAAGTGGTGGATGAATATATAAAAGACGTTGAAGAGATGGTTTTGAAATTCAAGTTGTAAGAAGGATTTCCTGCACAACAGCTGCGAACGATCAAACTATCGAATGACAATATCGCATCAAAAAAGGGAGTGGCAATAAGGCTGTGTAAAAAGATTTTCACCACGGAGTTCACAGAGCGCACAGAGAAAAAATTAGAAGGAAAACTCTGCGGTCTCCGTGCGCTCTGTGGTGAAGGGTTCAGGTTTACTCACTACATTCGCCACTCCCCAAAAAAATTCCAACGCCATTCAATGATATAATCAATGCACACCCCTAAAGATCGACGGGCTTCAACACCAGTCCCTTAATGGGGCTGGTGTTTTTCTTTTTTCCCACACAAAGCAAGGAGCAAATCATGGAATTCGAAATAGGCGACTGGGTCGTCCACTGTACACATGGGCTGGGTCAGATCATGGCAATTGAAGAGCGAACAAATAACGAGATCAAGAGTCTTTACTATATGGTCCAGGTAGCCGACCTTTCCATTTGGGTTCCCATGGATGAAAACATCGAAACCCGCCTGCGCCTGCCAAACGATGCCGCCGGGTTTTTGGAATCCATCTCTGTCCTTTCGGAACCTGCGGAGAGTCTCCCAACTGATTATCGCAAACGCAATCTTGAATTACATGAGAGATTAAAGGACGGTGGCGTTGAAGCCTATTGCACGGTCATACGCGATCTCGCCGCCTTTCGTCAAGACCGCTCCACGAGTGATTATGATAAAACACTAATGAAACATGTTCAGAAGATCCTGCTCAGGGAGTGGAGTTATAGCCTTTCCATCACTCCCGATGCAGCTCAGTTGGAACTGAACCGGTTTATTACATCCCGGGTGGTTTAGGGAAACAACATCCTGATATTTGCTGAGGATGAAATGCCGATATAATATGAGCACAGATAGGCGGATCAGCTAGCTTGATAAGAGAACACCTTATCTTTTGAAATCTACTACAAGTATAATTTACCCCGTGACTTCCCTCCCCCTCAACCGAATCCTCCCCGGCGATTGCATCGAGGTTCTCAGCACGCTTCCCGAGAACTCGGTGGACTGCATCTTTGCCGACCCCCCCTACAACCTGCAACTGCGCAATGATTTGTACCGCCCGAATATGTCGATGGTGGATGCGGTAAAGGATGGCTGGGATCAGTTTGAGAATTTCAAAGAATATGATGATTTCACATGTAAGTGGCTATCCGCAAGCCGACGCGTCCTGAAAGAGACCGGTACGATCTGGGTCATTGGCTCCTATCACAACATTTATCGCGTCGGCGCGATCATGCAGGATTTGGACTTTTGGATATTGAACGATGTGGTGTGGATAAAAAACAATCCCATGCCCAACTTCCGCGGCGTACGGTTTACGAACGCGCACGAGATCATAATATGGGCGCAGAAAAAGAAGGGCGCAAAATACACCTTCAACCACAAGTCAATGAAAGCGCTGAATGATGACTTGCAAATGCGTTCGGATTGGACAATTCCGCTGGTGACTGGCAAACAACGTATCAAGTCCAATGGCACAAAAGCACATTCGACTCAGAAGCCGGAGGGATTGCTCTATCGAGTCATCCTCTCCTCTTCGAATGTTGGGGATGTGATCCTCGATCCGTTCTTTGGCACAGGGACAACTGGCGCGGTGGCGAAGAAGCTCGGTCGCAACTGGATCGGCATCGAACGAGATAAAAAATATATCAAGGTCGCGCAGAAACGCATTGATGCGGCAGCAGAGTCCGATTCAGAGGCGGTTAATGTTGAGAAGCCGAAGCAGGCTCGGGTCCCGTTTGGCGCGCTGATCGAGAATGGGATTCTGAACCCGGGGCAGACTCTGTTTTTTGCGAAGGGAAAGGTGCAGGCGAAGATTTTATCCAATGGACATTTGAAGTGCGGCGACATTACGGGTTCTATACATGCTGTCGCAAAAGCATTGATGAACGGCGCGCCGGTCAACGGCTGGGAGATGTGGTTTTATAATGATAAAAGTGGGAATGAAATTGTGATCGATAAGTTACGAAAAAAGATGAGAGATCAAACGTCAAAATAATCAGGAGACTACCATGACCAAATCATTTAACTTGATCGAGGAAAAAAATATTCCCGAGTTGAACGCAACCGTACGATACTACATCCACAAGCGCACAGGCGCACGACTGCTCTCGGTTATCAACGATGACGAGAACAAGGTCTTCTCGATCAACTTCCGCACGCCACCCAAGGATTCAACGGGCGTGGCACATATCCTCGAACATTCCGTTCTGGACGGCTCTGAGAAATATCCTCTCAAGGAGCCATTTGCCGAACTACTTAAAGGCTCACTGGCAACCTTCGTCAACGCAATGACCTACCCCGATAAGACTTGTTATCCGGTTGCCAGTCAGAACCTGCAAGATTTTTACAACCTGATCGATGTCTATATGGACGCGGTTTTTCATCCGCTCATCTCCGAGCAAGTCCTGATGCAGGAGGGCTGGCACTACGAACTTAACGACCCATCTGAGCCGCTGACCTACAAAGGTGTGGTGTTCAACGAAATGAAGGGCGCCTACTCATCGCCTGATGATGTACTTGAAACGCGCGTCATTAATTCTCTTTTCCCAAAACACGTCTACGGTGTGGATTCAGGTGGTGATCCGCGCAATATTCCCGATCTCACTTATGAAAATTTCAAAGCCTTTCATGCGAGTTATTATCATCCGTCCAATTCGTTCATTTTCTTCTATGGCAACGATGACCCCGATCAACGCCTCAAACTGATGGAAGGTTATCTCAAACCCTACAAGAAGCTCAAAGTCAAATCAAGCATCCCGCTGAAGAAGCCTTTCAAGCGCGCCAGGAAAGTGCAATACCCGTATGATGCCGGTGACGAATCCAATATCAAGAAAAAACACTACATCACCGTCAACTGGGTGTTGCCCGATACCTCCGACCCGGTGATGAACTTCAGCCTGCGCATCCTCGGCAACATTCTCATCGGCACATCCGCCTCCCCGCTCAAAAAGGCATTGCTTGATTCCGGTCTCGGTGAGGATCTGGCGGGGATTGGTCTCGAGGCAGATGTACGCCAGATCATCTTTTCCACGGGGCTCAAAGGCACACGCGCCGTGATGCCAGGAAGGTCGAACAGTTGATCTTTGATACGCTCGAAAGTCTGGTGCGCGATGGCATCGACCCGGATACGATCGCGGCGGCAATCAATACGATTGAGTTCCACTTGCGTGAAAACAATACAGGGGCGTTCCCGCGCGGGATCGCGCTGATGCTGCGCTCCCTGACCACCTGGCTCCACGAAGAGGACCCATTCAAACTGCTCGGCTTCGAAGCATCTCTCGGCGCCATCAAAGCAAGGCTGGATAACGATAATCGTTATTTCGAAAAACTGATCCAGACTCACCTGCTGGAGAATCAACATCGGACAACGCTGCGCCTCAAACCGGACCCGGAACTGGGCAAACGCTTCGACGAGGATGAGAAAGCCCGACTGGCGCAAATCCGCGCATCCTTGACGGAGGAGCAACTCAAGGAAATTGTCGAGAACACCAAACGACTTAGAGAACGTCAGGAAACTCCTGATTCCGAAGAAGACCTTGCGAAACTACCCATTCTCAAATTACAAGATCTTGAAAGAGAAAGCGGGACCATCCCAATTGATGTAATGGAGATGCAGGATACAAAGGTTCTGTATCATGACTTGTTCACCAATGGCATTGTCTATCTCGATCTGGGCTTTGACCTGCACGCCCTGCCGAAAGATTTACTGCCTCTTACGGAAATCTTTGCGCGGGCCCTGCTCGAGATGGGAACAGAGACCGAAGACTACGTGAAGTTATCGCAACGGATCGGGAAAAGCACAGGCGGAATCCACGGCTCGGCGGTCACCTCCACAGTGATCGGCTCGGGAGAGAGCGTTGCCAAGTTATTTCTGCGCGGCAAGGCGACGGTCGAAAAGTCATCCGAATTGCTCAACATCCTCAAGGATGTCCTGCTCACCGCAAAATTTGACAACCAGGAACGACTCAAACAAATCGTTTTGGAAGAAAAGTCAGGGGTCGAGTCCGGGCTTATCCCTGGTGGGCACATTTATGTCAATCAACGATTGCGCGCACAGTTCGGTGAAACAGGCTGGGCAAAAGACCAGATGAGCGGGATTGGGTATTTGTTCGCGTTGCGCGATCTGGCAAAGGCGATCGACAAGAAGTGGGACACCGTTTTACAAAAGCTGGAAGCGATGCGTGACGCGCTCATCAATCGCAAGGCGTTGCTGGTTAACGTTACCGTGGACGCGGCGAATTGGAATATATTCAAACCACAGCTTGATTCTTTCCTTGCGGCTTTGCCGTCAAAGGATGTGAGCTTTTCATCCTTCAACATTCAACCTGCTCCCATGAAAGAAGGCTTGACCATTCCCGCACAAGTGAATTATGTGGGCAAAGGCGCCAACCTGTATGAATTGGGTTATGAGTTTGACGGCTCGGCAGAAGTTGTCGTCAATTATCTACGCATGGCATACCTATGGGACAAGATTCGTCTTCAGGGCGGCGCTTATGGAGCGTTCTCTGTCTTCGATGACGCATCCGGCGTCTTCACGTTCCTTTCGTATCGCGATCCCAATGTGGCTGGGACCATCGAGAACTACGACAAAGCCGCCGCTTTCCTAAAAGGGTTGGATGCATCACGTCTGAGCGATAATGAACTGACCAAAGCGATCATTGGCACCATTGGCGACCTTGACAGTTATCAGCTCCCTGATGCGAAAGGTTACACGTCCATGATGCGTTACCTCACCAAGCGCACCGATAGAATGCGACAGAAAACCCGGGACGAGGCGCTTTCCACCAACGGCGAAGATTTCATCGCTTTCGGCGATGTGTTGGAAAAAGTCGCGCAGTCGGAAGCCGTGGCTGTGATCGGTTCACAGTCCGCGCTTGAGGCGGCGAATGCAGGGTTGAAGATAACCAAAGTTTTATAAGAGTTAGATTTACCCCTCGCCCCAGCCCTCGCCCGAAGGGAGAGGGTGTCGGAGTCCCCTTCTCCCTGTGGGAGAAGGGGTAGGGATGAGGGAGAGAAGGATTAACTATGAATCTCATCTTCACGATCAACGCAAACAAACACGACATTGACTGCACCGCATCCGAAACCCTCCTAGCCGCCATTCGCCGTCTCGGCTACTACGGGGTCAAATTCGGCGATGAGCAGGGACTCTCCGGTGCGGACACGGTTCTACTGGACGGCAAACCTGTCAACGCGGGTTCGATGCTCGCCGCGCAAGCCGAGGGACATAACATCGTCACCATCGAGGGACTTGGGCGAACATCCCGATCAAGGCTGGAAGAAGACGGAAGGTTTGCATCCATTGCAGCAGGCATTCGTTGAGTCTGGCGCAATCCAATGCGGATATTGCACGCCTGCACAAATCCTTGCGGCGAAGGCATTGCTGGATGCGAATCCAAATCCAAGTGAAGAGCAGGTGCGTGAGGCGATTGCAGGAGTTCTTTGTCGTTGCACCGGGTATCTCAAACCCGTGCAAGCCGTGTTGAAAGCCGCGGCTGTAATGCGCGGTGACGAACCTGTCAACTGGGATTCAGTGAATTGGGATTTGGGAAATTGGAGCGACAAACCCAGTGACGATAATCCCGGCGCTCTTCCAAGCGAACAACTTGCCAATGTGATGACACGACCCAAAGTTGTTGTCACCTCGCAGACACAAACCTATCAAACCGTTGGCAAGCCCGAAAAGAAAGTGGACGCGGTCAAACTGGTGCAGGGCAAGCCTGCCTTCACCGCGGATATGGATATGCGCGGCATGTTGTATGCGCGTGTTTTGCGAAGTCCGCATGCACATGCGCGCATCAAGAAAATTGACGCGACCAAAGCCAGAGAGTTGAAAGGCGTTGCAGCAGTGCTCACGTGGCAGGATATTCCACGCGTTGTTTATTCAACTGCCGGGCAGTCTGATCCGATTCCTGGTCCGCTGGATGCGTTCTCGCTCGACAACAAAGTGAGATTTGTAGGTGACCGCGTCGCGATGGTTGCGGCGGAGACTTCCGAGATTGCAGAGAAGGCTTTGACTCTGATCGAGGTCGAGTATGAAATACTGGATGCGATTATCGATTCTCGTGAAGCAATGGACTCCAATGCGCCTCGGATTCACGATGAGCCTGAGTATGTCAACTTTGCCGATTCCAACCCTGACAAAAACCTTGCCGCCGAAATCCGCATCGACATTGGTAATGTGGAAAAAGGATTTGCCGAAGCAGACGAAATCTTCGAAGCCGAATACGAAGTGCCCAAAGTGCAACAAGCGCACATCGAGCCGCACGTCTGTGTGACGTATTGGGATGAAGATGACCGTTTGGTGATTCGCACCTCCACGCAGGTTCCGTTCCATGTGCGCAGAATGCTTGCTCCTGTTTTAGATTTGCCTGTAAAAAGAATCCGCGTCATCAAACCGCGCATCGGCGGCGGATTTGGGGGCAAGCAGGAAGTGTTGATGGAAGATGTCCCTGCGCATTTGACGATAGCAACCAAGCGACCTGTCATTTACGAATACACGCGTGAGGAGGAATTTATCGGCGCAAGATCAAGGCATCCAATGCGAGTCAGGATGAAGACCGGCGTGAAGCGGGATGGAACGATCACAGCTAACGAGATGTACGCGCTGTCCGATACAGGCGCGTATGGCTGTCACGCGTTGACGGTCACAGGTAATACAGGTCACAAAGCAATGGCGTTGTATGTCGGCGATGGAGAATATCGCAATAATCCCAATATCCGTTTTTACGCGGACGTGGTGTACACCAACACTCCCCCATCCGGCGCATTCCGTGGATATGGTGTACCACAAGGATACTGGCCCCTTGACCGTCACATGGAAAAGATCGCGCGTGCCATGAATTTTGATCCCATTGACTTTCGACTGAAGAATGCGATTCGACCCGGTGAATTTCATCCCTTCTCAAAAGCATGGAATGAAGGACGCGAGCCGCGACCCGAAATTATTCATACCGTTGGATTGGAACAATGTGTAGCGCAAGGTCGCGCTGCAATTGGCTGGGATGATAAGTATGGGAATGAGGAATGGCGAGCGGGAGGACGGAGGACGATGGACGATAGACCGTTATCAGCCGTCAACAATCCTCTGTCCATCGTCCATCGTCCATCGTCTGCAATCCGCAAAGGGATCGGCGTTGCAATGGTCATGCAGGGAACAGCCATTCCCTATCTCGATATGGGCGGCGCGTCCATCAAGATGAATGATGATGGTTCGTTCAATCTCCTCGTCGGCGCGACGGATTTGGGCACCGGCTCGGATACCGTCCTTGCACAGATGGCGGCGGAGGTGTTGGGTGTTCCGCTCGAGGATATGATCTGTTATTCGTCGGATACTGACTTTACACCGTTCGATAAGGGCGCTTATGCGTCATCCACAACATATATTTCCGGCACGGCGGCAGTCAACGCGGCAAAGATATGCGCGGAGAGGATCAAAGTCCGTGCAACGATGATGTTAGAGTTGCCAGAAACCGAAGCCGCAAGTATTCGTTTATCGAATCGTCAAGCGATCGCTCCAGATGGTCGAACCTTGTCTTTTGCTGAGATCGCATTACACTCGTTGCATAAAGATAAACAAGAGCAGATCATGGGAGTTGCGTCTTATGTCTCGCCCGTATCGCCGCCTCCCTTTGCCGCGCAGTTTGCAGAAGTCAGTGTGGATGTAGAGACAGGCGCGGTGATAGTGGATAGGCTCGTTATGGCGGTTGATTCGGGCGTCATCGTGAATCCACTGACAGCCAGCGGTCAAATCGAAGGCGGGATGACCCAAGCTCTCGGTTATGCGGTCTGTGAAGAGATGCGATATGATGAAAAGGGCAATGCCATCGAACGAGACCTAGATCATTATCATATTTTCCGCGCAGATGAAATGCCCGCGCTCGAAACCATCTTCGTTGAGACGTTCGAGCCGAGCCACCCATTCGGCGTTAAAGCGGTTGCCGAGATCCCCATGGATGGCGTTGCACCCGCGGTTGGCAACGCCATCCTCGATGCCGTGGGCGTGAACGTGGATGAAATTCCGGCAACACCGGAAAGAATATGGCGGGCAGTGAAAAACAAATAAGCGCCGTCATTGCGAGGCGGGCGTAGCCCGACAACATCGTACTCTTTAGAGCAAGCAATCTCATTCACTGTGATGGGGATTGCTTCGCCCACTCGGCGTTTGAGCCTCGGGGGCGCGGTGATGGGGCGTGTTTTGAGTTTTAGGCACTCTCGGTAGATATGTTTCCGGTAATGGTCGAAAAAGGCGAGATATAATCGAATGATGCAATCAAAAATCTACGTGATCGGACACGTCAACCCGGATACAGACTCCATCGCATCCGCCATGGGGTATGCCTGGCTTCTGCGCGAACGCGATGGTCTCGACACCCTGGCAGCACGCGCAGGCGCGCTCAACCCGCAATCGGCATGGGTGTTGAAACAACTCAACCTGGAAGCGCCCGTATTGCTCACCGACGCATCGCCGCGTTTCGAGTCTGTGATGCAGAGATTCGACAGCCTGCGTCCCGATGCGCCGCTCGGCGCGGCATGGACTCTCGCCAGCCGGACAGGCGGCGTTGCACCCGTGGTCGACGAAGAAGGCCAGCCTTACGGTCTCGTCAACGGGTACAGCCTCTTCAAGTATTTTTCGCAGACACTCGGACCTCTGCCCGGCGATACCACCGTGCGCGAGATGATGTCTGCGCTGTGCAAGGACGCGGCAGATACAAGCGTTCCAAAATTCCCCGCCAACGGGCACATCCGCGATATGCTCAATCGCATCCTGCGCACCGAAGTGGATGACTATTGGGTGGTGGATGAAAACGGTTTATACCTCGGCATCGCACGTCAACGCGATATTCTCAACCCGCCGCGCCTCAAGATCGTTCTCGTCGATCACAACGAACCGCGCCAATCCATTGCCTCTCTCGAAGAAGCTGAATTGCTCGAGATATTGGATCACCACCGTCTGGGCAACCCCTATACACACCAGCCCATTCGATTTACCGTGGATGTTGTCGGCTCGACTTCGACCCTCGTTTCTGAACAGACTGCCGAAGCAGGACTCTCCATGCCGCCCGATCTAGCCGGTGCGCTTCTCGCGGGACTTCTGGCTGATACGCTTATCCTGACATCTCCCACGACCACCCCGCGTGACCGGGTCGCCGCGGAAAGGTTATCGCGTTGGGCATTTGTAGGAGGCAGTCCGCTAAAAGGTGAGACGATTGAATCGTTCGGCAAGGGTTTGTTAGCGGCAGGCGCGGGACTCTCGAATCGCAAGCCCGAAGAGACGGTCAGTACAGACATCAAATCTTTTGAGTCAAATGGATTCAAATTCGCGGTTGCGCAGGCCGAAGTGACAGACATCCTTCAACTCACCGAACACCTCCAATCCTTAACGCAGGCGCTCGACGCACTGAAAGACAAACGCGGACTCGACTTTGCCATGCTGCTCATCACAGATGTGGTGCGCGGCTCAAGCCGACTCATTATCACATCCAACGCGCCGCCCATTCTCGATGACCTGCCCTATCCCCCACTCAACGACGGCACCCGTGACGCGCCAGGGGTGGTTTCAAGGAAGAAGCAATTGCTGCCGGTGGTATTGGGGTTGTTGGAGAGGTAATGGAATTTCAAAAAATAATCGAGAGAGCCGTAGAGATTCGCAAAGAGTATGAAAAGAGAGAAAAACAACTTTACGGCTCTTCGTGGACAACATGAAGAAATTGCTTTGGGTTTTATCGGTGATGCAGGCGACTTGGCAAAACTTGTCATCGCAGAAAACGGCAAGTGCAACATCGTTAACAGCAGAGAGAGGCTGGAGCACGAGTTGGCAGATTGTTTATGGTCGGTGATTGTCCTTGCACATATTCACGGCGTCGATTTGGAAACGTCATTCATAAATACAATAAATGAACTCGAAAAGCATTTATCAGGAAATAGCTAAACACAACTTTCACTTGTCATTCTGAGCGAAGCGAAGAATCTCTGAGATTATCGTGGAGACCCTTCGCCTTGCTCAGGGTGACACTCAATAAAAATATGCAATCCATCTATCAAACCCTCTCTGAACTCGAAGACAATAACGACCCCGCCGCTTTATGCACGGTAACAAAGAGCGAAGGTTCAACGCCGCGGCATGTGGGGAGCAAGATGCTCGTCTATGCGGACGGTAAATTCACTGGCACGGTCGGCGGCGGGGAGTTGGAGAGTCGCGTCATCAAAGCCGCGCTCGAGTCGATGAAGAGCGGCGAGACTCAAACCTTATCGTACACCATGGCAGACCCGTCACGCGGCGACCCGGGCGTGTGCGGTGGGACTGTGGAGGTGTTCGTGGAACCGATCCTACCCCCTGCGATGATCATCGTCATCGGCGGTGGACATGTGGGCAAGGCAGTTGTGCATCTCGCCAAATGGCTGGGATTTCAAGTGGCGGTCAGTGATGATCGCGAGGAGTTTTGTAATCCTGAGTCTATTCCAGGGGCAGATGCGTATTATCCGGTTGAGATGAGGAAACTGGCAGAGCAATTAAAGATCAATCGGCAAATGTATCTTGTCGTTACAAGCCGCGGCTCGAACATCGATGCGCAAGGGTTGCCGAGTCTCCTTGAATCGGAGGCGGCGTATATTGGCGTGATCGGATCAAAGCGACGCTGGCTGACAACGGTCAAGGCGTTGAAGGATCAGGGTGTATCGGACAAATTGATCAAGAAAGTCCATTCGCCGATGGGGTTGGAGTTAAATGCCGAAACGCCGGAGGAGATCGCGGTCAGTATCATGGCGGAGATTTTGATGGTCAAAGCCAAGGGGACGGGAAAGTCGATGAAGGCGTAGCAGGCTTGGGTGTGGGGTGAGGCGTGATTCTGTGGGCGATGAACAGCGGGTAGCAAATAGTTACCAGTGAACAGTGAAACGTTTGGAAGATGAAATTCGTATATAGTGTTGATGTCAAACATCCCGAAGGGTTCTTTAAAACAATGCCGAGCCATTACCCTTCGGGCGGTATATGCAAGTAAAAATTGGACTATAATCAAAAACAACGTTCTTCAAAAGGAGAAAATCATGGCGAGAATTTTTGATGTTATTGAATACCCGAATGAGATGAGGGATGAGATCGTCCATCGCTTCCCGGAAACGGGAATCGGCGATTACCGCATCGGTTCGCAGGTGATCGTGCGCGAGTCGCAGGCGGCGGTATTTTTCCGTGATGGTCAGGCTTTGGATGTATTCCGAGGCGGGCGGCATACCATCACCACAGCCAATGTTCCACTGTTAATCAACCTGATCGGCAAGGCGTTCAATGACCGCACGCCCTTCCCGGCGGAAGTGTATTTCGTTTCGATGAAGGAATTTGCAAATGAGAAGTGGGGCACGCCGCAGCCGATCATCGTGCGCAACCCGGGCATGGGTCTGGGCGTGGCATTGCTTCAAGGATTTGGCACGTTTTCTTATCAAGTGAAAGACCCGCAGCAATTCGTGACCCAGTTGGTCGGCGCACAGGGCGCTTATCGGACGACTGACATCGAAGAACGCGTGAAGACCATGTTACTCTCCACTCTCCAGGATACATTAGGCGAAACAACCGCTGCCAAGAGCGTTGTGGACTTGATCGGTCTGACCGAAGAAGTGGGCGCGGCAGTACGCGCAAAGGCACAGGATGATTTTGAGGCGCTCGGTCTAACGCTTAAATCGTTCTATATCGGCAATCTCAAGCCATCCAGCAAGTCGGCTCAGGAATTGCGCGATATGGGTATGCTCGATATGGCAACCTACACCCAACTGCAAGCCGCGGATGCGATGCGTGACGCAGCTTCCAACCCGAGCGGCGGCGCAGGTCTCACTGCGGGGATCGGCGCTGGCATGGGCATCGGGAATCTGATGCAACAAGCCACCTCCGGTGCGATGCAGCAGCCACAGGGACAAAGCGGCGGCGGAGCAAAAGCCGCGGGCATCCCGGATGTAATGACACCTTCAGAAGTAGCTTCGATCCTGAAAGTTTCTGAGGAGGATGTGATGGCGGCGATCACCGACAAAAGTTTGAAAGCCAAAAAGATGGGCAATGCCTATCGCATCAGCAAAGAGTCGCTGGAAGAGTTTTTGAAGAGCTAGACCTGAAAAGTAAATAGTGAATCAAAAGAGGAGTCTGGAAAATCCAAACTCCTCTTTTTTGTTATGCTACGGTGGTTGAGTAGCCTTGAGCGCTTGTTGCGAAAGGCGTATCGAAACCACATGTAATCAAGACAGTTCTTGTTATTGGTGGTTTCGATACGCCCCTCAAATAGCATTCGGGGCTACCAACCACCGGTGGTCGTCTTTGAAACTGCGCTTCGACTTCGCTATCGCTCCGCTCAGCGCGACAGGAACAGGACTACTCAACCACCGGGATTGCTTTTGTTATTCCAAATCGCTTAACACATCTGAAATGGAATTCAGAACATCGCCCGCCAGCACGGAGGCGGTTGTACCCAGATCGTCCGCAGCGTATAAGCCTGCCTGCGCATGGATCCACGCGCCCGCCACGGCCGCGTCAAACGCATCCAAGCCCTGGGCACGCAGACCAACGATCAGCCCCGAGAGAACGTCGCCTGTCCCGGCGCGGGCTAAAGCGGGAGACGCAACAGGGATTAACGTAACGCGTCCATCGGGCGCAGCGATCGACAGTGAACGCGCCTTTCAGCACAACCACATGCCCCCATTCTTTTGCATATTTGCTTGCAATCGTTTGCCGATCTTCTTGAATTTCTTCTTTCGATAAACCAGTCAGCACAGACATCTCGCCGGGATGAGGAGTCAAGATCGAAGAGGCAGGAAGTTTCTGATGCCAGTCTTTGATCTGTGCCAGCAGTTTCAATCCATCTGCGTCCACAACCATGGGCGGGAGTTTGATCTGTGCCTCTTCCTTTTTCTCGGTTGTTGTGCGCACAAACCCGATACTCTGGGTCGTTTTCTTGGCAGTAAATTTTCCGTCAAGAATACTTTCGATAAACTCTTTCGTCGAGCTTTCCATCCCAAAGCCGGGACCCAGTCAACAATGCAGAAGCCCGCTCGAAATTCTTTGCGAGAACTTCCGCGGCGGTCGATGAGATCGAGCCTTTCTCATGCGGCAGCAATACCCAGGTCGCTTCGGGGAATTGACCTGCCAGCGCGGAATGCAATGGCGTGGGAATCGCCAACGTGACAAGTCCAGCGCCGGAGCGATAGGCCGCCTCTCCCGCAAGCAAAACTGCTCCTGTGTAATTGACCGATCCGGCCGCGATGAGCGCAGTGCCAAACGTCCCTTTGTGTGATTCGAGCGGACGTTCCGGCAAAAGCGCGGCGACAGAATCCTCTTCCGCAACTTCCGTCTGTAAATCCTTGAGCGAAGCAAGGTCATCGGGCAAGCCAATATCGATGACTTCAAGCTCGCCCACATATTCGAACGCCGGCAGTTTCACCAAGCCCTGTTTGACAGCCGCCATCGTGACGGTCAGGTCGGCAGGGATGGTTTCATCGGCAACTTCGCCCGAATCCAAATCCACTCCCGATGGACAGTCCACTGCGATGACGAGAGGCGCTTCATCGAGACTATCCAAAATATCGTTGACCTCCGCCAGAAGCTCCGCCGCGTCTTTCTTTAACGGGAGTTTGATCCCCGTCCCAAGCACGCCATCCAAAAGGACATCTGCCACCTCAATGGACTCAGCCAGCTTTTCAAAAGCCTTCTCGCCAGAAAGGACAACGCCGCCCGCATCGGTGAAGCGTTTGACGAGATCATCCTTTTTGCGTTTGACGAGATAGGCGCTCGCCTTCCAGCCTGCGATGGCAAGCGCCGTCAACGCGACCAGCGTATCGCCGCCGTTGTTGCCGGGACCTACAAGCCCGACAACCTCGGGTTCAACCTCATCCATGAATAATTCAAGAACGATATCAGCCAGTCCCTGACCGGCGTTTTCCATCATCTGTTCATAGGTCAAGCCATTCGCGTCGGCTTCCTTTTCAATCGCCTGCATTTGAGATACGGTAACGAGTTTCATGTTTATTTCTCCATTCAGTTGAAGGGAATTTTACTGCAAAGGGAAGTTGAAACCTACAGTGGCTTAGCCTGCTCTAACAAAAATCAAACTTTTGTTTAAGTGGTTTCTTCGAGAATCAAGCAGACGAATTTGGTCAAACCAGTTTTTATCCCACGATGGATGGTTCAAGTGAGGTTAGGTCAACTTATTGTCCTTTGTAGCGAAGGACCGTATAATCTTTACATAAGCTAATATTCCGTCCATTCAGATTATTATTTGTATGACGTGTTCGAGCTGATTTCCTCATCACAACGCTATAGATTGAACGCCCCCTAACACAGCGTACATTGGACACTAGGATCCTGCCGCATTTATAAGCATTTTTCTGTCTTCAGGTTTATACTGCTCTCAAGCCAAGTCTCGTTCCGCCCACCAGCCGGTAACGTAAACCGTTAGGCAGGCACTTGAAAGCCAAAGGTAACTTATGAAGTGGAACTCACTTCTCCAAATTTTCGTAGTTTCTTGGCTAATAGGCAGTTGCCAAACCTTGGCCACACCAGAACAGCCCAATCCTGGAACATTAGAAGCAACAAAACTTGCTCAGCCGCCCATGACAGCTACTCTTAGATCCACTACAACACCCGTAAATATTCATCCAACATCTACATCAACTCCTGATGTTGCCGCCACAGTGATCGCTATTACTACCCCAAGAATCCATTCATCTTTTCCGTCGGCTGATGGAAAATGGATCGCGGAAGTCGTCATTTATGATTGTGTGAAAGTCGATCCGCGGGAGACTGCTGAGGCAAATGCAGTCGAGATACTAAAACTCATTCAGACCGATGACCAAACAGAAAAGATTATTGAAACTCAGCTTTTAAGCTGTGGAGGTGTAGGAGCATATGGCGTTGGTGGATTGGTGTGGTCGCCAAACAATCAGTACTTTTACTATACTGATGCCAGGGAAAGTGTGCCAGATGGTCTCTGTGGCTACTGGGCACGCCCAATCAAACGGGTCAGTGTTGACAATCAAAAAGTGGATTCGGTTGGTGATGCGCATTTGTCGCCAAATGAAACCAAGCTGGCACTCTGGCAGAATAACGAAATCGTCATTTGGAGGCTTGATGAAGGTGAGATCGCGCACATTCCAGCAACCATGCCTAATGCCTTCAAAAACCAGATTGCCTGGTCGCCTGACAGTCAATCTCTTATTTACCTACAAACTGAATTAGATTGTTATCCTTTCGGTAAGTCATATGTAACGCGGCTCGACCTATCCGGAATGACACAAAACCTGTTGTTTGAATCAGAAACACCGAGTTTTAGTTGGCTCGCTTGGGATGCTCCTTATCGAATTGGCCTGATTGATGATCAAGGTAATCGGTGGAGATACAATCTAGTGAGCAAGAAACTTAGACAGGGACCGTAATAGCAGAGGCCTGCCTAACACGGCGTGCACGCGGACGGCTGGATTCGCACCGTTAAAATGAGTTGGTTGTGGCTTTTAGTTTTTTTCCTTTTCGGAGATGAATCCAGTCCCTCCAGCCGCCGGTACCGCGAGCCGTTGAAACTGTCGAAAAAGTCCCTTTTCAAAAACTGATTTTTGAAAAGTGGGACAGAAACGCTGAAAAGCACCTTGTATTTTATGTTCCGAACAACATTTTGGCAATTGTCCAGCCTGTTGTGGGAGATTTTTATGAACATTTTTCGAACGAAGGGTTTTTCGCCAGTCTCGTTAGGCCACCAATAGCATATTTTGTCTTACAGGTAAGGAGAACTAACAGATGACAACCCATCCACCCAAATGGCAAGCCCCGAAACCAAAGAGATCAGCTATACAGTGGCTGCTTGATTCTGACCCTTCGATCCGCTGGCAGGTAATGCGAGACTTGACCGATGCGTCCGACGAGGAAATTGCAGCCGAGCGCGCCAAGATCGCCACCAACGGCTGGGGCGCTACACTTCTCGCGGCTCAATCCGAGGATGGCACCTGGCCCGGAGACCCCCGCTTTCCCGAATGGCCCACCCTGCGCACTTTATTGTTGTTGCATGACATGGGGCTCGACCCGGCCAGTGAGCAAGCCAGGCGCGCTGTGGGCCGAGTCCGAGAGAACGTCAAATGGCTAATGAATATTACTCAGGATGAGCTGCCAAAAGACGAAGACATCAGCTGGTGGCACAAGCCTTTCTTCGCCGGCGAAGTGGAGCCCTGCATCAATGGTCGCGTTGTAACCGTGGGCGCGTATTTTGGGGTGGACATGCACCCTTTGGTAGACCGGCTGCTGGGCGAACAGATGACGGATGGCGGCTGGAATTGCGATCAAGAAATCGGCTCCACGCGCGGCTCCTTCCACACTACGATCAACGTCCTCGAAGGTCTGCTGGAATTCGAGCGCGCCACCGGCGGCTCGCCCGCCGTAAAGGCAGCACGCGAGCGCGGGCAGGAGTACCTGCTGTCACGCCATCTCTTCAAGCGGCTATCGACCGGGGAGCCCATCGAGCATGACCGCAAAGGCGGCCCTGTCTGGACGCAATTCTCTTACCCCGCCGGCTGGCGCTACGACATTCTGCGCGGGCTGGATTATTTGCGCAACGCCGGCGTGGCACCAGACCCGCGCATGGCCGAAGCCATCGAGATCGTTGCCTCCAAGCGCGATACGGACGGTCGCTGGGCGCTGGGGATAATGCACCCCGATGAAGTCATCGCCGAACCCGGCATAACCGAAGGCTCACCCAGTCGCTGGAATACCCTGCGCGCCTTGCGAGTGTTGAACTGGTATTCAGCGCGAGACTAGCGCAAATGCCGAAGGTGGCCTAACACAGCGTGCACGCGGACGGCTGGATTCACACCGTCAAAATGGCATTTTTCGTGCCTTTGGGTTTTGTCCGCTTTGTGGGCAAGTCTCGTCCCGCCAGCCGCCAGTACCGCAAGCCGTTGGGCGGCTCATGACCAAATCCGCAAAAAAGTTTGGAAGCGTCTCTCCACAGTCCAGGTAAGGAAAGGATAATTCCATGAAAACGATAGCATACATTCGATGGGCAGATCCACCCTTATGGATAGCAACCCTTGCCAATCTCTTTCCCCTCTGGTTGCTATCCTTTGCTTTTATGGCAGGGGCGTTTGGATTGGGAATCACGGCTTTTATAATCTCGATTGTTGTACTCCTGTGGCTAGGATGGTTTACTCCCGAACTAATTCTATATAGTCTCTTCCCTTTTGCGTCCCTTTTCATTTTCGAGGAAGTGCCCGTTCGCTATGAGATACCATTTCGCCTGCTTTGTGTGCTTCTCCTAACTCTTGGAATTGTCGGCTATCGACTCAGCACACACAAAAACTCTCTAGGAATAGGTTGGTTAATCTTGTTGGTTGTTTTCATTGGAACGTGGATGTTAGCCTCAAATGCCAATCAAAACTATTGGCAGATGGTCGTTGATCTGGGCTATGGATGTGATCCGCGTGTGCGAGGTTGTGCCCCTGTGTCTGCCAACGCGACACCATGGTGGGTACTTTTCTTTCGCTTAACTTAACCGTCAAATCGCGACATCCTGCCCATAGCCGTCCAACAAAGCGTGAGCCACCACAAATCGCTCGCCTGCAAGACATCCAGTGTTTAATTGCTTTTACAACAGAGCCAGGTTTATAATCCGCGCAATCTCTTTACACTATAACAGTCCACAACAGGAGTACAACGAGCATGCGGAAAAGAAATTGGCGGCTGGTTATTTCTGGTTTTATCTTTGGTGTTTTGGCGCTCGGATTTTTCCTGTTCATGACCACCATCGCCTCCAGCTCAAATGATCCTGCGGCATTCATGCAGACGGTTGGACAAGTTGCTGGAGTCGTCGGCGGCATCAGTCTCGTCATGATCGTCTTCGGGCTGATTGGCAAAAAGGCGCAGGCGGGAAATCATTCAAGCAGAGTTTCAAAATCAAAGACAGGCCTCCGTCATTGCGAGGGAGCGATGGCGACCGAAGCAATCTCCAATGTGAATAGGGGATTGCTTACCCTGACGGGCACACGTCGTCGGGAATGAGCACTCTCCTCCATTAGACTGGAGTTGTATTGTTATTGCCAAACCCGGGCTGAACAAGTCTAGTGCTCCTCGAGAGCAAGTGCTGAGTCAAACTCAAATTGCGAAGAAGACCCAGCCCTGGTTGTGAATTGAAGCTAAATCAGTATTGCAGTCGTTGAAGACTATTATATGGAGAAAGCCCGTTCACAAGTTGGCCAAATCAATACACCAGTCCAGAGAGGTTCACCATGACAATGTTTCAATCCTTTGTAGGACTGTAGTTTCGCCAAAAGTTAGCGTTGAACCTTAAAAAACGAATCAAAATACGACATATCCTGAGTTGTTCAGGGAAGCAAAAAGACAGGAAGACAAACTGATGTCTTCCCAATCACCGGGAACAGGAGTGCTTCGGTTCCTGTCAGGTGCTCGCAGCCTGCATGGGCAGGAAGGCTTGCAGGATCGCCTCCACCCGCTGCGGTTGTTTCTTGATCTCGGTCACCAAGCGACGTAACAAATTATTGAGATGCGCCTGTTGATGGAGGCGTTTGCATTCCGCCAGAGAAGGAAGTGGTTGCTTTGGGCGATAGGCGAGCATGGCGGTATATTGCAGGTAATTGATTGCCAAGGTCACCACAGCGAACCACTTCTGAATGGCTTCGAAGGATTGCAAACGGAAGTCACCCAGACCCAGGACTTCTTTGAGATTCAAGTTATCGACTTCCACCGGCCAACGCTTCTGGTAGAGTTTCAAGGCTTCCTCAGCCGTAAGGCGGGTGTCTGTACAGAGGAAGTACTTGGGGCGGGGATCCCGGGGCGTTTTTTTGAGAGGATAACGTAGACTTCCTGCGACACCTTTTCGAGGTGTCCGCTTACCGTGCGGACATGGTAGGTGGGTGCATGGCGGTCGCCTACAGCCTCCAGCGTGATCTTCTGGTAAGGCTTGTGCTTGAGCGTTTGGTTGTAGCGGTCGATGCGTTGCTTCTCGATTTTGCGATTGGATTTGAGGGCACAGATCACCTGCCACTGCTTGCGCAGGCAGAGATTGATCAGTTTGGCAGAGGCATACCAGGAGTCGAACAACACATACACCTGGCTGTCTTCAGGCAGCAGCGCGTCCAATTCCAGCAGCATTTCACGCGCCAGGTTGTACTTACTGCGATAGGACAGTCGCTTTTCTTTGCCACCGAACGGTTGAGTTTGCGAACTTCTTCTCCCGCAGATACAACCGTGTGTCAAACAGAAAGCCGAAGGGACCGATCTGTACATGCAGTTCCACATACACGTAGCTATTGCTCCACGCTTGTCGCTTGCGGGTACTTTCGGTGTGGTTATGGTGGTGATCGACGGCGTCCAGATGTTTTGTGGCTTTGCTCTTCTTGCTCAGACTGTCATCCAGGCTGACCATGATCTTGAGAACAATCCCAGCCGCTTGTGCCAGTTCCAGGACTTTGGCAAGCATGAATTTCTTGCGCGGCTGGCTGATCTGGTCTATGCTCCAGGGACTTTCTCGAAAGAAGTCTGCCAATGCTTTAGGATCGACGGAATGATGGAGCAGGCGCGATAGCCCACTGAGCGTCTTGCGTTGATTGCAGACGATCAGGGTATCCACAATTTCCAGCAGATGTCGTATTTGAGGTTGGTAAAGTGCAAGTTGCAGTGCAAGAACAAAGTTCGTCAGTGCTTCGGAGTGTTGTACAATCAAGGGGAGCATTGGTGACCTCTGGTTGTAGGTTTTGTTGTGGTTAACTAATCCTCCGATTTACCAGTGCTCATCTCGTTATTTTGGCGAAACTACAGGTGGTATAGATATCGCGTCCGCTTCGTTTGTGGCGTGTGTTGGCACAACGCCCTGGAAGTTGACGATCAAGCCAGTGAAATTTGAAAATGACGAAGGGGGGTTCGTCTCCTTTCTCAGTTGGCTGAAAACACACAACTTGTCGTCCGAACAGACCGTGGTGTGCATGGAAGCCACGGGTGTCTATAGTGAAGGTTTGGCGTATTTTCTATACGCCAGCGGCTACGCTGTGGCAGTCGAGCCGCCCCTCAATATTCAGCGCAAGTTTCCTGCCAACACCTCCAAGACCGACGAACTAGACAGCCAGCATATCGCCGAGTATGCCTGCCGCTATGTGGACAAACTCTCGTTTTGGCAGCCCAGAGCCGAGATTTTGGAGCAAGTCAAGGTACTTTTGACCACGCGCCAGCACTTTTCCGTCCAATTGACAGGACACAAGAATGCGCTGCATGCCCTCAACCGCAAGAAAGTCTCTTCCGCACTGGCCAAACAGACGCACCAGATCATGATTGAGCAGATTACCAAACAGCTCAAAGCCATTGACCAGGAGATCCGCCGTCTGATCGAAAGTGATCCAACCTTCAAACAGACCTTATTGCTCTTGCTGTCTGTCCCAGGTATTGGTCTACAGTTGGCGGCACATTTGCTCATTCACATGCAGACGACGCTCGACCCAAAGGTTTTGGCAGCCTTCATCGGTATTTGTCCGATCAAACATGAAAGTGGCTCTTCTGTCTTTTCAACACCGACTTCACGTCACTATAGTCCGCCTGTTCTGCGCAAACTGCTCTACCTGGCTGCTTGTTCTGTCCGAACTCACAAAAAACCATTTCAGCAATACTTTTTTCGTAAAGTCGTAGAAGGCAAGCACAAGAAACTGGTCTTGAATAACATCCAAAATAAGATCCTCAAGATCGCTTGTGCTGTCGTCCGCTCTCAACAACCATACATTCCAAACTATGTCTCTGTCAATCCATTGGCTTTTCAAAAATCCTTGACACACTCATAGTATTCGCAATGACGGAAAATTTGATTTCGATGTTAGACACTCCCCTCTTTTGATTAATTCCACAAATCGCTTACCACATCCTCCAGTCCCAACTCCACCAACTTCTCACGCGAAGGCATCCCTGTTTCTTTATCCCAGCCGCGCGCTTCGTAATACGCAACCAACATCGCTTCGATATCAGGGACAAATCCTTCCGAGCCGCCATCGGGATACGGAGTCAACAAAGCTTTGGGGAGTTTGTCGTTGGCGCGCGTCAGTCCCATGCGGTTATTGATCGCACGCTTGAGATTCCATGACCGCTCGCCGAATTTCATCATATCTTCCACAGACCAATCCAGTCCACAAGCCGCGTTGATGAGGGAAACTTTTTCCCTGGGTTCGACATTCGCAAAGATACACATCACAATTGCATTATCGATCGTGCGCCAATCCTGGTGTTTCGCCACACTGGAGGCTTTCTCTGCCTGTGCATGGCGCGACATAAACTCGACCCCGATCTCTTCATTTGAATGACCGAAATCCACAAAGAAATAATCGGACTGGTTATGACACGCCCCGCGCGGGCTGGTCGCGTACGAAAGCGCCATCCCCGAAACCCCGCGCGGATCGTGATAAGCCACTTCCAGTCCATTGACTTGCACGGCTTCCTCTTCAACGCCAAAGTGTTGAGCAAATAAACGCGCACCCTGCGCCAGCAGATCGCCGAACCCTCGCGCGTGCACCGCTCATGTGAACAAGTTCCTTGATCACATCCACGTCGCCCCATTGCAAAATAATTCCTCCCGTGTCCTGTTTGGTAACAATTCCTTTTTCAAACAAATGAAAGGCAAGCCCGATGGTATTGCTCGTACTGATCGTGTCCATGCCATAGTGGTCGCACAATTCGCCCAGTTCCACGATGGCTTCCAAATTATCGTTCAATAAGTTCGCGCCAAAACCGACCATGGTCTCATGTTCAGGTCCCTTGCGTTTTGTTTTATCTCCACGAATGTTTACAACACGTCCACATGCGATCACACATCCCTGACAGGCGCTCCGCCCGACAAGAATGGAATCGGTCATCTTTGAACCGGAAACATTATCAATATTTTCAAATGAACCCTGTGAATAATACTTTGCAGGCAGTGCACCAAGGTACTCTGCATAGTTTGCCACACCCGCAGTGCCCACCTCACGAAGAATTCTCGCTTCATTATCTTCCCGCAATTTCCGGTTCGATTCCGAACGCAACGTTTTATATTTCGCAAGATCGAACACAGGAATTTCATTCGTTCCGCGCACGGCAATTGCTTTGAGATTCTTTGAGCCCATGACCGCGCCCATGCCTGTCCGCCCCGCCATGCGTCCGTGGTCACACATGATGGATGCGAACAAGACTTGTTTCTCTCCAGCTTCCCCAATGACACAAACTCTTGCGGATTTTTCTCCGACTTCCTCTTTGACCTGATCCTGCGTTGCGTATGTATCCTGACCCCACAAATGCGCCGCTTTCCTGACCTCCAGACGCCGTCCTGAGCCTGTCGAAGGGCTGTTCCCGTTTAACCAAAGATATACCGGCTCTGAGGCTTTCCCCGTGATCCACAAACCATCGTAACCCGCCGCGCGTAACTCAGGTCCCCAAAAGCCTCCAACGTTGGATTCTGCCCATAGTCCCGTAGCAGGTCCCTTCCCGCAGACAACGAAGCGTCCCGTCGTCGGACCGGATGTTCCGGTCATGGGTCCCATCATAAAGAGCAGGGGCGCATCCGGTGAGAGTGCATCCAACTCCGGGGTTAACGATGAATACAAAATTCGAGCGGCAAGTGACGCGCCGCCCAGAAAATCCTTTTCCCATTTTTCTGGGATTTGGTATTCTTCTGTTTCACCGGTGGTGAGATTAATTTTGAGGATGGGTTGCATAGTATTTATACGTCATTGCGAGCGAACGTTCTTAAGCGAGCGAAGCAATCTCCTACTTCGTTGGGAGATTACATGATTTCCTTCGTCACATCTCTGCGCCACGCGGACAAAATCTAAAACAGTTGGCACATTGCGCATCATGTATCCCATACTGCCTTTTACTTTTAATTTGCTCGTCATCATCGCCGTCATGGGATTTAATTTTCCGGAGAGCACGGCAGTGATATTGTTGTAGCTGGATGTCAGAATAAAGGTTGGGTTTGGGTGGGATTCTAACGAGGGGTTGTACTCTACTTTTCGGCAGGCGCCATGCCACAGGTCCAGATAGAACGTGAGTTGTTCCTTGAGGTTGCCTTCCGGCTTCGAATGACAAAGAACAAGTCACCCTCCCAGTTCCGGGCAATATCCGCATACTTCGCATCGGAATTCAATTTTGTTTCCAATCCCTTTAACCATTCTTCAGTGGGAAAGACCGCTGTCATGGGACAAGCCTCCAGAAATTTGATGTTCCCATTTTACCATTTGAAATTAATGCGCTGAACACTTGCACAATTGAAAAAAATGGTCTATGCTTAGGTGATGAGATGGCTGTAGATGAACATCTCAGGCAATGGGTATTGCCTCAAATCCATTCTAATCTCTTGGAGGAGAACATGAAAAAATTGTACGTCCTGGCCAGCATGTTGATGTTGGCAACTCTTGTACTTAGCGCCTGTGGAAACAGCGGAGGCGCCAAAGCCGACAACCTGCTGGATGATATCAAACAGCGCGGCTACATTCTAGTCTCTACAGATCCAAACTACGAGCCCCAATCCTTCCTGAATACATCCGGCTCCCGTCCATCCGATACGAAGTGTCCATCAGATGCTCTCACGACCGCCGAAATGCAGGGCTTCGATGTGGATGTGGCAAAGGCGATTGGCGACGACCTTGGTGTAGAGACCTGTTTTGCAACACCAGATTGGGACATTATCACTGCTGGAAGCTGGGCAGACAAATGGGATGTCAGCGTTGGCTCAATGACCATCAATGTTAACCGACAGAAGGTATTAGATTTCAGTGTCCCCTACTATTACACACCTGCTGTCATAGCTGTTGCCAAGGACGCCACTTTCGCATCGCTGGACGATCTGTCCGGACAGGCGTTGTGCGCGGGCACAGCCACCACATACGAATCATGGCTCAATAATGACATGGCTGGCCTGGGTCTTCCGGAATCATCGATATATGCCCAGCCCCCTGCGAACATCACGGTCGTTCCACTTTCAACCGATCAGGAGTGCGCGCAGGCCATTGAAGCCGGTCGTACTGACTTCGCTGGATACGTCACATCGCAAACCGTGGTGAACGCAAATATTGCCGCTGGTCTGCCTGTAAGGCAACTCGGTTCGCCAGTCTACTCCGAATTTCTTGCTGCAGCGTTTGATAAATCATCCACACTGCCTACCGACAGCTTGCGCGCTGAAGTAGACAAGCTCTTTACCGCCATGCACAATGATGGAAGATTATCAAATCTATCGAACCAATGGTTCAACGAAGATTTGACCCAGGCTCCCAAATAAGTAATTGGCAACAACACAAAGAGGGAAGCGAGATAACTCGCTTCCCTCTTTCAATATCCTTCTTGTAAAAGGAATGAAAATCCATGAGCGCAATCACTAATTCGGGTTCGGAAAAGTCTCACGTTGAGCTCCTTAATGATGCACAGTTACGCGCGGCGCGTCGGTTTCGTACGAATACGTCGCTATGGTGGGGAGTCTTTTTTCTTGTACTTGTTTATTTTTTCAGCGGTCAAAAATTTTTGGGCATTAAAACCATTGCGCTTAATCTCGAGTTTATTCGAAACAATGTTGTTTTCATTGCAGGCGGGATCGTTCAAACCATCGAGGTCTCATTTCTTTCGATCACATTAGCCATCGTGCTTGCTTTATTGGCGGCACTGGGGCGGTTATCCAAATTCTCACTTTTTTACGCGCTTAGCACGTTTTATGTCTCCCTCATCCGCGGGACGCCGCTATATTTACAAATCTTCTTCTTCTTCCTGGCGCTGCCGCAGTTGGGAATCATACTTACCGGTCTGTTTGCAGGTGTATTGGCGCTGGGTCTTAACTACGGCGCTTACATGAGCGAAATATTTCGCGCCGGGCTGGGGTCAGTAGGGAAAGGTCAGCGGGAGGCGGCGATCGCCCTGGGGATGACTCCCTGGCAGACCATGAAACGCATCGTCCTTCCACAAGCATTGAGGTTTGCCATCCCACCCATTGGCAATGACTTTATCGCCATGACAAAAGATTCCGCCCTTGTATCTGCAACCGGCTTTGTCCATGAAGTGATGTGGCGCGCCACAAGAGTGGGACGCGCGCAGTTCAACAACCTCGAAGCGCTGATTATGGCGGCAATCTTTTACTGGGTAATGACAATCATATTGACGTACATTCAAAGCATGATCGAATCCCGTCTTGCCAAGGGAGACCGATAACATGCCGCCTGCACCGATCGTCAAGGTTTCCAATCTCGATAAGTATTTCAGTCTGCTCCATGTTTTGAAGGATGTCTCGATAGAAGTTCGTTCGCGCGAAGTGGTGTGCCTGATCGGGCGAAGTGGTTCAGGCAAAAGCACATTGCTGCGCTGTATCAACTTCCTTGAAGATCCGTCGCGCGGGAAGATCGAAGTGGACGGCATAAAAATTGAAATCCAGAACGGAACGCGCAAAGAGCATCGGCAATCCATTCACGAAATCCGCCTGAAAACAGGCATGGTCTTCCAGGAGTTCAATTTATTTCCACACCTGTCTGTGTTGGAAAACGTGACCGAAGGACCGATAACAGTCAAAGGGATGGATCGTGATAAAGCTGTTGCCCTGGCGGAAGAAAATCTCGATAACGTCGGTATGTTCTTCAAAAAAGATGAATATCCCAATCGGCTTTCAGGCGGGCAGAAACAACGTGTGGCCATTGCACGCGCGTTGACCATGGAACCCAAGGTGATGCTCTTCGACGAACCCACATCCGCACTCGACCCTGAACTGATCGGTGAAGTATTGAATGTTATGAAAAAGGTTGCGAAAGATGGAATGACCATGCTCGTCGTCACGCACGAAATGGGTTTCGCCCGTGAGGTGGCAGACCGCGTCCTTGTGATGGCTGATGGCGAGATCGTCGAAGATGCGAAACCAGAAAAACTTTTCAATCACCCCAAGGACCCGCGCACAAAAGCGCTTATCGACCGGTATCGCTCCGGGAGCGGATAAATGCCGCTCGCCATCACACGCGCCGTCAGTCCGCGTTTCAATGAATGTGAGATCACCCATATCGAGCGCACGCCGATTGATGTAAACATCGCCCGCGCACAACATCATGGATATGTGAAGGCGCTCAAACAGCTTGGGTGCGACGTAATGGAACTTCCAGCCGAAGATGACCTACCCGACTCGGTCTTTGTCGAAGATACTGCCTTTATCCTGCCAGAAGCGGCGGTCATCACCCGACCCGGAGCTGATTCTCGAAAACCTGAGACTAAATCCATCATCCGTGCTTTATCCCCTCACAAAAAGTTGATCCACATCCAGGCGCCTGCCACCATTGATGGAGGGGACGTGCTTGTGCTGGGAAAGAACATTTATGTTGGGTTATCGACGCGTAGTAACCAAAATGCCATTGATCAATTAAATGAATTACTTGGCAGGTATGGATACAGCGCCGCAGGTATGCAACTGCATGATTGCCTGCATTTGAAATCCGCTGTTACACGCGTGGACAACGCTACCCTGCTTATCAATAAAAAATGGGTGGATGCGTTCCATTTTGAAGATTATGAATTGATCGAAATTGACCCTTTCGAACCCTACGCGGCAAACTGTCTGCCAATTGGGGGTTCGATCCTATACCCCACATCTTTCCCGAAGACACGCTCAAGGCTTGAAGAACGCGGCTATAAAATCGTCAGCGTGGAGGTGGATGAATTGGCAAAGGCTGAGGGAGCAGTGACCTGTTGCAGTTTGGTGATCGAAAATTAAGCGGGAGCAGGCTTGGGTTAAGTCGGAGTCGGTTTTTCATCCAATAAAAAAATCCCCTGTCATGGGGATTTTTGCTTTTGTGCGCTGGAGAGGACTTGAACCTCCACGTCTTACGACACACGCACCTCAAGCGTGCCTGTCTGCCAATTCCAGCACCAGCGCAATAGCAGGGCGTATTATAATCGTGTTCATGGCATTGTCAAGCAAGGGCATGAACATAGCGTGTTGTTGTCAAATTTTCCGGGTTTCGCTGCAATGAAACAAGCCAACAACGCTTATATGATCGATCCTGAAGCCAGCAACCCGGCTATCAGGGTTGTTTTAATATGGCTGACTTTGCTGATCTTGATCGCCCAGGTTGTTATTTTGATACTCCTTTTGAAAGATGGAGCTGATCGAGATGCCGCGATCCTTGCCCTCAGCTTGACACCCATCCTTGCCGCATTGGGACTTGTTTATCGCCGGCGCATTCAACTTGGCGGAGGGATTATTGCGGTTGCCCTGACGCTGACCGTTACCATTCTGGCAACGCTGGGACAGGGCATTTACGATATCGGGACGATAGCCTTTCCCGTTATCCTGGTCATCACCAGCTTGATCTTAAAAAGAAATTCGATCATTTATTTGAGCGGCTTCATTATTTTATGTATTGCCTGGCTGATCTTTGGTGACATTTACGGCCTGTACCAGCCTGCGTATCCTCAACAAAGTTATTTCAGACAATTTATTATCACCTCCCTGATACTTGTCATCACCATGATCGCTGTCTACATTCTGTCAGACCAGGTACGCAACAGTCTGGTCATCACCAGAAATGAACTGCAGGAAAAGAAGAAGATCGAGCAGACATTGCGTGAAACAGAGACAATGTATCGAACGCTGGTCGAGCAGACTTCCGTCATTATTTATCGCGATGCGCCCATAGAGCAGGCAGGAACGCTTTACATCAGTCCACAGATCAAAAACCTGCTGGGGTATGAGGCAACCGAATGGCAGAACGACCCCACCTTGTGGAAGGCCCTGACCCACCCCGACGACCTGGAACGCGTTTTGTCGGGCATCAAGGATTATCTTGTCAGCGGGGAAAAAGCGATCATGGAATACCGGATAAGAACAAAAGACAATAGATGGATATGGTTTCAGGACGAGTCCATTGTCATCAAGGATGATGATGGAAAACCACTTTATGTACATGGCGTATTGATCGATATAACAGAGCGTAAGAACGCCGAACAAAAAGTAGAACAATGGGAGGCTGTGTTGAGCGCGGTTGCATATACCGCCCAGCAATTACTCAAAGCAACCGATTGGCGGTTGGAAATCCAATCCATATTGAAACAATTGGGAGAAGCGACAAACGCAAGCCACGTATATGTTTTTATCAACCATCCGGGGTCGATTGATGTTATTTTATCTTCCATGCAATACGAATGGACCGCGCCGGGCATCAAGCCCGAACTGGATAACCCCATTTATCAAAACACGCGTCTCATCAGGATTCCTGGAATTGAAGATTGGTTCACGAACATGACCAATGGCAAACCCTTTTATGGGAGCAAAAATGAATATCCCTTGTATTGGAAGGAGGTTTTTGAGCCTGCTGGATTGAAAACTCTATTGGATGTGCCCATTTATGTAAACGGGCAATGGTGGGGGGTGATCGGTTTCGACGATTATGTAAACGAGAACCCCTGGTCGCAGGCAGAGGTCGACGCATTGACAGCCGCGGCAGGCAGCCTGGGAACAGCCATCGTGCGGCAGCAGGCGAGTGAGGCATTACGTGTTTCCGAGGAGAAATTCCAGCTTGCATTTCATCGTACTTTTGTGCCGATGGTCATCAGCCGCGCAAGAGACCGCATCATTCTGGATGCCAACCGGGCTTTTTGCGATGGAACAGGCTACACACGTGACGAGGTAACCGGTCATACAAGCCTGGATTTGAATTTATGGGTGAACCCTGAAGACCAAAAAAAACTTAGCGAGTTGCTTGCAAAGCAAGACTATATTTCAGAATCAAAAACAGAATTTCATCGAAAATCAGGTGAAACCGGAGTGGCATTGGTCTCGGCAGTAAAGATCTCATTGGGCGATGAACCCTGTCTTCTATATACACTGTACGATATTTCAAAGATAGACCAGCTTCTAAGCGAGCTAAAGGCAAAGAACGATGAATTGGAGCGGTTTACCTACACGGTCTCACATGACCTGCGAGCGCCTTTGATCACCGTCTCGGGATTCGTTGGGTATCTGGAACAGGATATTCGAAAAGGCGAATTGGAGAAAGTCCAGCAGGATGTCCTGCGTATCAATCAGGGCATCGCCAAAATGCAGAGGTTGTTGACAGAACTGCTTGAACTATCACGAGTTGGGAGGATGGCAAATTCACCCGAAGAGATTCCGTTCGAGGAGATTGTGCGTGAAGCTTTGGATTTGGTCGAAGGCCGGTTGCAGGCGCGGCAGGTTCAGGTCAGCGTGCAGGCGGAGCTTCCATCCGTATTTGGCGATCGGATGCGCCTGGTGGAAGTCATCCAAAACCTGGTGGACAATGCCTCCAAGTTTATGGGGAGTCAGAAAAACCCGCTGATCGAAATTGGCACGCAAATGGAGATGGGAAAATCCGTATTCTTTGTGCGTGATAACGGGGCTGGGATCGAACCGCAACATTTTGAAAGGATATTTGGATTATTTAATAAATTGGATGCAAAGTCTGAAGGTACGGGCATCGGGCTGGCGCTGGTGAAACGTATTATCGAAGTGCATGGCGGTAAAATATGGGTAGAATCAGAGTTGGGCACGGAGACCACTTTTTTCTTTACGCTGGAAAATAAAAGTACACAGGAGATGACATGACTCGTATCGTTGTGGATGCAATGGGGAGCGATAACTATCCAACTCCGGATGTGGAAGGCGCAATGATGGCGGCGCGCGAATATGGCGTGGAAATACTTTTGACGGGCGACGCTTCGAAGATTCAGCCGATTCTTGATTCAGCCAATGCAGCGAACCTACCCCTACGCGTGATCCACACGCCGGAGATGCTGACGATGCACGATAAAGGCGAAGACCTGGTGATGAAAGCGCGTCACAAGGATGCAAAGAACTCGATGGCAGTTGGCTATGACCTGGTGAAGAACGGCGAAGCGGACGCGTTCGTCACGGCGGGCAATACCGGCGCGGCAATGGTGACGGCTTTATTTCGGCTGGGTCGTATCCGCGGCGTGGACCGCCCCGCGCTGGCGCCCCCCTTCCCTACCGCAAAGGGATATTGCATTGTTTTGGATATTGGCGCCAACCCCGATTGCAAACCCGAGAATCTTTTGCAATTTGGCATTATGGGAAGCGTCTATGCAGAACGCGTGCGCGGCATAAAAATCCACGCGTTGGGTTGATCTCGAACGGTGAAGAAGCCGGGAAAGGAAGTGAGTTGGTAAAGGCGGCGTATCCGCTTTTGGAGAAAGCGAACATCAACTTTGTAGGAAATCTCGAAGGCAAGGAAATTTTCAACAGCTACGCGGATGTAGCAGTGACAGATGGATTCACAGGCAATGTCCTATTGAAATCGACGGAAGCAGTCGCCAAGCTGATCGTTGAAAAGATACGCGAATCGATCAAGGGTGGCGGTCCGCTGGTAATGTTGGGAGGCGCGCTCGTGCGCCCCGCGCTTGGAAAAATTCGCAAACTCCTCGATCCGTCCGAAGAAGGAGCGGCTCCACTACTCGGTGTGAACGGACTCGTTTTCATCGGTCACGGGCGTTCGGACGCGCTGGCAATAAAGAATGCAATACGCGTGGCGAAGGAAGCATCTGAATCAAAAGTGCTGGATGGGATCAAATCGGCTATCGAGGAAAGCTTGAAAAAGTAAAATATCTCGCGCTGAGCGGAGCATAGCAGAGACGAAGCGCATGGCTAATAACACCCTTCGTCTTCACTCCCTAAGGGTCGTTCCGCTCAGGGCAACAACTAGGAAAACATGAAAATCATAAAAAACGAAAAACTCATTAAACGCAATGCACAGATCGGTCAATGGACAAGCATCGGGGCGCTGGCGGTGCTAGGCTTGGGCATGTATATCTCCTTTAATCGTACCGATCTGTTTATCTACTCAATCGCCGCCCTATTGATCGGCTTTACACTGACGCAGGTTGGCATGTATATGGGCAACAAGTTTGGGCGTTCACCCCGCCCTGATGAAAAACTGGATGCGGGACTCAAAGGCTTGCAGAACGAATTCTCGATGTATCACTTCATAGCGCCCGCGTCACATCTACTTGTGGGTCCCGCAGGGATTTGGGTACTCCTGCCCTATCACCAACGCGGAGAGGTGACATACAGCAAGAATCGCTGGCGCAACAGAGGCGGCGGATTCCTCCAAGGCTACATGCGCATCTTTGGGCAGGAAAGTCTCGGCCGTCCCGATATTGAAACAGATAACGAGATCAGCTCAATAAAGAAATATCTTGTAAAGCACATGGAGGAATCTGAGATCCCTGAGATCAACGCCATGATGGTCTTCACCAGTGATGACGTGAACATCCATGCCGAAGACAGCCCATTTCCGGCGATGAAGTTAAAAAACATCAAGGATTTCTTCCGGCAGAAGGCAAAGGAAAAGCCGATCAGCCAGGCACAATTGGCGGCAGTGAAAGCCGCGTTGCCGGAATAATATCCCTCACCCCTAACCCCTCTCCCAGTGGGAGAGGGGAATTTTTCAGACGAGATGCGAGTCCCCTCTTCCTTCGGGAGAGGGCGGAGGGCGAGGGTAGTTTATGATACACTTGTTCTACTTCTGAAAACAAGCAACATCATCTCGAATTGAAATGAGAATTACATTGTTTAACATGTATTTACTTGAAAACCCCGGCGAAGTACACGTATTATGAACTCCATTGTATCCATAGATATTGAAACGACAGGTTTAAACGAAGACCGTGATGCCATTATCGAAATTGGGGCGGTAAAGTTCAAGGGGCATCGCGTCGAGGCGGAGTGGACATCGGTCATCAATCCCGGCAGACACATTCCAGAATTTATTACGGGGCTGACAGGCATCAGCGATGTGGAAGTTCGCGGCGCGCCCAAGTTTCAGGATGTCAGAAAAGACCTGGAAGCCTTCGTCGGGGACGCGCCGGTGGTGGGACATAATGTCCGTTTTGATCTGGGGTTTTTGCAAAAGGGCGGAATCCTGCAATACAACGAAGTCATTGATACCTATGAATTAGCCGCCGTGTTGATGCCAACCGCCAGCCGATACAACCTCGGTGCGCTCGGTAAACAACTCGGCATTCTCTTGCCTGCCACCCACCGCGCATTGGACGATGCACGCGTCACGATGGCGGCATTGAATAAATTGATCGAATTGGCTAATGAGTTGCCGCTTGAGATCATTGCAGAGATCGTCCGCTTGAGCGAGCCGCTCGAATGGGATGCCAACTGGATATTCCATGAAGCGCTTAGAACAAAAGCCAAAGAGGGTATCAAGGCGAAGAAGGTCAAAAAGCAAAGCCCTGCGCGGTTCGAGGATTCAAAATTCCCGCCGTTGGATAACCCCGATGAACCGCTTCCGCTTAACACAGACGAAGTCGCCTCCATTCTCGAGTATGGCGGTCCGTTCTCGCAATACTTCGAGACCTTCGAGCAAAGACCCGAACAGATCGGGATGATCCGTGCAGTTACCGACGCGCTTTCCTTTGGACAACATTTGATGGTCGAAGCGGGAACCGGCGTCGGCAAATCATTTGCATATCTCGTGCCATCGGCTTTGTTTGCTTTGCAAAATAATACGCGTGTTGTCGTTTCGACGAACACGATCAATCTGCAAGACCAACTCATTCAACGTGACCTGCCCAATTTGAGTCAGGCGTTGAATCTTGATTTTCGTTTCTCCGTTCTCAAAGGTCGCTCCAATTATCTTTGCCCGCGTCGTTTGGAGAACATGCAGCATTCCGGTCCACGTAACAAGGATGAGATGCGCGTGCTGGCGAAGATCATGGTTTGGCAGATGAACAATTCGAGCGGAGATCGAAGCGAGTTAAATCTCACGGGGCCGACCGAGCGTGAGGTGTGGACTCGAATGTCGGCTGAGGATGATGCGTGCACGACCGAAACATGTATCAAGCGCGAAGGCGGCACATGTCCGTTCCATCGCGCCAAGTCCGCCTCGCAATCCGCTCACGTGCTCGTCGTCAACCATGCGCTCCTGCTTTCGGATGTCGCCACGGGCAGCAAGGTCCTGCCCGAATATTCGCACCTCGTCATCGATGAAGGTCATCATTTGGAATCGGCGACGACCAATGCGCTGTCGTTCCGCCTGAGTCAATTTGACATGGATCGCATGATGAAGGAACTCGGCGGATCGAACGCCGGTGTGCTGGGACATTTGCTCGGCGAGACGAACGAAACGCTTCGCCCCGCGGACTTTGGCTTGCTTCAGCAAAGAGTCAGCCGCGCCACTGACAAAGCCTTCCGCATCGAGCAGATGAACCGCGAGTTCTTCAATGTATTGGGCGAGTTTGCGCGACTGCAACGTGAGGGACAACCCCAATCGAATTACAACTGGCAGGCAAGAGTATTACCCGCCACACGGACGTTACCCTTCTGGGACGAAGTGGAGATGGCATGGGACGCGACTGGCGAGACGCTGCACAACCTGCTCACCGATCTGGCAGACATTTACAAAGCCGCTGCCGAGTTATACGCGGACGGGCACGATAATCTCGAAGATGTGATGGGCGATATCAGCAACGTGGTGCGCCGCCTGACCGAAGCCGAAGCGAACATCACCGGCATGATCAGCAAGCCCATCAACGGCATGGTCTATTGGATCGAAGTGCAACCGAACCAAAACCGTTTATCGTTGAACGCCGCGCCGTTGAGCGTTGCCGCGCTGGTTGAAAAACATTTATGGCACGAGAAACGCTCGGTTGTTCTTACGTCCGCCACATTGACCACGCACGGCGAGTTCCAATACATCCGCAATACACTCGGCGCAGACGAAGCCGAAGAGATGCAACTCGGCTCGCCCTATGATTATGAAAGCGCGGCATTGTTATACATTGCCAACGACATCCCCGAACCGAACCAAAACGGATACCAGCAAACGCTCGACCGAACCATCATCAATACCGCCAAAGCCACGGGCGGGCGGATGCTCGTGCTGTTCACATCCTACGCCGCGTTGAAGAAGACCTCGCAAGCCATCACAGGCGCGCTGGCACGAGATGAGATCTACGTCTACGAACAAGGGGACGGCGCTTCACCCAACGCCTTGCTCGAATCGTTCAAAGCCACCGACCGCGCCGTGTTGCTCGGCACCCGCTCCTTCTGGGAAGGCGTGGACGTGCCCGGCGACTTCGCTCTCGGTGGTCTTCATCACCAAACTGCCCTTCGACGTCCCCACCGACCCGCTCATCGCGGCGCGCTCCGAAATTTACGAAGACTCGTTCAATCAATATTACCTGCCCGAAGCGATCCTGAAATTCCGTCAGGGATTTGGTCGCCTCATCCGCACCGCCTCCGACCGAGGCGTGGTCGGCATTCTCGATAAGCGCGTGTTGACCAAGCAATATGGGAGATTGTTCTTGGAGTCCCTACCGCCCTGCACCGCCCGTCAGGGTCCCGCGGCAAATCTCGCACGCGAGGCTGGGAAGTGGTTGGGGATGTAAAATCTACCTATAAAAATGTTTTCGAGTATGCTTGGCGTAATTATTGATTCCATTTGTGGTGGATAGAACGAATAAGGGAGAGTTGTGAAATGGTAAAAGAAAAAAGCACAAGAGGAAATGCAAGTCAGTTTTTTGTAGCGGGAGAACTTTGCCGAAGAGGGTATTCAGCGGTCGTTACAATGGGCAACACACCTAACACAGATATTCTATGTAGCAATATTGATGGACCTCGCTTTGTGCATATCCAAGTGAAAACTTTTGTGCCGGGAGGGCGAACATGCAGTGTTGGTTTGAAAGCAGAAAAGGATTTTGGGGAGAATTTCTTCTGGGTTCTTGGCGGTATCCCAGAGCCTAATAGCAAGTTAAATTTTGTGTACTATATTATTCCATCTTCAGTAATGGCAACGGAAACAAGTAAGGCTCATCAAGCTTGGCTTGAAACTCCAGGCAAGAAAGGGCAAGAGCATAATGATAGCAAATTTAGAGTTGTCACTTTGCCACCTTACACATCGATCACGGGCTTGAATGTCAGCGAGTATCAAGATCGCTGGGATTTGATTGAACAGAAGTTGAGAGAGTCACTTTGAAAGTATTTATAGTAACTATGGCGGCAAAGATCAACGCTTTGCGGGAGGTACAATCCGCTACGGGGGAGGAATTGTCCGCGTTGCTACCGTCCGTGCTGGATAGGGCGTTTAGAGGTGAGTTATGAATATTATGTCGTTGCGAGACGGTGTTCTTCCGCCGAAGCAATCTCCCGTTTCAAGAGGGGATTGCTTCGCAACGTGCGCTCACAACACTTGCACTTGCACCAGGCGCAAATGCAGGTGTGACATGCAAACGATGTCGAAGCGAGAGTAAAATGACAGTAACGTAGCCTGACATTCCTGAAAGGAGATTCAGATGACCCACCACGCGAATATGGAAATCCTGCCAGCCAACCTCAAAAAACCCGCATGGTCCTTTTACCTCGGCTGGATCGTTCTCACCTCCCTGGGCGTCCCCATCGCTTATTTTCTCAGCATTGTCATTCTGAACATTATAACCAACATCGTTGGGGACTATGTATTTGTGAATGGGGTCCGCCATATTGCTGAAGATTATCTGGCGATGTATGTCCTGGCACCAAGTATGAGCTTATTGACGGGGGCTTTGCAGTACGTGCTGTTACGCCAGTATCTGACCCGCATGGGATGGTGGATATTCGTCACAGTTGCAGGCTGGTTTCTCGGGGCTCTCTTGATCGCGCTCCCCGGCTGGCTGGGCTGGACAGACGCGCTTCTTAATAACCTGGATTTGATCCTCCTCCTGATGGGTTTGGCAATTGGCATAACACAATGGTCCTTACTACGACGCCGTTTGACTCGGGCGGGTTGGTGGATCGCAGCCAATGTGGCGGGTTGGGGCTTGCTTGGCTTGATAACCCTGGATAATTCTCTGGGGCAGTTCGGGTTATTAACTTTGGGCTTATTGCCAGCCTGTGCAACGGCTGCCATGTTAGCGTTGCTTATGAACCAGGTCCCGCCAACCGAACCGAAGATGTCATTGTTGAAGTCGGCGCGGCTGACGTCCCTGGGGGAGGTACAATCCGCGGGCGGTGAGGAATTGTCCGTGTTGATGCCGTCCGTGTTGGATAGGGCGTTCAGAGATGAACTATGCAGACCCTAAAGGTTTCGCACGCTGACCTTCGTCTCGACAGCCAAAACTGTCCTAGTAGACATGACGACCGATAGCAAAGGAAACCTTTAGGGTCTCGGATGGTAATGCGAGGAGAATGAAGTCATGTCATGGGCTGAAATAGATAAACAACTGCAAGAACTTCCTGCGGATGATGTCATCAAGTTAATGAAAGGCTTGCATGACTTGTCCCCACAGAATAAAGCCTGGCTCAGAGCAAAACTTTTGCCTGTTGCTCAAGATACGAAATATCTCGAAGACTGCCGCCGTAAAGTTGCCAATTACGTTTACAAAGAAACCAAAGGCATGCCATCCATGCCGCGCTTTCGGGATGCAAAAAAGATCATCAGCGAGTACCGCAAATCCACCAGCGATCTGCGCGGTACGCTTGACCTGATGCTCACGTATGTTGAACGCGGTCATGCCTTTACGAATGACTTTGGCGATATCGACGAACCGTTTTACGATAAACTTATCAACACCCTGGAACGCTTTGCAATGGAATTGCGTCGAAGTCCCGCCAAATATGAGTTATACGAGCAGTTTAGATCGCGCCTGATGGCAATGAGAAGAACCTCAGATATAGGCTGGGGATATGGTGATTTTATTCAAGACACAGTGGACGAATTGGAAGAATTATTGGCGGCAAAATGATGTGCCTGAAATCGAAGGTCAACCGCTGCGGGAGGTACAGTCCGCGAGCGGGGAATCGATATTCCACAAAGGGACAATATCTATTCCTCGAAGACATCGTCGTAGTCCACCCGGTCTTTGTCTTTCCAGGATTTATCTTTCACGGTCGGATGCGGCGCTGATTCGTTGACCTTGAGTTCACGCCCCTGGAATTGTGTTCCATGCAGGGCAGCGATGATCGCCTGAACGGCGCTATCGGGCACTTCCACAAAGCCAAAGCCACGGCTCTTGTAAGTCTTCTTGTCCAGCCCGATGCGGGCGCTGATCACCTCGCCAAACGGCTTCACCAGTTTGGTCAGGTCAGCAGCAGTGGCGGTAAACGGCAGATTACCAAAATACAATATTTTGCTCATAGTCTTTGAGTATCCATGCGGTCAGTGTACTCAGATTGCGCTGGATGTGCAAGCCGTTACAATTGCTCTATCTCAGAGTGACGAAAATCTCATCAACGAACAAAGCCAACAGAAAAGAGGCTAAGATGTCAACAAAACGAGTTTCTGGTGAGCAAAGCAAAACGCTGACAGATGAATACAAAAACGATTTCGTAATTTCCTACCTCGAGCTTCGCCGCACCATTGGTATCGTAGGCATGAGCATGCCCTTCATCCTGATCGGCGGCGCGTGGCTGTTTTTCTCCATCGGGTTTCAAATATCGCTTTCGGCTTACTACGACACACCCATGCGTGATATTTCAGTGGGGTTGATGTTCTTCCTCTCCGGTTTTCTCTGGTCGTATCGAGGATACGATAAGCGCGACGCAATTGCCGGGAAGCTGGCATCCGTCTTTGGATTACTTTCCGTGATCTTTCCCCTGCCCCAAGACCCGTCTCATTTGGGACTTGTCGGGAATCTACACAATATTTTGGCAGGGGCATTCTTCCTAACCTTGATCTATTTCTCAGGCTTTTTATTCACCAAGAGTCGTAGCGGCTCGCCCATCACGCCGCAGAAGCTGCTTCGGAATCGTATCTATCGCATCTGCGCCGTCACGATGGGACTGTCACTCGTATTAGGACTAACCTTTCACTTTACATCTGGTTTTGAGCCATTCCATCCTTTGCTTTGGGGTGAGACCCTCGCCACCGAAGCCTTTGGGGTCGCATGGTTCGTCAAGGGAGCAGGGATACTAAAGGATGAGTAAGTTGACAAAATTGGGTCTTGTGATTGGCGGATACATGTTGGCGTGTCTCGCCGCCATTGGTTCTGTCTATGTCAACGGATTGTTTACACCAGCTGCAGTGGCACAAGCCTCGGCTGGGATGTCTGCATTTGGTGACTTGATCCTCTTCATAGGTATGTTTGGCTTCTTTGCCCTCTTCGACTGGTTTGGCGTTCTTCTTTCTACTCAGAAAATTCCTGACCCGATCGCGTCCAGGCGTGGCTGATGTCGCTGTAAAAGATTGAGGCTTTGGATATCAACGAGAAGTGAGTGAAGTGAGTCCGTGTTTGATGGGGCATTTAAGGGAGAATTGTGTTACCCTCTTATTCTTCCCTCGACCCTGCAAAGAGCAATATTCCACTTTGTAAAAGAAATTATAGAGCGAGGGATACCGAAAGGAAATAATCCATGACCGATAACACCAGAATACTTGTTAGAAACGCCAGAGATCAAGATCTCCCCGCCGTTGTAGAAATCGATGCCGAGGCTTTCGCTCCTTACGGGACCGCTGAAAATCCGGAAACTTTTCAGCTACGGCTGAAAGCATTCCCGGATGGTTTTATTATTCTGGTCGCAGATAATGAAATTGCAGCCTACGGCTGTTCAGAAAAATGGTTGACGGAACGCGATCTGGGCTTGGATGAGAATCTCCTGGCGACCCACCAACTTGACGGCAAAATATTTTGTATCACAGGGATGGCGGTCAAAATGAAATATCGGAAGAGGGGCTACGGTTTACTTATCCTTGATAAGCTTATTGAGATCGCCCGCGGAGAAGGTTGCAAGAAAATCGTTTTAGAGACAACTCATGCACAGGATTTGTATCTAAAACGAGGCTTCAAGACCGTTCGAAACCGTACCGAACGTGAAATTTCATTGGATATTATGTCTCTCGATCTAAAACCCATCGGCAAGAAGTAGCGGACAGCGGCACATCATGAACTCGGAGATTTTTAAAATCTCCGAGTTTTGGTTTACCCAATCCCTAGAACGAGGCCCAATCCGATTCCGCCCAAACGCTGATGTCGGGCATCCCTTCAAACAGCGCGCCGAAGGCTTCCGCAACTTTCGGGTCACCCATGAACTTTTGCAAACCTTCGAGGTTGTTCCACGTATCGATCGCCAGGAACTCCGTTGGGTCTTGTGGGTTCAAGTGCGGCTTGTGCGCTGTCGCTCCCATCGGGCGCGTCATGACAGAAAGTTGCTCCACGGTCGCATCATGTGCCTTTTGCGCATCCTTGGGGTTCCCCTTGAGCTTGCCGCGTACTACAGTGATGTAATTCATTTTTATCTCCTTTGGTTGGTTTCACTAGTTAAGACGGAAGAAAATGTGAAAACTGTGCGGTGAAAACAGAGCAACCTGGTGGTTGAGTAGCCGCTGATGGTCGAGTAGTTGCAAAGCAACGTATCGAAACCGCCAGTAAACAGGTAAATCTTGTCACAAATATACTCTTGTAACTCGTTGGTTTCGATACAGGCGAGACCAACATTCGCCCTACTCAACCAACGGGAGCCCTTCACCGCACAGTTTCAGTACGATTAACCGTCATAACCATGTCAAGGAATTGACGGAGAATCTATAGAGTGCCAAATCCAAATCCTATCGAAGCGGAACATCTTCCCGCCACGCGGCGCGGCGACTCGCAGGCTTTCAGCGAATTGACCGATCCCCATCGCCGCGAACTGCAAGTCCACTGTTATCGCATCCTCGGCTCTTTGCATGAAGCCGAGGACATGGTGCAGGAGACCATGCTCCGCGCTTGGAAACGTCTGGATACCTACGAAGGACGGGCATCTTTCAGATCGTGGCTCTACAAGATCGCCACAAATGTCTGTCTGGATCTGCTTGACTCAAAACGAAGCCGGAGACTGCTCCCACCGCAATCCACCCCCGCTTCAAACCCTAACGAACAAATTGCTCCTCCCTCACCAGAGTTGACCTGGCTCGAACCTTTTCCTGACGAATGGCTGGAGGACAAATCCGCCCCCAATCCCGAATCCCGTTACTCGGATTCTGAAAGCATCTCGCTCGCCTTTTTAACCGCATTACAGGCATTGCCACCGCGTCAACGTGCGGTTTTACTTTTGCGAGATGTACTTGACTTCTCCGCCAATGAATCAGCCGAGATTTTGGAACTGACCGTTTCCTCCGTAAACAGCGCCCTCCACCGCGCCAGAGTGACCTTGTCCAACCGTTATCATGGCAACGAAATGGAAAACTCGACAAATTCCCCCTCTGACGAAAGGACACAATGGCTTCTCGATCATTTTGTTCAAGCATGGGAAAGCGCAGATGTCGAAGGTCTGGTCGCCTTGCTCAAAGAGGACGCAACCTTCGCCATGCCGCCCTCACCTTCATGGTATCAGGGCAAAACAGCCATTGGCAGCTTCTCCGCCGCGACCATCTTCGGTGACGATGGAATGTTCCCTGGCAAAGCGGCAGGACGCTGGAAACTCGCACAAACGAATGCAAACAATACATCCGCCTTCGCCATGTATCAACGCACAGAGGCGGATACCTATCAAGCTTTCGGGATCATTGTGCTGGAAATCAGTGGGGGTGAACTGGAACAGATTATCAGTTTTATCGATCCTTCATTGCCAGCCCTCTTCGGCTTCGCCGCGACATTGGAATAATCAAAGCCTCCGACAAACTCAACTTCCACTTTAATCTCCTATCATTCTCTAGTGAGAATGAGGAGGGTATCTGCTTCGCAAAAGCACTATCATTTATGTTAACAAGGGGTAAAATTATCCGATTCTATGACCCGAATACTTACTACTAAACAAAACAACAACTGGTACACTCTTTTCAACCTTACCATCCTCAGCGCATACTTCTATGGTTTCATGGAATGGCTGTTCTTTATTACCAAGCCATCCTCTTTATCCCTGTTAACGCCGTTTGAAACGTGGAAAGTTTTAGCCGTCACCTGCGGAATTGCCGCGTTGCTCTTTATCTTTGGACTGATTCTCCTCTCCGTGCCCAGTTGGCTGGTAAGAAATGTCAAATGGCGGGCGAACCTCTTCCTGCTTGCCCACATTCCCGCGGCATTCATCCTCTCCATTACCGCACTCATCCTGTTCGACAACTTTACCTACACCGTCTTCAAATTCGGGATCATTTCGACAGAAGGCGTTTGGCGCGGCGTCTACGCCCTGGGATTCGTGATCGTCTTCTGGCAGATGCTCCGATTCGCGCAACGGACAACTCTCCCACGCGGAAAGCTCGCTTCGATCCTGACCTTGAGCCTGCTCGCAGTTTCAATAGTGGGAATCCTCTCGATTACATTTACCAGCGATACCCATATCGGCTATTTCAAAGTCAAGACGCTAAAACCATCAGCCAGTCGTCCAAATATTGTGATCATTGGCGGTGACGGTTTGAGCGATAGGTATCTGTCCGTGTTTGGATACGCTCACGATACAACACCATTTCTAAACGAGATGGCAAAGACATCACTGGTTGCAGAGAACGCCTTTCCCAATGTCTCCAGCACCACCGCCTCCACCACCTCCGCGTTGACCGGCCGGGAGCCGGTCGCTGTGGGTGTATTCCGTTATCCGGATATTCTCTCCGGGGACGATTCATTTGAACATTTACCCGGCATCTTGAAACGACAGGGATATAAAACCGTTGAGATCGGTACATCTTATTATGTAGACGCTGAAAAGCTTAACCTGCTGGATGGGTTTGACATTGTCAACGAGCGCACCCTGAACCAGCCCATTTTGGAAGCGCTGCGGATTATATTGGGCAACTCCCCGTCCACCTATTTCATTCAAACGATAGTAGAGAGAGCCAGGGAACGCCTGTTTCATATCTTTTATATCGAGGATATGCAAAACCCTCTGGCTGAAGTCAACAACTCTACCGCCCATATCATCGATCAGGATCGAGTAGATCAAATCATTGACTTGTTGGATCATGCCAATCAGCCGGTCTTTATTTTTACCCACATGATGGATACGCACGGTCCGGTCTTCTTCTCCAAGGAACAAGTCGCATCCACAACCGAGATAACCGGCGAAGATGAGTGGGATCAGACCCGTTACGAGCAGGCAATTCGCAGTTTCGATGGAAACGTGAAGAAAATTTACGACCACTTGTCCAAGACCGGGCAACTTGATAACACCATCCTGATCGTTTACACCGACCACGGCTTCAAGTATGTTGTCAATCAACGTATCCCCATCCTCATGCACTTTCCGCACGATGCCCATGTGGGGATACGCAGGAACAATGTGCAGATCATCGATATTCCCGTCACGGTTTTGGATTATCTCGGCCTCCCCCAACCCGAATGGATGACAGGCGTCTCCATCCTGAATAATGAGCCATCCTCCGGCCGGCAAATCGTCAGTATCACCGCTGGCTCGCCCAAAAAGATCGCGCCTCCGTTCTATCAGATCAAGACAGTACAAATCATCGTATGCCAAAAATGGTACGTCTTGAACGTACAGGAGAACAAATGGAGCAGCGGAAAGATCGACGGGCACTCCCTGGAATGTGACAATACACTCCTGCCGTCCGACAAAGAAGTCCGTCAGTTGATGCTGGATTATCTTCAGAAATACGATTACGATATCAGTTCATTACAATAAATTGATCGTCATGCCAAACATCTACTTTATCGCCTTCGAGTTCAACATCTACATACAACTTGTTCTTTGTCTCCGTCACGCGTGGAAACATGGCAAAGCGAACCTGCTCATGCTGTTCGCAGGTATCCTATTCGGTGTCTCGCTTGAGCTTGCCACGCTTCGGCAATTACACGCCTATGAGTACGGACGATTCATTATCATGGTCCTCGACGTCCCACTGTGCATTGGCGTGGCATGGGGCTGCATCCTATACAGCGTGATGGAATTCGCGAACGCCAGCAGTCTGCCCTACTGGACGCGTCCAATTCTTGACGCTCTGCTCGCCCTGAACATTGACCTGGCGCTCGACGCGGTTGCCATCCGTTTCGGCTTTTGGGATTGGGGTCAGGGACCCAACTTTCAATACTTCGGTGTGCCTTATGCGAACTTCTGGGCGTGGTTCTGGGTCATTTTCTTTTTCTCGCTCGGATATCGAATCTTCGCCCGCCGCACCGATTGGGTCGGCATATGGATCTCGCCTCTGCTCGGTTTGGTCGTTGGTCTCGCAGGCGTTTTAGGGACGAACGCTTTTATCGTCTTCGTTGTTCCCATCGATTATCGTCCGGTGGTGATAGCGATCACGCTGACCATCGCTCTTCTTACGGTTATCGCATTACGCCCAAAGTTTTATCTGATCCCCGTTCCCTCGTTGGTCTTTTGGGTTCCATTTCTTACGCACGCCTATGTGCTGATCGCAGGGTTAATCTCCGGGGTTATTCTTGATCCGCCATTTTTATTATGGGTTGGTCTTATAATGATGATCCTTGCATTCTATTTACATCGCCCTACGATAAAACGTATCCCGATCGTTTCGCGCTGACATTGCGCCCAAAGGGTAGCGCAGGGAAAGCGCCTGTCGGTTCCAAAGACGAAGTACCTTTTCAAGAAAGCCCATATGGACATCACTCTCCTCTTTTCCACACGCATTATCCGCCTCTTTTGTTACGGATTCCTATCTGTTATTCTGGCGTTATATCTCGTTGAAACAGGTCTCAATGAAACGCAGATCGGTTTGTTGTTCACAGTCACGCTCATTGGCGATGCAGGCATCTCGTTATGGCTGACAACCTCTGCGGACAGGTTTGGCAGAAAAAAGACCTTGCTTGTGGGCGCGCTCCTTATGGCGGGAGCAGGCTTGGGCTTCGTGCTGACGCGGAATTACATCTTGTTAATCCTCGCGGCGATCATCGGGGTTATCAGTCCCAGCGGGAATGAGATCGGTCCATTTCTATCCGTTGAACAGGCGAGTCTTTCACAGTTGGTGTCCAATGAAAAACGGACTGGATATTTTGCCTGGTACAACCTTGTGGGTTCGTTCGCCACAGCAACAGGCGCGCTGACAGGCGGCTGGCTGGCACAGTCTCTCCAAAACAATGGGTGGACGTCCCTCGAATCATATCGTCTGGTATTGATCGGCTACTCGTTGGGCGGGTTCCTGCTTTTGTTATTGTTCGTCAACCTCTCACATGCCATTGAAGTGACAACACAACCCGATTCAATAAAGCGCATATTGGGTCTGCATCGCTCGCGCAAAGTGGTCTTCAAGCTCAGTTCGTTGTTTGCGCTGGATGCGTTCGCAGGCGGACTGATCGTGCAAAGCATGTTCGCTTATTGGTTTTATGTGCGTTTCGGTGTGGACGTGGGGACGCTGGGCAGTATTTTCTTTGGCGCGAATATCCTTGCAGGCATTTCCGCATTGCTCGCCGTGCGCATTGCAAAAGCAATTGGATTGATCAATACAATGGTCTTCACGCATATCCCGTCGAACATTCTGCTGATCCTTGTGCCCTTGATGCCGACACTTCCCCTCGCCATTGGAGCCTTGCTTTTACGCTTCAGCATTTCACAAATGGATGTGCCTACGCGTCAATCCTACACCATGGCTGTTGTCGACCCCGATGAACGTTCCGCCGCTTCGGGCGTGACTGCCATCGCGCGTTCTGTCGGCGCGTCTGTTTCTCCGGTATTGACCGGATTATTTTTCAGCATCCCCGCATTATTGAGCGCACCGTTCATCTTGAGCGGCGGCTTGAAAATTATTTATGACTTGTTATTGTTTCGAGAATTCCGCGCCGTAAAACCCCCGGAGGAAATCGTAGGGGCGAGGCTGCGAAGCGTCTCGCGCCCATGTTGGACGGGGAAGCCCCGCCCTTACAGACATCACACCGACACATCCTCCATCGCCATAAACGCCTCCACAACTTGCGGGTCGAAGTGTTTACCCGAATCCGCACGGATATGCTCGCGGACCTCCTGAGGCGGAAGCCCTTTGCGATATGGACGATTCGAGATCAGCGCATCCCACACATCCACCACAGGAAAGATACGCGCTGCAAACGGAATCTCTTCACCTTTCAAACCGCGTGGATAGCCCGTCCCATCCCATTTCTCATGATGACAATACGGAATATCAATGGCGGGGTGCAGAAATTCTATCTCCTTGAGCATGTTATAGGCATATACGGGATGCTTTTTCACCACTTCACGTTCTTCGTCTGTAAGCGCACCCGGCTTCAACAAAATCCCGTCAGGGATGGCCATCTTTCCAATATCATGCAGCAAAGCGCCACGCGTGATGTGAATAAGATCGTCGCCGACCACACCCATGATGCGTGCAAGCCTTTCGGTTAAGATCGTCACTCGTTGCGTATGACCCTCGGTTTCCTTATCTCTTAAGTCCAGCGCGCTGACCCACCCCATCAGTGTAGCTTGATACGCTTTTTGCAAATCAATATTATTCTTTTCAAGGTCTTCGATCAACTGGGCGTTATCAATTGCCACCGCCGCCTGGTCCGCAAATGCGGAGATTAATGCCCGATCCTCCTCACTGAACATTCCGCTACGCGCCTTATTATCCACATAGATCACGCCAATCAATTGGCTCTTGATCTTCAAAGGGACGCACAGGATCGAACGCAGCTTATACACGGCAATGCTCATCTGGTTCTCGAAACGCGGGTCTTCCTGTGCATTCGTTGTGATCACCGCCTCACCAGAATCCGCCACCCTGCGCACGATTGTCATGCTTACCTTGAACTCTTCCTCCTCCAGCTTGCTATGCGATAGACCACGTGCGATCTCAAACTTCAACTCCCCATTGGGTTGTTGTGACATCAGGAAGCCGCGCTCGGCGTGCATCAATTCGATCAATTTATCCATGACCTCTTCGAGCACCCGCGTCCTGCCCAGGGACGAGTTGATCATATGCCCAATCCCCATCAACGCCCCAAGCTGACTCTGCCTAATCTTCAGGTAGTCATTGACCAACTGCTCAAGGCGGACAAGCGATTGCGTAGCCTTGCTCACATCGCGGATCACATCGACGGTCTCCGGGCTTCCCGTGCGGACAAGCCCGGCGGTCACTGTTCCCAGAAGAGCGCGCACATCTTGAAAATGCGTTTGGATGGATTGGATATCGACAGGTTGGTTGAACATGGAGCGCCTCCTTGCTTATGAATCCGTTAACCGATTTTACTCTCCATCAAAATTTTCAATAATTGCAAGTTATACTCGAATGTATGGATGTCGACAAATATCTGGAACGCATTAATTACAAAGGACCTTTATTACCTGACTTGAAAACCCTTCAAGGGTTACACCTTGCCCACCTGCAAAGCGTCCCATTTGAGAATTTGGACATCCGGCTAAAACGTACCCTTCGCATCACCGAAGAAGCGATATGGGACAAGATTGTTGTCAATAAACGCGGGGGGTTTTGCTATGAACTCAACGGACTCTTTGCCTGGCTGTTGAAACAGATCGGCTTTGACGTGACCTATCTGAATGCACGCGTCTTCGACCGGGAGGGCAACCTGGGCATGGACTTTGACCATCTCGCATTACTGGTGCAGGCTCCAGGTCAGCCTGAGCGTTGGCTGGCTGATGTCGGCTTCGGCAATTCGTTTACTGAGCGCATTATTTTTTGAGAGGGTTGGAGAGCAAATCCAGGGGTTACACGCCTACAAGCTCGAACAAAGGTCAGATGGTTATATTGTATGGCAAAGAAATTATGATGGAACGTGGGAACGGCAATACTTCTTTGACCTTCAACCGCATCAATTCCCGGATGAATATGGGACCGCATGTTTGTATCATCAAACTTCTTCTGAATCGATTTTTACGCGCGGGAGCATCATCAGCCGGGCAACACCTGATGGACGGGTTTCACTTGAGGATGGAAAATTGATTCTTACCCAAAATGGTCAACGCACCGAACGGCTATTGAAGTCTCAGGCTGAATATCAAGCGTTGCTAAAAGAACATTTCGGGGTTACTTTGTAAAAGGAGTTTTTATGACCGTAGAGAACTATCTTGCAGAGGCAGGCGCATTGGCAACACTGGCAGGGTTGTTGGCAGGTTTTGGCATTTCAGCCGTCATCCAGTTTCTCGCCATGGAAAACAAGACCAAATTGGTGACTGCCTCCATTATCACATTTTCCACTTCGACAGTGATGTTCCTTTATTCCCTGATCGTGGCGATTCTGTTGTTCGCTGCCACAGCGGAACTGAATAGAGTACCCACCGAAAGGGATGGCCTCAGCACATGGGCATTCCTTGTAATGATCGGTGCAATCTTTGTCTTTCTGGCAGGTATCGGCATCACAGGCTGGATCCGTTCACGAAGCGCAGGAATCATTACTACTACCACCGCTGTCATCACCATGTGCCTGACCGCATCCGCTTTATGGTCAGTTATTACATTATTTACATAAGCTCGTACTTAAATCAAAAAAGACTCTCCAACGAGAAAGCGTTCTCATTCAGGTGACGGTCACTTTTGTTTATTTGATCTTGAACATTTGCATCAGCTTCATCGCCAGGTTCAAGTCGCCAGCCAGTTTGATCTTGCCCTGCATAAAAGCGGACATGCCATCCAGCTCTCCAGTAAATATCTTGACATAGTCATTAGAGTCAGAAGTGAGGGTCATGGTTGCTTTTTCGGTGGGTTCCCCTTGTGCGACCGCAACCTTTCCGTCAGCGATCTTCGCATTCCAGTCACCCGCTTCTTCACCAGTGAATTTAAAGTGTACGACTGCATTCACTCCCTGTGCTTTCTCAGGCAGGAACGCGCCGGGCATTTTTTCCATGAGTTGTGATACTGTGAGGGGCATTGTTATTTCTCCTTGTTATATTTATCCCGCCATTGCGAGGCGGGCGTAGCCGACGACATGGTACTCGTTAGGGTAAGCAATCCCCCATCACGATATTGGAGACATCGTCCTCGCAGGGGATTGCTTCGTGGCGGCGCTTCGACTGCGGGTCTTTACTTGCATTCGACCATCCGCTCAGCGCGGACACCGCCACTCGCAATGACAGTTGGTTTTCTTAATTCTGCAAATTCTCAAAGATCGCCGCGGCGCCCATCCCTCCGCCGATGCACATCGTGACCATGCCGTATTTCGATTTGCGGCGACCCATTTCATAGATGAGTTGCGTGGTCAGTTTTGCGCCTGTGCACCCAAGCGGATGACCAAGAGCAATCGCGCCGCCGTTGACATTGACCTTGCTTTCATCCAATTCCAAAGTGCGGATGACAGCCAGCGACTGTGCGGCGAAGGCTTCGTTCAATTCTATCAAGTCAATATCATCCAGTGTAAGCCCCGCAAGTTTGAGCGCTTTTGGAATAGCCACAATCGGACCAATCCCCATCAACTCAGGTGGGACGCCGCCAACGGCAAACGAAACAAATCTCGCCAGTGGAGTTAATCCAAGCGCTGCTGCTCGTTCAGAAGACATCACCATCACCGCCGCCGCGCCATCGGACATTTGCGAGGAGTTGCCCGCTGTCACAACACCGCCTTCCTTGAACGCAGGTCGAAGCTTGGACAATGCTTCCATGTTCGTATCCGCACGTGGACCTTCATCACGTTTCACGGTGAAATTCTTCTTGACGGGTTTTTCATTTCCATCAAGTTCTGTTACTTCAACATCCAGCGGCACAAGTTCGGGATCAAATATCCCAGAGTTGACTGCATGAGCAGGCTTTTTGATTGCTCTTCAATGAAAACTCATCCTGGTCTTCACGGCTGACTTCGTATTTCACTGAGACATTCTCGGCGGTGAGTCCCATGTTGGTGTAGTAATGTGGCAGGTCTTGCGCAAAATACGGATTCGGCGAGAACTTATAGCCTGCCATTGGAACCATCGTCATGGACTCGGCTCCGCCCGCCAAACCGATTTCAATCTGTCCGCTTTGAATCGCATATGCGACATGCGCAATGGATTGCACGCCTGAGGCGCAATAACGATTGATCGTCTCAGCCGGAACTGAATCGGGCAAACCTGCACGTAAGGCGATCATGCGCGCCATGTTGAGTCCTTGCTCGCCTTCGGGGAAGGCACAGCCGATGACCACGTCTTCGATCTGGGCGGGGTCAAGATTCGGCGTCCGCTTGAGCAAGGCTTGGATGGTCGTGGCAGCCATTTCGTCGGGACGAACCGTGGCAAGTCCTCCACGTTTGGCTTTGCCGACGGGAGTCCGCACTGCGGATACGATAACTGCTTCTTTCATGATTCACTCCTTTGGAGAGAATTAGAGAGAATTCTCCGATTCTCTAATTCAAGGGCTTGCCCGTTTGCAAAATAGACCACATGCGTGCCTGTGTCTTTTCTTCACCAAACAAAGACAAGATCGCTTCACGCTCAAGATCAAGAATATACTGCTCGCTCACCCACTGACCGCGCGTGAGTTCGCCGCCGCACATCACGTAGGCAAGTTTGCCCGCAACATGATGATCGTATTGCGTGATGTATTGACCTTCCTTGAACATCCACGCGCCGATACGAATGGCGGCAAGCGCATCACGCCCCGCGGCATAGATGGGCTCGGGCGCAGGCGGTTTGTATCCCGCGGCGATCATGTGCAGAACTTCCTTCTTCGCTTCGGTGAGCAGATGATCGCGATTGAGCACGATACGATCAGCGGGACCAAGAATATTCATGCCGCGCGCTTCCTCTGCACTGGTGGCAACCTTTGCCTGTCCCATTTGGAGAAACGCCTTTTGCAACGCGGCAAGCGGTTCGGCATTTTCAACTCGCATCACAGGGTTTACAATGCGACGCAGCATTTCCTTCGTGCCGCCGCCTGCAGGGATGACACCCACGCCAAGTTCAACGAGCCCGATATAGGTTTCAGCCGCGGCAACGACCCGTGATGCGTGCATCGTGATCTCACATCCGCCGCCAAGCGTAAGACCCGCAGGCGCAACGACAATCGGCTTCGGCGAATAACGCATGCGCATGTTCATATCCTGCAACTTGCGTACCGCGCCATCGAGCATATCCCACATGCCTTGTTGCGCACCAACCACCATCATAAACAAGATTCGCGCCCGCGCTGAAATTCTCCGCTTCGTTGCCGATCACGAGTCCATCGAAATTTTCAAGATGTTCAAAGGTCTCGATGGTCATATTCATGATGTCTTCATCGAGCGAGTTCATCTTGGTGTGAAACTCAAGGCACGCAACGCCATCGCCCATGTCGCGCAACGTCGCTCCCGCATTTTGCGCCACGATCTTTTGTTGTTTCAGAACAATCACGCCTTCGGGTTTCTTCAGCTTTGTATATTTGCCCTTGACCGCGTCATACACTGCGACCTTTTCACCATTCTTATACTGATAGAACGACTCGACGCCGCTCTTCAACATTTCACTCACCCACTTAGCGGCAGGGTACCCAGCGGCTTTCATCTGCTTCACCGTCTCTTTCACGCCAAGCATATCCCACGTTTCAAACGGACCCGCCTCATGCATGAATCCCCAGCGGACTGCATCGTCAATCGGATTCACCGTATCCGCTACTTCTGGGATGATGGAGGATGCGTACTGGAAACCTTGATACGTCAACGCTTTGACAAGTTCTGCCGCTTTATCATCCGCTTCCAACATGATCTTGAGCCTGTCTCCCAAATCCCTCGACATCCTTCGCCGCCTTGACAGAGTCAAAGCGCGGCTTGGTCGGCGCGGTATGTTCGAGTGTACTCAGGTCAAGCGACCAGAACTCTTTCTTGCCTTCTGCATTGCGGACTTCTTTATAAAAACCAACTTTGGTTTTATTACCAAGCCACTTGCGCTCGATCAACGTTGAGATCAATTTATTCGGCGCTTCGGCTTTGAGATATTCCTGTCCAAGTTTGTCATGCGGAATCAACGGCGCAAGGTTGCGACCAACATGATCCCACACGTCAACACCTACCAGATCGATCAAACGGAATGTCGCTGTCTTCGGTCGTCCCATCAACGGACCCGTGATCGCATCCACTTCGTCTACGGTGTAGTCGTTCTTCATGATGAAGTCCAATCCGAAAGCGCCCGTACCAAATGCGACGCGGTTACCAATGAAGTTGGGTGTATCCTTGCACAACACAATCCCTTTGCCCAAACGATACTCACCGAAGTGACTGATGAACTCAACCACATCCTTCGACGTTTCCTTGGTTGGAATAACCTCCAACAACTTCAAATAACGCGGCGGATTGAAGAAGTGCGTCCCGAGAAAATGTTTCTTGAATTCTTTGGAACGTCCCTCCGCAATATCATGCACAGGAATACCAGAGGTGTTCGTGGAGACAATTGCATTCGGCTTGCGGACTCCGTCAATGCGCGCCATCAATTCCTCTTAATTCTCAGATCCTCAACAATCGCCTCAACAACCCAGTCCGCCTCTCCAACTGCGTCAAAGTCATCTTCGAGATTTCCCAACGTAACCAATGTCTTCAAATCGGGGGACATCAAGTTGGCGGGCTTGGCTTTCAGACATGCCTCCCAGCCAGCGTTGACGATCTTATTCTTATCGCCATCTTTCGATGGAATATCGAGCAACGTCACAGGCACGCCAGCATTCGCAAGATGCGCCGCAATGGACGCGCCCATCGTCCCTGCGCCGATTACCACGGCTTTGTGAATTTGATATTTCATAGTATCCAATTCTCCTCGGTGGTCGAGTAGCCCTGAGCGTTCGTTGCGAAGGGCATATCGAGACCACTACTAAGCAAAACTATTTCTGTTATAGGTGGTCTCGATACGGGCTTGGTTTCGATACGCTCGCAAAGTGCGCTCGCTACTCAACCAGCAGCCCTACTCGACCACCAGAACATGATTGTTATCTCAAATCCTTCCCGCTATAACCCAAAATATTCCTCGCCACGACCAGCCGATTGATCTGCCCCGTCCCCTCGTAAATATCCGTGATCTTTGCATCGCGGAACCACTTCTCAGCAAGGAACTCACGGCTGTAACCGAGCGGTCCAAGAATCTCCACCACCTTCTGCGTGATCTTCGTCGTCACGTCACCAGCCTTGACCTTGCTCATCGAAGACTCCAGCGCATTCGGCTTTTTATTGTCCGCCATCCACACTGCTTTGATGACCATCAGCCACGCAGACTTCAGCATCACATCCATGTCGATCACCTCGCGTTCGATGTTGGACAACTTTTGGCGCGGCAATCCATAACGTATCTGGACACCGTTCTCTGCAAGTTTTTCTTTCAGGAATTCCAAAGCGGCTCGCGCCACGCCGACGCCTGTTGCCGCGACGAGGGGTCTTGTCGCATCGAAGGTCGCCATCGCCTTCTTGAAACCTGTCGTTGTTGTTTCGACGGTTGGGCTTCCAAGAATATTCTCGAAGGGAACCCGCGCATCCACAAGAGAGATCGAGGCGGTATCACTGCAACGGATTCCCAGTTTATGCTCCAATTTTGTAACCTTCACGCCCGGCGTACCGCCTTCCACGACAAATGCCCGCATCCCCGCACGTTTCGCAGACGGGTCGATGGATGCCCAGATTACGATGAAACCTTTGCCAAGTTTTTCGTACTCGGTGAACGACTTATCGCCGCCAGTGACGAATATCTTCTCGCCGTTGATGACCCATTCATTGGTTTTTTCATCCAACACTGCGCGCGTGCGGATGGCGGAGTTATCCGAGCCTGCGCCCGCTTCAGTGATGCACATCGCGGCGAAGGTCGGCTTGTCGCCATTGAACCGCGCAAGGAATTTTGCCCGCTGTTCAGGCGTCCCTGCAGAATAGACCGCTGCCGCGCCGAGTCCTCCGCCAGGCAGACAGTGGTACATACCCACGTCGCCCCATGACAATGCCTCCAACTGTGCGGCGATCAACTGATACCCGATCGGAGGGCGTTTTTCTTTATTGGCATCGTCTTTGCCATTAGCCTTCTCGGCAGGCGCCAGGGAATTGCCTCCCATTGCCTTCATGGCTGTGTGCATGAATTCGATGTAATCCCAGGGAATCTCGTGTTCATGTTCGTCGAAGTAACGCGACTTCGGGCGCATCATTTCATCGGCTACAGTTTTGAGAACAAACTGAGCCTGGGTAATTGGCTTGGGGGCTTCAAATTCGATCGGCATGATATTTCTCCTTTAATCCGTCATTGCGAGGGGAGCTTTAGCTCGACGACATCGTACTCTTTAGAGTAAGCAATCTCCTAACAGTCTCGGGGATTGCTTCGCCCTATCGGGCTCGCAATGACGGTTAGACAATGACTAATCCCGTAAACGTGGCAAACCCACGTCCATTACGCATCCACATCTCAACGGGATGCTCGCGGATATACCCGTGCCCGCCTAAAATCTGCACGGCTCGGTCGGTGACCATCATTGCCATATCCACTGCGCCTGTGTAGGCGAGATAGGCTTCGTTCGAGGCGTCTTCGCGACCTTGATCTAATTTCCATGCGGCTTCCCAAGTGAGTAAACGAATGGCTTCGATCTCGGTCCGCATTTCGGCGAGCATGAAAGCGATGGCTTGTTTTTGTGCGACCTTTACACCGAACACATCGCGTTCTTTTGCGTAATTCATGCTGTATTCAAAAGCGGCGTTCGCCACACCGACAGCGGCTGAGGCGGCGGCAATGTGCATCGAAGCAAGGACCAGTTCAAAGTCCATGCCTGACGCGCCGCCTACTCGATTCGCGACAGGGATCTTGACATCATCCAATTTGACTCGATACATCGGAAGCGCGTTGAGACTCATCAGCTTTTCGCGCTCTTCTGAGACAGACAGTCCCGCCGCATCTTTCGGGACGATGAAGGCTTGCGTACTCCCATCGAGATTTGCATACACGAGCATCATTTCCGCATCCTTCGCAAACGGGACAAATGCCTTCTCGCCATTGAGAAGATATTCATCGCCTTTCAAGCGCTGCGATTGTCTTCAATTCGTTGGGGTCGAAGTCAAAAGCATATTCGATCAGCGCGGCAGTGTACGGAGTCCAATCGCCTTCAATGACTGTTGGTAGAAATTCTTGCTTTTGTTCCTCGGTCCCTGCAAGCAAGATCGGCGTTGCAAAGAGACTCGGCGTCATCACAGCCAGCGTGCCAGCCAGGTCGCCGAATGCCATCTCTTCGACCGCCAGCACGCCCGTGACTGCGCTGCGCTCACCAAAGCCGCCGTATGCTTCGGGAATGGATGCCTGCAACAAGCCCAACTCCCAGCCCTTGCTGACAAGTTTCTTCGGCAATTCGCGGGTTTCCTCCGCCTCACGCGCGGCTGTACGCAAGTCGTTGACAGCATATTTGTTGACCGCATCGATCAACATTTGTTGTTCTTCTGTTGGATCAAACGAGTACATGCTTCTTCTCCTTGGGAAGGATTTCAGAATCTGGAATTTTTCGCAGGCGGCGGTAACGAGCAGGTCTTCCCTGTTCCAACTCGACGGGATTGGCGATTTCGATCATGCCGTGTTCGTAAAGATATTCAACGTATGCGCCTGTTTTTTCAATCATGAGCAGTTGGTTATAACCGCTTGCTTCGCCATAAACAGCGAGGCATATCTCGGCAATCGTAAGAGGTATGTGTAATGCCTCAATCGCCCTGCTCAGGCGGCGAATGATATTTTGACATGTGTTTTCAATATAAGGGTGCAGATTTGTAATAGGCTCATCGTGTCCGTTCAAAATAAGACGTGCATCTTTTGCCCAAACTTGAAAGCGCGTGAGTGACTCAAGGTAATGATCAAGTCCGCTATATGGGCTAATGGATTCGGGTGTGAGGTGCGGCGTGACACCTTCCACGACCATATCGCCGCAGAAGATAACATCATCCAAACGCATCGCTACATGACCGGGACAGTGTCCTGGCAAATGGATCAGTTTGAATTCGTCAACGCACATATCCAGGATTTCGTATGTAAAGTCCACAGGTACAGACTGATACATGGCTGTGGTAAAACGGTATATGTCAAGGATCGAATCCCGCGTCTCTTCAGCGAGACCGGTTCCGGCAAGGAAAAAGGCGAAGCGACGTCTGGTCAGAGCCAAGTCTGGCATCGTGATGTGCGACGGTTTGCAGATCCAATCCATGGCACACGATCTTTGCGTCCGTTAGCGGTTTTAGCCTGGAGAGTCCGCCGTAATGATCAATGTGTGCGTGAGTCAAAAGGATGTGAGTCAAGTCTGATGAATGAAGGCCCGCACTGTTTCAATCCGTTCAATAAATCTTCGTGCGATGGTTCTGTGCCAGAGCCGCTATCAATGAGATAGTTATTTCCGCCCTTTTGAACAACATAGGCATATGCCCAAAACTCCGGAAAGACCTGGAGCGGTATACGGAATATTTTTGCCCCCGTTGAAGACTCGAAGGCGGCAAACGCGGCTTCCACATTCATTTGAGCAATCCATTCAATAACAGGTTTGAATATTCATCTGAGATTTGTTCGATAGATTTCCCGCCGCTGGGACGATACCATGTAATCGTCCAGTTCATCAGTCCCAACAGGGCGCGTGTTGTCAATCCAGGGTCGTTACAATCAAAGAGTTTTGCGCGCACGCCCTCCGCAAGAACACCTTCCACAAAGATTCAAATTTGTCACGGTTAGGAATATGGCGCGCGTGTTGCCTGCGTTCCAATGAGCGATGCTCGAAGAGGAGGACTGCGGCAAGATCGATATTCTCCACGAGTATCTGGAGATATTCATGGATCATCAAACGAAGTTTTGTATCGGCTGGAATGTTTTGGGTTGAAATGGAGGAAATTCGATCAAGGAGCAGTTGAAGCGCCTGATCCAGAATTTCAAACAGAATCTCCTGCTTGGACGAAACATGATGATACAGGCTCGCCTTCTGCAAGATTAACCGCCTCTGCAATATCAGTCATGGACGCGCCATGGAATCCCTTTTGTCGAAAGACTTGCGCAGCGGCTTCCAGAATATCTTCTCGGGTCATGGAATCTCCCTACCGAACGGTCGGTTTTTCTGCTATAATACACTGAATGCAGTACGAAGTCAAGATAACTGATTTGAATTTCAAGATAAAAATGCTATAATGGATTTATGACTGAAACACAAAATACACCCGATACCATGTATACAGCCTCTCCTGAAGAACTCGCCGCAAAACACGAGAAGGATATACAGACGAAACGCACAATGATTGGCGTGACCCTAGGCGCAGTCGTTCTTCTCGTATTGCTTGGCGCGGCAATCTATCTCCTGCTCTCCCCTGGAACATCGGGAGAATGGGTTGGAAAATTACGTGATGTATTCATCATTGTCGTGGCGCTGGAGTCACTGCTTATCGGAGTCGCGCTGATCGTTCTCATCGTTCAACTGGCGAGTCTGATCAATCTGTTACAAAATGAAGTGAAACCGATTTTGAAAGCCACTACCGAGACCGTAAACAACCTGCGCGGCACCGCCGAGTTTTTGGGAGAGAACGCTGTAGAGCCCGTCATCAAACTAAACGGCTATCTGGCTGGTCTATATCGTATGTTAGAATTGATGGGTGTAAAGAAAAAGTAGCAAGAAGGTAATGATCACCGAATGTGACTGTCACCTATAATAAACCTAAAAAGAACTAATAACCAAAAGGAGGTTACTATGTCTGATCGTGATGAATTTGGCGCCTTTCTCGTAGGCTTTATTGTTGGAGGGCTCACTGGCGCCGTCGTTTCCCTGCTCTTCGCCCCACAATCTGGTGAAGAGACCCGCGCATTGATCAAGGATAAGTCCATCGAACTGCGCGATTATGCTTCACAAACGGCTGAAGAGGCTCTGGCACGCGCAGAAGCCGCCGCGGCTGATGCGCGCACACGCGCTGAAGAACTCGCAAAAGTTGCCCGCGCCCGTGCAGAGGAACTCGCTACCGAGGTCCGTGAGCGCGGCAAGACGGTTTATGATGATGTACGCGAACGCGGTAAAAGCGCAGTAGAGTCCATACGCAAGCCCAAGAAATCCGACGAAGCGCCTTCCGCTTGACGGGTGCCAGCAAGAACGCAAGGGTTTGACTTCGGTCAAACCCTTGTTTTTTATGAAATCACTTCTCCGAACCTTTTTTTATTTCCTCTATCACCAAATCGCTTTCAGCTACGATCTCATCGCAGCGACCGTTTCATTTGGTCATTGGAAAAACTGGATTCTGGAGGTCGTTCCCTACATCAAAGGGACTCGGACTCTCGAAATTGGTCATGGACCCGGTCACTTGCAACGTTTCCTCCTCAACCAAGGCTCGATCGCTGTTGCGGTGGATGAATCTGCATCGATGGGTCGACTCGCTAAACGCAACACGGATGGTTCCGCACGTCTGGCACGCGGGTTGGCGCAACATCTCCCCTTCCGCAACGCATCATTTGATACGATCATCGCAACCTTCCCTGCAGAATACATCAGCGACCCACAAACATTGTCAGAGACAAAGAGATGCCTTTCGGACGGAGGCAGATTCGTCGTCCTGCCAGTTGCGATGCCGAAGAATACGTTTTTATCGTGGCTATTCAAAGTCACAGGCCAGGCTTCGTCCGACGCGTTAAAGAGTCGTCCGGGAAAAGTTGGAAGAACCGTTCATTAAAGCAGAGTTCGATGTGGAGACACATGTGCTTGAGATCAAATCAGGCACATTGATCGTTATTGTTGCAACCAAACCGCGCTAAGTGGAAAAGGAATAGTATGCTCAAGAAACTTCGTGAACCCGTAAACAGTCTCACCCACTGGGCAGGTGCAGCGCTTGCGCTGGCAGGTCTGATCGCATTACTGGTCGTTGGCTGGGGGACGCCCGCCAAAGTAATTTCATTGCTGATCTATGGCGTGAGCCTGATCTTTTTATTTTCAGCGAGCGCAACCTATCACATGGTGCAGGTGAAAGACAAGACGCTGGAAATTTTCCGCAAGATAGACCACTCCGCCATTTACTTTCTCATTGCAGGGACATACACGCCGTTTTGTGTGAACGCCTTCGAGGGCTTTTGGAAGTGGGGTATGATGAGCATCATCTGGTCACTGGCGTTGATCGGGATCATCGTGAAGGTGTTTTATATCCGCGCACCACGCTGGCTGAACGCGGGAATATATCTCGTAATGGGCTGGCTCTGCGTTGGTGCCGCGGGACAAATGCTGGCTGTTTTACCCGTGTGGGTTTTTGGTTGGTTGATTGCAGGTGGTGTGATCTACACCCTCGGCGCGATTGTGTACATTACCAAGATATTCAATTTCAAACCCGGTGTCTTTGGTTTTCACGAAATGTGGCATATCTTCGTTATGCTTGCTGCTGCCGCACACTTTGTCGCTGTGTTGGGAGTGGCGCTGTAAATATAAATATATGTAGGGTATGAATGAATACTGTCACGATTCACCACATTCGCCCAGGAAAACCGGATGAAATATTCAATGAGGGTTTTGTAGCAGACGATCATCATACCCTTTTGATATTAACGAGCCTTTCAGATGATCAATCATTCTCACTATCCAGGCAACTGGTATCCCGCGGCTTCATCGAGCCCGTCGAAACAGCCTGTTCAGTTGAAAAATTCTATTCATACCATGAATACTTCAACATATTAGTATTCCGTGACCAAACTGGAACAGCGCTGGGTTATTACTCAGATATTGCAATGCCCATCACAAAGATAGCTGATGGCTACGAGATCATTGATCTGTTTTTGGATATGTGGCTCAAACCAGATAGAACGCTCCTTGAGTTGGACTTGGATGAATTTCAAGACGCAATCTCAAAAGGTCTGATCACAGAAGAACAGCAAATGCTGGCGGAAACCACCTTTGAACGCTTGAAAACAGAAGCAAAACAAGGTAAATACCCACAAAACTATATGCAACCACGATCATATTTATAAGGTTATATGCGACCACTCGAAATCCTTACAATCATCATACTCGCAATCTATTTAGCGTATCCACTCAGGGGCAAAAAACGTCCATCAGCCATAGGCATTCTGCCTGCATTTGCACTTGTCGTTGTTGCAACACATGCACAAATCGAAGGGATGCGTTGGCAAATGATTCCACTTTACGCATTCACCGTCGTAACATTATTTTTAAGCATTCCGTCTTTTTTCAGGACTGCACAAAACGAGACGCCAACCAGACAACCTCTTCACGTCATTCTTAACTTGAGCCTGCTCGCTGTTTCGACAGCTTTACCCATTCTTCTACCTGTTCCCGTTATCCCAACCCCCAAGCGGACCGTATCAGGTTGGCACACGTATTTACGAATTAACCGACTCCTCGCGCAGGGAACTATATTCGGGCAAGGATGAAGCGCGTCGATTCCAGATTCACGTTTGGTACCCATCTGAACCAGGTCCAACAGATCAACACGCGCCATGGATGCAACATGCGGATATATACAGCAAAGCGATCTCAGGTTTCCTGGAACTTCCATCATTTTTTCTCGGCCATCTGGCTTTGGTCAAAACGCCTGCCTTTCAGGATTCCCCGGTTGCCGCTTCGAGTAGCGCTTATCCCATTGTTTTATTCTCTCACGGCTGGCAGGGATTCGCCGCCCAAAACTCGGGACAAGCCATTGACCTGGCAAGCCACGGATATGTTGTCGTCGCGGTGCAACATACCTATGGCGCCCTCATCACCGTCTTCGACGACGGAACCATCGCGGACAATAACCCCTCTGCCCTGCCGGATGGCGCGCCAACAGATATATACGAAAGCGCGGCGCACAAACTGGCCGACCAGTGGGCTGGCGACCTGGGTTTTGCATTGGACTATATGGAATCACAAGATAAAGATTCAGCGAGTCCGTTTTTTACAATGCTCGATCCATCACATGTTGGCGTTTACGGACACTCTACAGGTGGAGGCGCGGCAATTCAATTTTGCGCCATAGATATGCGTTGCAAAGCCCTGCTCGGCATGGACCCGTTCATGCGGCCGGTATCTTATGAAGTCATAGATAGCGGCATTAGCCAGCCGGCATTCTTTATGTTCAGCCAACGCTGGGCAGATGATGTCACCAGCCGCAACAACGAACTCTTTGGCAAGTTTTATCCAAATGTAGAAAAGTCATTTAGGGCAATTACAATTATGGGAACTGCCCATCATGATTTCAGCGACCTGCCTCTACTCTCCCCCATCGCTCCACAACTCGGACTTAAAGGTCCCATCAATGGCAGGCGCGTGACAATGATCATGAATGATTATTTACTATCGTTCTTCGATGAAACCTTGAAAGATATCTCAACAGGTTTATTTGATAATCCATCTCCATACCCCGAGGTCAAGCAGAAACAATAAAACGGATAAGCGGATCATGAAACTAAATAAACGGAATATATCTACTGTCTTTCTTATTCTTGGCATGGCATTTTTAGCCCTGGGCATCTCAACAGACAACACAGCGTTTTCCTGGGCGGCGATCGCCTTCATTGTTATATCGCTTGTTGCTGGCGGGCGCTGGCTAAGACCGAGGAAGAAGTAATCCACCAGAGGAAATAACATGTTCAATTCCCAGCTCACACACGCAGTTGAAAAATTTGCATTCCTGCTGTTCGCACTTTCAGAAAAGGATCTCGAACGCAAATGGACGTGGAAAGATCACGATGAAGAAGGGATCCGTTTCGCCTTCTTTGTAACTTTGCAGGAATTACGCCAACTCGCTGTGACCCTTTCCACGCTTCGTTCCAAGCCGACGCCTGCCCAGCACATCCTGAGTCAATACCACGCCGCATACATGGACTTGCAAGCCGCAATTTTGGCGTCTCGCAAGCGAAGATGCACATCGCGCACCTACAGAAGGCGAGTGGTCTGTGCACAGTACCTACAAACATATCTTTGGAACAGATATTGGGTTCACAGCACGTTGTCCGCTATGCGTTGGAATGTCACAGAGCAGGCAATTGGAAACCTGACCAAATGTTGGATGAAGATGCCGACCGTCTTGTCAACATAACCGATGAAGAATATGAAAAGCTGACGAGTGGCCCATTTGAGAATATGCTGGCTTTTCACAGGAACTTCCATTCAGAGATCATTCAGGATTTCAGCACGATTACCGTTGCAGAGTTGGATCTCCTCTCTACATTTTGGGAGGAGACGCGCTTCCCCATTCGCCATCGATTGCATCGTTATGAAGCGCATTTTGCCCAGCATACAATTCAAATTGACAAAACGCTGGTCGCCATTGGGCAAACCCCGCGAGAGTCAAAAAGATTGATCCGCAAAATCTATGCCGCGCTGGCAGAAGCAGAAGGCCTGATGATTGGCGCAGAAAAAATGGATGACACAGACATTCATGAAACTGCGGCATCCATTTTAGAACGAACAAACGAGGTCAGGGAATTGATCCGTGGAAATTAAGTCATTTCCGCACGCATCTTCTGCCTGATTAACGCAGATCGAAAGATACGATCAAAGAAACCGCGATATCCATCCTTGTCGTACAGGATCATAAAATCTGCAGGACCATATTCTTCTGGCAGGAGCATGATGGCGCCGTTGGGGTTGATCTCCAAGATGAATAACTCGCCTTTTTCGTTCATGCGAATATCACAACGCCCATAGCCAATCCCGCGCATGGCAAGGAACATCTGCCTGCCTATATCCTGCAGGCGTGAGACCAACTCCGGGTCAGTTACCTTTTTGAAATCGAATGGAACGTTGTAATCCCATTTGATATCGGTATGCCAGAACTCCTCACCTTGTGGAAAGATCAACTCGGTAGGCGGATACACAAAGGGCTCCTCAAAATTATCGGGGTTGTCTACAACGAACACATTGAACTCTTTCCCAACAATGAACTCCTCCATGCGCGCCGCGCCAAACTCCGCGCAAACGCGCTCCACTTGAACACGCAATTGCTCCAGCGTATCGACACGTGACTCACGAAACATGCCCGTGCTCCCATAACTTTGCGGGTGTTTTACCATGATGGGGTAACGAAGATTCTTCACGAGTCTTTCAGCTTGATCGGCTGATCTCACCCGATAGCCCTTTGCAAACCCAATACCGCTTGCATCAGCCTCTGCCTGCATTTCTTCGCGGGTTGGGTCAAAGAATCGCGGGTCTGCACCTGTGTACGGAAGGTTAAGTTGCTCAAGCGCCTTAATAACTTCAATACCTTCATAGGCAGTCTCTTCCTCATCTCCTTCTTCCTCATATCCTTCACAAATATTGAGATACACATCAAAGCTTCCCCGGCGCGCAATCGATTGTAAATTCTCCAGCACTGGGGCCTGCATTGTAAACATCTCCCATTCGTATCCCTCTAAAAATGGAGCGGGGTCGAAATCTTCAGGGTCTTCGTCAGTAAGAACACAAACTCGCATTTTCACCTCCGTGGTGATTTTAATTCGTTAAATTTCTTTGTCGATGACGGATCAATGCCGATCGAAAGATCCGATCCAAAAAACCCTCATGCCCACGAGGATCATATTCCATCATTAGATCAGCAGGACCCAGATCTTTTGGCTCATATAAGATACCATTATTCGGGTTAATTTCAAGCATAAATAATTTTCCAGCTTTATTCATGCGAATATCACAGCGCGCATACCCCACCCCGTTCATGGAATGATACATCTTCCGCGCCATATCCTTCAAATGGACAGCCAGCCGATTATCCTCCACACGCTTTAAATAAACATATTCCTTCCACTTCACTTGTGAATGAAGGAAACTTTCCCCATCAGGCAGGCTCAATTCAGCAGGCGGATATACAAAGGAATCAGTAAGATCATCGGGGTTATCCACAACAAAAGCTGTGAACTCCCGCCCATCGATGAATTCCTCCACACGCGCGCTTCCAAAGTTTTTGCAGATCCGCCGGACCTGCCCGCGCAACTCCTTAAGCGTTTCAACGCGAGACTTGCGTGTCATGCCCGTGCTCCCATAACTATTTGGATGCTTCACCATCAAGGGATAACTCAAACCTTCGGTCAACACCCCCGCCTCCCCCGCGTCTGGTATGTTGACCCCGCGGGCGAATCCAATCTCATGCCTTTCAGCAACGGCCTGCATTTCTTCACGGGACGGTGCATAGAATTTACTATCAGCGCCAGTGAACGGAAGGCGCAGCTTTTCAAGCGCACGCACAATATCCAAGCCTGAATAATCCGGCTCCTCGTATCCTTCGCACAAATTCAAGTACACATCGAACTCAGTTTGTTCCATGACAGAACGTAATCGTTCCAGCACCGGCGCATCCATAATGATTTTGGTCCATGTGTGATCTTTCAAATAATACCCAGGGTCAAAATTCACATATCCATCTTCCATCAAAATACAAATGCGCCAGCTCGTTTTGGGCTTGGACATTCGTTGAATTATTACACAATCCGTCTACATGGCAATATCTTTGAACATTAAAAGTTAGAAGACTGTGAGATACCTACTGCACCTATCTCCTATCGCCGAACTCAAAAAATATCCTCTTGACAAGTTTTTTATTTCCGCCTAAAATTTAGGCGTACCTAAATTTTTATTTAAACAAGACAAGATTTTTTATGTGGCTGGTGACAGGAACACAGACCACCGCGGAATAACAAGGCAATGCAATCAATCCTTACCATTTCGATTCAGGATTATCTGAAACAAATTTACGAGTTGACTGAAAATGGAGAAAACGCCAGCACAACTGCTCTCGCGGCAAGGCTCAAAGTCAGCGCCCCATCCGTCACCGGGATGATCCAAAAACTTGCCTCGTCAAAACCAGCTTTGGTCCAATACCAAAAACACCAGGGTGTGACGTTGACAAAAGACGGCAAAAAAGCCGCATTGGAGGTTATCCGCCATCATCGTCTGATCGAAGCCTGGCTGGTGCAAACACTTGGCTATTCATGGGATGAAGTTCATGAGGAAGCTGAACGGCTCGAACATGTCATTTCAGAGGATTTCGAGAGGCGCATCGCCGCGGCAATGGGAAACCCTCGACGCGACCCGCACGGTGACTTGATCCCCACCGAAGACTTGAAAATGCCTGTGGACGCATCAACTCCACTCTCCGCACTCCGACCCGGTCAAACAGCAACCATTTTGCGCGTTCGAGCATCAGACCCAAACCTGCTTCGTCACCTCGAAGAACTTTGTCTTATCCCCGGCGCACAGATAGAAGTCAAAGAGCATTCACCTTTCGACCATAACCTGACAATCAAGATCGGACGAAAATCCGTTGTACTTGGGTTGAATATCACCAGTCAAATTTTTGTTGAAGAACAATAGCGTTTTAGAAATTAAAGGTAAATCAAATGAATGAAAACATTTTCCGCATTTTAGCTGCTGTAATCCTCATCACAGGGATAGGCATCTCAATCTACTTCCGCCGCAAGGCAGATAAAGACACCGGCGAGAAAGTTTCTCGCAAAATGGACGGTACATTGATGATGAACATGATTCGAATCGGCGGACTTATCCTTTGGCTCAGTCCACTTGTGTATCTCATCAACCCGCAATGGATGGCATGGTCAAAACTCGGCTTGCCAGATTGGGTTCGCTGGCTCGGCGTTGGCATCGGCGTTCTTTGTGTGTTCGGCATCTACTGGCTGTTCAGCAGTATCGGGAGCAGCATTACACCCACCAGCGCCACCCGCACAGAACACAAACTCGTCACGAACGGCATCTATCGCTATATTCGGCATCCACTCTACACCGTTGGGGCATCTTTGTTCATTTCCTTTGGCATGATGGCAGACAGTTGGTTCATCGCCGCACTGGGCATACTGACATTCATCCTTATGGCGATCCGCACACCAAAGGAGGAAGTTAATCTTATCGAAAAATTCGGCGACGAGTATCGTGAGTATATGAAACGCACAGGGCGGTTCTTTCCCAAACTCGGAGGTGAGTTATGAATCTTTCGGTCTGGTCATTGATAATTCTCATCATCGCAACATTCATTCCGCGCTATGGCATCCTTGCGCTGTATAAGGATTGGCGAAGAGCAAAGGAACGCGAGCAGGTTGAAGACGCTCTCAAACATCTTCTTGACCGTGAACAAAGCGGCAGACACGCTTCGCCCGAATCACTCGCTGGGACCTTGGACCTGTCGCGCACAAAAGCAACTCATCTTATCTCTGGGATGGAAGCACAGGGTCTGCTCGAAACACACGGCTCACAACTCCACCTCACTACAGAAGGAACACGCTGGGCAATGCACATCGTCCGTGCGCACCGCTTATGGGAGCGATATCTTGTGGATGAGGCGCGTATGCCTTTGAACAAGATCCACAGTGAGGCGCAGAAGCGTGAACATACACTCACCGAGGCACAACTTAATGAACTCGAAGCTGCACTTGGGCATCCAACGCTTGACCCGCACGGAGACCCCATCCCATCACGTGAGGGGAAAATGGCTACAGTGGAGAGTCTGCCTGTTACGGCGTGGCAGGCTGAAGGTCCGGCAAGAATCGTGCATATCGAAGACGAGCCTGCCATCGCGTATGAACAAATCCTTGCTGTGGGGCTTAAGCTCGGGCAAACCATCCGCATCCTCGAACACACACCGCAGCGGATTGTGTTGAGCGATGGCGAAATGGAATACCGTTTGGCGCCCACCGTGGCGGCAAATGTGAGCGTATCGCCGTTACCTGAAAGTGAAATTGCAAAGGCGAACGCCATATCACTTGCCGACCTCTCTCATAACCAGCAGGCAGAAATCGTGATGTTGGATGATGCCGTGCAGGGATTTACACGCAGAAGGTTTTTGGATCTGGGTCTGACGCCCGGAACAACCATTTATCCCGAACTTGGAAATTTCTTTAACGACCCGCGTGCTTATCGTGTGCGCGGTACATTGATCGCGCTGCGCAAGGATCAGGCAGCGCAGATTTGGGTCAAAACGGTTTAATCGTTGAAACAGGAAAAGAGCAAACATGACTATCGAAAAGAAAATGACCTTACCGACCGAACACTGCGAAGAATGCCCCGCATTCTACAACCTGGAGCAAATGGGATTCAAAGTCGGCAACTTCGACCGTGTGGTCGCGTTGGCTGGCAACCCAAATACCGGCAAATCGACACTGTTCAATGCGTTGACAGGACTTAAGCAGCACACCGGCAACTGGCCCGGCAAGACCGTCACACGCGCCGAAGGTGGTTATCAATTCAACAATGTGAAATACAAACTCGTTGACTTGCCTGGAACCTACTCGTTGCTTTCGGCTTCACAGGATGAAGAGGTGGCGCGTGATTTTATATTATTTGGAAAACCCGACTGTACGATCGTTGTCACCGATGCGACCGCGCTGGAACGCAACTTGAACCTTGTAATGCAAGTCATGGAAATCACCGATCACGTGATCGTTGCCATCAACCTGATGGATGAAGCCAAACGTAAAGGACTCGAAGTGGATGCGCGTTCACTAAGCCGCGACCTGGGTATTCCCGCCGTGCCGATTACCGCCCGCACAGGGGAGGGAGTCCACACCTTGCTTGCCACCGTTGCAGATCTCATCAATGGCGATATTCGAACAAAGCCTTTACGCGTGGCAGGTACTCAGGAATTCCAAAAAGCGGTCAAGGAGTTGGTGCCCATGATCGAACAAATGGCGCCCGGAATCCCCAACGCAAGATGGCTGGCAATCCGCCTGTTGGATGGAGATTTAAGAGTACAGCAGGCGCTTATGTCTGGCGAACTTACACAACTTATGCAACGCCAGCAACAGGCAGATGTACACTTTAGCAAGAAGATGTCTGTAGAAGGAAGACAATAGAGATAGAGCCATGACAGAGCAAACTTTAAATCCGAACGATGTATTAGCCAAGGCAGAAGCCTTACGCGGGACTTTATCCACCGGATTCCGCGATGAGATCGTAAAATCACTTTACAGCGAAGCAGAGACCATTGCCAAACGGGCGGTCAAAACCGTGCTTGAGAAAAAATATGATTTTGACCAGAAGATAGACCGGCTTGTCACTTCTCCCGTTGTGGGCCTGCCGATCATGCTGATCTTGTTGACCATCATAATCTGGCTCACCGTTTCCGGCGCCAATGTGGCGTCCGCTTGGATCGCCACGCTCCTGTTTGGCATTGGAGATTGGGGACGTGCTCTTTTTACTCAGGTCGGTATGCCCTGGTGGATCACCGGCTTTATTTGGGATGGCGTCTATCTGGCGCTGGCATGGGTTGTCAGCGTCATGCTGCCGCCGATGGCGATCTTTTTCCCTGCCTTTACATTACTTGAAGATCTGGGATACCTGCCCCGCGTCGCGTTCAACCTTGATTGGATGTTCAAAAAAGCGGGCGCACATGGCAAGCAATCCCTGACCATGGCGATGGGATTTGGCTGTAATGCCGCTGGAGTGGTGGCGACGCGCGTAATCGACTCGCCACGCGAACGTTTGATCGCCATTCTGACCAATAACTTTGTGCCTTGCAACGGACGCTTCCCGACTTTAATTATGCTTGCCACTGTTTTTGTCGCCGCTTCCTTTTCCCCAGCCCTGACCTCCTTAATCGCCGCAGGAACAGTTGTCGGTGTGGTTTTGATCGGTGTCGGATTCACATTCCTGATGTCGTGGCTGCTCTCCAAAACGCTATTAAAAGGTGAGGCGTCTGCATTTACACTGGAATTGCCTCCCTATCGAAGACCGAACGTCACACGCATTTTATATACGTCGCTTATCGACCGTACCATCTTCGTGCTATGGCGCGCTGTCCAAACTGCCGCGCCTGCCGGAGCGATCATTTGGATATTGGCGAATATTCATACCGGCGATGCCAACCTTGCGCGCACAATATCCGATTGGCTGAATCCCTTTGGATTGCTGTTGGGACTCGATGGCGTCATTCTCCTGGCTTATATCATCGCCATACCCGCCAACGAGATCGTCGTGCCAACCATGATGATGGTTTACGTGGGCGCAGGAACGATGATCAACGGACCCGGAACCAGCGGGGGCATTTTTGACCTGCTCGTCAACGGCAACGGCTGGACCATGCTAACAGCGATAAACCTGATGTTGTTCGCCCTGTTACACAATCCCTGCGCGACAACGATCATCACGATCTATAAAGAAACCAAGAGTTACAAATGGGCAACTGTCAGTGTGGTAATCACACTTGGCGTGGCATTTCTAGTAACCTTCCTAACAGCAAGTTTTGCAAGGCTCATGGGTTGGGCGTGAGATAAATAGTTTCAGTCTCTGAAAAGCGCTTGAGGATTCAAAACTCTCAAGCGCTTTTGTGTTCCGTCCAGAAAATATATGTTATAAATTTAAAACATATCCCACCAGGAATTAGGAGAAAAGATGCCAAAGAGTGCCAACAAGTCGAATCCAAAAGTAATTGTGAGAAATTGGCAGCCAAAAGATATACCGGCAATCGTGAAACTCCATGAAGATGTTTATGGACACTTGTACTCAAAGGAGGAGCTTTACAACGAGCGAAAGTATCGCATGCAACTGCGCGCCTTTCCAGACGGACAGTTCCTTGCAGAATATGATGGAAAAATTATTGGGTATACAACCGCACTCATCTTGCAACTGGATGACGATGAAGACCTATTCCGTTACCCTGAACTCTCTGGGAACGGGTCATTCAGTCCGCACACACCTTCAGGTGACACTTTGTATGGAGCAGATATTGCCGTTCACCCAGATTATCGCGGAATGGGGGTTGCAGGAAAATTATATATAGGTCGAAAAAATCTGCTTCGGAAATATAACCTGCGTCGCATGATCGCATACGGTCGGATTGCTGGTTATCCCGAACATATGGCTGCATTAACCCCGGAAGAATATGTACAACAGGTCATAGAGGGAAAACTGAAAGACTTAGCTTTGAACGCACATTTGAAGGCGGGCTATACGGTTAAGAAAGTAGTATTCGATCTTATGCACGATAATGAAAGTATGGACTATTGCACCTACCTCGAATATCCCAACCCGGACTTCATGTCAAACCGCAGGAAGATTGCCGCTACTCCGCTCAAACGCCCGGTCCGCCGTATCCGCGTTTGCGCAGCACAATACTTGATGCGACCGATCAAAACCTGGAGCGACCTGGAACGCAATGTCGAATTTTTTACAGAAACCGCTGACACGTACGATTCACACTTCCTGTTACTGCCAGAATACTTTACCGCTCAAATGTTTTCAACCATGTCCTCTGACATGGAACCCATCAAGGCTATGAAAAAACTGGCAGGAATGACCGGAAAATATATCAGCATGTTCAAACGGTTGTCAAAAAAACATCAACTCTATATTATTGGCGGCTCGACCGCGGTATTGCGAGAGGACGGTCATCTGTATAATGTTGCTCACTTTTTCACGCCCAGCGGAAAAGTATATACACAGGACAAACTTCACATCACACCGTCAGAGCGGGAGTTGTGGAATATCCGACCGGGAAGCGGATTAAAAGTATTCGACACGCCGCTGGGAAGGATCGCCATTCAGGTTTGCTATGATATCGAATTCCCTGAAGTAAGCCGCCTATTGGCATTGGCTGGCGCAGAGGTAATCTTCGTCCCTTTCAGCACGGATGAGAAAAAAGCTTATTATCGAATTCGTTATTCCGCACAGGCGCGGGCGGTGGAAAATTATATCTACACAGTCATATCGGGCAACGCAGGCAACCTTCCCAACAGGCAATACCTGCTCAACTATTCGCAGAGCGCCATACTTACGCCGAGCGATTTTGCATTTCCAACTCACGCCGTCGCCGCAGAAGCGGACCCGAATGTTGAAACGGTTGTGATCGGGGAGCTGGCGCTGACGAATCTTGCCAAGCAAAGAGATGTTGGAAGCGTAAAACCGTTGTTCGACCGCCGCACAGATCTATTTGAACTTAAATCCAAAATTCCAATCGAGATCATCCGCGTAGACTAAGGCATCGTACAATAAATATTTCTGTGACTTTCAAATTTTTTATGAGGAAAGACACAATGTCCATAGCCAAATTTCATGCTTTGAATACTTATATTGAATATCCTGTAGAAGAGATGAAGCAACGCGCCGCCTCTTTTCGAGAGGATATGCAGAGACGGCGCACTGTACGCCACTTCTCCGACAGGACCGTCCCGCGCGAAATCATTGAAGAATGTTTAATTGCCGCCGGGACTGCGCCAAACGGAGCCAACCTGCAGCCCTGGTGGTTCGTTGTGGTGAGCGACCCCAGGGTCAAGCATGAGATACGCGTTGCGGCAGAAGATGAAGAGGAAAAATTCTATAACCACCGCGCGCCACAGGAATGGTTGGAAGCGCTGGCGCCGCTCGGCACAGATGAACACAAGCCGTTTTTGGAGACCGCCCCATACCTGATCGTCATCTTCGGAAAAAATCACAGCGAGTTGCCCGATGGTCGGCGTGTGAAGAACTATTATGTCAACGAATTGGTGGGCATCGCCACAGGCTTTTTGATCGCCGCCCTGCATAATGCCGGTTTGGTTTCGCTCACACATACACCCAGTCCGATGGGATTCTTGAACGGTATCCTGGATAGACCGTCAGATGAGAAACCATTTCTTTTATTGGTAACAGGTTTCCCTGCGGAGGATGCGCAGGTCCCGGTCATCCAAAAGAAAACACTGGAAGAGATCGCGACATTTATATAACTGCTCCCCTACAAAACCATCCCATTGATATAAGAGTACAGTCGAGTAAAATAGCGGGGTTATGAAGTGGCTTGCCTATACGATCATCACACTTGGAAGCTCCACGCTATGGGGAGTGGTCAGTGGATGGCTCATCTACTTTTATCTTCCCCCCGGCGAGCCGCCAATTGTCCCACTGGCAGTATATAGCATCGTAATTCTTGTCAGTAAGGTTGTCAACATCGTAATCGGTTTGCCAATCGGATACCTTTCGGATCATACGAACTCCAGTTGGGGACGACGCCTGCCCTATGTGATTGGCGGAGCAATTCTTCTGCCGGTACTCTTTGTTCTCTTGTGGACGCCGCCTCATGCAGGGGCATCAACTTCCGTACCGGTCTATCTTTTTTTAGTGTTGATCGCATTCAACCTGGTATATGAAGTTCATCAGGTGCCCTACGAATCCCTTTTGCCCGAACTGGCAGTTGGAGAAAAAGACCGGGTGGCGATCTCCAGTTGGAAAACAGGATTCCTGCTTGGGGGCAATATCCTGGCCGGGTTCACAGGACCGCTGATCGGTTCGCTCGGATATGTTCAAACGATGTGGATCTTTGCCATTGTCGCTGCACCCATCCTCATCTTACCGGGGTTTTTCCTTCGGAAGCGTATCGACCTCAGCTATCAAACCACCAGGCAAATTTCGTTTATCAACAGCCTCAAGGCAACTTTTAGTAATCGCAACTTTCAGATCTTCGCCCTCTCGTGGGGATTGGTATGGACGGGGGCAACACTTGTCCTCGAAACTCTGCCGTATATTGTCACGGAAGTTTGCAGGCTTCAAGAAGCCGACGCGGTCTACTTCTACCTGCCGGCCATCGGCATAACACTTCTGGCTTTTCCTTTTATCAATCAACTTTCCGAACGGTATGGCATGAAAACGATTTATCGCGGCTCCTTACTGGCTGGAGCAATTACATTACCCACCTTGATGCTGATCGGGGACTGGATGCCGGTCCCGCTTCTCGCGCAGGGGATTCTGTGGGTGGTGCTCCAAAGCGCCAGCCTGGCTGGAGCCCAAATCCTGCCAGGCGCCATGGTCGCCGAGATCACAGACTACGATGAGCATCTCACGGGGCAACGACGCGAAGGCTCCTTCTATTCCGTATGGGGACTTCTCAACCAAGCCTCAAGCGGATTGGGGTTGGCAATCATTCCATTATTCCTCTTGCTGGGTCGCAGTAAATTGGATCCACAAGGACCGCTGGGTGTACGCTTGCTGGGATTATTTGGCGGACTGCTGCTACTGGTATCTTTTTGGGTTTTCCATTTCTACAAGCTGGACAAAAGCAAATAAAATATTTTTGCTTCCAAATCCCCGATTCAGGTGAAATTAAAAACCGTCTAGTGAATAAACGCCCGTGAATACGGGATTATAATTTGTATAGAAAAGGGAACTTTTATGAACACACTCTACTACGGCGACAACTTAATTGTTTTACGTGAACACATCGCAGATGAATCCGTGGATTTGATCTATCTCGACCCGCCCTTCAACTCTAAGCGTGATCTATAACGTGTATCTCAAATCACCCAAGGGACATTCCTCCGAAGCGCAGGTGACCGCCTTCGAAGATTCGTGGACATGGGGCGAGCAAGCCGAGCAGGAATATGCCGAGTTATTGCGCCAGCCCAACACCGATGTTGCCGAGATGATCGCCGCCATGCGTAAGTTTTTGAACGAAAGCGATGTGATGGCTTATCTCGTAATGATGGCAAATCGTTTGCTTGAATTACATCGCGTTTTAAAGCCAACAGGTTCTCTTTATTTACATTGCGACCCGACAGCCAGCCATTACTTGAAGATAGTGATGGACGCAATATTTGGACCCGAAAACTTACTCAATGAAATTATTTGGCGAAGAACTGCTGTAAAAGGGGATGTTAGGCGCAAATTCGGGGCAGTTCACGACACTGTCCTTGCTTATACCAAAACACAAGCCTATAAATACAACATTGTATATGGTGAAATGGATGATGAATATCACGAAAGATTTCGATTCAATGACCAAGATGGAAGAGGTCCCTATCAAAGTGCTCCATTAGATGGCCCCAATCCACGACCCAACTTAACATACGAGTTCAAAGGTTATCCATCATCCCCTAAGGATTGGAGTGTAAGCCAGCGAGGTTATGGAGGAACTCGACAGAGAAAATCGATTGATATTTCCTTCTGATCCAAATGGAAGAATTCGAAGGAAAGTTTATCTATTTGAACAGAGGTGGACCCAAGGTTTCAGATGTTTGGGATAGATATAGCGCCATTTGCAAGGATCGTCCACAGAACGGCTTGGTTATCCTACCCAAAAACCATAAGCGCTTTTAGAGCGCATCATTCAAGCTTCCAGCAATGCAGGCGATGTGGTACTCGATCCGTTTTGCGGATGCGGCACGGCTGTCCATGCCGCGCAGAAGTTGGGCAGGCAATGGATTGGGATTGACATAACTCATCTCGCCATTGCCCTGATCGAAAAACGTTTGAAAGATGCCTTTGTCGATTCCACACCGCCGCTCGAACTCGAAGTCCACGGCACGCCGAAAGACTTGGGCGGCGCACGCGATCTCAGCCGCACGTGATAAATACGAATTTCAATATTGGGCTTGTTCGCTGGTCAACGCACAGCCGTATCAAGGCAAAAAGAAAGGCGCAGATACCGGCATTGACGGCTTGATCTTCTTTCAGGATGACAAAGGCGCGGCGAAGAAAGTCATTGTCTCTGTGAAAGGCGGCGAAAATGTCGGCGTGGTGATGCTCAAGGATTTGATTGCAACCGTCCAACGCGAAGATGCACAGATTGGTTTATTTGTCACATTGGCGAATCCCACCGAACCGATGAAGAAGGAAGCCGTCAGCGCGGGATTTTACGATTCGCAGTTCGGCGCATTCCCCAAAATTCAAATTCTAACCATTGAAGATTTGCTGAACGGAGCGGAAGGTCCGCGTTACCCGGATATGGCGCGCGGCGGCTTGAACTTTAAAAAGGCGAAGAAGGAAAAAAGGCAATAAACAGCAGAAGCTGTTTGAATGAAAAAAAAGCCTTGCGAAGGTTGCGAACCTTCGCAAGGCTTTTTTTACTCTTCCTCGCCCATCAACAACTTGATTCGTTCCCACGGCTTCAAACTTTCATCCTCTGCCAGCAAACTCTTCAACTGAAACAGCTCATCACGCAGCGCCGCGGCTTTCTCGAATTCCAAATTCTTTGCGGCTTCCTTCATTTGTTTTTCCATTTCGTGCACGATCTGTTTCAGCTCGTTGCGCGGGATATCCGCTTTGGTTTTATATTCACCCCGCGCCTCGCCTACAGCTTTGGTCGTTAACTCCTCGGTCAGGTCATGGATTGCCTTCGAGATGCTGATCGGAACGATACCGTTCTCAGTATTGTATTTCACCTGCTTTGCACGGCGTCGATTCGTCTCGTCAATGGCGCGCTTCATCGAGTTGGTCATCTTGTCGGCATACATGATCACGCGTCCATTCACATTACGCGCGGCGCGCCCGATCGTTTGAATGAGCGCGGTATCCGAACGCAGAAAGCCTTCCTTGTCCGCGTCGAGAATCGCAACCAATGAAACTTCCGGTAAATCCAGCCCTTCACGCAAAAGATTGATTCCCACCAGCACGTGAAACTCGCCCAAACGCAGGTCGCGGAGGATGGCGATGCGCTCCAGCGTCTCCACTTCCGAATGCAGGTAGCGGACTTTGATTCCCAACTCTTTGATGTACTCCGCCAAATCTTCGGACATACGCTTCGTCAGAGTCGTGACCAAAACGCGTTCGCCTCGATCCACCCTCTGCCTGATCTCTCCAACCAGATCATCCACCTGCCCTTTGGTTGGACGTACCTCCACTTCCGGGTCAACAAGCCCAGTGGGACGGATAATCTGCTCCACAACTTGTTCTGCATGTTCCATCTCGTATTTGGACGGTGTTGCGGATGTATAGATGGTATTCCCCATTACTTCTTCAAACTCCTCAAATTTCAACGGACGGTTATCCAGCGCGCTTGGCAAACGGAAGCCATATTCAACCAGAGTTTCTTTACGGGCGCGGTCACCGTTGTACATGCCGCGTATCTGCGGCACAGACATGTGACTTTCGTCAATGACCAGCAGGTAATCGCTCGGCAGAAAGTCGATCATCGTCCACGGATGTGTCCCTGCGGCACGGCGATCAAAGTGGCGTGAATAATTTTCGATGCCAGAGCAATAACCAACTTCTTTCAACATTTCCAGATCGTAACGCGTACGCTGCTCAAGACGCTGTGCTTCCAGTATTTTTCCCGTTTCTCTAAACTCTGCAAGGCGAATCTCCAACTCCGTTTCTATATCGGCGATGGCTTCCTTTGTTCTTTCAGCATCGGTCAGATATTGCTTGGCTGGAAAGATGGAAATCTCTTTCGGCTCCTCAAATATTTCACCTGTCAGCGGACTGAATTGAGTAATTCGTTCCACTTCATCGCCAAAGAACGCGATGCGGTAGCCGCGTTTATCCTCATAGGCAGGGATGATTTCCAGCGTATCGCCGCGTACACGGAATGTGCCAGAGCGCAGCTCCATATCGTTGCGTTGATATTGCGATTTGATCAATCGCCTCAGCAGGGCGTTACGACGATACAACTCTCCCACTTTCAAATTTAACAGAACCTTTATTGAATTCTTCGGGATTCCCCAAGCCATAGATACACGAGACCGAAGCCACGATAATTACATCACGCCGCGATACAAGTGCGGTTGTTGCGGCGAGACGCAGGCGCTCGATCTCTTCATTGATCTCAGTCTCTTTTTCGATGAACAGATCGCGGCGCGGCACATAGGCTTCCGGTTGATAATAATCGTAGTAGGAGACAAAGTATGAAACCGCGTTCTGAGGGAAAAACTCCTTGAACTCGGCATACAATTGCGCGGCAAGTGTCTTGTTGTGCGCCATGATAAGCGCCGGCTTTTGCAATTCCTGGATGACGGAAGCGATCGTAAACGTCTTGCCTGTACCGGTGGCGCCAAGCAAAACCTGATGCTTCATTCCTTGCTTTACTCCATCCACAAGTCCACGGATGGCTTCGGGCTGATCGCCCATCGGGATAAAAGGTGCTTGAAGTTTAAAGTCCATAGGATTCCACTGTTGTCACCCTGAACGGCACTGGAGGGTCTCGCAACACTACCAGAGACTCTGCGGGCATAAAGCGCCTTCAGCGTGACAAACTAAGTTCTGAACGGGTGTTCTATTATAACATGGTACTTGTTTAGCGTTCAAAAGTAGGTGAAGCCGGTATGTCCAGTCGGAGCGGAGTGGCCGTGACCAAAGCTGAAGGTGTTCCACCAAATTGTTGCAGTTGGACCAGATAATCCAGGATAGGAATGGCATGTTGACGACAGGTAACCAAGACACTCGCCAAAATGGCATGGGTCATTGCACCGCTACGGTTGCGATTACAACCATTGGTCTTGCGCGTGATGACCGCAGGGCGCAACATGCGCTCCGCCAGATTGTTGGTGGCCTGCAACTCGTCGACATACAGGAAGCGCAGCAAATGCGGACGATGTTTACGCAAGCGTTTGGCAAAGCGGGCATTGTCGCGATCGGAGAGGCGGCGGTGGGGTGCGATCAAGACATCCAAATGAGATTCCAGATCCTGAGCTCGCTGATGAAACGTGAAGGGATCCAGGCGGGTTTTCTCGGCTTTCAACGCCAGAGCCTCCTGCAAGACAATCGTCACCTGGCGGGCAAAGTGCAGGGCTCGGCCACTCTTGCTCTCTTTCATCTCCTTCAGATCTTTCAGCAGATGACCGACACATTTTTGTTTGAGCCACTCCTTCAGTTTCCGATCATCATAGGCCAGATAACAGTCCGTGGTCAGAATGCCTTTGAACTCTTCCCCCAGGACATCGATCACCACGTCACTGCTGCGATTAGCGCGGATGGCATACACGGTCACTTCTTGGTTGGTGAAGACCCACAACCAAGCGGCCAGCGTCCCGATCCGCCAACCGGTCTCGTCCGCATTGACTACACTGCATTGGCGGATCACCTCCAGCAACTCGGCATACACGGGCTGGGCGGTATGAGCCAGCTTCTGATCGGCTTGACACCAGCCACTTCTACTCACCTGCAATCCAAAGGTGTCGTTGAGTACTTCACTGACCTTGCCGTACGAGACACCCAGTCGATGCTTGAGATCCGCCGCCAAAGCCTTCGCCCGTGGTCCCACCATCACACCGGCGGCTCCTGTGGCAAGCGAGGTCTGGTCCGGATGCTGCGAACGAACTCGCTTGTGACACTCTGGGCAGTAGCCGCTATAGGTCACAAAGCGCGTCGTCTGCACTTCCACCACCGGAATGTCCGTGACGTACTGCTCCTGTTGGCGGATCGCCTGCAGATGCCCCCCGCACTCCGGACAGCCGTCCAGTTTCGCTTCTTTCGTTTCATGGATCTTCACCACCTTCGGCAGTTCACGACGAGCAAACTTGCCCTGTCCGCGCTTGCGTCCCGGACGTCTCGGCTGCTCCACCCAGTGCCGCCGCGCGAACGGTGCCGCCTGACGCTTCCCGATCCGCTTCAGATCCTCGATCTCTGCCTGCTGCTGTTCCACGATCTGTTGCAGCCGTTCGATCTGCTTTTGTTGTTTCTGAATGATCTCCAGCGCCTGCGACAGTTGTTCCTTCAGTCCACGGATCTCTTCCGTTTTCGTTTCAGGAGAATGCGCATGCCGCTGATGTCCTTTGCTTATGCCTTCCAGTGTACTGGGTTCCCTCCCTCACTGACAAGAGTTGTTTCGCCTGTCTTTTTCCAGACGTTCGACCCTTCTTTTTCTCGTGCTTTTGCACGCTAAACAAGAACATAACATGCAAGGAAAAAAGTCGAGGAGAAGATTCGGTTCCTGAAAACAGAATCAGGCGTCGACTGGGCATGAAGCGAGTCATCTGGCAAGAGTATAATCATTCCAATATTTTAGGAGTCAAAATGAAAACCTTTTTAAATGTGACGGGCATCTTGCTTATTCTGGCAGGTGGCACCTTTTTCCTTCAAGGGATTAACGTTCTGCCCGGCAGTTTAATGTCAGGTCAGATTCAATGGGCGATCAATGGCGCGATCGCTATTGTCATTGGTATCGGGCTTATTTTATGGGCAAGACGCAAATAACAATATGCCCGAAGAGATCAAAACCGGAGACCGCGTGGAGGTCTTTCTCAATGAAAAAACATGGGGCATGGAAGGATGGTTCGAGGGAACAGTCACACACATTGACCCCTATTCCGAGCATCGCAGTTTTTACTGGGTGGAATTGGACAATATAACGGAAACAACGTCCTTGAAAGGAGCAAAAATGATTTCCGTGTTGAACCCGAAAAATATCCGCAAGATGTAAGGATGTACAAAGCAACACGGTCTACAAGATTAATCATAAGGGGATGAGCTTCATCGTTGTTTTGATAAATCTTGGCATTGTGAGGCAACTCGTATGAAGAAAAAAATCCATTCTATTTCATCGCTGATCATATCGTTGAGCCTCGGGCTATCTGCCTGCATCGGGTTGTTGCCGCTAGAGGATGAACCTTTAACTGGAAATTATGGTCCCCAATTTTCGCTTCAGGAGCATCAAACAAGAACCTTCGACGCCTTATGGGCAGATCTGAAAGAAAACTACATCCACTCTGATTCTTCAGATTTGAATTGGGATGCCCTTCACACCGATTACCAAAAGCGAATTAATGCAGGCTTGACGGATGAAGAGTTTACTTCCATGCTCAGTGATCTGGGATCAGACCTGCCCGAAGGAGCGTTAGCTTATCAATCACGCACTGAAAGGATCGAAGGTGATATTGCGGACAACTCCACTTATGAAGGCATCGGCGCGTTCGTTGGTTTTAATCCAGAGCCTACACCACATATCATCCTGCTTTCCATCATCGAGGGATCGCCTGCTGAAAAAGCAGGATTGAAAGCGCACGACAGTATCGTCGCTATTGATGGCAATCCTGTTTTACTGGAGGAAGGGCTATCTGCTGTCAACCGCATACGAGGCCCATCTGGTAGTACTGTCACTCTGACCATTCGATCACCGGGGAAGGCAGAACGTGCGGTTGACGTCCAACGCGGCAAACTAACAAGCACAGGCAAACTTGAAACCATGTTGATCCCAGATACAAACCTGGGTTATATGCTTTTTCCACCCATTGCCTACGATATGCTGGGGCAGGACGTTGTGCAGGCACTTCAAACCCTCACCGCCAAACAAAAGCTGGATGGACTTATCCTTGATCTCCGCATCGCAGGTTCATCGAGAGGCTGGCCTCTTGAAGGACTGCTTACCTTATTCTATGATGGCGCGATTGGTGAATTTTATAATCGCAGTGACAAGCAGTCGATTCAAGTAAAAGGGGAAAACGCATTCGGTTCCCAGACGATTCCACTGGTTATTTTGGTAGGATCCAATACACAAGGTTCCCCTGAAATTCTTGCAGCGGGTTTGCAAGTGGGTAACCGGGCAACCCTCATTGGCGCAACAACGCCGGGAGCCGTAGAGTCAACGACCGCCTATTATCTCCCCAACGGCGCGCGTGTTTTTGTTGACACCGCATCGTTTAAACTTCTCGATGGCAGCGACATTGGAAACACCGGAGTCAGCCCGGACATCCAGATTGACGCTAGCTGGGATGAGATCCTGCCAAACGATGACCCGGTCATTGATTTAGCTGTGGAAGTATTGGAGTTGCAACAATGAAAAAGATCGTTCTCCTTGCCCTCGTAGCTCTGCTCGTTTCTTCCTGCCTGCCGCAGAATGTGCGTGTACCGCAAAGCCCGTTACTTTCAACGCTTGAACGAAAATCGGGGTTGATCGCCTATGTGGGCATAGATGGAAACATGTATGTTTCTGACCAGGGCGGCGGCAAACTCCAGCAACTTACAGACGATGCGCTTATTCCCCAAAACCAGGGTGACCCATTTCGCTATTACGAGTATCCAACTTGGGCACAGGATGGGAATCAGGTCGCGTTCGTAAAACTTGCCGCACAAGATTCAGTAACCACTTCCACCATGCTGGTTGCTCATGTGGATGAAAAATCTCAAAAGGAAGTGTACACGAGTTCAGGTCGAGCACCCCTTCTATCTCTATTGGTCACCAGACAATGAAAACTTAAGTTTCCTGACGACAACAGCTGCAGGCGGACAAAACATCCTTCTGCGAAGCGTGCCGGCCGCCGGAGGTGAACAAACTCTGATTGACACGGGCTCGCCGTATTATTGGTCGTGGGCGCCGGATGGACGTGTGATGATTGTTCACACCGGAAGCGAAACTTCGACCGCGCCGGAACACCTTGCTTTCCTGCGCATGGAACCCACTATACTTGAGGACGGACTAACTTCGACTCCCGCCTCCTTCCAAGCTCCAGCCTGGTCGCCAGACGGAAATCATATCGCGCTCGGGCGGTTATCCGACAACAAAAACCAAATCATCGTAACTGACTCCGCGGGCGAGAATCCCGAAGCGATTGGAACGTTCATAAGCAAGACTGCGTTCGCCTGGTCAAGGGACAGTAAAAAGCTCGCTTATCTGGATGGCGCTCAAGCCCTCGCATCCGGCACAGTAGGCGCCTTACACGTCTATGATCTTGAGACGAACAAAGAGTTTGTTGAAGATAAGAATATCATCGCCTTCTTCTGGTCACCCAACGCAGAGGAGATCGCCTACTTCATCCTGGTGCAAACCAATGATACGCAAAGTGGGACATCCGATACAAGCACGGCTGCACAGCAGGCACAATACGCTCTGCAATTGAACGTTCTCAATGTAACATCGGAAAAAAGCTGGGAACTATTTACATACCGTCCAACAGAACAGTTTCTGAACATCCTCCCCTATTTCGATCAATATCATCAATCGGCCACCATCTGGTCACCGGATAACAATAACCTTGTGCTCTCGTTCCTGGATGGCAGTGGAAATCCCGGAATTGCCGTCGTCGCAGCCTCCGGTCAATTGGAGCCGCGTTTGCTGGCACAGGGATTTATCGCGTTTTGGTCGTGGAAATAATAAGTCAAGATGACATCATCGGTATCTAAGCAAAACCGGCTGGAGAAATCTCCAGCCGGTTTGTTTCTACATATCTTTATTCCGTTTTTGCCTTCTTTGCTCCGGAAGTAGATCTACTTCCAGACTTGGTCTTTGGTTTCTTCTTTGAATCCCCGTTATTGCTCATCATGGTTCCTTTAACCAGTTGTTTCAGCATTGTTTCACTGTCAAAGTCTTCATTTCCAACCGCGGCGGCACGAATCACATCGATACATTCACGGCCCGACAGGTCGTTACTGTTAAGCAAAGCCTGGGCAACGGCATGAACTTCCGCAGAATATTTAGTTAAGATTTTCTCCGTTTCTTGTTCGAGTCGTTTCCATAACTTTTCAACATCTTCCGTCTTTCCGCTGAAGTTCTGCCCTACGCCATAAGTGCCGTCAATGGCGATGGGAGGACCAAAATAACCGAAATGAGCCAATTGCCACAAACGCGCGCGAATGTTCTGAAAATCACCCGTCGCGCCTGTCCAATATTCACCGAGGAATAATTCGGTTGCAACATGACCAGCCATCGACACAAGTATATCGGCGATAAAGTTGCGCAATGGCTCGGCATATATATCGTAATTCGAAACGGGTAACACATACCCCAACGCCTCCGAACGACGAACAATGCTCACACGCACAATACGTTCTTCGGGGCGGAGATAATATTGAACAACCGCATGGCCCGCTTCGTGATAGGCAACCTGCCTGCGTTGATTCTCTTCCATCTCCTCGATAGGATTCTCCAAGCCCATCGCCTGTTCCTGGAATGCAAGCTCTACGTCTCTTTGCGATACATGATCACGACCGTCGAATAACGCCAGGCGTACTGCATCCTTTGTGATGGCAGACATGATCCTCGCGGGAGTCGCCCAAGCCGTATCACTGACAATCGCCTCAATATCGACAGACTGATCGGTTCTGATCTTATCGATATAATATTTCACCATCTCCCGGCGACCTGCACGATCGGGTTTGTTCACAACGACTGTCCTATCAAAACGACCGGGGCGTGTCAATGCAGGGTCAAGCACATCGGGACGATTTGTGGAGCCCATGAAGAGGATATGCCAATCGCGCGGGGGCACCGGTTTTTTGCGAAGTTGATACCAACGAGCGCGCAATTTCTCCCAACGGGTTTGCTCATTGATACCATCCATTTCATAGAGCAGGCGGGTAAGAGCGCCTCGCCCACCACCCATCATGCCGCCCATGCCGCCTCCCATACCCATCTGGCCGCCGCCCATCACGCCGCTGCGAGACATGCCCACGGCATCAATCTCATCAATATAAGCGATACAGGTGCCATACTCACGCGCCAGCTTCCGAGCTTGTCCAATAAAGCGGATCATCTTGAGCACATCTACACCGATGAACATAGCCGCAAAGCCCGAGCCTTCTATGGATATAAAAGCAATGCCCGCCTCACCAGCCATTGCCTTCGCCAGCAGTGTTTTACCGGTGCCTGGTTCGCCATACAACAATAAGCCATTTATGAACTGACCACCCATCTTCTGGAATTGCGCTCGATCTGAAAGCAGGGAGATCCACTGACGCACCATCTTCAAAAGATTGGGTTGCCCCTTATAATCATCAAAAGTGACCTGCTTGGGGTCACCGGGGCGAATCACTTCCACGCGTGATTGTGCCATAAACCAAAAAATGGCTACAAATTGAATGACAACAAACGAAATCGCAAAGACAATACGAAGAACAAATCCCAATGTAACCAGGACTATATTCAACACTTCAGGGTTAACAATCGCCCAATAAATAAGTCCATTCAACGCCGCCCAGCCCATAATCCCGAAAAAGAAGCGTGTGGGTTTTCCGGAAGCCGCCCAAATGAAGACTCGTAATTGAATATAAAGGATAAAAAGTGCGACCAGAATATATCCAACAACGATCAAGCTGTTGATGATTAAGATACGTGCAGTGGTAGAAATGATCGCCGCCGATACCAGGAAGTTCACTGCCATCCACACAAACAACCCAAGAATCGTCTTCCAGCGCCAGGTGCGGATATTGCTCAACACATAACCGAGTCCACCCAGAGCCAGCGGATTAAACCACCAGGCAATTGCCACGCCAATCGTCAACACGTCCCCCCGCACGGAGCGCGATGCATTTGCCGTCAGAAACCAGATCACAGGGATGGAAACAAAGAGTGTAATCAGCAGACCAGCCAGCCAGCCAACCGCCCCAAAGAAATCAGAAGACGCTCTCGTTGTGGATGCCGTTGGCACTTTTTTCGCCTCATTCCCTGGGCGCAAATTTGGAAGATTACTATTTGAGCTTCGTGGAGTTATTTCAGTAGACATCAGTCACCTCATGGCCGGCTATTTTGATTTTGAATAGTCTACCCCAAAAAAGTTAAGGGTACAATGCAGGTAATAAATTCTTAATCATTCCTAATTAGTATCGGATTATCCAATTGGACGCCTAAACTGATTAAATTCTTACCCATTTGAAAGTGGGATGAAAATCCGCTTCTCGCGAAGCCCAAGCCTGCCTCTACCAAAAAACATTATCCTCATCTCGAATTGAATCCAGATCAAACCGAAACACCAATGATGACACAATCGATCACTCACCTACTCGAACAGGCAATAGCATCACGCACTCACTTATTTACATCTCCTCATAATTCAGCCTTCCGCCTCTTTAACGGATTCACTGAAGGCTATCCCGATCTTACATTGGATATTTATGGTCAAACACTTGTCACTCACAATTATGCAGACCACCCATTACAAAACGAACCGATTATCCGAGATGCGGTCTCATATTTACAAACCACACTAAATTGGCTATACGCTGTAATCATAAAGCACCGAAACGGGAGATCACAGACCGAAAAACGCGGACAACTCATCTTTGGTAAAGAAGCAACTACAAAAATCAAGGAACATGGAGTTTGGTATGCCCTTAACCTGATGATAAACCACGATGCAAGCTTCTATCTCGATACAGGCTGCTTACGAAAATGGCTGATCGAAAACATGCGCGGCAAATCCGTACTGAACACGTTCGCATACACCGGCAGCTTGGGAGTCGCCGCCGCGGCTGGAGGAGCCAGCCTCACAGTCCAGACTGACCGCAATCGTCAGTTCTTGAATCTCGCAAAAGATTCATACTCGCTCAACGGCTTCCCCTTCCATAATAGCGATTTCATAACGCAGGATTTCTTTCCCGCTGTTGCTAAATTCAAAAGCACCAGACAGTTCTTCGATTGTGTCATCATCGATCCCCCGTTTTTTTCCACTACGACCAAAGGTAGAGTTGATCAGGTGAAGGAGAGCGCGCGCCTTATTAACAAGATCCGCCCGCTCATTAACGATGGCGGCAACTTGATTGCCATTAACAACGCACTATATGTCAGCGGTCAGGATTACATATGGGTGCTTGAAGACCTATGCAAAGATGGGTATTTGGAGATAAAAGAGCTGATTCCCGTGCCCAAAAATTTCATTGGTTACAATCAGTTGGGCAAGCCTATCACCGATCCTTTGCCTTTCAATCATTCAACAAAAATCGCGGTTCTTGGTGTTCGGAGGAGGAAAACAGGGTAACCTAAAGATAGGTTGGAAAAGTATTTTTGTTGCCCCAGTACCCTTGTACCCCATGCTTGCCCCCAATGGTGGATTGGTCTTATAATGACATGGTTTCATACATACAAATATTCATCATGCTTCACTGCTAAAATGATAGGGTTTTTGAACTTGCGTCCAAAAGCCTACAATAGTCCATGACTGTCACATTATTAACATGTTATCTGCAGTTTATTTATTGATAATATGATCCATACGTTTAAAGCATTCCATGTTTATTATTGGTGCAAAAATGAAAATAAAAACACTTATTGTAAAAGGGAACATAAAGCGACTCGGCACAAGGGGGTGAGATGTACACTCATGTCAACAGTAAAATCCTAAAGTCTTTTCTGTGGTTTTCAAAGCTTACCAGTTTGGCCGTAATCGCCCTGGGTGTTATTGTCTTATCTGGTTGGATACTGGGTATTCAAAACTTGAAAAGCGTATTTCCCGGATTCGCTACCATGAGTGTCAATGCCGCGCTCGCCTTTATTCTGGCGGGTGTTGCCCTTCAAGGAGAAACCGTTGAGAAGCCAGGTTCAGCAAAGCGCTGGATAACACAAGTCGCCGCGCTGATCGTTACCGTCCTGGGATTACTGACCCTTGCAGAGTATATTTTCAACATCAGCCTTGGAATCGATCAATTATTTTTTACTGAAACTTCAACGCCAGAAAACCCGATTCCCGGGCGTATGTCTTTGATCACCGCTCTAAATTTTGGCTTTCTGGGTATTTCATTATTTCTGATAAACAGAGAATCGAATTCACTTTCCTGGTTCAGTCAATCATTGACTCTTCCGGCCGGGCTGATCGCTTCCAGCGGGTTGATCGGATATATCTTTGATGTTACGTCGCTTTATCAGGCTGGCTCCTTCTCTTCGATGGCGCTCCATACTTCGATTGGTTTTATACTTCTTTCGATCGGTATTCTTTGCGCTCAGCCGCAAGTTGGGTGGATGAAAGTCACTACAACAGAAGCAATTGGCAGCATGATGTTGAGACGGATGTTTCCGCTCGTAATAGGAATTCCAATCGGCTTAGGATTAATCATCCTTTTTGGTCAGAAGGCGGAATTGTATAGCGCCCGTTTTGGGATCGTCGCCCTGGTGATCTTGAATATGACGCTACTGGGGGCAGCTCTTTGGATTAGCACCGCGTCTTTGAATCGTGTAGATGGCATTCGCCAACGTGCGGAAGTTAAACTCCAAGAGAACCAGGGACAGTTTGCGGGTATTTTCAACTCAGCCATGGACGCGATCATATCCATTAATGAGGAACAAATCATTACGATTTTTAATCCGGCAGCCGAGGCGATGTTTCAACGCCATGCCGAAGAAGTCCTGGGAATGCCATTAACCATCCTCATACCAGAACGATTACACACAAATCACGCAGAGGATATCAAGGTCTTTGGTCAAACTTCTGTCACAAAACGCACAATGGGGAGGCTGGGGATGGTCTTCGGGCTACGCGTGAATGGGGATGAATTTCCCGTTGAGGCGTCCATTTCAAAAACGGAGATTGGGGCTAAAAAAGTTTACACAGCAATCCTGCGCGATATCACCGAGCGTACAAAAGCAGAAGAGGAAATTCGTAAACTGAATCTTGAGCTTGAACAGCGTGTAAACCAACGGACAATAGAACTGCAAGAGTCTGAAGAAAAATTCTCCAAGGCTTTCTTGAACAGCCCGGCGGCTGTCTCGATTGTCAGTTTGCCTGATGGTCGTTACATTAATGTAAACGAGGCTCTGGCAAAACTCACCGGCTACAGCAGGGAGGAACTTATAGGTCGCACTTCCGTGGAATTGGGGTTGATCGATGAGGCATCTCGCGCCAAGATGATCGAGGCAACTGAAAAACAAGGATTTGTACGCAACGTCGAGATCCAAATCCACACGAAATCGAAACGGGTCGCGGAAGTGCTGACCTCTGTGGAACACATTGAGGTCGGTGGATATCCCTGCATGCTCTCCGTCAACTATGACATCACAGAACGTAAGCAGGCTGAAGCCGAGGTTCAGCGCCTGAACCGCGACCTGGAACAGCGCCAGGTTGCCCTGTCTGAAGCTAATAACTTACTTCAGACTCTATTAGACCATATGCCTGACCATATTTATTTTAAAGATTTGGAGAGCCGCTTTATCAGAAACAGCAAGTCTCAAGCAAAGATGATGGGGCTGGACGACCCTGCCGAGATAATTGGTAAAACAGACTTTGACTTTTTTCCGGAAGTCCATGCACAAAGATCTTATAATGAAGAGCAAAATCTAATTCGATCTGGTCAGCCTCTGATCGACATTGAAGAGCGGGTGCTCTGGCCTGATAATCGTCTCACATGGGTCTCTACAACAAAATTGCCCTTGCGCAATGCACAAGGACAGATTATGGGTACATTCGGGATTTCCAGAGATATTACGAAGCGCAAGCAGGCTGATGAAGAATTGATAAAATCAAACCTCCAATTGGAGGCTGCCAACAAGGAGCTGGAAGCGTTTTCCTATTCTGTCTCACATGATCTGCGCGCTCCCCTGCGTACAATAGATGGTTTCAGCCTGGCGTTGCTGGAGGATTACGGGAATCAACTGCCCGCGGAGGCACAAGGATACCTGACGCGCGTGCGTAATGCCGCACAACACATGGCGGAATTGATCGACGACCTATTGAACCTCTCACGGGTGACGCGTTCGGTAATGAAATCAGCGCCCACGGACCTTAGCAGACTTGCACAGGGCATCGTCACGGAACTTCGGCAAACTCATAAAGAGCGCAGCGTGAATTTTGATATCGCCCCAAATCTGAAAGTACAGGGGGATCCAAATCTTCTGCAGGTCGTTTTGGAAAACCTTCTGAACAACGCCTGGAAATTCACTTCAAAGCAGGAACAAGCAAGGATTGAATTTGGATCGAAAACTGAAAACGGAGAAACGATTTATTTTATCCGTGACAACGGCGCTGGCTTTGATATGGCGTATGCCGGTAAGTTATTTGGGGCTTTCCAGCGTCTGCATACCATGACTGAGTTTCCAGGAACAGGCGTTGGGCTGGCAACCGTTCAGCGCATCATCCAACGTCATGGTGGCCGCGTCTGGGCGGAAGCGGCAAAGGATCAGGGAGCAACCTTTTTCTTCACCCTGCCCAGCTTGGAACGCACTAAACTCAACGCTGCACGAGGGCTGGAATCAAAAGATTCCATCGCCGCACGCGCAAAGGAAATTATTTAAAAAAAGCAAATATGACCATCCAACCCACTTTATTTCTCAGTGTACTGTTTGCGTTTGTTTCCGCCTGTATTTACGGCTATGTTGGCTGGCGTTTGAGTAAACGAGTCATCCCTTCTTTCGAAGCCAGGGTCGCATGGGTCTCATTTACAGCATGGTGGTATGGACTGGCAATAACAACCCTGCTCAACGCCCTCTTGAATTTATTCGGTGCATTGGGCGTCACGAGTCTGCCTCTCTACATCACTGCGACTCATGTCAATATTTTAGTATCATGCGTGGCACTAGGGGGGCTTTTATATTACCTACTCTACTTGTTCACGGGCAACAGACGATCACTCATACCCACTGCAGTTTTCTACATGATCTTTTATTTTCTGCTCACTCACTATATTAGTGTCAGTATGCCCAATCAGATAAATGTGGGCCGTTGGGAAACCACGCTTGCCTATCGCACTCCCCTTCCTGAAGCATTTGTTGTCATCGTCCTGGCCTTTCTTTTGCTGCCGCAAATTATCTGCGGCTTCGCTTATTTTTCACTTTACTTCAGGGTTCATGAGGCAACTCAAAAATACAGAGTCCTATTGGTATCGTGGAGCATCATCATATGGTTTTTAAGCCCTGTCCTCACTTTAACAGGAGGCATGGCAGAACAAGACTGGTGGCAGATTGTGAGTCGGCTGATCGGATTGATGGCAGCCTTCATGATTCTTGTGGCATATCTGCCGCCCCGCTGGCTTAAACAACGCTACGATGTTGTTTCATTAGACGATGAGATTCGCCAGGGACAATGAAAAGCAAACTATCATGACTCGCGTAGCTGGGATTCGCTTTTTTGTCCTAACAGCCCGTATGGTGCCATAGTCGCACATGAACTTTAATCTGTAAGGAAAGGATGAAGTATGGAAGATAAAATGATTTTGTTAGTGGAAGATAATCCCGATGATGAGATATTGACGGTGCGCGCGATCAAGAAAAATAATATAGGCAACAACCTCGTGGTAGTCCGCGATGGCGCTCAAGCCCTTGATTTCCTCTTCTGCACCGGAGCCTATGCAGATCGTGATCCAAATAATAAGCCCCAGATCATCCTGCTCGATCTCAAACTCCCAAAAGTGGATGGCTTGGAGGTACTACGCCGCATCCGTGAGGAAGAGAGCACACGGTTGTTGCCAGTTGTGATTCTAACTTCCTCCACAGAGGAACAGGACCTGATCAAAGGCTACGATTTGGGAGCAAATTCATACGTACGCAAGCCCGTGGACTTTAATCAGTTTGTGGAATCCGTTCGTCAGCTTGGTTTGTACTGGCTGATATTGAACCAGGGGCCGCCGGGATAGATCTTTCATCGTGGCTCAGCATTTGCGTATATTATTTGTCGAAGACTCTGAGGACGACCACCAATTGGTATTGCGCGAGTTAAAACGCAATGGCATTGAGGTCGTTTCTGAACGCGTGGAGACAGCAGATACGATGCGCCAGGCGCTTGCAAACCGGGAATGGGACTTGATTATTAGCGATTACTCCATGCCAAGTTTCAGCGCCCCTCAGGCTCTGACCGTCTTACAGGCCAGCGATATCGATCTCCCATTTATTATCATATCCGGCACGATTGGGGAGGAAACCGCGGTGGCGGCTTTAAAAGCCGGGGCAAATGACTTCCTGGTTAAAGGGAGTCTTGCAAGGCTGATTCCTGCAATTCAACGCGAACTCCGTGATGCGAAAATACGACATGAACATAGGCAGGCAGCAGAGGCGCTGCAGGAGAAGGAACGCCTTCTATCCGAAGCGCAACACATCGGACATGTGGGCAGTTGGAGTTACGATATTGATGCAGACGCCCTACAATATTCGGATGAAGTTTATCGTTTACTCGATATATCACCAGAAGAATTCAAGCACAACCTCGAGGGGTTTTTGAATCTGGTTTATTCTGCCGACCGTCCGATGGTAGCTGGGTGGATCGATGAAATTAAAGAGGGCAGGCACCCCAAAGAACTGGATTTTCGTGTGTTTCACAAGAACAGTGAACTACGCTACCTCCAGGGTAGAGGCGCGCCTCACTTCAATCCTGCCAGCGGAAAACCGTCACGTATCATAGGAACAGCGCAGGATATTACAGAACGCAAACTCGCTGAGATACAAATCCATCAGCAGGTTGCGCGCCTGACCGCGCTGGGGAAGATTGACCAGGCAATCATGTCCAGCTTTGAACTACGTGTCACGCTGAATATATTGCTTTCAGAAACTCTTGAACAATTACAAGTGGATGCTGCCGATATCCTTCTTTTTCATCCCGATAGCCAGGCACTGGAGTACAACACTGGACGGGGCTTTCATGCCAACAGGATCGAAACAGCGCCCGTTCAGCTTGGTGACAATTACGCCGGGCGCGTGGTAATGGAGCGCCGCTTAATTTACATTGAAAATATAAAAGCACAGCCGCTTACCCGGTCTTTCGCCCAATTATTGACCGAGAACGAATTTGTTTGCTACTTGGGCATACCTTTAATCACAAAGGGAAAGGTTAATGGTGTTCTGGAATTATTCCATCGTTCCCCATTACAGCCCTACCCAGAATGGATCAATTTTCTCGAAACACTGGCTGGGCAAGCCGCCATCGCCATCGACAACGCGACCCTATTCGAAAACCTGCAACGATCGAATTTTGAATTGCAACTTGCGTACGATGCCACCATCGAAGGTTGGTCGCGGGCGTTAGACCTGCGCGATAAGGAAACGGAAGGGCATACCCAGCGCGTCACCGAGACGACATTACTCATGGCACGCGCCATGTCCATCCCCGAAGAGCAGCTGATCCACATACGTCGAGGCGGGTTGTTGCACGATATTGGCAAGATGGGCGTAGCTGATAGCATCCTCCTTAAACCCGGTCCTCTCACGGAAGATGAACAAATGGTCATGCGTCAGCACCCCAAACTCGCGTACAACTGGCTGGCTCCGATCGCCTTTCTTCACCAGGCGCTTATCATTCCATATTGCCACCATGAAAAATGGGACGGTACCGGCTACCCGCGTGGACTCAAAGGCGAACAAATTCCGCTGGCAGCTCGTATCTTCACAGTAGCAGATGTGTGGGATGCACTCACAAACGACCGACCCTATCGCCCGGCGTGGTCAAATGAGGAAGCGCTCAGATATATCCGTGATCACAGTGGCACATATTTCGACCCACAAGTTGTGGAGGTGTTCCTGGATCTTTTCGGTGACACCCATTGATGATCAAAACAACATCCCCTGCTCAAACTCGCCAGGGTGGACTTCATCCCACGGCAAGGGTGGAATCGCCACAAGGCTGGAAACACGCTGGTGCAATTCCCTGCATAAATAAGGTGCGGCCAAATTATTGGGCGAGTGGCAAAACACATAAACATCGGCGCCCTCTTTCAGTTGTGATGAAAAGTAATCTGTCCACTCATCCAGCCAGGGAAAATTGGTTTCCAAATGAGGATGACCGATATAACGGACAAACACAAAATCTGAGGTGCGCTTCGGAACTACGGGGACATCTGGTTTGCGCTTCCGAGCCTCGAGCAAAGTCTGATAAACCGATCCTGACAGAATATCCTCTCCATCCAAACTGCGAATGGGGCGTGTATCAATCGTTACGCGTGCCATGTTATGTTCTGTCAGTAACTGACTGAATGCCTCGTCATGGGGAGAATCAAACCAATCCAAATGACGGACTTCAACCGCGAGCCGCACGTCAGTGGGCCAACGGGAAAGAAAAGCCTGTAGATCGCCAAACAGTTTTGGGGAAAATCGAGGCGGCAACTGCAGGAACATCGGTCCAAGGCGGCCGCCAAACTCTCGCATCACATCCACGAAAGCATGTGCGCGCTCGATGTTATCCACCAGTTTTCCTTCATGACTGATTGCCTTGGGAACTTTCGGACAAAAGCGAAATGTCTCAGGCATCTTTTCAGCCCACGCCACGACCGTTTTGTCGGAAGGGACTGCATAAAACGTGGTGTTGCCTTCCACGGTCGTTAAACGCTTTGCATACTCCTGCAGGAAATCGGCAGGTTTTGTACCTTCAGGGTAAAAGTTGCCCACCCAACCCTTAAACGACCAGATGGGACAACCGATATACAAGTTCATACTATTAATCATAGTATATAAGGATGCCAGTTGACAAGATTAATAGGGTGGGGGAAAACCCTATTCCCTGGCGCAAAACTCTAATTTTTAGTTAATCATAATAATAAAAGTGAAAGCAAAAAGGAGCTTGGAACGCGGTACCATGAGGAGAATTTAAAACTGTGAGGCAATATGAAACAATCTTTAATCCAAGTCGTAGATTTCTTCAAAAAACATAAATTTGGGAGAATCAGCCTGGTGCTTTTATTGACCGGTTTGGTTATCTCAAGCACGCTCCTCTTTCGCTCCGGGATGCAGGAAAAACCCATTCCAATCAGTGAAGTTGCCACAGCCATCTCAGCCGGGCAGGTGATCGGAATCAAAGATTTTTGGAGGGCGGCAAGTTGACCATTCAGTATAAAGATGGTTCAGAGGCTACCACCTTGAGCAATAAAAACACACCCTTCCTCGAACAAATGCAGTATTTGGGAGTCGATGAAAAACAACTCTCGCAATTGCAATATGAGATCATGGAAACCAACATGGCTACAGGCGAGAAGGTCATTAACATGATCGTGAGTTTTGCCATGCTTGGACTGGTGGCGTTTTTCATCGTCCGGATGAGCGGCGGTGGTCTAATGTCGCTGCGGAAAAAATACGTGGAAGGCGCAGTTCCGGATACCACTCTAAAGGATGTCGCGGGTATGGATGAATGCCGCGAAGAATTGGCGGATATCGTCACATTTTTGAAAGACAACTCGCACTATGAACGAATGGGCGCACGGATGCCGCACGGAGTACTCCTCGTCGGTGATCCGGGAACGGGTAAAACTCTACTGGCGAAAGCCATTGCAGGAGAAGCGGGTGTACCTTTCTTTTCCACCGCGGGTTCCGAATTTGTGGAAATCTTTGTAGGCATGGGCGCCAGCCGGGTGCGTTCTCTGTTTAAAGAAGGCGCGTTCCAAGGCTCCTTGCATTATTTTCATTGATGAAATCGATGCTGTCGGTCGAAAGCGTCATTCCACAGGTGGAGGCGGAGAAATGGAGCAGGACCAGACCCTCAACCAATTGCTGGTAGAGATGGATGGTTTCTCCGCTTCAGAAGGGATCGTTGTGCTGGCAGCCACTAACCGGGTGGACGTACTCGACTCGGCTCTCACCCGCTCCGGACGCTTTGATCGTCACGTGAATGTCCCGCGTCCCGATATAAACGGACGTTTGGCCATTCTTCAGGTACACATAAAAAATCGAAACCTGGCCGCGGATGTGAATTTGATGGATATTGCCAGGTCAACTCCCGGTTTGGTCGGAGCCGACCTCGCCAGCATCGTCAATGAAGCCGCGATTTTGGCAGTTCGCAACAACCATACAGAGATCAGTGTGCAGGACTTCCAGGAAGCAGTGGAGAAAAACCTGATCGGCAGTCTGCAACAGAAAAGCCGCGTGATGAGCGAAACCGAACGAAGAACAATTGCCTATCACGAAGCAGGACATGCCGTGGTCATGCACGCCACTCCACACTCTGATCCGGTTTATAAGATCACCATTATCCCACGTGGGCAGATGGGCGGTTTTACCATGGCGCTCCCTGAACAGGACAAAATGCTCATGTCGCGCAATCAGATCCTGGCGCGCATTATCGGGCTGATGGGCGGCCGTGTGGCAGAAGAGTTGTTCTGCGACGATATAACCAGCGGCGCCGCCAATGACCTAAAGGTTGCCACACAGTTGGCTGAAGAGATGGTGATGCGGCTGGGAATGAGCGCATCTGGACTGAGGGTGTTCAACCGCCCCGAAGGTTTCGACGCCTTGTCAGCGCCCCAAAATGCACAGAGAACATTTGAAGCGATTGATGAGGCGATCAATCACATTCTGGATGACTGCTACCGTGAAGCCAGGCACATCGTCACCGAGAAGCGGGAGACGATGGAGCAGGTGACACAATCCCTGCTTCAATATGAAACTCTGTCACGTGAAGAATTCGTTGCGTTGATGTAAACGGATCATTCTCAAGGCTCATGACATCCCCTCGAAGTTGTTTTCGAGGTGATGTTTTTTGAGATGTTCATTTCTGGTTTGGGGCTGATGCCGTCCAACCAACACATATCGCCCGTTCGCATTCACCGCCCAGGGACCAAAAATACAATATAATGTCGCTGGAGCATAGGCAAGCACAGCAATTTCATAGATCGAGTTACAATGTCGGGACTTCGGAATTAAGACTCATAACCTGGCTATCTAAAATAATTTCAGAGGGAGCATGAATAAATTCGTGCAAGCATATGATTTCATTGAAGACTTCATGCGCTGGGCCTACCCGCATGGCGACATACTAGCAGTCGCTCTCGTTGGTTCTTATGCCAAAAATGCCGCCACAGAAACATCCGACGTGGACTTGGTTATCATCGCAGATGGTCCACAAAAATACCTGATGAACACCAAGTGGATAAGTATCTTCGGGACTGTCATCACAAAAAAGGTCGAAGATTACGGCGCGCTCACATCCCTGCGCGTCTGGTATGAGAGCGGGCTTGAAATCGAATATGGGTTCACCAGCGCGGCGTGGGCAAAGAGTCCGCTCGACCAAGGGACTTAACGAGTGATTGAAGATGGAATTCAAATCTTATTCGAAAAGGAAAACTTGCTCAGTCCGCATGTAAAATAACGGTTATGAAACCACAATTATCCTACACCGTCTGGTTCAGCCAGCGGACAGGCAGTACATTGTTGTGCAAAGCTATCGAATCTACGAACATTGCTGGGAAGCCGCGTGAATGGTTCAACTGTCCATCCGACTTGCTCACCACTTATCACAAGACGGATCACGCAGAACTCCAAGAGTATCTATGGAAACTTGGAAGTACAGACAACGGAGTGTTCGGCATCAATCATTCGTATTACGAGCCGCATTTTAGTCAATTGATCGAAACGCTGCGAAAATTCCCAGCCTGTCCACCAGAGGAAACAAACCGAACAGCTATTTGGGAACAGGTCCTTCCCAACCATCGCCATATTTTCATGACACGCCGCAACAAAATACAACTCGCCGTTTCATAGTGGCGGGCGATCCAATCGGGGGAGTGGCATTTGCTTGTTGACGAACAACGAAAACCTGTTGACTTATCTAACGGTTATTCATTCGATGCCATCAATCATTTATACAACGAATGCTCCATGCGCGAAGCAGGGATACAGGAATTCTTCACTGAGGGCAGCGCCACCCCATTGAATATCTTTTACGAGGACTTTATTCAAAACTACGAACAGACCGTCCGCACGATTCTGGATTACCTTGAATTGGATGCACAATCTGCGATCATCACCCCGCCCGCGCTGACAAAACTTGCCGATGCTGTTTCCGAAGAGTGGGTACAACGATTCCGTGAAGAATGTCAGAGCGGCTGGACAAATCGAGGCTGGTAATGGAAATCACTCAAACACTCTACGTTACCGGTCCCAAAGACTGGCGCGACTGGCTGAAGAAGCACTACAAAACCGAGACTGAAATCTGGCTGGTCTATCCCAAGAAAGCAACTGGCAAGCCGCGCATCGAATACAACGACGCGGTGGAACAAGCCCTATGCTTTGGCTGGATCGACTCCATTGTCAAAAAACTGGACGAGGAAAATTCCGTACAACGATTTTCTCCGCGCAAGCCAAAGGCAAAATATTCGCAAGCCAATATCGAACGATTGCGATATTTGGTCAAGAAGAAAAAGGTAATTAAAGAAGTAGCAGAAAACCTCGGCAAAATATTGGATGAAGAATTCGTTATTCCGCCTGATATATTAAAAACGATCAAAACAAATAAAAAAGCCTGGAAGAATTTCCGGGCGTTTTCAGATTCCTACATTCGGATTCGCATCGCCTTTATTGATGGGGCACGCAAGCGTCCCGTAGAATTCCAGAAGCGATTACGTCATTTTATCGAGATGACGGAGAAGAATAAGATATTCGGATTTGGGGGAATCGAGAAGCACTATTAGCGCGTCAATGAAACTTTTCACCGCGCGCCAGCATTTCCACAAATTCTTTAATTCGTTTTGCACGTGTCTCTGCCTTCTTCGCGGTTTGAATGCGGAACAGGACCGAATAGCGGTTAGCGCCATTCAATGTCTCGAAGAAGGCTTTGGCTTTCTTGTTCTTCTCCAACGCAGACTGAAAATCCTCCGGCACAGCGATATTCTTCTGTGAAGCGTACGCTGCATCCCAGCGCCCATCCTGCTTCGCCGCTTCGACCGCTTTCAAACCTGACGGCTTCATCTCCTCACTTGCAATCAGGCGTTCCACTTTCTCCGTATTGATCTTTGACCAGATGCTCTTCGCGCCGCGTGGCGTGAATTTCTGCAGCCAATACTGATCATTAAATCCCTTCTTCTGACCGTCGATCCAGCCGTAACACAAAGCGACATCCACCGCTTCCTCGTACGTCACGGATGGAATCCCCGTTCCCTTCCTGGCAAGTTTCAACCACGCACCAGCAGACTTGTCTTGCTCTTTCGCAAGCCAGTCCGCCCACTTCTTTTTGGTTTCAAAAGGTAAGGTTGGGAGTTCGGTTGGCTTTGGCATGGGACAATTTTACCTGATTCGCTTTCCCAGGTTATCTAAAGCTCTTTCGAGAGTATCGAAATACGACGCCGTCATTGCGATTCCGAGAAGTAAGCAATCAGCGCAGTAACGGGATTTTTATCACTTTAAACTTAAGATATTTCTCATTTTCACAAATTGGATGGTCAAACGAATATTTATATCCATTTATAATTGTCACATGCGTTTCCAAAGGATAATTACCTGGTCAACTCTGATCGTATTTGGTATCGGGATATTTTATCGTCCGCAGGCTGTCCGAGCTGATCAGGCTCATCCTGTGCGATCCAATCAGGTCAGCGCCTTCGAGCTGATCCTTGCGATGAACACTCTTCGTGTTTCGCAGGGACTGCCGGCTCTCATTGAGGACCCCATTGTGAATGCCGTTGCCCAATCCACGGCGGCTACGATGGCAGCCAACAATATGTCCTGGCATATTGGCGACGTACGTGGACGGCTGGCGGCGGCTGGCTATGGCGGTGGCGGCACCGTCTGGGCAACCGAAAACTTTGCCGTGAGCAGCGGCGGTATGGGCATTGATGAGATCATGGCCGTTTGGGCAGACCCCGACCATATGCGTCCCGCAGTGGAACCGAATTATTGTCATATAGGAGCGGGCATAGCCACCGCAAATGGAAAGACGTATTACATTCTGCAGGCGGCTTACGTTTCCGGGCAGGAGTGCGGCAGTGCCTCCTACTCAGGAGGCACACCCCAAGCCGGGGCTGTTCCAAATCCGGTATCCCAAATTATCATACCGGTAAAAATTGCCACGCCAGATGCAGATGGCAAGATCTACCACACTGTTCAGGCGGGTCAATCTTTCTGGTCAATTGCGATTGCCTACCAGATCACCATTCACGACCTGGAGGTCTGGAATAATACTTCCCGCAATATTCCCCTGCAAGCCGGACAACGTTTGTTCGTCCCCAGTAAAGATACGGTGGGCTATTCCACGCCGACACCCATTGGCATGATCGTGCCCCAAGCTCCCGATGCGGACGGCAGAATCATCCACGAAGTACAGCCCTATCAGGCGTTGATTACCATTGCTGATGCATATCACGTCTCAGTAGATCGGATATTAGCTTTGAACGGACTGCAAGCGGATTGGCCCCTGCAAATTGGACAAACGCTCTTGATCTCTCCGGGCAATATCACGCCCAGCCCGACCTTAAGCAACATACAAAAACTCACTCCCGAAGCGGACGGGAACTACTATCACACGGTGCAAAGCGGCGAGACGCTCTCATGGATCGCTGGCTTATACGAGGTGCCCCTTTCGGATCTGATGAACTGGAATGGACTGAATAATGCCTCCGTCATCCACCCGGGACAAAAGTTACTCCTGCGCGTCACGCCTCCTGCCACGCCGACATTGACTCCTGCTCCGATGGCAGCTACACCTTCCCCCCATCTGTCCATTACTCCACCACCCACAGCAACTCCAACCGAGATCGTTCCAGAAACGGAATCCAGTGGATTCAACTTTGGTTTTCTCTTAGGCGGACTTGTCCTCATCGCTGGAATTGGCGCACTCATTTGGTGGAGGTTTTCGCCCAAAGAAGAAACAGAAGGTATCGAAAATGAACTCTAAATTGAAACAACATACCTACACATCAGGCTGGGAAAAAATTACTCACACTATTAGCGGACTTGTCATCTGGGAGGCCGGAGGCACCCTGGTGTGGATACTGATTAGTAATATGACACAAACGATGATGGAACTTACATTTTTCCTTCTGTTCATAGGCTTGTTTACCTATTTGTACAAAACCGCATATTGGGCTTCGGTAGGCTTGATCTTACATGTGCTACTGAATCTTTTATGGGTGCTCGGGGGAATGAGACTTGATCTATCTTTGACACTTCCCATCCCAACATATTATTTCACCAAGCTATGCTGTCAATAATGAAGGCGACCACACGCCAGCGGACTTGTCATGATTCTTCGCAAGCCAGTCTGCAAATTTCTTTTTGGATTCAAATGGTAAAGTTGGGAGTTCGATTGGTTTTGGCATGAAGTGATTTTACCTGGGCGCGAGTGCGTCGCACCAAACGGGTAGACGAAACTTCTTAAGAAGACAAATCCCCTCGACAAGACTTATCTCATTAATTCAGGTGCGACGCACCCTCATTCGCAAGCCAGTCTGCAAATTTCTTTTTGGATTCAAACGGTAAGGTTGGGAGCTCGGTTGGTTTTGGCTTGAGTCAATTTTACCCGAGCGCGAGTCCCCAAAAGGGATGACATGCGTCGCATCAAACGGACAGAAGAATCTTATTAAGTCAGATGCGACGCACTATCCAGAGAAGCAATGTCTCTTGAATTACTTAGCTACCTTAGTTACTGATGCGGATGTAATCAATTTCCGAGTATGGAGTCGAGGTGGTATTACTCCCGCCCTCAATTGTTATAATGGAATCACCTGAGAGCTTTGATAGATCGAGTTCTTTGGAAAATGTTTCTTCAATGGCAATCGGAACATCTTCCTTTATGCTGATGGTATAACCACTGCTCGTAACATGCAGAGACCAAACAAAGTAACTGTCATTATTGGAATGATACTCAAAGCCATCCGCTTGCGAGTCATCAACTCCGTTTTGCCCTACCCATATCTTATCCTTGTACATGGCAACATAAAGTTTGCCAAACCCAAACCCCGCAAACTCATTTTTAAAACGTATGGTAACCGAGTATATGGCGGGCAAGTACACCATACGTTTGGTTTGAATATAAGATACCGGATTGTTCCCGGCAAGCTCAGGCGCATATCGGCTCAGCTTTAAGATGCCATTTTCCACTTTGACTTCTCCGGGCATATTTGACCCTTCGGCACCTTGGAATGGAGTCAGGCTGGGCTGAGCAGACCATATATCGCCGTTCAGCGAGTCGAATTCATCATCGAACAATGTAGAAGATGGAGTCGTACAACTGACGAGCACAAGCCCTATGATTGCAAGGAGCAATCCGATCATGTACTTTTTCATGGGTTCCCTCCGACTATTATTTTTGGATACGGTTGATCTGTTTTTATTTCTGCAATTTCAAGAAGCTTCCCCTATCATCATACTCCGCTCATTGACTTGGTTCCACTACGAAAATTCAACGAGAACTCCTGCGATATGCCCACGAGTTTCCTTAATTTCACAGCTCAATCCCTTTCCACCCCAAGCATTATTCAACAATCTTCCAATACGAATCCTTGCGAATCACTTTTCCATTACGCAATTCGTAGTGATCGCATCCGCGAACTTTGATAGCTTTGCCAGAGGGCGAAGTGCCTCTCAATAACCATTCCGAACCACCCAGATTGTCTGAAACCCAATGGCGGTCCTCTCCATAGTGCACATCAGGCACAGTCTCGAATCTTGTAGCCAGCCCCTTTCTAACTTCTTCTTTGCCCGTGTACCTTGTGCCCCATGGCTCGGAACCCCTGGGCATATCCAGCGAACAATCATCGGCAAAAAAGGACATGATCCGATCCAGATCATGATCATTGAATGCACGCGTTATCTCTTTGAGCAACTCTAAATTATCCATTTCCTACTCCCCTGTCGGCACCCAGATATTCTTCACCTGCGTGGACTCATGCAGGAACTCATGACCTTCGCCCTGCTCACGATCCATCCAATCACGGGGCAGACCGTAGCCCACCCATGTTCGCTTCATGTTGGCGGCGGATTCATTCTCCACGTGGTAACTGCCTTCCGCTGAGCCGAAATACCAGACCGAGTCCACGTCTTCGTGCTGGACAAGGGTTTTGGTTAAGTGATCACGGTCGCCTGTGACGATGTTGACCACGCCGTCAGGTACATCGGATGTATCCAGCACTTGATAGAAATCAGTTGCAGATAATGGATACATCTGACTCGGGATCATCACCACCGTATTGCCTCTTGCAATCGCAGGAGCCATGAGTGAAACGAATCCAAGTAAAGGCATTTCATCGGGGCAGGCAATACCGACCACACCGATGGGTTCATTGACTCCAACCGTGATGCCGCGCAAGGTTGTCTCTTGCACCGAGCCGCCGTATTTATCAGCCCATGCCGCATAAGTGAATAATCTTTCAACTGCCGTATCCACTTCCTTTTGTGCCGACTTCTGCGTACGTCCTGTCATTTCGACAATGCGTTTGACGAACTCTGCATTGCGTGCATCCAAATTCTCAGCGATGAAATACAAGATCTGTGAACGGTTGAATCCGTGTCGCATCGCCCAGCCTGATGTCCGCGCCTTGTGCGCGGCTTCGACCGCGTTACGGATGTCCTTGCGATTACCGTCACCGACCTGACCGACGATCTTTCCTCTCGCACTCAATATCGTTGTGGTGTATGCGCCATCGGGTCGCACCTGTTTGCCGCCGACATACATCTTTGGTGTGCGATCTATCAGCGGAAGTGAATGTCCATTTGCCCGAGCAACCCCAGGCTGAGTCGGAAGCGTAGGCACGTGTCCTCCCCACTTCTCATCCACTGGTGGTCGAGTAGGCGAAGCCGTATCGAGACCAGGGCGTGGTCTATCCATCCAAATCGGTCTCACATATTCAAACAGACCTTCCTTGCCGCCTTCACGTCCGTATCCCGATTCACGATAGCCGCCGAAGCCTGCCGCGCCATCGAAAAGATTTGTGCAATTGACCCACACCGAACCCGCCTTGATCTTGCTCGCCACATCGAGCGCAAGATTGATGTTATCGCTCCACACACTCGCCGCCAGCCCATAGCGCGTGTTGTTCGCAAGTTCGATGGCTTCGCTCGGCGTTCTAAACGTAAGCGACACAAGCACGGGTCCGAAGATTTCCTCCTGCACCGTTGCCGCCGCGGGGTCGAGCCCCGTGATTAGCGTCGGCTTATAGAACAGCCCCTTCTCAGGCATCGTGATATTCGGCTGATAACACTCGCCGCCTTCCGCAATGCCCGTCTTCACCCAACTATCAATGGTCTCCCATTGCGTCTTGTCCACGATGGCGCCCATATCAATGGCTTTATCGAGCGGGTCGCCCACTCGCATTTTTTCCATGCGAGCTTTTAATTTTTGGATAAACTTAACCGCGACATTTTCCTGCACAATGAGCCTTGATCCTGCGCAACAAACCTGACCCTGATTAAACCAGATCGCATCGACCACCCCTTCAACTGCTCCGTCCAAATCGGCATCTTCAAACACTACAAACGGACTCTTGCCCCCCAACTCCAGCGACAACTTCTTACCCGACCCAGCCGTTTGTTTGCGCAAAATACGCCCGACATCCGTTGAGCCCGTGAATGCGATCTTATCCACATCCGCATGTTCAACCAGCATCGAGCCAGCGCTACTACTGCCCGTGATGATGTTGACCACGCCCGCGGGCACTCCCGCCTCAGCGACGATCTCTGCAAACAACAACGCCGAGAGACGTGTGTACGAAGCAGGTTTCAACACGACCGTGTTGCCCATCGCGATGGCGGGTGCGATCTTCCACGCCAGCATCAACAACGGGAAGTTCCACGGGATGATCTGTCCCACCACGCCGACAGGTTGATAATCACGCAGTTCGGTTTCCATTAACTGCGCCCAACCCGCATAATAATAAAAGTGGCGCGCCAACAGTGGAACATCAATATCACGCGACTCACGGATCGGCTTGCCGTTATCCATCAACTCCAACACAGCCAGCAAACGATGATGTTTCTGGATATTGCGTGCAATCGCATACAAATAGCGTGCACGGACAACGCCTGGAGTCTTGCTCCAAGTGCCAAACGCTTCCCGCGCCGCTGCGACCGCTGAATCCACTTCCTTCTTCCCAGCCTGAACCGTCTCTGCCAGCAACTCCCCATTTGACGGGTCATACGAAGGATAATACTTGGCGCCCTTCGGCGCCACCCACTCGTTGTTGATGAACAACCCAAACTTGCGCTTATGCTCATCCAACCAAGCCTTGACCGCATCGGGCGATTCAGGCGCAGGTCCGTATTCCATGGTTTTGAAAATTTCAAGTAATGTGCTCATACTAAACTCCAATCTCTTAACCACAAAGGGCACTAAGCACACGAAGGAGGAAAATCCTGAAGGCTAAAAACCTTTGTGTCCTTCGTCGTAAAAACTTCTCTTAAACTCTCCGAATACGAACTGCTTTTTCGGTAATTACACTAAAAGCTGAAAGCAATTTATCTGCATGTTCGGCAATCGCAGAAGAAACAATCTCTGCTTTTTCTTGCGAAGACAGCCCCGCAAGGCGATACAAAACGATCCCGCGTTTGACATATCCCTGACGAAAGATCAACTCACCAAAATCCTTGTCTGCTGTTAGCAACAAAGTGTTTTCATCACTTGCCAGAACCAATACTTCTTCGTCCATAATGCCAGGGGACATTTCCGCAACATAACCAACATCATGTCCATCGTTCCTTAATCGCAGGACGATCTTGTTATCCACACTCTCGTCAGCGAGTATTTTCATTAGACAGACTCGGAAATGGGATAAACAACATCGGCACGCAAGGCCTCACGTGCAAACTTCAACGCGGCTTGAATTCCTTCTTTCGTCAAGCGTGGGTGCGCCTTTAGCAACTGGTCAAAAGATTCACCTGCTGAAAGCCCTTCAAGAATCAGGTCAACGGTAATGCGGGTTCCTGAAACAACAGGCTGCCCCATCATGATTTTCGGGTTTGAAACGATAAATTGTTGTTCCATTTTTCTTCCTTTCTTTATAAACTAAGAACTGCTGGCATACGCGATGTCGTCCTGCAAATCTGTCTCGTCGTATTGGCGTGGGATATTGCGCTTGCCCAACAATACTCCGAATTCCAGCAATGTCATCTCGGCAAGTTCAGATGTTTTGCCAAACGAGAGTATTCCCTGCGCATACAAGCTGAGCGCCAATTCTATTTTCAACTGACGTTGTTGTTCCTTGCGCGGGATTCGTATAGCGCAGGCAACTGTATCTGGTATTTCTATGAGTATGGTCATATTTCACCTCTCAATCTCCTACACAATGTTGGAGATTGCTTTGTCGGGAAGAGGACCCTCCTCGCAATGACGGGATCGTCTTTATCCCATCGGCATGTGATGCTTCGCCGCATAGTGACCCGTAATGTAGTGATACAACTGCCGCTCGAGGTCGGTCAACAAACTGCTTGCGCCGATACGAAATAAATCATTCTTCAACCACTCATCGCCGAGTTCTTCCTTCATCAACGACTGCCACGCCATCGCCTGCTTTGCGGAACTGATTCCGCCCGCGGGTTTGAATCCGATCTTGTAGCCGTAGCGTTCAAGATATTCACGAATGGCACGCGTCATCACGAGACTCACTTCAAGCGTTGCGTTGGTCGATTCTTTTCCTGTGGAGGTTTTGATGAAGTCTGAGCCTGCCATCATCGCTACGAGGCTTGCTTGATAGACCTGCTTCAATGTTCCCAAGTCGCCTGTTGCCAAAATCGTCTTCATGTGCGAGTCACCGCAGGCTTTGCGGAATTGTTGAAGCTCATCATACATGGCTGCCCAATCGCCAGTCAACACATAGTTACGGGCGATGACCACGTCAATTTCACGCGCGCCTGCTTCCACGGCTTGCTCGATCTCGCCAATGCGCTGTGGCAGAGGAGTTTGTCCCGCAGGGAAACCTGTCGCAACAGAAGCAACTGGAATATTAGAACCTTGAAGCGCGTGGACTGCATCCGCTACACGGTTGGGATACACACACACCGCGCCGACGGTGATCTTCTCGCCGTCCACACCAAGTCTCTCCAACATATCAGGGCGAATGGGATGTTTTGCCTTCGCACACAGACGCTTCACACGCCCAGGCGTGTCATCGCCTGCAAGAGTTGTCAGGTCAATACAGGTGACGGCGCGTAGAAGCCATGCCGCCTGCCACTCCTTTTTTACGGTTCGGCGTAATGGCAAAGTGGCTACGCGCCGCTCCACTGCGCTTTTGTTGATGTGCGCGCCCATTACCCAATCAAGGTCAAGAGGCACGCCAGGATTTCGATTGTGATTTGAAGTCATACACAACTCCGTTTCATTGTCTGACATTATTATACAGCGAAAGAACAATGGTTTTCTCGAAAAACTTCAAGACAACTATAGGAAATCCCCAATTCATGGTTATACTTGTCCAGTTCATTCCAAAATATTCGGTTTTCCATTTTCAAGGAGAATTCCATGAGTTCAAAAACGGTTGTCTTTATTCACGGTCTGTATATGACACCGCTATGTTGGGAGAATTGGGTCAAGCGATTTGAAGCAAAAGGCTATCGCTGTATTACACCTGCTTATCCCGGCAGAGATAAATCAATTCAAGAGTTACAAACGCCCGATGCGGCGCTAGGGAAATTAACGCTAACCAATATTGTCGATCATTTTTCAAGTCAGATCAAAGCATTGGATGAAAAACCGATCATTATCGGACATTCGATGGGCGCGCTCACTACTCAGCTTTTGATTAATCGTGGACTCGGCTCTGCGGGTATCGCAATCGATTCTGCTCCCCCAAGCGGAGTCTTTACGACAACCTTTTCCTTCCTAAAAGCCAACTGGGGACATATCACGCCGTTCGTAAATCAAAGCTCGCCTGTGTTTATGAGCTTTGAGCGTTTTCAATACGCCTTCGTCAACGACATGCCGCTGGAAGAACAACGCGCTGCCTTTGAAAAATATGTTGTGCCAGAATCAAGGCGCATTCCGCGCGAGTCACTGTTCAACGCAAAGATAGATTTCAGGAAACCCCACGCGCCACTTCTGTTAATTGCAGGCGGAAACGATCATATTATTCCACCAGATCTGAATAAGAAGAATTTACAACAAATATAAGGCAAGTAATTCGGTCACGGACTTCAAGCAATTTCCAGGTCGCAATCACTTCATCATCGGGCAAAAAGGCTGGGAGGAAGTCGCTGATTATTGTTTGGAATGGCTGGCAAAACAACCATAAAGGAATTAAACACATGAAAACTATTACCCATCCATCTTCGGAAGAATACGCAGAATTTTATGATGGCTATGTTCAACGAGCCATTGCCAGAAAAGATACACTCGCCGCACTCTCAAGCCAGATCGATGAAATCAAATCCGCGCTCGGAAATCTCACAGAGAAACAAGCCCTGTTTCGCGATGCGCCGAAAGAATGGTCAATTAAGGAGGTGATAGGTCATCTCAACGACACCGAACGCGTCTTCTCCTACCGTCTCTTACGCGTTTCACGCAACGACCAAACTCCCCTCGCTGGTTTCGAACAGGATGATTATGTCCGTGAAGCAGGCTTTGATAATCGTTCACTTAACGATCTAATCAATGAGTTTGAACATTTACGCCGCGCAAATATCATCGCCATCAATAACATGCCACAGTCTTATGCAGACCGCCGCGGCACCGCCAGTGGATTTCCCGTCAGTGTGCGGGCATTGATCTACATGATGGTCGGGCATGTGGATCATCACATGGCAAGTTTGCATGAAAAATACTTGCCTGTTGCAATCACGCTTTAACGCAATAAAAAGCATTACCAAACTGACATTTTCATCCCTTGACGGATAATCGATACGCGGGAGTATAACCCGCTGAGTTATGAACACACATATCTATCCCACGCAAAGAAAGGAAGTGACCGCCTTGGACGATGACGTGCCCTTAGTGCACCAACCGTTGATTCGTTTTACTTGCTCCGAACTGCGAACTATACAGAACTCACCCAGCCGCCCGCGTGCGCGTCATGTCCTTCTATTGAACGCGCCATAAACTACGCGCGGCTCGTCATTCTGTGAACCTTCGCCATCTTCGGAGAAATCCCAAGGTGGCTTTTATTTTCACTACGGAGGTGCAGACATGAATGCAGAAATGACAACCTTTGATCTCGAAAGCTACATCGAGGCGCGCGATTTCGCGTCCCTGCGGGAGGAGATCAGGAACTGGCCAGCAGGCGATTTGGCTGAATTGATGGAGCCGCTATCGGCTGAGAAAGAGGCGGTGGTCTTTCGTCTCCTGCCGCGCACCCAAGCCGCACAAATCTTTTCCTATCTCCCCATCGAACGTCAACAGGAATTATTGAAGGCGATGGCACATGAGGAAGTGGTCAACATCCTCAATGCCATGTCTGACGATGACCGCACGGAACTTTTGGAGGAACTCCCCGCCCAGGTCACACAACGATTACTGAACCTGCTTTCGCCGCAGGAAAGACAACTGGCTTCGCAGTTTTTGGGATATGCGGAAAACACTGTCGGTCGATTGATGACTCCCCACTTTGTGCGCGTCAAACCGCACTGGACGGTTGCCCATGCTCTCGATCATATCCGCCGCTATGGGCTGGATTCCGAAACGATGAGCATGATCTATGTGATCGATGATAATGGGCGCCTGATTGACGACCTTCGCATTCGACACATCCTGCTTGCATCGCCCGAAAGCTTGATCTCGGACTTAATGGACTCACGCTTTGTTGCCTTGAAAGCATCCGATGACCGGGAAGTGGCAGTGGAAGAAATCAAGGATGCAGACCTGCCTGCGCTGCCGGTGACCGATAGCCAGGGCGTGCTGATCGGCATCGTCACCGTGGATGATATTTTCGATGTCGCTGAAGAAGAAGCTACGGAAGATATACACAAACTGGGTGGTTCCGAGGCATTGGAAGAACCTTACATGGAAATTGCCATTCCCAAAATGGTTCGCAAACGCGCTACCTGGCTGGTCGTCTTGTTTCTGAGTGAAATGCTGACAGCCACAGCCATGGGAAAGTTTGAAACTGAAATCGCCAAAGCGGTTGTTCTTTCCATCTTTGTCCCCCTGGTCATTTCAAGCGGCGGCAACTCGGGTTCACAGGCTTCGACCTTGATCATCCGCGCCATGGCGCTTGGGGAAGTGACACTGAAGGATTGGTGGCATGTAATGCGCCGCGAGATTCTCTCTGGCTTGTCATTGGGCGGGGTTTTAGGGACGATAGGTTTTATCCGCATCTCTGCCTGGGCTTTGCTGTTTCATGCCTATGGCGAACATTGGTTCCTATTGGCGATTACGGTCGGGTTGTCATTGGTGGGCATTGTTCTATGGGGATCGCTATCCGGCTCGATGCTGCCGTTCCTCTTACGAAGAGTCGGACTTGATCCTGCAACATCCTCCGCTCCGTTCGTTGCTACACTTGTGGACGTTTCGGGGTTGGTCATTTACTTCACAGTGGCTGGAATCATATTACACGGCACTTTGTTGTAACAAAAATAATCCTCCAAGTAAAACTTGAAGGATTATTTTTACCAGCCTTCCAGCCACTTCTCAATACGCGAAAGCGCATCAACATCGCCAAGCACAGTGAGATGGTCGCCTGTTGCCAGCTTTGTTGTGCCATGCGGAACGATCAACTCATCTCCACGGCGAACTGCCAGCACAAGCATGTTTGTAGGAATCTCCAAATCCATCAAACGCTTTCCATTGAGACTTGAATTATACAAAATAAATTCGCGCAAATCACGCTGATCTTCGGTGGACGTGATCAACGAAAACATCGCAGAATTACGCGCCATCAACGCCAGCAGTGAGCTGCGGTGCATGGAGGGCGTCAAAGTTTGCACACCCAAGCCGCGAAAATCCGGGACGCGGATCGGCTCTACAACGAAGGCAAGAATATGCTCTACGCCATGTGCCCGCGCCACACGACAAGCCTCCAAATTAGCATCATCACGCGGACTCAACGCCAGGAACGCATCCACGCGTGTACCGGAAATTGATTCGATTGCAGACGCCAAACTCCCATTGACCGAGGCAACCTCAAATCCCTGCTCTTTCAAGCGCCCCGCAACTTCAGGATTTCCTTCAAGGAATAATACATTGTCGCCATGCGAACGCAATATCTTCCCAACCTGAAAGGCGAGGTCACTTTCACCGTAGATCAACTTGGCGCGCCTCTTTTTCTCGTCAGGTGAGTCCATTAATGTATTAAAGCTTAAGGGCGCCAGCATGGAAGTCAATGCCGCAATTAGAATGATGGCCGCATTTGTCGATTCCGTGATCGCCCCCAGCCGCACCCCAATCGCTGAAGCCGCAATAATGAGCGAAAGCCTGGCAGAAAGCAACAACCCGCTCGATAACGACTCCCGCCATGAATAGGCAAAACGAAATACAAAAGCTGAAATAATCTTGATCGCAAATGCCGCCACCAATAATATGGGGAGCAAAACCCAGGCTTCGCGATTGCTCAGAAAAGCCTGTAAATCAAAACGCACACCCACATACACAAAGAACAACGGCACAAAAAAACCAAAACCGATGGCGTCCAGCTTGTAGCGAAGTTTTTCATCTTCAGGTTCACTAAGCAGGGAAGCCAGAACTCCCGCCAAGGAACGCTCCCAGAATCAATTCGGCACCGATCAACTCTGCCATTACCACAAACGCGATCATCAGCGCGAAAGCGCCGCGCACCTTGATCTGCGAAGTGGCGTCTGCCAGTTCCTCGATCAACCTGCGGACAATGGGACGTCGTAAATGCTGTTGACCGAATTGATACAGCAGTAAAACGGGGACGAACAACAATCCGATCAACAATATATTCAGGCTTAAGCCCGTTGAGCGGACAGCGATATAAACAGTGATCAGGAACATCGTCAGGAAATCGGCGAGCAATGCTGAAAGCAACAGGGTCTGTCCCAAACTACTCGATGATATTTTCTTTTCCTTCAACACCGGCACCACAATTCCCAACGAAGTTGTTGAAAGAATGAGTGTCATCATCCAGGGGTCTTTTACGAAACCAGCGCTGGTGAGCCAGAAACCGATTCCCGCGGCAAGGATCACGGTGATCAGAAAAGATAAACCCGCCAAAAGGATCGGGCTTTTCTTTTTATCCTGTCCGGGCTTTGAAGCGGCAAATAAAATGGAGAAGTCGATCTCCAAGCCGGAGAGGAACATCAGGAAGGCAAAGCCAACTTCAGCCAGGATATCCAATGTGGGGTCTTCGGTATGCACCCAGCCCAATACAGAGGGACCGATCAATATCCCTGCCAGTATCTCTCCCACTACAACGGGCATACGCCGAAAACGGGCAAGCAATATCGGCACCAAAAACGCAAGAAAAACGACCGACAATAAGGGTATGAAGCTTTTTTCCATTGATTAATTCACCTCGCCGGTAATTGTACAGCATACACAAGTGCAGGATGTATAATTTACATAATCACTCCTTATTGTAAGAGTTTGCTCGAGAGTACCATCAGGCTTATCGAGGGGAAGGCAGACACAAAGTCCGAAAGGAACCGGCAGTTTATTTTTATGAACACATCTCACATCCCCTCTTTTGACACACAACTTGTTGAACTGAATCAATTCATCCTGCGCCTGGTCGAGGAATATCAAATGAATAGAATCAAATCGTGGGATAATCTCGATCAGAGGGTCAAAAACTTCTTCGCGCCTCAAAAAATGGAAGCGGTGGAAATTCTTGTGCCAGGCTGGAAGAAAATGGCATCCTACTCTGAAGGTATAACGCTTACGCATGTGATGTGCGTGTTTCTTGGCTTATTTATGCTGCCGGAATTCCAAGCTCTTTCACAAGCACAACAGCAACTTGCGAAGTGGATCGGTCCTTTTCCACGATGTAGACAAATTTCACATAAGAGGCAAAAGAGACACCATGCACGCTTTTCGTTCAGCGAGTTGTAGCGGCGAACAAACTGCCTAAAACTTGGCTTTTCGATCACTCAGAAATATCACGATTTGATCCATTCGTGGAGCGAATATCACTTTCAATGCTTTTACCACTCAAAATGTCAGATGGCGCGTCCAAAGCCGACAATCAAAAGCTTCCCGAAATCCTTTCAGGGCATCGACAAGCTTTATGGAGAGAACACCCCTGCAACCCTGATTATCAAAGACCGTTCTATTTCATATTTCTCTGAACGTTGACCACAAGTATCCCACACCCGCTCCGCTGACAGAAGACGAGATCAAGCATTATATCGGCACAGACCTGCTTCCACTTCTGGAGGTCATGATGCTGGCAGACAATGAAGGTTGGGCAATGTTCGATCCCGAAAATCGAAAAGAGAAATATGAAGAAACACTGAAAGCCTTCGAAAAAGTAAAACGATTGATTGCTGGTTAAATCTAAACCTTATCGTTGCAGTGAGTATGAAAAGGAATCTCATCCATGAAAAGCGATGAACTGCGAGCCATACAGACCCCTTTGAAGGAAAAATATCGTAAAACGCTGGAAGCCGCGTTGGTCACATTGAAGGCACAGGGGAGGATCAGCGAAGGCGTTACGTGCAAGATCGAAACGGGCAAAGCCATGGTCGAAGCTGGCTTGCACGAAGCAACGGGCGGAACCGGTTTGACCATCTGCTCAGGAGATATGTTGCTGGAAGCACTGGTTGCCTGCGCAGGCGTCACGCTCAACGCTGTTGCAACCGCCATCGGTGTGGAGTTGCGCGATGCCACTGTCCGTGCCGAAGGTGATTTGGATTTTCGAGGCACGCTGGGCGTTTCAAAGGAAGCGCCTGTAGGATTTCAAAACATCCGCCTCTTCTTTGACCTGGATACGGATGCCACCGAAGAACAGATCGCGTCGCTGAAAAAGCTCACTGAACGCTATTGCGTTGTATATCAAACTTTACGCCAGCCTCCGCAAATCGAAACCAGTTACCAGACTCAAATGTAGAGGAGAAATTCTTGGACAAGGAATTCTGGGTATCCATCGCAAAGAACAACTACCAAATCCCTGAAGGGCATACACGCCCTGACCTAACCAAAACATTGTTTGACTATTTAATTCCGGAGGACTCAACATGGACTACAAGAAAATCGTAAAAGCGGGTTACAACTCTATCGCGGACCAGTATCTCGCCGAACGTACGCGCGACTCAGAAGATGTGCGTCTGCTCAACGATTTCATTGATTTGCTTGCGCCCAAATCCAAAGTTCTGGACGCCGGTTGTGGAGCAGGCATACCCATCAGCCGGACGCTGAGTAAAAAGTTTAACGTAACTGGAGTGGATTTTTCCGAGGTACAGATCGAACTCGCAAGAAGAAATGTACCGAATGCAGTTTTCCTTTGCGAAGACATGACCAAACTCAATTTCCCCGAAAATATGTTTGACGGAATTGTTTCCTATTACGCCATCATTCATATTCCGCGGGAAGAGCATCAATTGTTGCTGGCAAATTTTTACAACATACTCAAACCCAGCGGTGTCGGGTTGCTTTGTCTGGGTGCAGAAAATCTCGTTAACAACATCGACGAGAACTATCTTGGTACACAGATGTATTGGAGTCATTTCGATTCAGATACTTACATTAAGATGTTGAAAGGATGCGGCTTTACCATCATTTGGACAAAACATGTGACAGATGCAACCTGTGAAGACAGCAATCATTTGTTTGCACTGGTCGAAAAGTTGAAATGAAGACCTTTAGCAAATATTGGGCAGTCTTTCAGATCACACTCATTAACAGCCTTGCGTATCCCGGTGAACTTATTGGGCGCAGCCTGTTGATCGTACCGTTCATGTGGATATTCTTCCAACTATGGAATGTCACATTCCACGCAGCTGGCGCAGATACGATCAATGGGATGACTTTGTACAGCACGATGTGGTACTTGATGATGGCCGAGACCATCGAACTCAGCCGCCCTGCCCTTGCACGTACGATCTCTGAGAACGTAAAAGACGGCTCCATCGCTTACCTGCTAAACAAGCCATATAGTTTTTTGCTTTATCAATTCAGCAATTCCATGGGGGAGACTTTTTTCGCGCATTGGTGAATGCACTCTTTGGCAGTTTAATGGTCTGGTGGCTGGTGGGTCCACCGCCTGCGCCATTGGGATGGGCGCTTGCCGTCTTCGCCCTGCTGGGAACGTGGATACTAAATTTCTGCATAACCTGCTTGATCGGCTTATCAGCATTTCTTGTGGAAGATGTCGCGCCGTTCATGTGGATCTACCAGAAATTTGTCTTCATCCTGGGCGGATTCCTCATTCCGCTCGATTTTTACCCGAACTGGCTTCAAGCCATTGCAAAGTCTCTGCCCTTTGCCGCAATGATCTATGGTCCATCCAAACTATTCGTATCGCCGTCAACGGAATTGTTCATGAGTGTCCTGCTCCTGCAAACAGTATGGATCATCGTTCTTGGCACAACTCTTATCATTGCCTATCGGCGCGGCGTGATCTATCTCACTGTGAATGGAGGATAATCGATGGTCGAGCAACGAAGCGTACCAAGACCAAGCATTTTGCTTACTTAATGGTTTCGATACGAGCGGACGAGCACTGCTCTACTCAACCATCGGAGTATTAAGGATATGAAAGAACTTAAATTCCTCTTCGCGGTTTGGAAAACCAACCTGCAGTCTGTGATGGAATATCGTATTTCATTTCTCACGCAGGTCATTGGCATGATGTTGAACAACTTCATCTACTTCGCCATTTGGATCATTTTCTTTGAGCGCTTTAAGGAAGTGCGTGGCTGGGGCATTGACGACATGTACATCACCTTTGGTGTACTTGCCAGCGCATTCGGTCTGGTGGCGCTGTTATTCGGAAACGCCTTCACCCTCAGCGAGATCATCAATCAGGGTCGCCTCGATTATTATCTTTCCCTGCCGCGTCCTGTGCTGTTGCATGCGGTATCCAGCCGCATGATCTCAAGCGGGATGGGCGATTTTTCGTACGGCTTCATCAGTTACGCATTATCAGGTCAATATACGTGGGATGGATTTCTCCGCTTCGTCCTCGCGACGCTTTTGGCGGCTACCGTTTTTGCGGCATTTCTTATTCTGATTCAGAGTCTCGCCTTCTGGTTCGGTATCCTTTCCGGCTTTACTAATCTCATGGTCAATGCCATCATTACATTCGGAATCTATCCAACCACATTGTTCGATAATTACGCAAAACTGATCCTGTTCACGCTGGTGCCAGCCGCGTTCGTTGGGGCAGTCCCTGCAGAGTTCGTACGCGCCTTTACATGGCAGACCCTGGGCGAACTCCTGCTTGGGGCGTTGGCTTTTCTCATTTTGGCAGTATCAGTTTTCCGCTTGGGTTTGAAGCGGTATGAGTCCGGTAGTGCAATCCAAGTGGAAGTGTAGCCCGTCTTTTCTGGTATAATCCCGGCCCGTGACTGGTCCTGCTGAACGGTTTTCCCGAAATGGGTAAGGCTGTAAGCATGGAGACCTGCAAATGCGGTGTTTTCCGCCAAATTATAAAGAAAGGAAGCAAACGTCATGCCTTTACAGAAAGAAGTAAAAACCAAACTCATCACGGATTACCATCGTCATGAGACCGATACTGGCTCCCCCGAAGTCCAGATCGCCATTCTGACAGGACGTATCCAACAGTTGACCGAGCATCTGCGTGCCAACAAACAAGATCAGTCTTGTCGACGCGGACTCCTCAAGATGGTCGGGACAACGCCGCCGCTTGTTGAGCTACTTGCGCCAGGTTGACTACACCCGTTATCTGGGGATCACCGAAAATTTGAAACTGCGCCACAAATAATATCGCACGTCAACCCGTAGGGGCGAGTTCGAGACTCGCCCCTACCCATACCCATCCGCTGTCAGGAATTGAACAGTGAAGATAACCCGTAGTGACGATTTCAGTCGTCCTTAGCGAATGAATTCGCCACTACAATCGTTGTCCCCGCTTTTCAGTCCCTGACCCATGGCGGAAATATATTGTAGGGGCGGCATCTGCCGCCCGTGAGGCGAGAAGACCTTGCCCCTACATACAACAGGAGACAATATAAATGAAACCCGAATCAAAGAAATATTCAGCAACCGTTGGGAATCACACGTCTTACCTTTGAGACCGGCAAATTGGCTGGTCAGGCTGGCGGCGCGGTAACCTTCGGTACGTCCGAGTCAATCGTCTTTGCTGCCGCTACCATGGGCGGCATGCGTGAAGGCATTGATTTCTTCCCACTCCAGGTGGAATACGAAGAACGCATGTATGCCGGCGGCAAGATTCCCGGCTCGTTCTTCCGACGCGAAGGTCGCCCCGGCACCGAGGCGATTCTCGTCTCGCGCCTCACAGACCGCCCACTACGCCCGCTCTTCCAGGATGGAATGCGCAACGAAGTACAGGTCATCATGTTCTCGATGTCATCCGATGGCATCAATCCACTGGATGTGCTTGCCATCAACGCCGCCTCTGCCGCGATGACGATCTCGGATATTCCCTGGGGTGGACCGGTAGCCGCTGTCCGTGTGGGACGCGTCAACGGTGAGTTCGTTATCAACCCAACCTACCCTGAGATCGAAGCGTCTGACCTCGACCTGCGCATTGCCGGCACCAAAGATGCCATCCTGATGGTCGAATGCGGCGCGAACGAAATCCCGGAAGACGTGATGGTCGCCGCGCTTGAACTCGGACACAAATCCATTCAGCCGTTGATCGATCTGCAACTGCAAATGCGCGAAGAAGTTGGCAAGCCCAAACGTGAGGTCAAACTCGCAGTGCCTGACCCTGACATTCGCAAGAAAGTCTTCGACAAAGTCAGCGGATCGATGAACGAATTGCTCGAAAAGCCTCTATCCAAAAACGAATTCTACAGCGGGATGACGACTCTCAAAGATGCCATCGTTGAAGAACTTTGCACAGTGCCTGAGGGAGCTTCCGCTTCAGACTACCCTTCGCTTGCTTCCGTCCGAGAATCCTTTGACCAGGCTGAAATGGCTGTGGTGCGCGAAAGAATTTTGAGTCATGGGCAAACGTCCCGACGGACGAACGCCGACCGAGATCCGCCCGATCTGGTGTGAAGTTGGTGTATCCCCACGCGCACATGGTTCCGGTTTGTTCACGCGCGGCGAGACCCAAATCCTTTCTTTTGCAACATTAGCCACCCTCGGCGAAGCGCAGGAACTCGACAACCTCAGCCCGAACAAGGACAAGCGTTATATACATCATTACAACTTCCCGCCCTATTCCACAGGTGAAGCAAAACCTCTGCGTGGACAAAGCAGGCGCGAGGTTGGGCATGGAGCGTTGGCAGAGCGCGCGTTGGAACCTGTCATCCCGGCCTCCGAGTCCTTCCCATACACCATCCGCGTGGTATCCGAAGCGCTGTCATCCAATGGCTCAACTTCCATGGGATCCGTTTGCGGCTCGACCCTCGCATTGATGGATGCAGGCGTGCCGATCAAAGCCCCTGTCTCCGGCGTGGCAATGGGACTCATCACCGACCTATCAGGTTCTGGTCGCTATAAAATTTTGACCGACATTCAAGGCACTGAAGATCACCTCGGCGATATGGACTTCAAAGTTGCCGGAACTGCCGCAGGCATTACCGCCCTGCAAATGGATATCAAGATCAGCGGTTTGAGCGCGCAGATGATGAAGGAAGCGCTCGAACAGGCTCACACCGCACGCATGTTCATCATGGATAAAATGCTCGAGGTCCTGCCGCAATCACGTTCAGACCTGAAAGATTTTGCACCCAGGATCATCACCGTGAAAATCCCGGTGGATAAGATCGGCGCCTTGATCGGACCCGGCGGCAAGAATATCCGCGCCCTGCAAGAGGAAGCCAATGTAAAGATCGACATCGAGGAAGACGGCACAGTATATATTGCTTCGACCGATGGCGTGGGTGCGAAGATCGCACAGGAACGCATCGCGGGTCTCGGCGAGAACGCCGTGATCGGAAATATCTATACCGGTAAAGTGGTGCGCATCGCAGACTTTGGTGCGTTCGTCGAAATTCTCCCCGGCACCGATGGACTCGTCCACATTTCCCAGCTCGATAGCGAGCGCGTGGAAAAGGTCGAATCCGTTGTCAGCATGGGCGATGAGATCACCGTGATGGTGACCGACATCGACCCGCAGGGCAAGATTCGACTCTCACGTCAAGCCGTGCTCGAAGGCTGGACCGCCGAAGAAGCGCGCGCCAAAGATGGTCCACGCAAAAGCAGTGGCGGCAATCGCGGCGGCGGAAACCGCGGTGGAAACCGTGGCGGCGGTGATCGTGGCGGAAGAAGATAAATAGACGAGTAGAGAGTAGATAGTAGTAAAGCGGACGAAGTTGCCTTCGTCCGCTTTTTTGTTGGCAACAGAAAAGATGTGTGTATAATGCTGTATAAGCTATGAGCAGGATGGTAGAGATTTTTCTGGCTTCGAGTTTTTTCTGCTCCCAAGCACAATCCACACCCGCTTGGTTGTTGACGACCGTAGGGAGTGTCGATACACACATGCCAGTATCCGCCAAGGGGACGATGACTCAAACCATTCGGCAAACAGCCTTGATTTTCCGAAAAGGCTGTTTTTGATTGCCCCAACTTCTGAGAGGGTATAATCGCATTCCAGTAAAGTGCCAGTACAAATCAGGAACCCCTAACACAAACAAATGAGAATTCACACGCCTTCCCTCTGCGGATTCACCAGATGATCGACCTAAAACTCAACAAGTGGACTTCCAGTTTATGGGTGGTATTTTTATTAAATGGCGTCCTTGTTGGTTTACTTTTCTTTGCCCTCAACCATGAGAAAGAAACAGCTGGTGTTTATGGCTTGAGATTCCTACAACAAGATGCGTGGGAAGACTCGTGGGGACCCATGTATAAAGCCATCCAACATCTGCGGCAAAACCCTGACATCCCTATCTATTCAAAACTGTTCTTCACCGATCACACCAAATTCCAATATCCTTTAAGCAGTTTACTGCCCATTGACCTGTTTCAAAGGTTGGCAGACATATCGCAAGAGACCTTATTCCGGGTATTAAATACTTCCTCCTGGTGGTTTGTCATCCTGTCAGGGATAACATCGTGGCTGATACTACGAAAAAGTCAGCGAACACGACTAGGGAAAACGGGAAAACCCGACGTTTATGAAATTAATCTTTCGTCATTGATTCCCGCACTCGCAATTACGATCACGTTCTATCCGCTTGCAAAATCTTATACACTCGGTCAAATCCAGACCACGATAACCCTGCTGGTCTCCCTGTCGCTTTTGGCTTGGCAATGGAAAAAGCCCGGTCATCGCAGGATTTCTTCTAGGAATATGTTGCGCCATTAAACCGCAATGGGCGGTTGTCATGCTGTGGGGGCTGCTTCGGAAGGAATGGAAGTTTGTTATCACAAGCGGAGTAACTTTTGCCGTTTTATCACTTACAGCCATGGGAATGTATGGGTTTCAAAATTATATCGACTATCTGCCGGTAATATCATTCCTAGGCAAACGCGGCGAGTCCTTTTTTCCAAATCAATCAGTCAATGGCTTGATGAACCGACTCCTTTTCAACGGGGATAATCTCAAGTGGCACGCTGATGCCTTCCCGCCATTTAATCCAGTGGTTTATGCCGTCACACTGCTTGCCGCCATCCTTATTTTAGGCTTCGCGTTGTTTTGGAGGATGAACAAAAAAGCGAATTCATTCGATCTTGCCATCCTCATTCTCAGCCTGACCTTATCTTCGCCTATTGCGTGGGAACACCACTATGGGGTTTTACTACCCATCTTCGCTTTGATTACCCCAGTTTGCATTTCACAAAAGCCAGCAGGAAAATATACAAGTGTTTATCTGCTGATCGCATTCTTTTTGACAAGTCAAAGACTGGACTTCACCAGGGTCTTTGCAGATACATATCTCAACATCCTGCAATCATATTTATTCTTTGGGGCCGTCATCATGCTTTGGCTGCTCTATCGGGTTGCACATATACAAAAACTTGGCGGTTCTCCCCAACAGGCATCTCTTTAATACTTCACCAGCATATCTTCCAACCGCTTCTTCACACCACCCCATTCACCATCCAGAATGCTGTAATATACCGTATGGCGGACTCGCCCATTGGGCAGGATCATATGGTTGCGAAGTACCCCTTCTCTAATGCCGCCGATCCGTTCGATGGCTTTTTGCGAACGCTCATTCAACGAATCTGTTTTGATTTGGACGCGTATACATTTCAAAGTCTCGAAGGCGTGCGTCAATAAAAGATATTTACATTCGGTGTTTACAGCCGTTCTTTGAAATTCGGTTCCATACCATGTACCACCCACTTCCAGACCGCGATCATGGGGCATGATATTCAGATAGCGGGTCGCGCCGGCAATACGTCCTGACGCAGGGTAAATAACAACAAACGGAAGGTCTGTCCCATTTTCTGCGCGGGCAAGGATTTGTCTGACCCAGCCGCGCATATCCTCCACAGTTTCCATTTTCCCATAGACCATGAAATCCCAAAACGGTTGACCAACGCCCAGCTCCGCCAATCCTGCCACGTGCGTTTCGGTCATGGGTTCGAGACGAATATGTTTACCTTGCAAAACAACAGGTTTTACTTCCACATAAGCTCCTTTTAGAAACCGTGGGATAACTTTATGATTTCAACCATTCCTCTTCCCGCTTATCACTCGTAGGTAAATAAGGCATCGCTGGTCCATCCACCCTCAAATATTCTGCCAGTGCAGCTCGCATCGCAGTGCGATCATCCCATAAATATTCGGTTGCGCCGAAACACATGGACTGTTCATGTCCTTTGCCGCACGACAAGACAATATCTCCGGGACGCGCCAACTTCAACGCAAAGCGGATGGCTTCGCCGCGATCCGGGACTTTCCAAAATGTCTCTCCTTCGCGTCCTCCTCTGGACCGTGCGCCTGCTGCCATTTCCTCCAGAATTTCCTCCAGCGATTCTGTGCGCGGGTCTTCGGCGGTCAGCACAGTGAGATCAGCCAATTCCGCGGAGGTCTCTGCCATCATGCGGCGCTTTTCCTTGTCACGCAGTCCCGCCGAACCAAAGACGGCGATCACGCGTCCCCTCACCCCTAACCCCTCTCCCACGGGGAGAGGGAAAAGCATCGCCCGCGCGGTTTCCAATGCGGATTTCAACGCGTTCGGCGTGTGGGCAAAATCCACGATGGCGGTGAAATCCTGTCCGAGATCAATGCGTTCCATGCGACCGGGAATTCCATCCAGAGAAGCAATTCCCTGCGCTGCGATTTCCGGTTCGATATTCAATCCATAGACTGTCGCAGTCAATGCCGCGAGACAGTTGGAGACGTTGAAGGCTCCGACCAATTTACTTGTAACTTCCACTTGAAAATCTATCACTCTTTGCAGTGAAGTGGATCCCCGAAGGGCTGTATTGAATATCCATTGCGCGGACATTCGCATCTTCGCTCAATCCATAATTCAATTTGTTGACTTTGATAAAGTCATTTAAATAATCAAACGATCTGGCGTCATCGCGATTGATGATGCCCAGCCTTGGATTACCCTGCGGCTTTTCTTTTGTGATTTCAAGGCTTGAGAACAGTCTGGCTTTTGCGGCACGATAATTTTCGTATGTGCCGTGTTCGTTCATATGTTCATGCGTGATGTTTGTGACAATGCCAATATCGAATTCACACGCGTCCACGCGATATTGCGACCAGCCATGAGACGTAGTTTCCAGCACAACATGTGTCAAACCCGCTTCCACCATCTGGGCAAGATAGCGCTGCACGTCTTGTGCATCCGGCGTTGTGACGTGGAATCCTGTATCCAGTACTTCGTCGCCGATCACCGCGTTGACCGTGGAGATCATCCCGGCTTTGATGTTCGCGGCGAGCAGAATCTGATAGATGAGGTTGGTCGTGGTCGTTTTGCCGTCCGTGCCGGTGACGCCGATCACCGTCAGCTTGCGACCGGGCCAATTGTAGAACGCACCAGCTATCCACGTCAGAGCGCGACGCGGGTTTTCAAGTCGAATGTATGGGATGGAAAGTCCCTTTATATCCCTATCCCCCACAACTGCGACCGCACCGTTATCGATCGCTTTTTGAATGTAGTCATGCCCATCCACACTGCCACCCATCATTGCAACGAAGAGATGACCGGGCTTCACGGCGCGGCTGTCAATCGAGATTCCATTGACGGAAATATCAGGGACATCCTTCTTGAAAAATGGATGGGGCAGTTCGGCAAAGATTTGTTGAAGTGACTTTTGAGGGGGCATGGTTAAATAAAAAAGGGTTTTGGTGATTGTACCAAAACCCACTGTATAAACTTCGGAAGTCTTGAAGACTTCCGAAGTTTCGGGTTTACCTCAAGTTCTGGCGCAAACCTTCGAGTTTGCCAGCAACAGAGCCGTCGAGAACCTTATCACCGATCTTGACAACCAAGCCGCCCAGAATGGAAGGGTCAACTTTATAGATAACTTTTTTCGCGTCAAAATTCTTCTCCACCGCTTCCTGCTCCTCTTTAGTGAGGGGCAAGGCGCTTGTGACAACAGCCGAGTCGCCTTTGAAATCAGCGCTATCGAGGACAACCACCTTGCCAGACTTTACACCGGAGAAGAATTCATCAAGCAAGGCGCGTTGCTTCTTTTCATCCAATGCTTCGCCAACCAATTTGTTCGCGGCGGCAATGGCGAGCGACGCGACCTGACCGCGTAAATCACCCAGAATACGATTGCGTTCCTGCTCGGTTTCGGCAATGGCAGCTTGACGGGCTTCAGCTGCTTCAGCTTCGGCAGCGGACTTTCACATCCTTGCCTGCGGCTGAGGCGCGTTCGGTGGCTTCTGCCACGATCTTACCGGCTTCTGCCTGCGCGTTTGCTGTGATCTTTGCGGCTTCTTTTTCAGCATCAGCACGGGCTTCTGCTGCGACACGCGCATCTTCCAGACCCTGCGCGATTTTTTGCTTGCGAGTCTCCATCATGTTCAGCATAGGCTGATAAACCCAGGCGTTCAACGTGAGGAACACAATAATGAACGCGATGATCTGAACAATGAGCAGACCGAGATTAATACCAAGTGCTTCCATCTGTTGCTCCTATCGCCCTACACAACTTTGAAGAGCATGAGGAACGCGATAACCATACAATAGATCGCGATCGCTTCAGAGAACGCGATACCGAGGATCATGTTGGTCAATAGGTTTCCATATGTATCGGGGTTGCGAGCCATACCGGTAAGCGCGCCCTGTACACTCAAACCAATCCCCACCCCGCCGCCTGCAGCACCGATCATCGCAAGACCAGCACCTACATAGCGCATCGCATCTAAAATATTTCCTTCCATGTTTCAAGCCTCCTTAGGGTTATCCTAATATTTCTTTAAATTAGTGAGCTTCCGCATGCTCTTCTCCATGAGCTTGTGTAACCTGAGCCATGAAGACCATAGTCAACATACCAAATACGAACGCCTGAATGACGCCCACGAACAACTCGAACAACATAATCATTGAAGGCAAAATGGAAATCTTGCCCAGCAAGCCCGCCACGATCGCAACCAACACGATTCCTGCGAACATATTACCGAAAAGACGGAAGGCAAACGAGATGATCTTTGAAAACTCGGAGATCAACTCAAGCAAGCCGACCAAAAAGTCCATGGCGCCAAAGAATGGAACCTTGAACATACGTTTCGTGTTGAAGAATTTACTCAGATAACCAAAGCCTTGTGCCTGAAAACCAATCACCTGAGTCATGAAAACCGAAATCAAGGCAATGGCAAAAGTGAAATTCAAATCAACTGAACCACCGCGGAAGAACGGAGCAAGAACATATCTCCTTACTCAATTCAGGAGTAAAGATATGCCAACCTTGAAGTTCACTCACATGTTCAGCACCATGCTCCGCTGGGTGCAAAACCCCAATGGATTCAAAGCCCGGAATCAACTTAAGCAAGTTAACAATCAACACATAAAACATGATGGTTGCAAACCACGGGAAGATCGTCCGCGCCCATTTCGATCCGGCTGAACTTTCAGTGAGGTTGTAAAGCAATTCAAAGAATGCTTCCATCAAATTGCCGACACCCTTTGGCACAAGATCGGTCTCTGCGCTCTTTTTTAGCGAATTTCTGGTTGCCCATGCAAGCCAAATTACCAAAACCAAGGTGATAATAAGCGTGGGTATTGTATTCACCAAATAAAACGGACCAAATGGCGCTGGCAAGGTGAATAGCGGTTCTTCGATCAATTTTTCTGCGGCAACCGTGATCTCAGGCTGAACAGGCACAATGATGCCGCCCACCACAAAGCCTACTATCATCAGTACCAGCACGACCCATCTGCGCCAGGGTCTACGTGTTTCTTTTTCCAAATCCGCCTCCTAAGACGTTGTTTCAGATTCGTTTTCGGCTTTATCTTTCAACCGAGCCAGCGTCCTGCGTGCCACAGAGAGCATCACAAGCACCGACACGGGAATTCCTGCGAACAACAAAACCAGTGTAAAAACTGGCTTTGTACCAAACACCTTATCAAGCCACAACCCGCCAAACAAAGAAGCTAGAATGATGACCAATGTCAGGCATCCCACCTGCCCGATCAATACAACCAATAGCGTATTGAGAATACTTCTGCCTTTTTGCTCCGATTGTGCCATGTTGCACGATTATACCTGACAGGCTAAAAGGCTGTCAAACAACAATACTATGGACGACCTGCACCGCTTCTTTCCAAGCCTGAGCCTGATTCCGTTTTCTGGAGTCTGTCAGCTTGCTGACAGGTTTACGGGAGCATACCCTATCGGGCACATGAGCTACCTAACGCCAAACTAAAACAGGTTCAACGCTCCCGCACTGGACCAGCTAAACCACGGGGCAAAGACGGTACCGATCAGGATCACACCAATTGCCAGCACAGCCAGAGCGATCGCATACGGACGGGTCAGCAAAACGGGATGATTTTCCTCATCCTGATCCGACATCCGATAGAGATAGACATACTTCAAAACGTTCAAGTAGTAGTATACGCCGACCACTGAGTTGATGATACCAATGACAACCAGCCACGTATAACCAGACTGTACACCTGCCGCAAAGACAACCACCTTTGCCACGAAACCGCCAAACGGAGGCATCCCTGCCAGCGAGAGGAACGCCGCCAGCATCATCAATCCCAGCCAGGGGGAACGGCGGCTTAGACCCGCGTAATCTTTAATATCATCCTGTCCAGTCACTCGACTGAATGCCATGACGATACCGAAGGCAAGCAGGTTTGTCGCAATATACGCCGCCATGTAGAAGACTACACTTGCCGCGCCTAATTGAGACATGGCAACCACGCCGATCATGGCATAGCCTGCATGAGCAACGGAAGAATACGCAAGCAGGCGCTTGATATTCGTTTGTTGTAGGGTCAACAAGTTACCCACTGTCATGGTTACAGCGGAAAGGATCGCAAGGACAAGTGTCCATGAGACAGCGAATTCAGGGAACGCCACAAAGAACAAGCGGACCAGCACAGCAAATCCCGCGGCTTTCGAAGCCGTCGAGAGGAAACCAGAAACAGGTGTCGGCGCGCCTTCGTACACATCCGGCGCCCAAAAGTGGAATGGCACAATAGATACTTTGAAACCAATCCCAACCAGGATCAAAGCCAGAACGCCCAGAGCGGCTCCCATCGTTAGACTACCAGCCTTGAACATATCAGCCAGTTGATATATATCAGTTGTCCCGGAAAACCCGAAGACGAGGCTGAAACCATAGAGCATGATCGTTGAAGCCATCGCGCCGAAAAGCAGATACTTGAAACCAGCTTCAGTGGATTTTTCGTCAGCCAGCATAAAGCCCGAAAGGATGTACAACGGAATCGAGGTGGTCTCAATCGCGAGATAAAGCATAACCAGATTGGCAGAAACAGACATCAGGTCCATGCCAAGAAGCGAAGCGAGGAGGAGGAGATAAGCCTCACCGCGATGTCCAATCTTCTCGTTATCCATAAATAGAAGAGCAGTGACTGAACCCGCAAACATGAATAACATTTTGAAGAAGAAGCCCAGCCAGTCAAAGCGGACCATGCCCCCGAGTGTAGCGGTCGGTTCGCCAGGTTGACCGAAAAGCAGACTGATAATCATGGCGGCAAGCAAACCACCTGCCGTGAGCCAGCCTACATTACGGCGTTTGTCCTCCTTCCAGAATGGCTCAATTACAAGGATGAGAATGCCGATAATGAGGATCAAAATTTCGGGGAGGATGGAAGCGAACGCTGTCGAAGTAAACATTATGCACCTCCCAAGAGACGAAGGATATTCTCAACGCCTGTCTGTACCATGGGAACCATAAACCCCGGGAACACACCGATCAAGATCATCAATAAACAAAGAGTCGAGATTGCCACCTTATCGAGAATGGTAATATCGCCGATGTGACCTTCCAGATTGGCGGGCATGTCACCGAAGAATACCTGACGGATGTTACGCATAATATATGCAGCGGTGATGACAATGGAAATACTGGCTATCACTGCCACCAGCCATTGTGCTTTCCACACACCCATGAAGATCGGGAATTCAGCGATAAAGCCGGAGAAGAGCGGCATGCCCATCGAAACCAAACCGCCGATGATGAAACCCACCGCCGCAAAAGGCATGATTTTGGCAATGCCTCCCAATTCAGGAATTTGGCGGGTATGCGCCCGGTCATAGATCATGCCGACAACGGCAAAGAAGAGAGCGGTCATGATCCCGTGCGAGAACATTTGCAAGCCTGAGCCCAGCAGACCTTCACGATTGAGCGTGGAAAATCCCAACATGACAAGTCCCATGTGCGAAACAGATGAGAAACCCACCATGTACTTAAGGTCTTTTTGCACAAAGGCGATATAGGCGCCATAGACAACAGCAATTCCAGCAAAGAGCATGATGAGCCACTTCCAGGTTTCAGCGCCCTGTGGCAAAAGCATGATACCAACACGCAGTGCGGCGAACGCACCGAGCTTCATCAACACGCCCGCATGGAACATGGAGACAGCTGTAGGCGCCGCAACGTGTCCGTCTGGTGACCAGTTATGGAAAGGCCAGATACCGCCCAATACAGCAAAACCGAGGAAGACAGGCAGGAACCAGATATTTTGGAAAATCTGCGAGAAACCCGCGCTTTCCATTTGAAGCATGTCAAAGGAAAGAATGCCTGTATTTTGATATTGCGTCCAATACATCACCAACCCGCCAACCAACGCAACTACGGAACCGAAAAACAGGTAAAGGGTCAACTTCATGGCAGCATATTCACGCGTCTGCACCCAGCCCCAAATGGCGATCAACAGGTACATCGGGAATACCGCGATCTCGTAGAAAAAGAACAGCATGAACAGGTCAAGTGATACGAATACACCGAACACGCCGCTGGCAAGGATGAACAGGAAGGCAAAGAACTCACGCGGTCGATCCTGAATGCCTGCCGACAAATGTTTGCTTTCATCGAACTCGCCCCACGAGATCAACACGCCTGTAAACATGACCACACCCGTCAACAGGACAAGCGGTGCGCTGATGCCATCCACACCAAAATGCAGGCTGATACCAAGCGCAGGAAGCCAGCTGTATTGTTCGACGAACTGATAACCCGCTGTCGCCTGGTCGTAGGAAAAATACACCCACGCCGAAAGGCTCAGTGCAAAGACCGCCGCCGCCAGTGCAACCGCGCGCGTTTCATTCTTCCGGTTGGCAGGCATGAGCAACATCAATACTCCCGCAACCACCGGTGTGAACGTAATAACACTAAGAACAGGGAAATTCATCATCCACCTCTTAGAAAAGCATGACAACGGCTTTGTTGATCACGTCCAATATCCAGGCAGGATACAGACCGATCCACAAGATCAACACCATCAACGGGACCATGACAATGATCTCACGCGTATTGATCTCGGTCAACTTATGTTCGCCGTGCGCCCAATGTTCGTTCATGGGACCATGCAATACTTTCTTGATTCCTTTCAGGATATAAGCGCCAGTGAAAAGCAAGCCAAGCATCGAGACAACAGTATAGATCGTCATCACAGGCACGGAATGTACACCAACGCCCAACGACCCTCGCACTACAAGAAATTCGGAAATGAAGCCATTGAGTCCCGGCAAGCCAAGTGAAGCCATGCTGGTGAAGATCAATATCCCGCCATAGATCGGGACGAGAGGGAACAAGCCACCGAATTCTTCCAGGTTACGAGTATGCGTTCTTTCATAGATCACGCCGACAAGGAAGAACATGCCCGCCGCCGATAAGCCGTGATTGAACATCTGTAGGATGGCTCCGTTCAATGCGATTCTCGCGTCGCCCGTCCCTGCGGCGGAAGCTGCCGCGGCGATACCGAGCACTACAAAGCCCATATGGTTCACTGACGAATACGCGACCAATCTCTTGAAAGTCGGTTTGGGCATAGGAGGCGAATGCGCCAAAGACAATGGCAGCTACCGCAAGGAAAGCCAGCGCACCTGCAAATATTTTCGCTTCCAGCGGATACAACGGAAGGATCAGTCGCAGGAAGCCATAAGCACCAAGCTTGAGCAGAACACCTGCCAATATCATCGAGCCAGCAGTGGGAGCTTCGGTATGTGCATCGGGCAACCATGTATGGAAGGGCCACAAGGGAACCTTGACTGCAAAGGCAATGACAAAAGCCCAGAAGGCGATCTTCTTGACCGTAAACACCGACATGCCAAGAATTACAATGTCAGCGCCAAGGGAATTCCAACGCGAGTAGAGCGTGACCAGGTCATAGGTCCCGAAGAGTACGCCGAGCATCTGGACGGCGAGCAGGAGTCCGAGCGAGCCGCCCATGGTGTAGATCATGAACTTGAGTGAAGCATAGTTCCGATTGGCGCTCCCCCATTGATTGATGAGGAAATACATCGGCACAAGTCCCACTTCCCAGAAGACAAAGAAGATGAGCAGGTCGAGCGCCATAAAGACACCGAGCATGCCCATCTCAAGGAAAAGGAAGAGCATCATATACACTTTGACCTTTTCGTTGATATTGAACGAGGCAAGAATGGCAAGAGGCGTCAGAAATGTGGTCAGTAGAACCATCGTGAGCGAGAGACCATCCACACCGAGGTGCAGGGATGAGCCAATTGCCTGGTACCAGGTATATGATTCCTCAAACTGAAAACCCGGCTGACTGGAATTGAAACGAAACCACGCAACCAAAGTAAGAGCAAACGGAATAAGACTTGCCCCAAGCGCAAACCAGCGAAAAAGTTTATTTTCGTCTTTCGGCAGGAAGAATATGACCAACGCCGCCAGCGCCGGGGAGAACAAGATGAGTGAGAGAAGATGAGTATCGATGAAGTTCATCACTTACTCCTTAAGCCAGCACGAAGAAATAGAGCGCCACACCGATGATGATGAAAGTTACCAGTGCAAGGATGAGATACTGCTGGACGCGTCCGGTTTGGATGGCACGTAATTTGCCACCAAACCAATAGGTAACGTCTGCCGAGCCATCGCCGAAAAAGCGATTGATGACGGGCAGATCAAATTTATTGCGGATGAAGGAACCGATCCCATCGGTTGCGGGACCGAAGATGTGCAGGATGCCGTCGATCAAGCCCTTGTCCATCCACTTGTAGACGAAGGTCTCAGCAAACCAGTAAGCAGGTTTGACAAAAACGGTATCGTAAATCTCATCAAAGTAATATTTGTTCTTGAGAAGCGGGATCTGCAATCTATCTTCACTGGCAGAGTTGACATTTCGATAAACTAACCAGCCAAGCCAAAGACCACCCAATGCAACCAACAATGACGTCAACAACGGCCAAATGCTGAACGCAACCACTTCGGGATGTTCCGCCAAAGTGCTTCCGACAAATTCATGGAACCAACTCGGAGACAGATGTAAGCCAAGAAAATTTTCAGGGATGCCGACCCAGCCATAGGTCAAGGCAAAGAACGAGAGGACGACGAGCGGTGTCGTCATCGTCCAGGGAGTCTCTTGTGCATGTTCTGCTTCCTTTGTACGGGGTTCTCCAAGGAATGTCAAAGTGATTTGGCGCATCGTATAGAAGGCGGTCAGGAAGGCGGCAATCGCCAATGTGACAAAGACAGCGATATGCCCGTTGGCAAAGGCGTCCGCAAAAATTTCATCCTTTGACCAGAAGCCTGCGGTAATGAGCGGGAAACCGGAAAGGGCGAAACCGCCGATCAGGAATGTCCAGAACGTGATGGGCATCTTTTTACGAAGACCACCCATGTTGAACATGTCCTGCGGGTCAACATCGTGATTGCCCGTGTGCAAAACGCCATGCTCCATACCGTGAATGACGGAGCCGGAACCGAGAAAGAGCAACGCTTTGAAGAAGGCATGTGTAATGAGGTGAAACGCGGCGGCGACATAAGCGCCAACGCCGATTGCCGCGATCATGTAACCGAGTTGCGAGATCGTGGAGAAAGCCAACACACGTTTGATGTCATTTTGTGCAACCGCGATGGTTGCCGCAAAGAGAGCCGTGAACGCGCCGATGAACGCAATGATCGTCATCGTTTTTGGGTCGAGGCTGGTGAGCGGGAACATGCGGATAACGGCATACACGCCCGCAGAAACCATCGTCGCGGCATGGATCATCGCGCTGACAGGTGTTGGACCTTCCATCGCGTCGGGCAACCAAACATGCAATGGGAACTGGGCAGACTTACCCACCGTGCCAATGAAGAGCAACAAACCAATCAAACCAGCAGTTGAAAATCCAAGAAAGCCGCTTGGAACAATTGCAAGCGTATGAAGTACCTGTTCGGTGAAAATTTCACGGAAGGACAACGTTCCTGTGGCTGAGTACAAGTAAGCAATACCCAACAACATGAACACATCGCCGATACGTGTGGTCATAAAAGCTTTGACCGCCGCGTTGCGTGCGGATTCCTTTGCGTACCAGAAACCGATCAACAGGTACGAACATAACCCCATGATCTCCCAACCCACAAACAGAGTCAGCAGGTTATCGGAAACCACAAGCACATACATGCCGAAGGCAAACAAACCGAGGAAGGCAAAGAAGCGAGAATACAGCGGTTCGACTGAGGGAACAACATGTTTGTGACCAGTCGTTTCATCTACAACGGTTGCGCCGTGAGGCGGCAAACCAGCATGATCGTGGTCGCCTGCGGGTTGACCAAAATTCTGATAGCCAACGCTATAAAGAAAGATCATGAAGATCGTAATGGAAACGAAGAACAAAACCGCCGCGCCGAACGGATCAATCAGCACGCCGATCCTAAACCACGTGTCACCTGTTGGCAGCCAATTGATGGAAGATTCAAATGGGTGTTGTCCCAAATGCTCCACGCCGATGGCACGAAAGAAAACAACCATACTCCCTAAAAACGAGAGGATCGCCGCGCCCACACCAACCGTATGACTCAACGCTTTGCTTTTGTTCGTGAACAACACGATCAAGAAGAAGGCGAGTATAGGTGGGAGTGGTATTAACCAGATCAATGTTTCAGTTGTCATATGCCCTACCACTTCATCATGTCAATTTCATCTGCGATCACCGTATTACGACGGCGATACACAGAGATCACCAACGCGAGACCCACAGACACTTCCGCCGCGGCAACCGCGAAGACAATAATTGCGAATACCTGACCAACGATTTGCGTCACGTCACCATAACGCCAGAACGCGACAAGGTTGATGTTCACTGAATTCAACATCAATTCGATACCGAGCAGGATTGCGACCGCGTTCCTGCGTGAGAGCACACCAAACAAACCGATGCTAAAAAGCGCCGCCGCAAAAATGAGATACCAGGAAAGTGGAACCATTTTTTATTACCTCCTATTTCCGATTGAACGCGACGTAGACCGCGCCCACCAATGCCGCCACCAACAGGACGGATGCAACTTCGAACGGCAGGACATATCCCGCAGGTGATGTGAGTGCCGTGCCTAACTCGTTCACCGCATCAAAACTGGACGGGATTGCTGCTGCCGTCGTCGACATGCCGTTCCAACCCTGAAGCAGGAAAAACAGCCCGCCGAAAGTCAAGACGGAGAGCAACGCGCCGAACCACCAATTCTTATTCAACTGCGGACCCTGGTCGCGCATGTCTTTGCGAGTCAACATTACCGCGAAGATAAAAAGGATGGCGATGGCTCCGATATATATAACGACCTGAACGACAGCCAGAAAGCTCGCGCTCAACAAGGCGTAAGTCACCGCCACACCGAAGAGCGTGGACACCAGCCATAACGCCGCATGGACAAGATTGCCCGACGTCACAACCAGGAAGCCTGAGCCCAGCGTAAAAAGTGCAACTACAAGGAAAGCAATTTGTTCACCAGTCATAAAAACTCCAATTTTGCCTTGAGAAAATTTTCGCAGTACGTATTACGTAATACGTACTGCGTAACACTTAACTCAATGTGAGGCAACCTCCACCGTCTGAACTTTTCCTTCGACCTTCTCGCGTTCCCTGCGGCTGTGAGCGCGCGCAATCTCCAACGCAGCCCACGCGAGAAGCACATTCGAGAGGAACATGCCTGAGATGTAGAGCCAGCTTGCAGTGTGAGCGAGAAGCGCATTCATGAAAGCCGTCACCATCAAAAGGGCAAACGCCAGAGGCGTCAGGAACTTCCAATTGAAGCCAAGCATGTGATCAATGCGGATACGCAGAAGTGTGTACTTCACCCACATGATGACCCAGTACCCAAGCATGGCTTTGAAGAGGATCACAGCAATGGCAAGGAACGGACTGACTTGCTCAAGCCCAAAGAAACCATAACCGCCAAAGAAAAGGATCGACCAAAACCCGCCGAACGTAAAAGCATGTAAAAGTTCACCGGCATAGAACATGCCGAACTTCATGCCCGAATATTCGATGTTGTAACCGGAGACCAGCTCCAATTCGCCCTCTGCCATATCGAAGGGGGCGCGTCCCAGTTCGGCAATGGCGGCAATCAGGAAAATAACCGCCGCAAGCGGAGCGAGAAACACAAACCAGATCTCTTTTTGAGCCGCCGTGATCGCGCCGAATCCCATCGAACCTGCAAAGATGGTCGGGATCAACAACATGGTCAGCATCGGGACTTCAAACGAGACCATCACCGCCACCTGACGGAACGCGCCGATGAGTGCAAACTTGTTGTTCGATGACCAGCCCGCCATAATAATGGAAAGCGTTCCAATGGCGCCCGCGGCGATGATATATAACGCGCCGATGTTCAGATCCACGCCGAGCATGGTGGGTGCAAGAGGTACCACCGCCCACAGGATCAGCACAGACATCATCGAAAGCATGGGCGCAATGTTGTAAACAACTCGATCCGCTCCACCTGGGGTGATATCTTCTTTAATAAGAAGCTTGATAATGTCGGCAAACGGCTGGATCAATCCAAACGGACCGACACGGTTGGGACCGATACGATCCTGAAAGCGAGATACCACCTTGCGCTCGACCCACACCAGGAAAATATCCAACACCATTAATATGCTGATCAGGATCAGTACGCCAAGAAAACCGATCAATATCTGAGCGACGAGTTCGGGCATTCCCCAGCCTGTGAATAAGCCCAACAACCAGTCTGCTGCCACTTTAAGAGGATCATTCCAAAAATTCATACATCACTCCTGATTTTCCTCATCCCAAACCTTTCCCTCGAAGGGGAAGGGAGTCTCCTCTCTTAGGGAGAGGGTCAGGGTGAGGGGCAATACACAAAGAAAAGGCTGAGTGGAGTTATTCCAATCAGCCTTCTCCAAAATTACATAACCTTTACGCCCACTCCAACATCCCTTTACGCCAGGCATAAGTAAGCCCGGCGATGAGGATAAGGATGAAGACAATACCTTCCAGAACCGCAAACATACCGAGCGACCCCAGTCTCACAGCCCACGGAAACAGAAAAACCGTTTCCACATCGAAGACCAGGAACACCAATGCAAAAATATAATACTGGGCTTTAAACTGCACCCAGCTATCCCCAACGGTTTCAATACCGCACTCATAGGTTGTCATCTTAATGGGGTTTGGTTTTTTAGGTCCCAGTATCCATGCTACTGTGATCGCGCCTACCGGGATAATCAATCCAACGATAAAGAACAATCCGATGTAAATCCATTGATTCATTGGTTCTCCAACACAAAATATGTCTTATATAATGCCACAAACAGTGGTGAAAGCGAAAAAATTGTACCATAAAGAACAATCGAGAGACATTGAACGCATGTCAATTTTTTGGGTGACATTTATCCATATTTACTTGCGTCGGTTTCTTCTCCTGCCAAAAATAAACCGCACAATATCCTCAAGGAACGGAAAACCAACGACCGCGCCAATAACTGAACCGATAACCCCCGTGCTGCGTGCAAAGTTTACAGAGAGACCGAAAAAGTCCACCGCTTCGATCTCGACCAATTGGGCTGATACTGTTTTCTGGCTTTTTTCCCCGCTGGATTTGTTTTCAAATGCCAAAGACAACCAGATCGTTCCGCGATAGGTACCGGTCTCCTCCGGGCGGACACTCCAAAAGAAATTAACCGTTTGTCCCTGTTCGAGTACCTGGCTGATCAACTCAGGCGGAGAGACTTGCAATCCTGCAATATCAAACTTTGCTTCCGCTACCACAAAATGTGTCTCATAGAGGTTTGGGATTTCGATCACATCGCCTTTGACAACATTCCCGTCAACCTGTGCCGTTGGCGTGATATTTCCCAGATCATCCACTTCCAGGGTCAAACGGATAACATCCGAATCGCCCACTCGTATTTTCGGCGGAAACTCGAGCGTGAGTCTTCGTCGTTCAGGGATACCAGGTATGGCAGTTGGAGCGACAATGGGTTCTTCTTGTGGTAAGAGCTGTGTTGGCGCAGCCGCTCCAGGTTGCTCATTATTATTGTCGCTTGGCGCAGGGGCGCCCGCGCCACATGCAAGGGCCGTGAGAGTCAGTACAGAGACTCAAGGCAAGAAGCGAAAAAAGTCCGCGGGGAGAAAAAGACAATTTACTCATGAGACAAATTCAAACTTGCCGTGAGCCACGTCGAAGGGCTGAGTCAGAAGCGAGGAGGGTGTTGGGAGTTGTAACTCAGAGGGAGCAATGGGCAGAGTCCGTATCTCGCGCCCCAATGGTTTGAATCCCCAGATCAACAAACCTATTGACAGGGTCAGGATAATGACCCCAATGATCACTCGAATACGACGACTTATTGCTCCACCTCCTCTACTTCAGAATACCAGCGGACACGTGTGCCGAGTTGGTTACGAAGTTTCCAGAACAGGTTTTTATCAATCGCCTGAAGCGTGCGCTGAATGCGATGCACACGCCGTATGATAAGTTGACGCTCGCTCTGGGTCAACCCTAGATTCTCGTTGGCAAGCATTTCTTCGACGCGTGCCAGATTGATGGATACTGTTTTATATAAACCCCAATAACGAAGGCATAAACGTGCAATGCGACGCAGGTTTATTTTTTTATCATCGTCGCGACCGATATGGTTGTTGAGAAGCAGCGAAATAATATCGAGGGCATCCTTGCGATTGAGTTCAAGGATCTGCGCCTTCGAGAGAAGCAGTTCAGCCAACGGAACAGTGACGGGATGAACCTCGAGCCTGTCTTTCATTGGTAGCCTGTGACACATTTCGAAGTCACCCACGAAGACATCGATACGCCTGCCTGTTCGCTGGTCGATGAAGATCTGACGGCGTGTTCCGTTCAAAATATTGAACGGTTTATCGGGAATATATCCCATATCTTTAAAGAATGGCGAAAGCCTGCGGCGTGATTTTTTGTGCACCACAAAATCAATATCAGGATATTCCCGTGTGAAAACGTGTTGTTGATTAGGGCTGTGCACGCGCACCGCCAATCCGCCGATGACGCGCATTCCAATTTTATTGGAGCGCGCGGCGTCCATGAGTCTGTTCATCTCGGTCACGATCTCGGGCTGGGTCGTCATTTATAGTTTTATTTTCTCCATGTTTATGTCATTCTGATTTGCCCGTAAGACCCCAGGCTGGATGAGGGATTGTTCGCTCGGCTCAGAATGACGCTACTCAACCGGAATTTCAGCATGGACTTTATCCAAGTCAATGCCGCTTCGCATACGATAAGCACGGAAGCCAAAATAAATCACCGCGGCTAACACGTACATGGATAACATATATATCACCGAACTCGTATTAGAAATACCAATTCCGTAAAGCGCATTGGGGTCGAAAATCCATTGATAAAGCAGGAACACCAGGAAGCTGCCGAAGATCACACCAGCAACTGTTATCAGAGGGATGCCAAGTACATTATATTTGGCAATCGGAGATGCCTTATAAAGATCAGGTTTGACATAGGGGAGCAATATCGCTGAAATCGTTGTGCCAAGGTATGTGACTGCGATGACCAAGGTCGAACAGAGTGTAAGCGTCTGGAAGTTCGCAATATTGTACGCAAAGAGATATGCAACAATGACCGAAGGCACAACCATCAACAATAAAGCATAGATCGGCGTCCCGGTACGCTCATCCACCTCGGCAACCTTTTCAGGAAGCAAACGGTCGAATGCCGCGGCGAAAATGACACGCGGTCGAAGAAAGGAACACGGTCCCGCCCCAGCCGAACCACCAGAGGCTCATCAAGGCGATGACAACAAACTGCACAATTCGGTTGGATGTAAGGAACACAGCAAACAAGGCAGGATAGGGCCACACCGGCAGAGCCACATCCGCCCCATACCAAATATGGTTCCACCAAGCTCCGCCCGCCTGGACATAAAATTCCCAGCCAACGGTTTTACTAATGGCAAACAACAACAAGATGCCCAACAATGTGGTTACGCCTAATGCCGTGCCCATGCCCGTGATATTGCGCTTGAAATCGGTCGCGCCGCGCACTTCACCGTAAAGGGTCGCGCCCCAGTTGGGCCACAAATTGAAGAAGACAAGATAAGGAAGGACAAGGAAGACAGCCAGCCAGCCGCCACCACTGAGCGGAGTGACTGCACCAGCGTCCGTTCCGAGTTGAACGGTCGCGTCATAAACACCGGGCTGTGCGCCGAACATGGAGACCGCATTCGATTCAAGTCCCGCCTTGAATGATTCGGGAGAACCGGTCAGGAACAACACGATCACGATCAATAAGCCCAGCATACCGCCATAGAAGGAATACTTCTGAATCTTGGCGTAGGTCTTCATACCCAAAGAGATGAAGAGACTTACAATCGCGAGTGTTAGTATCGAAGCCGTAAACGCGCCATTTGGGTCACCTGCAAACCAAAGCGCGATATCTTTCGCACCGAGAATACCGAGCAGAGGCACAAGCACGATATGGCGGAACATATCGCCATACAACGGAACCCATAGCCACAGGATGAACCACCAACCCGTAACCGCAAGAATAAATCCCACCGCACCGCCCAGGATGCAACTCTGCCAGACATAGTCACCGCCTGAACGCGGCATGACAGCAATCAAAGCGGCATAAACAACGACTTCAAAGAAGATGAAGACTGCACTGATGATGAGTGCGTTGATCATCCCGCCTTCAAAGTAATACATCTGGCTGAAACTATACAACCCCAAAGTAACGAGATTGACCGAGAAGAACGCATAAACGAAAGCGTCCATGACCGACCACGAACGTACCAAGCCAGTTGCTTTACGAACGAATAAATTGGTCATAACAAAAACTCCTCTTTATATTTTAGCCTTACCAGTTCCTCGCTTCGTCTTCGCTAACGCCCCGCTCAGCGCGAAAGTGATGAGGAAATTATCCTGTGGTCAAAACGTAATTCTCGATCTTGTTCTTTCCAAGTTTCACAATTGCTCCGAGCAACGTTCCCTGTTCATACATCGAACCGGGGTTGATACACAAAGTCTTCCCGATGCGGGTGGTGCCGCGCCCTTCGTGGATGTGTCCATGCAAACCCAGCAAAGGCTTGGTCTCCTCGATGACTTTGCGTAACGCAGTTGAGCCAACGGGTTTCAATGCCTGCCCCGCCAGCACAGGACGCAAATCTTTATCCAGTTCTGGTGCCTCATCCAAGCCGGATTTATATGGCGGCACATGGATGTTGAAGATGGCGTTACGCGGGTCTTTGAGTTTGGATATCATCGCTTCATACCGGACCTTGAGCTGCTCCTCGTCCTCTTCACGGTGCGTATCCCAGGGCGTTCGATTCGACCACCCGGAGGCGATCATTTCGTGGACATCGTCGAGGGGAGTCACAAGTCCTTCGGCGAGGATCACGCGTCGGGAAGAACGAACGAGGACGTCCACTTCTTCCATATCATCGTTACCGGGACAGCAATACACTTTCATGTCGGTGCCATCCAATTTTTTGTCAGCGAGGTCCATCCATTGCTGAACGACCTTGAGTAACTTCGTTCAAAAAGATTTGGTCTACCTTTTTAGAATCCTTTTCGAGTTCGGAAATTTCATCGGGATTGGTAAGGTACGGATAGTAACCGCGACTGCGGACACGTTTGGTCATATCCTGAAGTTGCTCGTCAGACGTAATATCAAACACCTGTTCAAGCAAAGTGACGCGGTAATTTTTGCCGCCCTGATGAATGAACGGGACAACCGCCTTGCCCGTCATATCTCCGCCGAGAATTAAAACATCGGCTTCATAGAATTTTCCTGCATTGAGAAACTTGCTCCAACAAATGTCCGACCCATGAATATCTGTGGCAAAAAAGAGTTTTGTCACGCGGCGTCCTTTTTGCGAAGAGGGTTGATTGCGCTGCAATTATACACTCCTAATAAAGGCTCAAAGTAACTTAGACCCACAATGTCGTAATCAGCCAATAGATACCAGCGGCCAGCGCGGCGCTGGCAGGAATGGTGATCAGCCAGGCAGAGACAATATCCTCTGCAACGCTCCAGCGCACTTTGCTGGCACGTTCAGACGATCCCACACCAATGATCGCCGAGCTGACAACTTGTGAAGCGCTCACGGGAACACCCAGAAAAGAAGCGGCAAGGATCACACTCGCAGAGCTCAATTGTGTCGAAAAACTATGCAGGGGACGAATCTTATAAAATTTTCCGCCCAGCGTACGGATCAGCCGCCAGCCGCCCAGACTCGTTCCCACAGCAATGGTCAGGGCGCTCACAGCGACAACCCAGAATGGCACTTGAAAAGAAGGCAGGACGCCTCCAATGACGAGACTCAAGGCGATAATGCCCATTGTTTTTTGCGCGTCGTTCGTTCCCTGTCCAAACGCCATGACGATGGCAGTGACCCATTGCGCTCGTTTGAAAAAACGATTCACCTGCGGCGTTGCTCCGCGCGCCAGAAAGTAGATCAAACGTGTCACAAGAAAACCAAAACCAAAGCCGATGAGCGGAAATGCGAACAAGGCGATCAGTACGATATTCAATCCGGCAAACTTGATCGCACCAAGACCTGCTCCCACAAAGACCGCCCCCATCAACCCGCCGATCAGCGCGTGAGACGAACTGCCGGGAATGCCAAAATACCAGGTGATGAGATTCCATAGGATCGCGCCCGACAATGCCGCGGCAATCACATCCAGCGTCAATGCGCTGGATTGAACGATCGCATCTCCAACTGTTTTGGCAACCACCACCCCAAACAAAAACGGACCGACGAACTCGGATACAGCCGCGATCCCAAGTGCGGTCTGCGGATTGAATGCCCGCGAGGAGATCATCGTCGCAACGATATTACTGGCATCACGCATTCCGTTCAGAAAGTCAAAGGTCAAAGCCAGAGCAATGACGATTAGCAGTTCCTGTGACATAATCGATTATGTTTTCTTGACCACAATATTCGCAATAATGTTTCCCGCCTCATCGCCGCGGTCCGCCGCATTCGAAAGATGACGATACACTTCCCGCAATTTCAACATCTCAACGACATGGTGGACATCTTCGGGTCCACTGAAGAGGTCGGCAATCGCTTCTCGGTAGACTGCCTCCACTCGGTTTTCGAGCGCCTTGGCGCGCTGGGCATGGTCTATCGCAACGGCGGGATTCTTCTCAAGGCGCTGCACCGCCTGATAGATCTCATACGCCGCGTCCTTCAGCAGGGACACCATCCTTTGCATGAACGGCGTCGGCTTGACCTTGAGCACAACCATCTCGCTCAGCGTGCTATCGGCATAATCAATGACGTCATCAATGGAACGCGAGAGCGCAAAGATGTCTTCACGATCATACGGAGTGACAAATGTACCGTTCAACTCATCGATCAAAATGCGACGCACTTCATCCGCCTCTTTTTCCTTCAGCCCAAGTTGATCCGCGATATCCGGATCCTCGGTCTCCAGATACTTGACCAGCAATTTCAAACCTTCATAGGTATGGGAAGCCTGGTCTTGAATTAAATTATGAAAAACTTCTTCACGCTTCTTGAAAAATCGAAACATTGGCACCTCAATTCACCTGCAAATTACGAAATCATCCCTGCGGGGATATAATCATACCATCTTGAAACGACCCATGCCCGCCCGACGTAAACCGTGCGGGCTACAATTACAAAATCCACTCAAGCGGACCAGCCAACTTATGAAGTTTAACAAATAAATACCGTAACCGCCGCCTGAAAACGTGCCTAATTTGGTGCAGGCATTACGGGATTATTCTTTAAAATACCATAAGTCGGCTTCGTATGAATAGCACGGCCCTTAACGCCCGTGTGGGCAAAGACATGCACAAATACAACCAACAGGCACCCTTTGCGAAGCATACCTTTAGGTGCTTCAAACCCGAAACCTGACATTACCTCCGCATACAAAATTCCCATAATGACTCTCTTCCCATTTGGGGAGGGATCGAGGGCTACGCAGAGTACATGAAGAAGAAAACCGTGTGCAACGCGGTGTATAATTCGTAGCGAGGTAAATTATGAACACATTAAGTATCAAATATCCTCCCGAAGTATTATGGGCATTACAACAGGAACCGAAAGAATTCGAGCGTGAAGCGCGCCTTTTACGGGCGATCAAACTCTACGAAAACGGCAAATTGACCACAGGAACTCGCCGCCAAGATTGCGGACGTCCCGCGTGTTACCTTTATTCATCCGAGCCCGCATTGGGTTGCGAGGTGAAAAATGACAATATCTGATATTCTCAGTTCGGTCAAATTCGTAGTGAACCGCAACGGACAACATTCCGCCGTTGTAGTGGACTTGGATGTTTGGGAGCAAATCGTCACACTCCTCGAGGATGCGGAAGACGTCGATGAGATCAAGAAAGCGCGCTCCATCAAGCAAGAGACCATTCCGTGGAACACAGCAAAAAAGGATTTGAACCCAGGGGAATAACCATGTATCAGATCGAACTTCGTAAACAGGCATTCAAAGATTTGAAATCCATCCCTGCTGATTACAGACAATTAATTTCCAAACACATCGACTCTCTTGAAATAAACCCGCGTCCGACCGATTCGAAGAAGCTCAAAGGCGACGGGGGTTATTCTTTGCGAGTCGGGACATATCGCGTACTGTATGATATCGACGACAAAGCCAAAACCTTGACCATTTATCGTATCAAACATCGCCGCGAGGCGTATCGGTAACTGAGACTTCGGAAGTCTGAAGGAGAAACGAAATGCCAAAACTGGATCAACCCACTCCAACCAGCGGGCGCCCTCTCCAAACCCAAAACCAGACATTATGTCCGCATACAAAATTCCCATAATCGATTCCCTTCCCATTTGGGGAGGGACGGGGAGGGATCGAGGGCTACGCCGAGTACAAGAAGAAGAAGCAAAATCTCATTACACTATGAAGCACTTCATTCTTCCGATTTTACAGGTGACTTTTGTAACACACAACCATATTACGAATTATGCTTTTATGATAAAAATATAGCATGTTACATCGTAGAAAAAATAATTAAAAAGGATTGGGTATATGGCAAAATCTGATTTGAAATTTGACGCCAAAGATACAACAATAGGTTCAGTACTTTTTTCGGAAAACAAAAAATTTCAAATCCCTAGAAAACAAAGACCTTATGCGTGGACGACGGAACAAGTATCGGAATTTTGGGAAGATTTACTGACAACGTTGAGCCCTACTTCTTAGGATCATTAATTTTCAACCTCGAAGATGAGGAGGAAACTGGCTATATTGATATTATTGATGGTCAACAAAGACTGCTAACTATTACAATACTCATGTCTGTATTAAGAGATGTAATGAAATCTATTGATCAAGATAAGGCAAAGCTTTATCAAAGAAAAGCGATTTCGATTGAAAACTGGAAGGGTGGAGAAGCTTATCGCATAATACCTTCAGACACATTAAAAGAGTACTTTATCGAACATATTCAAAGTGGGGATTTCAACATACTTGAATCTGACCCTACCATTGACGAAAGAGTGAAAAGTAAAAGTTATCTATGAGTATTTGAAGGAAAGAATTGACGTAGAGATAAAACGAGTGCCAAGCCTTGATGCAAAGGCTGAATCTGTAAAATCATTACGAGATAAGGTAGCAAGTCTTATTGTAATAAATGTAGAAATTGCAAAAGAGGAAGATGCATACGAAATTTTTGAAACGACAAATGCAAGAGGGGTTGAATTATCAGTTGCAGATTTATTAAAAAATCTGATTTTCAAAAAAATCCCCGCTGGCAATGATCGTGATCTTGCAAAAGAAATTTGGTTGGACATTTCCGTCAACATCGAATCAACTGACACGAATTGAAAAAATTCATTAGATATTATTGGATATCGAAATATTCTCCCGTTACTGAAAAAAAACTCTACAGGGAAATAAAGAACAAAGTCAAGAAATGGCAAAATTTCCTTGAGGAGGTTTGGGATGCATCTGAATTGTACAACAAGATGCTTGAAGGTACAGATGAGGATTTTCTGCATCTTAAACATGGAATAAAGATTTACAACTCATTAATGGCAATAAGATATATGGGTGTTTCTCAATGTTACGTTTTCTTATTAGCTGTTTTACGAAACCACGAGAGGATGGGAACTGACCCTACTCGTATATTTCAAATTATCGAGAATTTTAGCTTTCAATATCATGTTGTCAGTAAACTGCCAGGAAACAGAGTAGAAAAAATATACTCAAAATACGCTTTAGATCTCGAAGAAACTATTAATTCTTCAACAGACAAATCCAATAGTGGAAAAGGGCAATCGCTTTTTACTAAATTTGAAAAAGAATTACGCGAACTTGCCCCTAAGAAATCTCTTTTTGTTGACGAGTCTGGGAAAATCTCGTATCGAAACGCAGAAATCCAAAGAAAGTTAATTAAGTACATCTTATCAAGAATGATGGATATTCGATAAACCGATGAACACAGGATTGATTTTAATAATGTAAACATTGAACATATTCTCCCTCAAAATCCTACTAAAGACTGGAAGTTGGATAAGAAAGAAATCAAATCATATGTAAATAAGCTGGGAAATTTAACTATGCTTTCCAAGAAAATTAACTCTAAGGTTCAAAACGGAACAATTGAGCAAAAATTACCTGACTTTGAAAAATCTGAACTTCCAATAAACAAATCTTAATTGCAAGAGCTAAGGAAACAAAAAAGTGGGGAGAGAAGGAAATAATTAAAAGGCAGAAAGCACTCGCAGAAATATCGTTCAATGATGTTTGGAAACTTAGCAAAAAACAAACATAACAGTCCAAGTTGCTCAACGGACTTTCAGAAGAAGAAAAAAAGCATCTAATCAAAACGGACTTGAAATAAAGTCCGTTTTGATTTTAAGTAAAATTCATGACATTTGTTACAGACTAAAAAAGCAGATAAGTTGTAGAATCAAATAGTCATTGGAGACCGAATGGCAACCAAGGGGCACACGCCAGGCTCGCTACCCAAAATTATCCAAGACCTGGAAGTCACACTCAAATCTAATGGAGATCAAATGACTACTACCTACCCACCCGAACCGTTTCGCATCAAAGTTGTTGAACCCATCCGCCTTATTCCGCGTGAAGAGCGCGAAGCCAAACTCAAAGAGGCGGGCTACAACCTCTTCTCCCTCAACGCCGAAGACATCTTCATCGACCTGCTGACCAACTCAGGCACAGGCGCGATGAGTCAGGAGCAATGGGCGGCGATCATGCGCGGCGACGAGTCCTATGCGGGCGCGCGCTCGTATCATCGTCTCAAAGCCGCCGTGGAGGATATCTTCGGCTTCAAATATTTCGTCCCCACGCATCAGGGACGCGCCGCCGAAAATATTTTGTCCGCGTGTCTGGTCAAAGAAAATCAATGGGTGCCGAGCAACATGCACTTCGACACCACCGACGCCAACATCCGCGCCCGCGGCGGTCGCCCCGCCAACCTGGTCATTGACGAAGCCGCCGACCCCGCGAATCCGCATCCCTTCAAGGGCAATATGGACATCGCCAAACTCAAAGCCTTCATCGCAAAGGTTGGGCGTGAGAAAATTCCATTCGGGATGATCACAGTCACGAACAACGCGGGAGGCGGACAGCCCGTCTCGATGGAAAATCTCAAAGCAAGTTGCGGATGTCTACCACGAAAGCGGAATCCCGTTCTTCATCGACGCGGCACGCTACGCCGAAAACTGCTTCTTCATCAAACAGCGGGAACCTGGCTATGAGCATGTCTCCGTCAAAGACATCGCCCATGAGATGTTCTCGCTCGCCGACGGCATGACCATGTCCGCGAAGAAGGATGCCATCGTCAATATCGGCGGTTTGTTGTGCGTGAACGATGAGACGTTGTTTCAAAATATCAAGAACGAATTGATCCTGCGCGAAGGCTTCCCCACCTACGGTGGACTCGCCGGTCGCGACCTCGACGCGATGGCAGTCGGCTTGTACGAAGGCTTGGACGAATCGTATCTCGTCCTATCGCATCGCACAGACCGCTTACCTCGCGGGGCGACTCAACGAAGTTGGCATTCCCACCATCCAACCCGCAGGCGGACATGGCGTGTACATTGTTGTGAACGAAATCCTGCCGCATATTCCCAACTACGAATTCCCCGCACAATCATTGGGCGTCGAACTCTATCGCGAAGGCGCCATCCGCGGCGTGGAGATCGGCTCGGTCATGTTCGCCTGCCTCGACCCCGAAGACAACACCTGGCATTACCCCGCGCTCGAATTGCTGCGTCTTGCCATTCCAAGAAGAACATACACCCAAAGTCACTTTGATTATGTTGTAGATACGTTTGCCATGATCAAATCACGCGCGAAGGAATTGCGCGGATACAAATTCACCTACGCGCCTGAATTGTTAAGGCACTTTACTGCAAAGTTTGAAGCTTTATAAGCCTCGCATTGCATACGTTTACATGACAATAAATAGAGACCCGATCGTAAGATTCGCAGTGCCCCAAAAATCCACATCCGTTGTGGCTACACGATGCGCGTCTTCGCCACGAATCATAAGGCCAACATCGACTCCTATAATGATGGCTTCAAGACCTGGCTGGCGCGCGGGAAAGACATCGCTGGTAATCGATTTGTAAATGTATAAGGAATCGACTTTCCCCTTGTAAGGCTGGAAACAACCGAGGAGGCTGTGAAGCAGGCTTGGTTAAGTACGATGCGAAGTTTGGGACTCCACCTGATTTATATTCTGGAGATTATTTTCCATTCGCAGGCGGGAGCGAAATCGCTACAGAAGCATAACCATTCAACAAGTCCCTGAAAAAGAGTACAATACACTAAATTCTGGATTCACAGATCGCTATGGGAATATGGAACGAGTATGCCAAAAATCCTGATTGTCGATGACGATATTACCATCACAGAATTAATGAAAGCCGTGGTCAGTATGGAGGGTTTCGAGCCTACGATCGTAAATGATAGTACACGGGCAATCGAAGAGATCCATTCGGTCAATCCTGATGTGATCACCCTGGATATTATGATGCCCAAGCTCTCGGGGCTGGAACTATGCACCCTGATACGCGAAGACCCAAAATCTGCAAACATCCCGATTCTGATTATTAGCGCAAAGGTTGACCTGGCGACCCGGCAAAAGGCTCTGCAGGCGGGAGCGAAGGGATTTATCGCCAAGCCCTTTCGTATCGATGACCTGATGAACACAATAAAGAATTCAATGGCATGAACTTGCAGTTTTGTTTTCTTTCAGTACGCCACTTGGCATCGTTCAGGGGGCCTTTTACAGGGATAACCGTTAAGTATTTACAAGGCTCGCCTGTGAATTTCCATCGTATAATGTCGAAAATCACTTATGGCTGATCAAGAGTAAAAAACGTAACACTTTTCAGGATGGTATTATTTATGGCAAAGATCATGGTTGTAGACGACGACAAACAAGCCACGGCTCTCTTGGAGGATGTCCTCACGATGCAGGGACATGAAGCCATCATCGTAAATGAAAGTTCGGTTGCTCTACAGCTTGCACTTACGCAGAATCCTGATGTTTTTTTGCTGGACCTGATGATGCCAGACCCGGACGGTTTCAAGTTGTGCAGAATTCTTCGCTCAGATTTCCATTTCAAGCAAACACCCATCCTTATTGTTACCGCTTTGGACGACACAGACAGCAAGATTGTCGCTTTTGGGGCTGGAGCAGATGACTACATTACCAAACCCTACCGTATTGAAGAATTAACGGATAGAATAAAGGAACTATTGGAAGACGCAGAATAATTAATCAGCCATGATCAAGTTCGTACCGATTAAGGCAGACACAATGTGGAGGATCGATTTATGCCAAGAATCATGGTTGTTGATGACGAAGTGGACGCCACGACCTTATATAGAGAAGTACTTACCATGGAAGGTTTTGAAGCGATAATTGAAAATGAGAGTTCGAAGGCAATGCAGGTTGCTGGTTCCACCAACCCCGACCTCTTCATCCTTGACCTGATGATGCCCGAGCCAGACGGCTTCAAACTATGCCGGATGTTACGCGCCGATCCCCGTTACAAACGGACGCCCATCCTTATTGTCACCGCTCTTGATAACACCGACAGCAAAATCGTCGCCATGGGCGCGGGAGCAAACGACTATCTCACCAAGCCCTTCCGCATTCACGACCTTTCATCACGGATCAAAAAACTGTTGAAAATGCAGTGATATAAAGATTACAAGACATCCTCCCTTCGATCAAACGTCGAAGGGAGTTTTGTTTTCACCTATCACCATCGCTGAATCTTTGACGACCTCTGCCTGCTGATGGACTCTTTCCGGTTCACCTTCACTGAGAATTATCTGCTCCCTCTTGACGCTCCGTCCAATTTGAATATAATGGCAGTGACCATTTTTACTAATTTAGTCATAGAAAGGATAACGAATGCCGAAAGCGTTTTCCGAGCAGGAGAAGGAAACCCTCCGTGCACAGATGCGAGAGAAGGGGAAAAAGCTCTTCGAGAAACAGGGTCTCAAAAAGACCAGTGTGGATGAGCTGGCTTCAGCGGTCGGCATCTCCAAAGGCGCGTTCTATCTTTTCTTTGAATCGAAGGAAGAATTATTCCTTGAAATTCTGGAGCAGATCGAAATGGAAATCCAGACCAGCATCCTTGAGTTTGCGATCCAACCCAAGAAAGATGCGCGCAAGAACCTGGGTGAGATGCTCAAAAGTTTTTTACTCACCTGGGATGCCTATCCCCTTCTCAAGTCGTTCAGCAAGACTGAATTCGATTATCTCGTACGAAAGATCCCCGCGCAAAGAGTGCAGGAACACGCCAGCCACGATGAGGAATTCATCAACGAGTTCATCAAGAAGATCAAACGCGAAGGTATTACGGTCAAAGCATCGCCGCGTGTTACGGGCAATCTAATCAAGAGTTTGTTCCTCATTAGTCTTCATCGTGATGACCTGGGTCAGGACGCCTACGAAGAAACCATGCAAACATTAACCGACCTCGTTGCAGGGTATGTAGTTGGCAAGTAATCCATGTCATCGCGAGGGCGCTTTTGCCCTATGCCCGAAGCAATCTCCAAGAGACGGCTCGCAATAACATAATGGAATCAAAATGAATTATGCAATCGAAACGGACAACCTGACAAAAAATTATCGCGACGTGCGCGCGGTGAACTCGGTGGACCTGCGCGTGAAGCAAGGCGAGATCTACGGCTTTCTCGGTCTCAACGGCGCGGGCAAAACGACCACCATCCGCGCGCTGTTGGGCATGATCCGCCCGAGCGAGGGAAATGTCAAAGTGCTGGGGCAGGTCCTTGGTCTGGATGGACGCGGACCCTGGGCGAAGATCGGGCATCTCGTGGAGAGTCCGTCCGCTTATCCCGAATTGTCCGTCCGCGAAAATCTGGATATTGCGCGGCGGTTGCACGGCATACAAAATCCAAAAGTTGTGGATGATGTGATCGAACGACTCGTGCTCGCCTCTTACGCGGACCGCAAAGCTGGCACGCTTTCGATGGGCAATCTCCAACGCCTTGGGCTGGCGCGTGCGTTACTTCACTCGCCTGAATTGTTGATCCTCGACGAACCCGCCAACGGACTCGACCCTGCCGGCGTCGTTGAAATACGCGAGTTGTTGCGAACGCTCGTCCACGAAAACGGAGTGACCATCTTTATGTCGAGTCACATCCTGACCGAAGTAGACAGGCTCGCCACGCGCATCGGCATCATTCACAAAGGAAAAATGATCGAGGAATTGGATGCCAACAAACTCGATGGACTGCGAGCTAGAAAGCTGAAAGTATCTGCACGAGATTTGGAAGGCGCAATGCAAGCCATCATTCATGCGGGCTACGCTTCGACGACAATGACGGATCATTCGATATTGATCGAAGAGGCGAAAGCCATCGAAGCGCCGGATGATATCGCCCGAATTTTAGTGAACGCCGGAACACCGCCCACCCACCTTGCCGTTGTGCAGGAAAACCTGGAAGAATATTTTTTGAGATTGACAAACGCGTAACGCGATATTCATGTCGCCTTTACACACATGCGAGATAAATCTCGCGTTACAGAAAGATAAAACATGAACACATTCACCTCTGCACTGTGGACTGAAGCGCTAAAGATGCGCCGCTCGAAAGTCCCACTATTTACCGCCATCGGATTTTCCATCGTGCCACTCGTTGGCGGACTCTTCATGATCATCTTGAAAGACCCCGAAGCCGCAAAGTCCATGGGACTGATCAGCGCGAAAGCTCAAATGCTGGCTGGCGTGGCAGATTGGCAAACATTCTTTGGCATCCTATCACAAGCCATCGCAGTTGGTGGAGGGATTCTATTCTCCATCATCACAGCCTGGGTATTTGGGCGCGAGTTCTCAGACCATACAGTAAAAGAATTATTGGCGCTGCCAACCTCACGCGAAGCGATCGTTACATCCAAGTTCATTGTTATTGCAATATGGACAATCGCATTAACACTCTACATATTTGTCTTCGGACTGATCGTTGGCAATCTGGTTGTCATCCCCGGCTGGTCGGATGAATTACTACGCTCCGCATTCGTTGACGCGACAGGCTCAGCCATCTTGACCATCGCCATGATGCCATTCGTCGCCCTGCTCGCCAGTGTTGGACGCGGTTACCTGCCTCCCATTGGCTGGATGATCTTTACCATTGCATTGGCGCAAATCTCCGTACTCACAGGCTGGGGTGACTGGTTCCCGTGGGGAGTGCCCGCTATTTTCAGCGGCGCGGCAGGGCCCCGGACAGAACTACTTGGAATGCACAGCTACGTCATTGTAATTGCCACAACGATCATCGGTCTCGCCGCAACGTTTTACTGGTGGCGCAACGCAGACCAAACCAAATAACCTATGAGACCTGACAGGTTTTATTGTTATGCGAAGTCAATTGAGCCTCCTTGATTCGCCCTGTACACTATCAATTGTGATTCGCTGAAAACCACCACCTTTTGGTTTTGGCCAGCGCACTGCCAATTGCCGCACCGGTCGTTCATACTTGTGAGGTATAGGCACCCAAGCCGCCTCATGACCTGGCAATTCAGGAATATTCTGCCAGTTTGTGATGGGAGCCACCAATTTGCTTGTCCTTTGCCAATTCTTTACTTTGCTCATCCAAAAGTAGTCTCGCAGAAGAGCCCAGTTGATGTTTCCATCCGTGCCACCGCCTCCATCTACTCGCAAAACAGTGTTTCTTCGTCGGTTTTCATCCAAGTCCAGCACATTTTCGGTCATTTTTATTAATCCAATCAAACACTTTTCCAATTGCACTTTTCCATCGTATAACTCTTCATTGACAATCTCGTCATACTGACTGGCGAGCACTCGTCCCATTTGTCGACCACGTCCATTTTTGGCTCCTGAAAAATAGCCTTTCGTAGAACCTTCGGCGTGCTTGCCTGCCAGTAAGCCCGTCAGATCCACATCCAAAAGCAAATAACCTTTTTCGTAATCGTGACGATAGCCCTGCCCAAAGTCCTGATAAATTATTCTCGTCACCTCGGCCATTTGTTGCACATTCTTTTCTGTGCAAGCATTCAGTGTTTCGCTGGTCACAGATTGTTCGGCACAGGCACTTCGTCCAAATGCCATTTGCAAAGCCTTGTCGCTACGCACACGAGTGTTGATTTCAGATATTCCGTGCCCACCCGCAAGAATATTGATGAACACATCCTTCAATTTCTCGTGTGGCGTGTATTTGATGGTCTTCTGTTTGATCTTGACCTGTTCTTCTATTTTCTTCCAAATCGCCTTCTCGTTGATCCACGTTCCTATCATAGCCAAACTCGCGTGAGCTGAAAATCCTGTATACTGTTCCATGGCAGTAGTTCCTTTCTGAGTATTGGTTTTCGCTAAAACTTTTATACTCGATTTGTAACTACTGCCCTTTTTCTCCAATGACTTGTATCCTATTTTGCGCTAAATTTAGGTGTCAGGTCTTTATCTGTTTAGAGTAAACTTGGCGAATGCCTCTTTCCCCCACCTATTCAAAATTCTTCATCATCCCCAAAGACTCCATCGACGAGAACGGACACGTCAACAACGTGGCATACGTCCAATGGATGCAGGATATTGCCGTGGAACACTACGAAGCCATAGGCGGCATCAGTCCCATGCAGGAAGTTGGAGGCATGTGGGTTGTACACGAGCACAGAGTCGAATATCTAATTCCCGCGTTCGAGGGCGAAGAGATCGAGATCCGCACATGGGTGGAGAATGTAAGGCGCGTGCGCTCATTACGCAAATACGAATTTGTCCGTAAATCGGACGACAAGATTTTGGTCCAAGGGGAAACAGATTGGGTTTTTGTAAATGCAAAGACGGGGGCTCCCAAAGCAGTGCCAGAGAAAGTGATAAAAGTTTTCTCAACAGAAGCATAAGCAACTTCAAAGCAAAACCTTACAGACGAACGATGCAATCAACAGCCCGCAACCCCATTCCTCTCTATTCATTATTCACAGCCAACGCCATATCGTTGACGGGCAATGTGTTCACCGCCATTGCTGTTCCGTGGTTCGTACTTCAAAAAACAGGCAGCGCAACGCAAACGGGCATCACAGGCTTTTTCACCATTCTTCCGGTTGTCATTGCCGGTTTCTTCGGCGGCACTCTCATTGACCGACTCGGCTACAAACGCACCAGCATCATCGCGGATGTTGCCAGCGGGGTCACAACCCTGCTTATCCCCCTCCTTCATTTTACGGTGGGTCTGCAATTCTGGCAGTTGATGGTTCTGGTGTTTCTTGGCGCTCTCCTCGATACCCCCGGCGACACGGCCCGCGCCGCCCTGCTGCCCGAACTTGCTGAACAGGCGGGCATGCCCATCGAACGCGTCACATCTCTTACACATGTGATCGAACGCGGCGCGCGCTTTATCGGTGCACCGTTGGCTGGTCTTTTGATCGGCATCATGGGGACAGCAAACGTTTTATGGCTGGACGCTGCAACATTCTTTGTTTCCGCTGCGATTGTTTGGATCGTCATCGCCGCGCCAAAAGTAGTTGAAGCCGAAACACAGTCCGGCAAATACTTTGATGAACTGAAGGACGGGCTCCGCTTCATCGCGCAGGATAAGTTGATCCTCTCCATTGTGGTTATGATCATGCTGACAAATTTCCTGGACTCGATCTTCGGAGGAGTCCTTCAACCCGTATATGTCAAAGAGGTCTTTGGCACCGCGCTAAATCTGGGGTTGCTCATTGCCGCAAACGGTGCCGGCGCGGTCATTGGAGGTTTGATCTTCGCGGCGATTGGACATCGTCTGCCGCGTCATACGGTTTTTGTAGCTGCATTCGTATTGACAGGATTTAAATTTTTTGCCTATCTATTCCATCCGCCAATTTACATCCTCGTCACAGTAGTCCTAATTACCAGCCTGGGCGCAGGTCCTTTAAATCCAATTATCGGCGCGGTGGAATTCGAACGTATTCCTGTCAACATGCGTGGACGAGTCTTTGGCGCAATCAGGGCTGGAGCGTGGATCGCCATGCCATTGGGAATGTTGCTGGGAGGCGTTTTTACAGACAAACTTGGAACGACCAGCATGTTGATCATTTTGGGAGTCACATATTTTATTACCACCCTGAGCATGGCGTTCATCCCTGCGATGAAAGAGATGAACAGAAAGACTTTACCTGTCTAAAAGCTTCTCGTACACCTTCACCAACTTCTTCTGCGACTCGTGCCATGTAAATTTGGTTAATGCACGCTCAGCAGCAGATTCAGCCAATCGTTTGGACAGCTCAACATCATTCAATAAAGCCAATACTTGACGCGCCAAATCGTCAGAGTCGTTCGGAGAGAACAATAAAGCGTGCACATCTTCACGGACGAGTTCGCGCACGATGGGCATATTGGATGCGACCAGCGGACGTGAAGACGCCATGTATTCCAGTATCTTGATTGGGCAGGCTCCCTGCGTCACGTTGCGGTCGTTCAGTCCAAGCGGGGCAATGCAAATATCAGATTCTGATATCAATGTTGGAACTTCGTGATGCGGCACCGCAGGCTGGACAATAACATGTTCCTCAATACCCAGTTTTCTGATTTGCTTTGCAAGTAATTTCCGTTGACGTGAACGTCCCCGTCCTACAATTTGGAGTCGCACAGATTGCTGTTCCAATATTTTTGGTAATGCTTTGATGACCACTTCCAGTCCCTGCCAATCGGCGAGGGTGCCGATGTAAAGCAGAACTGGTACACGACCTTCACGGCTAGGCAACGGAGACGGGGAAAAGTCCGAAGGGCTGACTCCGTTTGGGATGACAGTGACCAGCTTCCGGTTCGTCCTGAGCGAAGACGAAGGGCCGAGCGAGGCGATGTAGTCACGAGTCACATTCGAGGGACAGGTAATGGCGTCGCTTACGTGCAGAGTTGCAATCTCCTGTTCCTTGATCTTTGAAAGCAATTCTGAATCGATGCCGGGATAGTGATATTTGAGTTCGATGGAAGGAAGTCCATTGACTTCGAAAAGGGTTTTGTAGCCAAAGCGTTTTTTGTTCTGTGCGATGGAAAGCCCATCCCAGATATTGCGATAATGAACCACATCGTAATCAGGGTGCAAGGCAAGATGATTGAAAACCGACTTGCCAAAATGTGCAGCGCGCGACAAAAAATTTTGCGTGAGGTCTTGTGGAATGCGCATGACATGTGCGCCTTCGACAGTATCTTCGTTGGGGAGCAGTCCGTCATTCGGCGTAAGCAAATGGACATCAAATTGCCCATTGACGAGCCCGCGAATGTTATGCAAAATATGTGTGGAAGCGCCCTTTGGGCTGGGTACGATGTCGAAGGCAGTGTAAAGAACTTTAGGCATGGCGAGATTATAAAGGTATAACGATGGCGAACAAAGGTTATTTTATTATTACCGATATTTCAGGCTACACCGAATATCTGACCGAGTCCGAACTCGACCATGCGCATGACATCCTGCAAAGCCTTTTCGATTCGCAAATTGCCAATGTCAAATTTCCACTAAAAATTTCAGGGTTTCGAGGCGATGCAATTTTCATGTACACGCCAGAAATGTGTTTCGTCAACCCGCAAAGTTTTCTGGAAACACTGGAGAATTTATATGTGGTGTTTTCTGAAACCCTGCAACAGATGCAGATCAACACCACCTGCCAGTGCAATGCGTGCCGAAATATCAAAAAACTTGATTTAAAAATGTGCATTCATTACGGGGAATATATCGTCCAAAAACTGGGCGACCGGGAGGAGCTGCTCGGCGCTGACGTGATCGTCCCACATCGCATGTTGAAAAACCACGTGATCGAAGAAACAGGCATCAAAGCCTATGCATTGTTTTCCGAGGCTTCAGCGAAGGCATTACAACTCGATACTTTGTGCGAGCCTCTTGCTTCACACAAAGAGAATTACGAGCATCTTGGTGAAGTCAATATGTTCGTTCATAATCTTCAAAGCGCATGGGAAAAAGAGCAGGCTCGCAAGAGTCACCTTATTGACCCTGACACCGCATGGATAAAGATCGAAGTGGATATACCCTATCCTCCATCCATGATATGGGATTACATTACAATCCCGGAATTGGAAGCGCCTGTGTTGGGCTTGGAATTTGTTAAAAGGGTTGACGACATCGGCGGGCGCACGCAAAACGAATCCCGTTTTCATTGCGCCCATTCCAGCGGTGATTTTTTCAACAAGATCATTGATTGGAAACCCTTTGATCATTACACTGTCCTTCAAACGGTCATGGGCGGTTTGGAGTATTACAGGATGATACGCCTTGAGCCCAATGAAAATGGAACGCGGCTTTTCGTCCACGTCAGCAAGCCAGTCACGGATACGCCGGATGGGTTTCGTGACTTCCTTTATTCAGCGGCAAAACAAGGTTATGAGAATATTCAACCCATGATCGAGAAAGATATTAATGATAGGAAAATCATCGGGCAATAGGAGAATATATGGAAACATTACTTTGTGGAATTGCCATTATTGCAGTTGTAAGCCTGGGCATATTTTCCTACCTGCTTAACACGGCGCGGAAAAGGACACCTGCCCCCGCAGCGGGCAAAAAGGATTACCAGCCTGTGTATGTTTCCATCGCTGATAAGCCGGATTCCATCCTGCGCGGCATGGACAGGTTTGTAGCGGAAGTCAATCGGACTGAATCCGCAGGGGATAAATGGCGCTGGATTCCACTTACCATCTTCTTTGGGGGATTGGGATTGATGGCAATTGACGGGTTACTTTTATTATTCGGCTTCACATCCTTTATATTTATTTCCGGTGGTGTATTGCTTTGGATCGCAGCGATTGTCATGGCACGCGCTCTCCGCAAAAGCGACTCGAAGGATTTTTCACCGAGATACAAGGGCATGAAACAGATTCTATATACATTACGAGACGACCTGCGCCCCAACACAACATTCAACGGGCATCTCGACCTGACCGGCGCCATGCTCCCAACCAAAGTAGCGCGTTCAACAAAAGACTCGCGCGATCGCACCACTGAATATTTCCGTGATGAATGGCTTGCACTAAAAGCCAAACTTTACGATGGAAATGTACTGCGCGTTTCCGCCATTCAAAAATCCAAGAAGCGCAAATCCTATTGGAAACGCAGTCGCATCAGCGGCAAGATGAAATCGAAACCCGAAAAGTTCAAAGGTTCAGCACAGTTCCTCAAAGTGCGAATCGCCGTCAACCCCGAAATCTATAAGATCGTCTCCACACCCAAGTTCAGGCAGGGCGTCAACGTAGGCAAATACACCGTTTCGCAACTCACTACCGACGGAGGCATCATTGATATCCTGGGCAGTTCGCCGTTCGAGGATGTGGAACATGAGCAAATCCTTGGCTTCCTTCAATCTGCATATTCGCTCTTACAAAGAAAGGCTGCATAAATGAGTCGCAAAATCATTCCGTTCATTGTCGCATTTATTTTGATCTGCATCGTCATGGGGGCATCCGCCTTCTTTGCATTCAGCGGCGCGATTACCGCCGAAAAGTTCGGGAGCGATGTGGCCTGGTCACGCCCCTATTCAAACGCGGAGAGCATGAAGGTCATTGACCTGACCGGAGACGGTCAGGATGATCTTTTTATTCAATCGCCCGATAATGTTTCCGTGTTGGATTCAACAGGTCAACCCATATTCGGCTTTGGATACCAAAGCATGAAGACCACGCTGGGCGATGTGAATGGAGATAACGTCGAAGATGTCATTGTGTATTACGTAGGCACAGGCATGTCTGTGGATGTGATCAGCAAAGGGCAACCCAAGACCATCGCCCAGACTCTCAATATCGGATTCCCCGCCCGTAACGCAGTCATCCGCTTCTCTTCTGGACCTCAAATTGTTTTGGGCGATTTTAGCGGCAGTCTCCTCGCTTTGAGCACGAACGGACAGGTGCTCTGGGATTCCGATTTCGGCAGCGAAGAAGTACGCGGCATGGACGATGCTGTTGTCGGCGGAAAAATGTACGTTGCAGTCGCGACACACGATGGCTCGCTGGCCGTGTTCGACAGCCAGGGAAAAACTTTATGGAAGACGAATTAGGAATCCCTGCGAAGGATGCGTGCTTTTGATCTGAACGGCGATGGGACGAGTGAAATCATCACCGGCGGAGAGTACGGCGCCTTCATCATCTATAGCGCGGGGGATGGAAGCGTGCTCTTTCAGAAGTCTCTGGGGCAGGCTGTCAGCGAAGTGCGTGAAGTAGAGTTGAACGGCGACCCATCCTCCCGTGAGATCGTGGTCGGCGGCAAGGATGGCGGCGTGTGGGCATTTTCGTTTGACGGCGCGACGGCCAGTCAAATTTGGTCTGGCTCGATGTCAGACAAGGTCACGGAGATATCCGGAATTGATATTGACGATGACGGCAAACAGGAAGCTGTGATCGGGGACGACAGCGGCAAGGTAGCGATCTTCACAGCCAACGGCGCGCGCAGTAACCTGCCCAGCCGCACGAGCGGCATTGCAAGAATTGATATTGGCAAACTTGGCAATGACCGTTATGTAGTTATTGCCGATCTAAGCAGCGTGGAAGTCAATAAGGTCAACTTTAGTTCCATCCCCGGTTTTCAATATACGCCGTTGGTTGTAGGATTAATAGTTTCCATCGTTATTCTGATCATTGCCGCAATCCTGGCATCCATTCCAAGGAAACCCGAAATGAAGGTTTCTTTCCAGGACACCAGCATGGAGTCGTTGAACGCGCAACGCCGCATGTTGAAAGAATCCATTGCGGATGTGGAACGCCTGCGCAAATCTGGTGAAGTGACAGGCGATGCCTATCTGGCGCGGCTCAAACGCTTGCGTAGCGACCTTGCTGATAACGAATCCGCCTTCAAGAAACAGGGCTACAACATCAAAGTGGAAACCATCCAATGCCCGAACTGCGGCGGCACCCTCGAACTCGGCATGGATAAATGTGAGTATTGCGGACAGGTATTGCTGTCATAACAAGTAACGCACCATTCACAAAAAGAGCGCCCCAAAATGGGTCGCTCTTTTTGTGAATGGTAATAATATTCTTTTATATTGATGTTTACCGAACTTCAAAGTTCAGGGTTTGAACTAAATTATCATCAATATACAAATCAACCTTATATTGACCCACAGGCCATTCGTCTACAGAAGCTGATCTCTGCAAACTAAAATAAAGTTCTCCGTCGCCGCTGGTGATGTCACCCTCGTCGATCGGCGAGTTGGAGTCATATCCATCTGCCGAGACAAGTACCCATTCGCCGCGTACCACGGTCGTATCGGGGGCATTTCTCAAGGAGAAGAAACAATAAAAATATTCATCGGAAGGCGAAAAGACATTCGTGCGGTCTGTGTCATCGAAATCCCGCGCCATGTGGGCATCCTGAATATTGGCAGTGGTAAACGAGAAGCCATTATTATCATTGCCGCCATCACCTCCATCGTTCCCGCCCCCGGTGACCGCATTACATGCCAACGATGCAAAAATCAATGCAAAGAGAGCCAACAAAACAACCAGTTTATTCCTGTTCATAACATTCTCCTTTTTTTATTCGATCTCAATGTAAATACGCTTGTTGATCGCACCCTTGCTCTTATAATCTGCAATGCGGATTTTGCCAACCTCATTCGTATTGCGGACATGCGTACCACCATCCGCCTGCAAATCCAAACCGACGATCTCAACCGTCCGTACCTGCGCGATCCCTTCGGGCAAAAGGTTGATCTTGGTACGGATCAGGTCGGGGATTTGGAACGCTTCTTCGCGTGGAAGTATTTTGACTCGTATCTCACGCTGCCTCAGCCACCTCTTTGTTGACCGCAGCTTCGATCTCACGCACCAACTCACCTTTCATGGTCTCGAACTCGAAATCCATACGACCTTTCAAAGGTTCCATATCGCCGCCAGTAACTTGTGCCCCGTAGTCGCGGAACACCGTCCCACATAGCACGTGGAGCGCGGTATGGGTGCGCATCAGCTTGTGTCGCCGTGCCCAGTCCAAAGTCCCGTATGAGGCGGAGTTTGAGGCAGGTAAAGGTGCGTCCCCGCCAAGAAAGTGGAGCACATCATCTCCCTGCTTCTTGACCTTCGTCACAGGATAGACTATGCCGCTCACAGATAACGATCCGAAATCACAAGGCTGCCCCCCGCCGCCCGGATAAAAAGCCGTGCGATCCAAAACAACAGCGCGCTCGTCCTGTAACATAGAGACAATGTTTGCATCGAACTCTTGAAGATAGGCATCGGTTTGATAAAGTAATTCGGTCATGGCGCCTCCATCAACAAAGTGTACCCGCGTTAATAAATTCAGCCAATAGGAGGCGCGAGGCTTGCATATAGAGAAGCTATCCTGTACACTTGCGCCAATACCGGAGGCAGCCATGAATCCCAAAACTATTGTTATTGATGGTAAGAGCTATGGCAGTGTGAGCGAGATGCCACCCGACGTGCGCGCAAAATATGAACAGGCAATGAGCAGTCTGCAGGGTGGTAAGATCATGGATAGTCCTGGGGGATAAGGACAAAGACGGAATGCCGGATGTATTTGAAAATACGTCCTCCGGCATGAATGTGATGTCGAGCAATATGAAATTTATTGTGAATGGACAGGAATACAACGTTCTTGAAAACCTCCCCCCTGAAGCCCGCGCCAAATACGAACAAGCCATGGCGAAGCTCGACAAGAACCAAAACGGGATACCGGATGTTCTGGAAGGCATGATGAACATCCCCAACCAAATGGTTTCCAACATTCAAAGCGCGCCGGTGACGTCAACCCCGCCTCCCTACCAGCCGATCGCTGTCAACTCGACGATAGAACCCGAATCATCTGGCGGAGGCTGGCTGCTCGCACTGGGCATTATTGCCCTTTTGGGGTTGTGCGCGCTTGGCGCAATCAGCGTTTGGTATTTCTTTATAAGATAACCATCATTGCGACTCTTAATAGATGATAACCCTCCTTCATTATTAGCGTTTGATTAGAAACCAATAACCTGCTTGACTTTGATTTTAAATTTCTGTATAGTAATTTACGGTACAGATATTGGCACGGTTTGCCCACCGGCAGACGTGCCTTTTGTTTGTAAACACACCTTACTAAGGAGAACCAATGATCCAAGTCAATGGTCTCATCAAAGACTACGGCGCACGTCGGGCGCTGAACAGTATCAGTTTCGATGCCAATCAGGGAGAGATCGTGGGCTTTCTCGGTCCCAACGGCGCAGGCAAGACAACCACCATGCGAATCCTTACCGGTTACATGCCCCCTACAGACGGTACTGTCGTTGTGGCTGGTTACGATGTAGTTGAAGAATCACTTGAAGTTCGTAAGCGCGTGGGATATTTACCAGAAACGGTTCCGCTTTATACAGATATGACTGCCGTGGAATACCTCAAATTTATGGCAGACCTGCGACAACTCCCTAATGCCACAGACCGCGCTTATGAAACGCTTGATATGGTCAATCTTGGCGACCGGGCTGATAACTATATTGGTAACTTTTCCAAAGGCATGCGCCAACGCGTAGGACTTGCTCAGGCATTACTCCATCATCCTGAAGTGCTTATTCTGGATGAACCCACCATCGGTCTTGACCCCACACAAGTTGTAGAAGTCCGCAACGTGATCCGCGAGGTTGGCAAGAACCGAACGGTGCTATTTTCCACGCACATTCTTTCAGAAGCACAACAGATCTGCGACCGTGTGCTTATTATCAATAAAGGCACCATCGTGGCAGAAGATACTCCTGAAAACCTGCAGTCCAGGGTGGTGGGCGCAGAACGCGTCATCCTGCGCGTGCGTGGTGATGCAGATGGATTGGACGCCACGATCAAAAAGGTCAAAGGCACGCGCAAGGTAACAACCAAACCTGACGAATCGGTGGAGTTTGAATTTTCCGCTGGACAGGATGCCCGTCCGCAAGTGGCGAAAGCCGTCATCCAGGCTGGCTATGAATTGATCGAAATGCGCCCCATAGGCATGAGTCTCGAGGAGATATTCCTTGAACTCACGCAGGATACTTCCGCGGACAGGAAATCATAACGAGGATACGATGAGAAATATTTGGACAATTGCAAAACGGGAATATACAACTTACTTTAATAGTCCATTGGCATACATTGTGATGTTGATCATTTTTGCAGTGATCGGGTTGATATTCGCGCTCACTCTACTCAACGTAACCAACAACCCGTTCTTTGCCCAGGCTCTCGACCCAACCATGGTCGCTGGACCCTTTCTGTTCATGATGCTCTTTTGCACCCCTGCTTTAACCATGAGACTGATCTCAGACGAATCTCGTACAGGCACTTTGGAACTTCTCCTCACCGCCCCCATCCGTGACTGGGAACTGGTCACAGGGAAATGGCTGGGTTCTTTTCTCTTTATGCTGACGACCATTGCGCTCACCTTGATCTTTCCCATTATGATCAATAGCATGACCAATCCTCGAATTGACATCATTAATGCATTGTCCAGCTATGTGGGAATCATTCTGGTCTCTGCCGCTTTCCTGGGCATCGGTGTTGGAATTTCAGCAATATTCACCAACCAGTTTGCGGCGTTCTTTACGACGTTAGGTGTCCTTGTTGTGATGTGGTTTTTAATCGGCGCTCCTGCCAATCTTCTGCCTGTGGGCGGGGAATTATTTGGATACCTGGATATGAACAGTCATTTTTATAATGGCTTCAACACGGGCAACGTCAACCTGGCAGACATTATTTATTATATAAGCGTAACTGCATTCGGTCTTTTCATAGCCAACATTGCGGTCGAATATCGGAGATGGCAATAATGAAAAATAAACAAGCGTCGAAAAGCACCAGTCGGTTTGCAGTCTATGGGTTATGGCTGTCTGCCATTTCGGTCCTCGCGCTGGCTGTCTCTGTTGCCATGAAGGTATTTGAAACCATAGGCTTATACACACCCACCGATCTATCACTTCTCCCCAGATTGATTTGGGGAAGCGCTGCCGGTATCGTGATCGGGTTTGCAATATTTGCGCTGCTCGCTCCCAATCGCATTCGAGCTTTTCTCACAGGGCGGCAGGCAAAGTATGGAAGCAATGCCCTGATAACTTCCATAGCGTTCATTGGAATCATTATTTTTGCAAATGTCCTGGCATATCAAAACCCCGTTCCCCTGGATTGGACGGAAGCCAAACAAAACACCCTTGCACCAGAAACCGTGGATGTATTGCACAAACTTCCTGGGCCTGTTAGTGCCACTGCATTTTTCAGTTCCAGGTCAAATAGCGACAGCGCCAGGGAACTGCTCGAAAAATTCCGGACCAACAGCCAGGGCAGATTTGAATATAAATTCGTTGACCCCGACAAAAATCCATTAGCCGCCCAGAAAGCTGGCATCACCGGCGATGGTAAGATACTGCTTGAGATGGGGCAAAACCGCGAAATTGTCGCCACAGCCAGCGAAAGTGAAATGACCGGTGGGTTTATCCGTTTATTAAACCCTGAAAAACTTGGCGTCTATTTCCTCGCGGGAGAAGGCGAGCATGATATCGAACAACAAGGCGATACTTCTTATACCCGCATCCGTCAGGCACTGGAAAGTAAAAACTACATCGTCAAAACACTCAACCTCGAGGCACAAGAAATTCCCGAAGATGCAAAAGTGATCGTCCTTGCCGGTCCAGCAACTCCTCTTTCCGAGCAAGCCTTGCAAGCGCTTGAATCTTATCTATCTTCAGGGGGTTCATTGATTGTTCTTGAAAATCCGGTTGCGCTCACCAATTTTGACGACAAGAAAGATTTACTTGTTGATTATCTAACCAGCTCATGGGGTATCACGCTCAATAACGATATTGTTATCGATACCCAGTCGCCAACATCGGCATATAACGCAACTGCCTATCAATACAACCAGCACCCCATCACAGAAAAGATGGGGGGCGTGGGAGCCACATTTCCATTTGCAAGAAGCCTCACCATTTCAACAGATGTCCAGGACGTAACCGTGACAGACTTGATCTATACGACGGACGCCGCCTGGGGCGAGACAGATTTCAGCAGCATTCAAGCCAATCAACCTGCTTATGATCCCAAAACAGAACAGGCGGGGCCCATGTTATTGGCAGCGGTGGCAGAAAATTCTGTTACGCAGGGACGTGTGGTTGTCATCGGAAACTCATCCTTTGCGGTGGACTCGAACTTTGATTACACAGGCAATGGTGACCTGCTCGTAAACTCCATTGACTGGGGCGCCGAGAAAGAAGAGTTGATCAATCTATCTACAGCCAGCCCCATCGAGCGGACTTTTGTTGCACCCGGTTCAATACAACGGATCATTATGCTAGCAGGCTCTGTCTGCCTGATCCCGCTTGCGATCATGATATTGGGCATTGGATCCTGGTATTCCCGGCGCAAGCAGGGATAAAACATGCGACGATCTACTGTTGTTTATATTCTGCTTTTCCTTGTTATCGCAGTCGCCTATTACTATATTAGCAACCGGGAGGATTCGGCGGCGGCAGATATTGCAGTCACACCGGAGCCTGATACACAACCCTCGTATCTATTTCGTGTTGAGGATGGGGCCCCAACCGGCATTTACATCGAGTCGAAAACGGGAGAAGCTGTCGAGGTGGCGCGCGATGCAGACAATGCCTGGGCGTTGACTCTGCCCACCGAAGCCGCGGCAGACCAGGGGTCGGCTGAAGCGGCGGCAAGTCAAATTACCGTTATACAGGTTCTGGATCATCTTCCAGAACTTGCTCCGCAGGATGTTGGCTTGGATGATCCTGAATATAAAATAACCATTAAGTTCACAAGCGGCGTAGAACGAAATGTCGAGGTTGGTGTTATTACCCCTACAGAGAGTGGATATTATGCACGAGTGGATGGCGGCGAGATCGTAATTGTTAGCAAGGATGCCATAAACTCTCTCCTTGAACTTTTGAACAACCCGCCCTATGTACCGACGGAGACTACGCTGCCCCCTACCCCAGAGGCTGTTTACCCTTAATTGAATTTGTTGCCCCGAAAGCCGTAACATTTTCAATACTCATGCGTCTTAATTCAGCAATGGAAAAGTATTGAAATTTCCCCAAAAAAAGTGTATTCTGATAATAAAAGAAAGTGGTTTGATAAACGAATGGATGTAGATAAAATTTTGATGGTCGACGAAGAGGAAGAATTTCCTGCCATTGCACGGCTTGTAGAACTGGGCCGCCAAAAGGGATATATCACACTGGATGATATTCTGCACTTCTTTCCGGAAGCCGAGCAGGACGTGGAGCAATTGGAAGAGGCGTTTTCGGCTCTGTTGAGCGCGGGGATTCCCTTTGTAGAAGACACAACATTAGCCGAACCAACAGAAGATGAACTGGTGGCTGTGGAGGCAACCGAAGAGGAGCCGGAAGTCGAGACCGGGCTTGACGATTATCTGGCCAATATTGACACCGACGATACGATTGGTCTATACCTTAAAGAGGTCAGCCGCGTTCCACTTTTGACCGCCGAGGAGGAAGTTGTGCTTGCCCAGCGTATTGAGCGCGGACGTATGGCGCGCGAGGAACTTGCCAAAGGCAACGCCAGTCCGCGCCGCCGCACAGAACTACGCAAACTGATCGAAGATGGCTGGTCTGCACGCGAACACTTAATCACTGCAAACTCCCGTTTGGTAATTTCGGTTGCCAAGAAATATATGGGGCGCGGCGTGCCTTTCCTTGATCTGATTCAGGAAGGGAACATCGGGCTGATCCGCGCCACCAAAAAATTTGATTATCGCCGCGGACATAAATTCTCCACCTACGCCACCTGGTGGATCCGGCAGGCAGTGACACGCGCCATCGCCGATCAGGGACGCACCATCCGCGTGCCCGTTCACATGGGCGATCAGATCAATAAGTTGTTGCGCGTCCAACACCAATTGACCCAGCGCCTAGGGCGTGAACCCAGCGTAGAAGAATTGGCAGAAGCGCTGGATGTCCACCCGAAGAAAGTGGAAAATATGATCCAGGTGGCTCGCCGTCCACTTTCGCTCGAAACGCCCACTGACGATGAAGAGGATTCTGTACTCGGCGATTTCATCGAGGACGATGATGCTCCCCCACCTGACGAGACAGCTACTTATAATCTTTTAAAAGAGCATCTCGGTGAGGTTCTGAACGGATTGCCTCCGCGCGAAGTCCGTATTTTACAGTTGCGCTACGGCTTACTCGACGGGCAGGCTTACACGCTCGAAGAAGTGGGCCGCAAAATGGGCGTCACACGCGAGCGGGTCCGTCAGATCGAGGCTCAGGCGCTCAGCCGGTTGCGGCATCCCACCATCCGCAGAAAACTGCGCGATTATTTGGGTGAATAAAGAAAAAAGCGACATCGCAAGGTGTCGCTTTTTGATTCGTATCATATAATTGGATAATGACAAAAAGAAATATATTTTTTGCAATAAGTATTGTTTTTGTTATTCTATGGAGCGGGTTTGTTATTTCAGCTTATTTTGTAGCACACAGACCGCTTGCGCTACAGGTACTTAATCCCCTACTGAGCCTGGCATGGACAATGATCGTTACATCCATGCTTTTGTTTAATGCACTGGGTCTGGGGATGTTTACAATCAAACATATCATCGATCAAAACGACGATGAAATTACTATCCTTATTCTGGCTGGTGGTCTTGGAATGGGCGAACTTGGTCTGCTGGGATTCGCTTTTGCCGCGTTAGGGATCGCCAAATTCCCGATGCTGCTCGGTATTCAAATCATCCTTCTGGGGTGGTTTGTGTGGCGCGGGGCGATAACACAAATTTTCGGTCAAATTGGCAAGTTGGTCATATTGATCAAGGCATCAGGTTCAAATGTCCCTCGTTGGATGAGATGGGCAGCCGCATTCGCATTGGCAATCACGTTTTTAAGGACATTCCTTCCGCCAGCAGAAGCATATGATGCCCTTTTTTATCACTTAACGGTTCCTCAATTATGGCTCAACGATGGTGGATTACGCACTTACGACTTTCTTCAATACTGGTTCCCTGGTCTGGCTGAAGGAGTATATGTATGGGGTATGGGTCTTGGATCCGAAATTTCACCCCAACAACTTCATCTTGTGTGGGCAGTATCCATGTCCCTTCTCTTATGGGATTGGGCGCGTCGTGTGTGGAGTGAAACAACAGCCTGGTGGGTTTTGGTGTTTATCGTGTCCCTGCCCTCCTTGTTACTATTGGCGTCTTGGGCATACACAGATATGGCACTCTCGTTTTTTGGCGTAGCAATGTTGTATACACTGTGGTTTGGCGAGGAATTGAAGGATACGCGCTGGTGGAAATTAAGCGCCATCGCCGCTGGAATGGCAGTAGGCGTCAAATATACAGGCTTTTTCATGCCGTTAACTGCGATGGTCATGATAACAGTTTGGAAATTCAACACAAAAGAGGAACTTGGGTCAGAATTATTAAGATTCGTTTCTATCAGCGGAGCAACAGGATGTATATGGTATCTGCGTAATTGGTTTTGGATGGGGAACCCATTCTATCCGTTTATATTCGGTGGTCGTTACTGGGATCAATTTCGCGCCGATTTGCTTGCAGGTGTGGGAACTGGTTCAGGCTGGGACCTAAAAGCCATAATTTCATTGCCTTTGACAGTCACATTAGGTTATCAAGATATCAACGGGTTTGACGGCGATGTTGGACCATTACTTCTCCTCATGCTCCCCATCACATTGTGGGTGGCGATCAGATTTACCCGGTTCGAATTGAGACAAAAAAGAACGTTGTCAACCCTAATGCTTTTTAGCGGCGTTGGAGCCGGATTCTGGGTTTATGGATATATTACAGCCAAAGGACTATGGCAAACTCGTCTGCTATTTCCCGCCATTATCCCATCTATAATGCTTGCCGCGTTTTCCATGTCTTTAATCCAGGAACTAGATACAAAAAAATTGCGCGTCTCGTTCATTGTTTCGAGTCTTGTAATTGCGTCAGTCTTCATCAATCTACTCGATCTGGGTTTGAGTACTACCGCGAGAAACCCGCTCGCAACCGCCACAGGTATAGTTTCCAGGGAAGACTATATGCAAAAGTTTCAACCAGAGTTTACATCTGCCATACGATCAATTAATAGTACGCCCCAAAGCTCAAGTATATATTTCTTATTTGAACCAAGGATATACGGAGCAATTCGAGAGACGCAACCCGATTCTATTCTCGATAACTTTGCACATGACGTTTTCCTGTACAAGGAACCAACTGATATTATCAAGGCATGGCGCTTGCATGGATACACTCATGTATTAATCAGCATTAGAGGCGCTCGCCTCGTTTTAGAAGGCACAAAAGATGAAGAAATATTAAATGAAACCATCCGCGCCTTAACGCTCATTACTACAACGCCAGATGAAAGTTATGAATTATTTAAGATACCATCCGCAAAGTAAACAAACCAGTCAAAAACCAAAGAGCCCTGTCTACATCATACTACTGGTCGCAGTGCTGGTTCGATTAATCGGTATCATCTCGCGACCCATTTGGTATGATGAATCGTTCTCAATCCTTTTCTCAGAGAAAGGAATTGGAGCGATGCTATACGGGACTCTTGCCCCAACCGGAGCCGGAAGCGCCGATATCCACCCACTTGGCTACTATGCAATGCTTTGGTTGTGGATGCAGGTTTTTGGGGAATCCTTGATTGCGACAAGGACTTTGTCGATCATCGCGGGTCTCACTTCCGTATATCTTGTTTATCGCATTTCGTTAGAACTGTTTGACAAAAACACAGCGCGGCTTGCCATGCTTATCGCCGCGCTGGCTCCATTTCAAATCCACTATGCCCAGGAAATCCGCATGTATGCATTTCTATCGATGTGGCTGCTGCTTGCCACATTCGCCTACTTGCGTGGCGAAAAGACAAACCAGCTTGCATGGTGGATATTATTTGCGGTTGCAGCTGCGCTTGCACAATACACTCATAACCTTGCCGTGTTTTATTTAGCCGCGCTGGCAATCACACCAGTCCTTAAAAGGGATTGGAAAACTGCCAAAAACATGGTCGTCGCGGGGCTTTTTGCAATGCTGCTTTATGCACCCTGGTTAATCCAATTACCTGCACAATTCAAAAAGATACAACAAGGTTATTGGGTTGAGAAACCCGATATTTCAAAGATATTTACTCTTCCAATAGTTTACATAACCAACACGCCATTACCAGTTCACTGGGTCCCATTTGGACTTCTACTGTCCCTCTTCATCGTCGCAATTGGTTTAATGCAAACAATACGCTTTCTCCGCAATTCCGACAAGATAAACGGCGTTTGGGTGGCATATATGGTATTTGCGCCTCCCGCGTTATTATTTCTATTTTCACAATGGAAGCCTGTTTATATCGAAAGGGCGCTACTACCCTCAGGAGCCATGTTCTGCATTTGGCTGGCCTGCGTAATAACAAGTATAAATCTGTCAAAATGGGCACATGACCTTCTGACTGGTGCGCTGGTCATCGCATTTGCCATGGGAATTTATGAGCATGTTACCTATCATGATTTTCCCTATGGGCCGTTCCAAGCATTAGACAAATCCCTGAGAAGCCGCGTTGAAACAAATGATGTGATTTTGCACTCCAACAAACTGACTATGCTGCCCGCCATACTGTTCGACCCTGAACTTCCACAATTATATATCGGCGACCCTCCCGGAAGCGGCACAGATACACTTGCCCCTGCCACACAACAGGTTTTAGGGATCAGCGCAAAAAAGGATATTCAATCCGCAACGCAGAATGCGAGCCGGGTTTGGTATATCATCTTTCAGCAAGCGCTGGATGAATACCAAAGCAACGAACAGCCTTACCCCGACATTGAATATCTAAATTCACAATACACTTTGACATCCCGGGAAAACTGGGATGGGCTTCAAGTGTTCTTATATGCGCAAAAACCATGAACATACGCGATTGGAAAGATACCCTCTGGATTCTTGTCGCCTCAACCATCATTCTTTTGTGGGGATCCATACCAACCTGGACGGGCCATCGAGCCGAGACATCCACTCAGAGTTTCCGCGGCTTATATTTCGACAACCAGGATTATGCCGTCCACATAGCCATGATGGAAGCAGGCGCTCACGGCGAATGGGCATATCAATTCAAGTTCACGACAGAACCACACAACTCTGCGCACATCCGTATGTTTTACATCATCCTTGGGCATGTCAGTGGATGGCTGGGACTCGCCTCTGAATTGACATTTGAACTGCCCGATGGATCCTGGGTCTTTTCGCACTCTTTGCTTTATACAATTTAACACGACAAATCTTTCCTGAAATATTCTGGGCACGAATAGCCTTTTTACTAGCTGCGCTTGGCTCAGGAATAGGCTGGCTGCAAACCATCTTCAATTGGACTTCCACTCCAATCACCCCAGTTGATTTTTGGCTAATCGATGCCTATATTTTTTTTAGTTTATCAGTCTTCCCACACTTTGCCTTTGTAATGGCAACCATGTGCATAGCGTTAAGCCTGTGGCTCAATTTTCTGCAAAAGCAGAAATGGCACATGATAGGATGGATCGCTTTTCTGTCTATCATTACCCAATTTGTAAACCCCATTGCTTTTGCCACTGTTGACGCCGGCTTTGCAGGAGCCGCCTTATTTTCATGGTGGAGAAAAAGAAAGGTCAATCTGCAAGATATTGGTGCACTTGCGGCCATTGCAATCACACAGATTCCATTATTGGCGTACAACTATATCATCCTGAGACAAGATCCAATTTGGAGTCAATTTACATCCCAGAATCAAACACTCTCCCCGCCTTTCGATTATTACATCTATGGCTTTGCACTCTTTTGGATACTTGCCATTCCAGGAACAATGTTCGCCATCAAAGAAAAATCAGACGCGGCGGGAGGCGCAATTTTTTGGCTGGTATTTGCCTTTCTGCTTGCCTATGCACCTGTTGAGATCCAGCGACGGTTCCTGCAAAATATTACGATACCGCTGACCCTATTGGTCGTTCCAGTCCTGAAAATTCTTTTTGAAACAATATCAACTCAAAGTCTGGTTGTGAAGCGCTGGGGAAAGGGTCTTGTTCTGTTTGTTGTATTCTTGTCGTCGTTGTCATCCATTCAGCTTAGCCTGGGCCGAACAGCATATACTCAGACCCGCCCAGAAGATCTATACTACCCCGCAATCCTTGATGACGCCATCATATGGCTCCTTGAAAACGCACAATATAACGACTTTGTGCTTGCTTCTGAATATACGTCCCAAATACTTGCGCAAAAAGCAGGTATGCGCGTGTATTTGGGGCATGAGATGGAAACGTTGAACTATAAAATAAAGCAACAAGACGTGGAGGCTTTTTTTCAAGGAAAGACAACTAGCCTGGCAAGATCGCCGATAAGATGGGTGATCTACGGACCAGATGAGCAAAAAATCAATCCGGATTTTCAACCAGCAAAAAACCTTGAACTTGTCTACGAGAAGCGAAACCTGCAAATTTACGAAGTAAAATGAGACGAGAAACGCGTTCGCATGTCTATAATTTTTCCAAACTTAACTGACATCATCTTTGTTATTGTGTTGATATTTGTGCTTGCGGCCGGCTCGCAGATGCTCTGCCTTGACAACGACCTGGGCCGCCATTTGACCATTGGCAATCATATTCTCGACAAACATATTATCCCCCGCGTCTTGTTCTCACACAAACGTGAAATTATGCTTTTTATTACCTTCGTCTCTACAGCAATCATGCCATTCTTACTCCCAAATGCATCAGTGGAATGATGCATCATAATACACGCCAGCAATTGTTTGACGAAGCAGAAACAAAGCGACTGCTTCCAATATTACTTTTTGATACGTACCGTATAATTAGAGAAAAGCCCAGTTTTATACCCACGTTTGGAAACTAGAAATTTCCCACGTCAAAGGCTGAAAAATGAGGTTTGGCGATTATTTTATTCAACTGTGGAGAATGCGTGTTGCAGCACGGTGGATTCCTGAAGGAAGCCGTGTTCTAGACATCGGGTGCCATCAAGGCGAGTTCTTTAAATTTCTTGGGCGAAAAATTGCACCGAGTGTGGGGTTCGATCCACTTTATCAGGAAAGCAACGAATTGAAGATTTATCGTTTTTTTTCAAAGGAATTTGATGAGAAAACTTCCTTTGAAGATGGCTCATTCGATTTTGTTACTCTGCTTGCAACAATTGAACATATACAACAAAAGGCTACCTTAGCCAAAGAGGCAGGGAGATTATTAAGAACCGGGGGACATATAGTTATCACAGTGCCATCGCCATTTGTTGACAAAATATTGTCCATCCTGTTAATCTTCCATATCGTTGACGGCATGTCATTGGAGGAGCACCATGGTTTTTCCCCGGACGATCTGCCCGGCATCTTCACACCGGAAGGATTTATTCTAAAGAGAATAGAGAAGTTCCAGCTTGGACTAAACAATCTTTATATATTCGAGCGCTCATGATTCCCATAAAGACTTTTGATGATGACAACTGCAGGTGACCTATCGTGAAAAAACAATATAAAGTCTCCATCGTTATGCCCTGCCTTAATGAAGCAGAAACGCTAGCAAGTTGCATCAAGAAGGCACAAGTTTTTCTCAACAAGAACCATATCAAAGGGGAGATCATTGTAGCCGACAATGGAAGTACAGATGGATCAGCAGTGATTGCCAAAGAGCAGGGAGCGCGGGTCGTTCATGTACGTGAAAAGGGATATGGCAACGCCCTCCAGGGAGGATTTGAAGCCGCTCACGGTCAATATATCATCATGGGGGACGCGGACGACAGCTACGATTTCTCCGATCTTATGAAATTTATTAATGCACTGGATGAAGGTTACGATATGATCATCGGCAATCGTTTTCAGGGGGGCATCATGACTGGCGCCATGCCTTTCCTCCATCGCTATATAGGCAACCCCGTACTCAGCCGGATTGCCAGACTGCTCTTTATAAGCAGCATCGGAGATTTTCATTGTGGATTGCGTGGATTCAGAAAAGATGTGTTGGCGGCTCTCAACCTCCAAACCACAGGCATGGAATTCGCCAGTGAAATGATTGTGAAAGCAACCATGAAGGGCATGAAGATAAAGGAAGTGCCCATCATTTTATACCCGGATGGCAGAACCCGACTACCTCATTTACGTACCTGGGCTGATGGCTGGAGACATTTGAGGTTTCTATTACTATACAGCCCTCGCTGGTTGTTTTTATATCCGGGAATATTGCTGGCGGTACTCGGTGCTTTTATCTCATCTTTGCTAATAGACAAGCCGCAAAGTTTCAACGGCATTACGCTAGATATCAATACACTTATGTATGCTGCATTTATGATTATTCTGGGAGTTCAATCTATCCTATTCTCGCTTTTTACATATGTCTTTGGCGTCAACGCGGATTTATTGCCAAGAGACAAGTCTACAGAAAAATTACTTCAATACATAAACCTAGAAAGAGGCATGCTTATCAGTGCAGCCATGATCGTACTGGGGTTTTTAAGCTCCATTGGCGCACTGGTCTATTGGAGCGAAAACCATTTCGGCGAAATTGACCCGAGATTTTCCATGCGCCTGGTTATTCCAGGGGCAGTTCTCTTCACCTTGGGATTTCAAACCCTTTTTGCCAGCTTTTTCCTAAGCATTATAAATACCAAACGAAAATAACGAACCAATCATATGAAATCAAATCCTAATCTTTGGCTCCTCCCGAAAATTAAGGATATTTTTTTTATCTCGATCTTTATATCCGTGCTACTACTGGGACAACGGATGCTCAACCTGGATGGTGATCTTCCCCGCCATCTCTTAACCGGAAGATATATTCTCGAAACCCATATCATCCCCACCACTGAGTTATTCATTTATCCTTATCTAAATCAATCTTACGTGCCGCACGAGTGGCTTACAGATGTCATATTCTCTTTGCTCTATTCACAATGGGGACTGACTGGCATTGTAGTACTGTCAGCCTTCTTAATGGCAGTCACTTTTACTGTCCTGTACAACATGCTGTCAAACAAACTGAATCTTCGGCTTTCTGTACTCCTCCTCGTTGCATGGGGGGCAATCGCAACTTCCCTGAACTGGGCAGCGCGTCCGCATTTGATATCTATGTGCCTGCTGGCAATATGGTTGACATGGGCAGATGATCTGCGAAGAAACGAAAAATCAAAAATCTGGCGTTTTCCTGCTCTTATGCTAATATGGGGCAATCTGCACGGAGAGTTCATTACAGGTATTCTTGTTTTGTTCGCATATATCGTTGGCTGGGTGTTGGATTATTTATTCGACCGCTCCAATGCAAATCTAAATATTGGCAAAAATATCTCGCTTGCTTTCATTCTATCCACGCTCGCAAGCCTGATAAACCCAAGTGGAATTGGACCCTGGGTAAATATACTGGGCTTTATTAATAACCCATACTTAATGTCCCGCATGGCAGAGGCGGGTGCGCCGAGTTTCCAAGACCCCGACATGCGCGTTTTTTTTAGCTTACTAATCTTTTCCGTGTTTCTACTGGCAGTCAAAAAAGACACGCTGCCAACCGGGCAAGGATTGGCACTGACCGGTTTTAGCTTAATGGGGCTGGCCGCAACCCGAAATATTCATTTTTACGGAATAGTGGCCCCATTTGTATTGGCAGAAACACTTGATAAAATAACAAGTATTCCATGGATAGGCAGAATTGAGTTCTGCTCTTCAAATTATTGAGGGCAGAACAAAAGGAATCGCGTGGATTGCCACCGCTGTAATCGGATGCGGTTCCATTGTAATTCTAAATAACAACACCCAAGCGTTATATCAATTTAAAAGAACCTAATTTTCCGTCTCGGGCAGTCGAATGGCTGGAAGACAATCCACAACAGGGAAATCTATTTAATGATCTAAACTGGGGAGGCTACATCTCCTTGCATTTGTGGCCTAATCAATTGCCATTTATTGATAGCATGGCAGACACAACTGGGGATGTAACGATGCAATACGAAACTGTCATCACACTTCGCGCTGGCTGGCAGGAAATTTTAGATAATTACAATATCACATGGGTAATCATTCCAACTCACTCACCCCTTGCCATAACTCTCTTGGAAAACCAGGGTTGGGAAATGATCTATGAAGACAGTACAGCCATAATCATTCGCAGGTCTCAGTGATCCACTTCGTAAACTACCACGTCCTTTGTCTCATAAACCACATTGAATTGCGGTTGCGCTTTCATGCCAACTAGAAAATAAGGAAACGTTCTTTGGAAAGTCAGAGGGGTGCAATTATCCACGCGCAGAAGTTTGGAAAGATAAATAAAATCATATTCCCCGCGGCTGACCGCTGTATCAAGGCAGGAGGCGTCAGCGCTAGATAAGCATTTCTGCACCGGGTAAGTGGAGACAACATATTCGCTGAAATTTTTACCTTCCGTCCATTCCGTTCCTTGCACTGTATATAAACTCTTCCTGCCGGTCAATGCCGGGAACCACTCCAGCACCGAATCACACGAAACCGATGTTGTACCCGTCAACACAAGGAAACGGGAATCTGCTGGTGTATTGTTCCGCACCCAACTCATCGCATTTTGATCTGGTGGATATAAGGTTGCGTTAGCCAACTGGGCGCCAAATTGATATGTCGAAAAAACAAGATACAGCAATATATATAAAAAGACATTCCGTTCGACTGGCAGCACACTGATTGGATTTCTCCGCATCTTTCCCAGCCGAGGACTGCAACGCGGGCAAAATGACTTCAACCAACCCTATAGCGGCAAGCATCGCCAATGGAATGGATGCCGGACCCGCGGCACTGCGTCCTTCTACAAAGAAAGGAATCGCCATCCATAACGGGAGCAGATAATCCCGGCGAACGAGGCGATGTCCAATTCCAATCAACCCGAGAACCGCGATAAAAGTCGCATAAGGCTCTTCGGTAAAGGTAAAAAAGACAAGATGAAACACCGCGGCGGTTTTTGATCCCGTGGCCGCGGCGTTCAGGAGTGGACCCACTCCGTGATAATGAATGACGGTCACCCACCAGGGAGCGGTCACAACCATGACAACAAGCCCTACAAAGATCGAATCAGTGAATGTCGTTTGCTTACGAGAGAGCATGAGCCATAAAAACACAGCAGAAACAGCCGTGTGTACCGCCGCTTCAGGGTGACTCAAGACAGCAAGTCCGCCTAAAATGCCTGCCAGAAAAATATCGCTGCGGCGATTATCTTCATAAAGTCGGATGAGGGTTGCCAGCGTAAGCAACATAAAAAACTGACCCGGGCTCCGCGTAAGCCCGCCGCCCATTACAAACCAGGAAAGCGCCCGCGGCGTCAGCGCAAAGAACAACGTCGAAACAGACGCAAGGGATTTATTTTTCAATAATCGTAATGCAAGCAAATAGAACGCCGGCATCGAAAGAGATGCAAAGAACGCGGGCACCCAGCGCATGATCTGGAGCGTATCCATGTTAAACAGGTCAGCAGTCACCCTGCCGAGATAAAACCCAAGCGGCGGATAGGCAAAGGGGATGTTCAAATGATTGTAGGTTGTGAAAGCAGGTAATAAATAATGGCTGGCTTTCAAATCATCCACCATCACCGCGAACATGCCGCCGTCATTGATCGCAAAGCCAGCAAGCATCGTTGGGTTGAAACGCATGAATGTACCGAGCAAGATGGCAAGAACAAAATCAGCGTTGACCATTCATCGCGTGTAATGGATTTCTTCATTCGATGCCTCCGGTTGGCTTTGCAAAAAATTCTAACATGCCCCAAAAAATAAAGTCCCAAACAATATTCGTTTGGGGCTTATCAAACCTGTCAGTTTTACAATACTGCATCGATCATGATCGCTAGAAAGATAAAGACAAGATAGGTACTCGACCATTTATACATGCGCCATGCCAGTTTACTTCCGCCTTGTTTCCAGACTGCCCATGCGGCATAGAGCAATGCCCCGCCGAGAACAAGCGCAGAGACGAGATAAACCGTCCCAGCCAGGTTAAGGATGGGAAGTAACAATCGTTACGAGCACCAGCTCAATCGTGTAGATCAATATCTGTTTGCGGGTTTCCAATTCACCGCGCACAACAGGCAGCATGGGCACACCCGCATTTTCGTAATCCTTCATACGGACAATTGCCAGCGCCCAAAAATGTGGAGGTGTCCACATGAAGATAATGGCGAACAAAATCCAGGCTGTCCAATCGAGATGCCCGGTTGCCGCGGCATAACCAACCATTGGAGGGATCGCCCCCGCGCCTCCGCCGATCACAATATTTTGCACGGTCGCTTTTTTGAGCAGGATGCTATACAAGATCACATAGTAGATGATCCCTGCCAGCGATAGAAGAGCCGCAATCCCATTTACAAAACACGCCAGAATGTAATAACTGATAAGCGATAATCCCAGACCAAACGCCAGTCCCTCGGCGTCTGTTAAGCGCCGATCGGCAAGCGGACGCCTGGCAGTACGTTTCATGTTCTTATCGAGTTCACGGTCAATGTATTGATTGAGCGCGCTGGAACCACTCGCCGCCAGAGCGCCGCCCAGCAAGGTCCACATCGTGAGTGAAAAAGAGGGCCAGGATTTTCCACCGATCACAAGTCCGCCATAGGTTGTAATGAGCAGCAACCCAACGATCAACGGTTTAGATAAGGCAAAGAAGTCTTTTGTGCGCTGACGAATATTTAAACTTTCAGTATCCGTCTTGTCTACTGCCAACATGCCCGAAGCATAAACCAACAAAACAAGAGAAACCCATAACGCAATTGTCGTAAGCTGGTGCAAAAACACGAGATGCGCCGGATAAGATTGGACAACCTGCATCGCGCCAACCAACGCCTGCCCAAAAAACATAACGGCAAGAATGGTCGTCAGCGGCAACAAAATACGCTGCTGGCGCTGTTCCCGCCATGCCTTGCGAAAAACGATAAGCATCAGAATGGACGCAATGCCAACCAAAAGGATATGTGCCTGTTTCAGCCAGCCCAATGGTTGGGTCGGTATACAAAATGGAAATCCGTCACAATAAGCAATCGCACCGCTTACAGCAACAACTCGCCCCATAACGGTCAAAGCCAGTACAGCAAAGAGCAAGACCAACACCCAGCGTCGTAAACGATGACTTAAGAGAATATTTCATTTTGGCTGCGCTTCCTGTTTTCGTATAAAGAATGGATAACCCATGAATAAAATCGTCGGCAAATGTAAACCACTGCAAAGCATATCCAAAATGCGGACCTTCCGTCAATTCTATCTCAGGTTGAAATGGGATGGGCGGGGTCGCATCTGCCGTATCGTCATCAGGCTGAACATAAACTTTCAAAGTGGGATACGGCATCTGGTAGGCGATCAACTCAACATCTGCATTATTCCATACTTCGAGCTTCTCCCCGTCCGCAGGCAACGCATCAGCGACTCCGCCGAAAGCTGGTTTGGACTGCCCAAGCCTGATCTGCCCTGTGACCGTTACCTCGCCCGCCTCATCATACTTACGCCAGTCTGCGGGCGTTGAATTACCGTCAGCGGGAATCCAGCCCCGGTCAACGAGAACAGCCGTCGGAGCCTGCCCTGAACGTGTTGAAGGGTCGAAAAGAAGCGGGGTCAGCAAATGATATCCGTATTGATTGCCGTTGTATTGATTCCGTATGGCAATTTGATTTTCAAAGTCATATTCCCCGGTCACCTGCACGGCGCGCCACTCCATTTCATCAATGGAATCAATTCCATCTTTATTCAAGTCCAACACTGGCATGGCCCGCATGGTTTCAACCTGTGAATTGAAGGCGCGGCGTTGTTCAAGCCTATCCAACTGCCAGATGCCAAGGCGAATACAAAGCGCAGTCCCAAGCAGGACCAGCAATGTAGTGAACCACCATTCACGTCCGAACATCTTAAGCAGGAACATTTTCTTTTTTCTTCGCAGGCATGACAATACTGTAAACTGCGATCAACATTGCCATGGGGAGTCCGGAATAAAGAATACCAAAAATTCGAGTGCTGGCAGTAAGAGATTCGTGAACGTCCAGCCCAAAATAATTTCCCAGGCTGAAACGAACATTCAAAGGCAAGACTCTCCTCCTGGTCAAGTGACAAGCTGGCAGACGTGTTCGCGGGAATCCACAACTGGTCCAAGTTTATGATCGACGGTGTCGTCGTTCTTCACAACAAGTGTGTCGCCCACGACAAAGACCATATTCTCCGGAATGGAGGGTGGCTGTTCTCCACGCGCAACCTGATCAGCGGTACCTGACGGAATGGTCAGAACAATCTCCTGCGGGGGACGGGCCGTCTCTTTGAGGAAATAGAATGAGTAATTCATTGATCGCCACACCCAGCAACAAGACCAATAACAACGGAAACAAGAATTCTTTAAGCAGGAGGTTAATGGAAGGCATGTTATTTTTTTTCTTTCAGCACAAGTTTTAGATCATGGACGATATCTTCCACAGGCGTATCAGTACCAAAGGATATTCGCATGTTCCCATTTCGGTCAATCAATGTTACGCGGGCCGTGTGATTCACAAGATAACCCAGGGCTGCAGATTTCCCCTCCACAACTTCGCGGTATACGCCATAATCGTTCCACACTTTTTGCAATTCGGTCTCTGTACCACTTAGCCCAATGAAATCCGTGTTGAAATGATTGACATATTCCTGCATACGTTCCGGTGTATCCCGTTCAGGGTCAACAGTTACAAATAAAACTTGCACCTGTGGCGCATCTTCGCCGTTCAACTTTTCCAGAGCCTGTTTAAGTTCTGCCAGCGTAGTCGGGACAAATATCCGGGCAGGATGTATAGCCAAAGTATAGCAGGACGATCTTGCCCCGCATCTCGCTCAGCTGAAAATTGCTTCCGTCCCCTCGCGTTAATACAAATTCAGGCGCGGCAGGATATGGCTCACCATATGCGGTTCCACGAAAACTGGCAGGCTTGCCCCATAAGATCGTTCACAATGGCCACGATCCCAATCAACAGGAATGATCCCAGTCCCACATAAAGAGTTCTTCTATTCATCACACTTCCTGGTTTTCAAAATTCATGCTTCTTGACATGCCGCGACGCGCACCAATCATACACCCGAAAAATCAGGGCAACCTGTTGCGGTTGCCCTGATTTTATATTTCTCATGGAGTTCTCAGATTAGCAGGACTATTTGATAGCCGTTCCGATCAAATATAATGCGGGGTAAAAGAATATCCATACCACATCCACGAAGTGCCAGTAGACCGTGGCAGCTTCGACCGGATAATGTCTCTCGTCATACAGTCCACGTCTGCCATTGAACCATACAATAGCAAGGAAGATTAAGCCAGTCAGAACGTGGAAGGCGTGCATGCCGGTCATCATGTAAAACGCTGCGCCCGCTGCACCTGAGGAGGGTGTTAACCCTTCGTTAGCCGCCAGCCGCCATTCCACAAATATCACGCCGATGAGAAATCCCAGCCCCAAAAGAAAGGTCACCAATGTATTGTTGAGAAACCCTTTGCGATCACCATTCTCCATCAATACCTCGCCGCGATTCATAAAGAACGATGAGATCAGAAGGACAGCCGTCACTGCCAAGCCAAGCATCTGGTTGAGGTTGGGGCGGGTAAGCCCCAGGAGATTCAAACGCATGACCATCAAACCGCCAAAGACGAACGAATCTGAGAGCAGGAACAACCATAAACCCAGACGGTTTGTGCCGGTCTTATAGGCATACGAATGCTCGTCTGCCTTCATTTTCAGCATTCAACTTGTAAACATGCATATAGTAATAGAGTACCAAACCAGCTTTGACAATCGCAATCACGATCAAGATCGGAACAGCGTCGAAGGCAACCGCCACGAAGAACTCAAGACCGGTCAATACAGCCAGGTAAACAAAGATGAAAATGCCCTGGCTCAACATGGATGATTTTTCTTGTATATGTGCCATTTATTTTCTTCCTCCCCTTTTAGTGTTTGCCCGCATCGGCAACGAATTCAATGTATTTGGAACCGGGCAAACCGTAATCATAGGGCTCGCCAACGACTTCAAAGGGTACTTCGTAGTTATGAGCAGGCATGGGGGAGGGAACCTGCCATTCGGGAGAACGGGAGTTCCATACATTGCCTTCTGCTTTTTCACCATTCGTGAGGCTGTGGAAGAAGTTGATAAAGAAGATCAGCACAGAGAGGGCAATGGCAAACGCGCAGATGGTAAGAATGAGATGTGTGAAATCCAATCCAAGTGCAGGGTCATAATCCACAATGCGGCGGCGCATACCCAGCAAACCAATGCGCATCATACCAAAGGTCAGAGATCAAGAACGCAGGCGTCATCAACCAAAAATGCACTTTGCCCCAGAACTCGTTCATCCGGCGACCCGTTGCTTTTGGAAACCAATAATAGAGCGCGGCAAAGAACGGGAAGACAAATCCACCAAAAATCGTATCGTGGAAGTGCCCAACAATAAAGTATGTGTCATGCAGTTGAAGATCGACAGAGACCGTGGCATTCGGAGGTCCGGTAAGACCGCCCAATAAAAAGACAAAAATGCCTCCGAGGACGAAGAGCATCGGGGTGGGCGTTGTGATCTTGCCGCCCCAAAGGGTTGCGACCCATGAGAAGAATTTGACCCCGGTTGGCACAGCGACCAGCAAGGTGCTGTACATGAACGGCACACGCAGGTATTCGTTCATACCGGATGTAAACATATGATGCGCCCAGACAACAAAGCCAACCAATGCAATACCGAGTGATGACATGGCGATCCAGCGATAACCAAACAAAGGTTTGCGGGCAAACACAGGCAGCAACTCAGAGATCACTCCCAACCCGGGCAGGACGAACACATATACCGCGGGATGTGAATAAAACCAAAAGAGATGCTGGAAGAGAACGGGATTTCCGCCTTTTGATGGATCAAAGAAACCCATTCCCAGCAGACGTTGAAACATGACCAACTGGAAGGAAAGCCCGATCAACTGTGTGGCAGTAAGTGCAATAATGGACGTTGCGATAGCCGCCCATACAAAAATCGGCATACGCATGGCGGTCATACCCCTCGCACGCATACGAAGGACTGTGGCAATAACATTTAATGCGCCAAGAATGGATGACCATCCGGCTGTAAATACCCCGAGGAAGAACATCTGCACACCGACGGGTGCACGGGCAGAAAGTGGAGGATAGCCCGTCCAGCCTGTATCGAACCCGCCAAGTATAAGAGCCATCAACAACAATACCGACGCAGGTACAGCCAACCAAAACGCAAAAGCATTCATACGTGGGAACGCCATATCATGTGCGCCCACGAGCAGAGGCACAACATAGTTGATGATCCCCGAGATACCCAACAGGATCGAGACGATCATAATCATACCATGCAGGGACATCAATGTGTTGTACAGCTGTGGTCCATTTTGCCCAAAGAGACTCATATCTACATTTAGGAATTGCAATCCTGATTGGGCAAGCTCCGTAGCGGAAGATCAAGGCAAAGGTGCCGCCTACAGAGATCAGGAACAAGGCAGTCATGGTGTATTGGATACCAATGACTTTATGATCCAATGAAACGCCAAAATATTTTTCCCAGCCCGGCTTATCTTCGTGATGTCTCAGGCGTATCGATCCCACGCGCCCATTTGACCCAGTCATCCATCACGCCAACGCCAAACAGGAAGGATATCACTCCCACAAGCGCTCCAAATACCCAGGCAGGTTCAACAAAGAAGAACTTTCCAAATAAGGGGGAAAGTCCCATCAATGCACGGATGCCGGTAATAATGAATCCGCCAATAAACGTACCAGAGACCTGAAACACCAACCCACGCGTAATTCCCCGGTATCCAAATACCCCAAAGAAGAACGCTGTAAACGCAAAAAGAAGCGTAAAGGCAGAGGGAACAGGGGCTGTAAAATCTGGCCTGTCCGGTTCCAGAAATGACCAGGTCAAGACCCAGCCCAATACCATACCCAACCGCCCCGGCAATCAGCAGGAAGAGGAAGCCACTTCCCAAAGGATTTTTTCTATTCATATTATTCATGCCTCCGCGCCACTACTGTAATGTCTTGATATAAGCGACAATATCTGCGATCTGTTCGTCAGTGAGTGGAAAAATTGGCATTTGTTGTGTTTCAAAACCGTGCACAAGTTTTGCCTGTGGCGCTTTGATCGACTCGGTAAGATAGGCGTCGTCCGCTACCACCGTCGCGCCGTTACTCAACTCCACTTCCGAGCCAGCCAATCCCCTCCACGTGGGACCAATCCCACTCGTGCCATCGATCGAATGGCAAGCCGCGCAACCATTCGCTGCGACCAGGGCCTGTTCCACGTCCTTCAGGAGTTTGTGCCGCCTCTGAAGCCAGAGCAACCTGCTCACCCATCCACGTATCAAAATCGCCCTGCGATGTAACAATGACAGGCTTTTCCATATAAGCATGAGAGGTTCCACATAACTCCGCGCAACGCACTTTGTACTTATCCCCAATAAGCGTCGGCGTAATACGAAGTTCGGTTGTGCGGCCAGGCACAAGGTCCTGTTTGACGCGGAACTCGGGCACCCAGAAGGAATGGATGACATCCGTAGATGTCATTTGCAACAAAACCTGTTTTCCCACCACCAGATGAAGTTCATCAGACGTAACGCCAAACTCGGGATATTCAAAGCTCCATGACCACTGTCTGCCCGTTACTTTTATGACCGTCGCATCGGGATCTGCACGGCGGACCTCCGCCAAATTTCCCGCCCCAATAAAGGCAAAAGCCAACACAGCGAACAACGGAAGAATTGTCCAGGTCATCTCTAATTTATAATTCCCCTCAAAATGCTGACCATCCGAATCATCGCCTTTTCTGCGTCGAAAGACGATCAGACTGTAGAACATGGGAACCACGATCAAGGCAAAGAGAAAAGCCAGTATCTTCATGTGCTGGTTCCATAACCAATCGATCGGAACAGACTGAAGACTTGCTTCAACAGGCATTTGCCAGATAAGATTGATGCCAAAATATGCAAGAACCGCCCCCACAACCACCAGAATTCCTACAGTTACAAAATTTCGCATGCTTTCTCTCTCCTAAAAAAATCGATCAGGGACCCGTCCTGTCCACAACCGCTCTAATTTACCAAACTTTGCTCAATTTGTCACGAATTCATACGGATAAAAACGCTTCGCCACCAACCCCAAGTTTGATTCTGCTTAAGCGGGCTTACCCAATGCTGAAAGTACTTCGACGCTATGCTCCGCCGGGCGCACTTTCTCAAATACCTTTACGATGTTTCCATTACCGTCTATCAAGAAAGTTGTACGCAATACGCCTTCATATTCTTTTCCCAGAAACTTCTTGGGTCCCCACACTTGATACAGGTCACAAACTTTGTGTCCTTCATCCGCCAATAGTGGAAAAGGTAACTGATATTTATTTTTGAATTTTACATGGGAGCCCACGTCATCAGGGCTGACCCCCAAAATGACTACATCGGCTTCTTCATAAGCCGAATAGTCATCACGGAAATTGCAGGCTTCCCTGGTGCATCCAGAAGTATCGTCCTTTGGGTAAAAATAGAGCACAACATTCTTTCCCCGAAAATCGGACAACCTGCGCAGGATATTCGTATCATCCAACAATGCAAACTCAGGTGCGGGAGTTCCGGCAGAAATTGGCATTAGACTCTCTCCTAATCAAGCGCTTATTATAAACAAAATCTTCCAATATGTTGAAAACCCATCGCAAGCTTTTATTAAACACTCATTATTTCAAAGTACGGACAAAGGCAATCACCTGCCAAATCTGCTCGTCCGTCAATACACCCTTCCACGCCACCATGGATGTCCCTGGTTTGCCCTCATTAATACGCCAGAATAAATAGTCATTCCCGGCTATTTGCTGTAAGTCGGCTAAATTTTTTGGGCGTGGATCCAAGGCTTGCCCGGCGGGTCCATCTCCATGACCTTCAACCCCGTGACAAACTTCGCAGTTGGTGTGAAATATCGTCATCCCTTCCGCTACAGCTTCAGCGCCAAGAGGATTCTCCCTGCCGGCATATTCCGCAGGGACAGGAGCAAGCGTCGAAGCTGGATCAGGGTCAGAGTAACTATTGCCACTACCACAAGCTGACAGGAGCAAGAGGTAGAAAAGTATAAAGAATACTAGCTTTTTCATAACACACCTTACTTCATCCTATTCCGTTTTACAAACAACAACCGCCACCTATATAGTGGCGGTTATCAAGAATACAAACGCGATCAAAAGCTAGGCGATCTTCGCCTTCTTCAATACACCTTCCAACGCGTCAATGGTGGCAGGCTTAATGATCATGGCGGACGCGCCGAGTTTCATTACTTTGTTGCGCGTTTCAGGCTGGTCATCAGATGTAATGACAAATACCGGAATCCGCTTCAACCTCGGCTCCCGCCGCAAATATGCCAGGACCTCGGTTCCATCCACACCGGGCATGTTAATGTCCAAACAAATGAAGCGCGGTGTAAAGCCGGTGCCTAATATTGACATGGCAGGGCTTGAGCCATAGGCTACGCGTGCTTTATGTCCCAAAACATCCAGCATCTGACTCAGCGCGTCGGCTGTGGAACGGTTGTCGTCAATGATTAACGCTTCGGTCATGCTAATCCTCCAAAATGATGGTGCCCATCACAGATACATCATAGCCTGTCAGTTGCGATACGGCTTCTCGAAATCGAGAATCAGCCAAAAGTCCAAAAAGAGGCGCAAGCAGGTCGCTTTCCGAATGTTCCTTCGGAATCACCAAGTCATATCGTTCCTGAAAGAGCGGAATGAAATCCAGATCCAATGCCTGTGCGGCGGCGGCAATACCCAACCCACAATCGGCTCGTCCTGATGAAATTGCGGCGGCAACACCGAGATGAGTATACTCTTCCTGAGAATAGCCGACAATGGAACTTTGGGGTACTGTCATCAAATTCAAATGATAATCCAGCAGGACGCGCGTGCCTGCGCCGCGCTGGCGGTTCACAAAGCGCACCTCAACCCTGGCGAGGTCTCTCAGACTTTTTATGCCTTTTGGGTTTCCCCTCTTCACGATCAACCCTTGTTCACGCCCAACCAACGCAAGAACTTTGACCGGAATATTCGGCATGTATTGACGAATAGATGAAATGTTGTATTCGCCCGTTTTTGGATCAAGCAAATGCGAACCCGCGAAATGCGCTTCACCGCGTCGAAGCGCAACGAGTCCGCCTTGCGAGCCGACATTCGCGGAGACAAGTCGACGGTCATGCTCTGCAAGGAATTGCGCCAGGAGGTCAAGTGTGAGATCATGCGAGCCAATACTTAGAATCGTTCTTTCAATCTCAGCCTTGCTTCTATACAAATGAACCTGTACTTTCCCGCCTGCTTCAATGCCCTGCGTGCCGCGCGGGATGAGGGCCAGTCCGTCCGCCTGCACAAGCGACGTGATGACTCCCGCGCCACGCGATAACGGCGCGGCGAGAAGTCTATCCCCCACTTTGCCGACAGCAACTCTGACATAGTCATCATCGCCAGGAGGGGAGACGATTTTACGAGTGAGAGTAGCAACTTCAACTGGAAGTTCATTTGGTCTTCGCCCAAGCCATATTGCAATGAGTTGCTCAACAAAGATATCAATCGTCAACGCGGCAGAGACGGGGTAGCCGGGAACGCCGATGATGGGAGCCATGTCATTGTGAGGAGTCTGCGGAGCAGGCGACGAAGCAATCTCCAACAACGAATTGGGGGTTGCTTCGTCAGGCTTCGCCCTCCTTGCAATGACACCAAAAATCACAGGATGACCGGGTCTCACTGCAACGCCGTGAACAAGCAACGTCCCGAGTTTTTCTACTACCTTTGCCGAAAAATCCTCTGCGCCCGCGGATGAACCCGCATTCAACAAAACGAGATCATGTTCCTGTGCGGCTTCTTCCACTCGTTGACAGATCGAATCAAAATCATCTTTGGTGATGGGATACCGCGTCGGTTCACCGCCCATGGATTTGATCTGCGCGGCGATGACGAGTGAGTTGTATTCGAGAATATCTCCCGCTTTGAGTTTGCTCCCGATCAGAACGAGTTCTGTTCCCGTTGGCAGAATTGCCACCTTCGGCTTTCGTGCAACATTGATCTCTTGATGTCCCGCCGCGGCGATGGCTCCCAAATCGACAGGACGAAGAATATGTCCCGCAGGTAAGACCAACTGCGTGGCGACAATATCTTCGCCCAACGGACGGACATGACTCCAGGGCGCGACAGAGGCACGGATACGAATGGAGGCAGGGTCACGAATCTCTTTTGTGATATTTCCATGCTCGTCCAACGACTCGACATTTTCGATTGGAATGACCGCGTTCGCCCAATCAGGGAGCGGATCGCCTGTATCCACGTATTCGGCTTCGGGTCCGAGTTGAAGCGTGAGCGGCTGGGATGGCATCGCACCATTTGTGTTGATCGCCCGCACAGCGAAACCATCCATGGCGGAGGCGTGATAATGCGGCGATGAGATCTTCGCCCAGATCGGTTCGGAGGTGACACGTCCGAGAGCGTCCTCATCGAGCGGAATGGTTTCAACTCCAAGCACACGCCAAAGCCCCGCGTCTTGAAGAGCTTGTTTCAAGCGCGCTTGTGCTTCGGGGAGGGGAATATCGTGAAGATAGATAGACATTAGCCCTCATCCCGTCCCTCTCCCAAAATGGGAGAGGGGGATTTAGCGGCATTCATTTTGAGTTCACTATTTTTTATACGTATCTCATTAAGCGCAAAGGGCAAATTTTTTTCAATTGTTTCTGCTTTAATTCGCAAAATATTTAATCCCAGTTCTTCAAGAATATCCTGTCTCGCACGATCTGCTTCAATTTGGTTTTCATGAATCAACCCATCTACTTCAATCACCAAGCGATAAGTTGAACTATAAAAATCAACAACAAAGTACCCAATAGGTTGTTGACGACGAAATTTAATACCATCCAACTTTTTGCCGCGTAAAGCTTGCCAGAGTATTTTTTCGCTTTCTATCGGCTCTTTCCGAAACTCCCGCGCAATCTCAACCATCTTTCGACGGATTTCAGGAGAAACATTGAGTCTTGGATAATTATTCTTCATATCATTTACGGCTCCCCTCCCCGCTCGTCGGGGATGGGTTGGGGGTGGGGCTGGATGGGGTCTATGTAAGCACTTCCACATCATGCGGACCCGACTCTTTCAACCCCGCGCCGGTCATCCGTATAAAGATGGCTTTTTGCTGGAATTCTTCGATGGAGTGTGCGCCGCTATAACTCATGCCAGATTGTAACCCGCCGATCAATTGCGTTAACACCTCACGCGCTTTGCCGCGATAGGGGACAGCGGCTTCAACACCCTCGGCTACGTAATCATCGATTTCTTCCTGCGTTATATCATTTCCTTCACGCTTATTACGATCAATATTCGCTTCACGAGATGCCATACCGCGCGAAGCTTTGTAACGATGTCCACGGCGCGTCATCACCAAACCGGGACTCTCGTCCGTGCCTGCCAGCATACTCCCGATCATCGCGGATTGCGCGCCCGCGGCGATCGCCTTTGCCAAATCCCCGGGCTGGCGGATGCCGCCATCGGCAATGATGGGAATACCCGAAGCACGCGCCGCTTCTGCACATTCGATGATCGCGGTAAGTTGCGGCACGCCGGAGCCCGCCACCTGCCTCGTCACGCAGATCGAGCCGGGACCCACGCCCACCTTGACCGCATCCACACCAGCTTCGATCAAACGCTTCGTCCCATCGGCAGTCGCGACATTTCCGCCAACGATCTGTGCTTCAGGAAAATGCCTGCGGATATTTTTGATCATCTCGATCTCAAGTTCCGAGTCGCCGTGGGCAATGTCAACGACGATGCAATCCGCACCCGCATCCAAAGCGGATTCGACGCGGTGCATCTCCTTATCGCGCACGCCCACCGCCGCGCCGACAGCCAGCCGTCCTTTTGCGTCTTTCGTTGATCTTGGAAACTGCGTGATCTTCATAATATCTTTCAACGTCACCAAGCCTGCAACTCTGCCATCCTTATCCACCAATGGCAGTTTTTCGACGCGATATTCGTGAAGCAATTTCTCCGCATTCGATAGAGAAGTATCAGGCGGGGCGCTGTGCACGGTTGTGGACATGATCTCAGTTACCAGTTTATCGTCGTCGTTTTCAAATAACAAGTCACGCGTCGAAACGATACCGATCAACTTTTCATTCTTGTCCAAAATTAAGATCCCGCCTGTGCCGGTTTCATCCACCACACGCTTTACATCGCCAACGGTGTGAGCATCCGTCATCGTGATGGGTTTATCCACAATGAACAACTCGGCTTTTTTCACGCGCAAAATTTGCCGCGCTTGTCCGGCAATGGTCATGAAGCGATGGATCATTCCTATTCCACCTTCGCGCGCCATGGTGATCGCCATCTCGCTCTCGGTCACCACGTCCATGTTTGCGGAAACGATCGGCATATGCAATGCGATCTTTTTCGTCAGCCAACTCTTGGTGGATAAAGTGCGGCGCGAGTCCACATTGGAATATTGCGGCACCAATAAAACGTCGTCATAGGTCAATGCAGTATCTTGCAGGATTTTCATAGTTGCTCCTCTGGAAACGGGTCGCCCGAATTATAATGCTTCGTAGCGGATGTAAACCCCGCTTCACGCGCAGCTTTGACCTGCTCTTTGCAAAATGAGGCTGGGACTACGCTGAAAGCGTCCACACGATGGGCGGGCTTGAGTTAAGAAAGAAGCGTGAAGTCGCTTGAGAAATGTTTGAGCGTTGGAATTTAATGAATACGTAGTAGCGACTTTAGTCGCTAAACCTGGGACGACTGAAGTCGTCACTACACCTGGAGGATATGATGACAGTCACAGCAGTGGTCGGTTCGCAATGGGGCGATGAGGGCAAAGGGAAAGTGGTCGATTATCTTTCGGGGCGCATGGATTATGTGGCGCGCTTCAATGGCGGGAATAACGCCGGGCATACGGTCATCAATGAGTTTGGGACGTTCAAGATCCATTTGGTGCCATCGGGAATTTTTGCGCAGAACACGGTCGGATTGATCGGCGGCGGCGTGGTCATCGACCCGGTTGTGCTGCTCGAAGAAATTGATCTGCTGAACAAAGCGGGCGTGGACATTGATGGGCGCTTTTGGGTCTCGCCGCGTTCGCACATCATCATGCCTTATCACAAAATTTTAGATGGGCTGTACGAAGATGCAAAAGGCGCGGGCGCGACAGGGACAACGCGCCGCGGCATCGGTCCTGTGTTTGCGGACAAGGTCAGTTACAACGGCATCCGCTGGACTGACTTTGCGAGCAATATGTTCGAGGAACGTTTGAAGGTGCAATTGGAATTGAAGAACAAGATCATCACGGCTTTGGGCGGAGAAACATTGAAGTACGACGATGTGCGCGACGTGTACCGGGTCCATTATGAAAAAGTAAAACCGTATCTGCGTGAGTTGTTCACGCTCGTGCAGGATGGCTTGAAGACGAACAAACACTTTCTGCTCGAACAGGCAATGGGAACCTTCCTCGATACCGATTGGGGAACCTATCCGTTCGTGACGGCATCGACGACCATTCCCTCCGCCGCTTCTGCGGGACTTGGCATCCCGCCGCGTTACATCACCAACGTTGTCGGTGTGACGAAGGCATACACCACGCGCGTCGGTGCGGGACCGTTGCCTACCGAAATCCTTGATACAACCAGCGCAGAATACGAGCAATTCGGCGAAGTCGCGGCAACAACAGGACGCATCCGCCGCGTGGGCTGGCTGGATCTGGAGATCGTCAAAACCGCGGCTGAGTTAAGCGGTGTGACCGAAATCTGTTTGACGAAGTTGGATGTACTGAGCGGACTGGATGAACTGCAAGTCTGTGTTGGTTATAAATTGGAAGGCAAAACTGTGCGCTATGCGGATGTAGATGCCTACGACCTGCATGAAGTGGAAAAGGTGTATCACACGGTGAAAGGCTGGAAGGAAGACCTGAGCAAGGTCAGATCATTCGAAGAACTGCCCGCGAACGCACAGAGCTACGTGAAGATGATCGAAGACGCGACAGGAGTCCCTGTGAAGTGGATCGGTGTGGGACCTGAGAGGGATGCGACGATTAGAAGGTAAGTAATTCAAGTTGCCACCTTGATTACAAGACATTCTCCCTCACCCCGATTCTGACTACTTTTCGTCGGGACGGCTTCCCCCTCTCCCGCTGGGAGAGGGCAGGGTGATGGTCTTTGACGGAAAATCGTGAGAGTCTACTAGAAAGGTAGCAACTTGAGGTGTATTATGACTACTTTTGAACAAACCCTTCTCCGTGAAGTTTCCACTTTGCCAGAGGCGCGCCAGGCAGACGTGCTGGCTTTTATTCGTTTTCTAAAGATCAGCCTGCCAAGTGCAGAAAGAGTCAAAGAAGATTTTAAAGACGCACTAAAGGATGCCCGTGAGACTGCGCTGAAATACAACATCACACAAGATGACATAGATGCTGAAATCCGCGCAGTACGAGACGGGGAATGAAGCGGGTTATTCTCGACACAAACATCGTTATTTCCAGCGTGCTTGGGGGCGCGCTGGTTTTGATTTTTGAGCATTGGGATCAGGGTAAATTTACGGTTGTAGTGATAAGCGACATACTCAGCGAATACTTTGATGTTATCAATCGTCCCAAGTTCAGATTGAAACAAGAGACCATAGATAAGATCACCCGCTACCTATATCAATTTTCCGAATACATTGTTCCAGAGGAACATATTCAAGTTGTTGAAGCCGACCCAAAAGACGACAAGTTTCTGGAGGCAGCGGTTGCAGGGAAAAGGGACGCGACAATCAGGAGATAGACATCGCGTGTAGCGGTATAATTGCAACGAGGTGCAATATGGTAACGGTTCAATTCAAATCGAAAATCAAGAACGGCGTCATTCAAGTCCCCGCGAAATATCGAGGAAGACTTCGAGAAAATGTGCGTGTCATATTGAAGGCTGACCTGCCCAGATTAAAGAACAAAAACTACCTGGACACATTGCTCGCACACCCCATAAAGGTGAAAAACTTCAGTCCCCTGACACGGGAACAGATTTATGCCAGATAAACCTCTTGTTTTTATTGATACAAACATCTGGCTTTATGCACTTCTCGACACGGGAGAGGAGAAAAAGTCATCCCTCTAGAAGGGATTACTGGAACAGACTGAACCCATCCTCAGCGTGCAGGTGATCAACGAAATTTGCGTCAACTTGATCAAAAAGGCTGATTTTTCCGAGGCACAAATCTCTCAACTCATTGAAGCGATTTTCCAAAAGTATCCCATCATTGAATTCGACGAAGATATACTCCTGACCGCATCACAATTGCGGCAGGAGTATTCTCTTTCATTTTGGGACAGCACAATCGCCGCCTGCGCGCTTGCAGTTGAAGCCGAAATCCTTTACTCGGAAGATCTGCAAGACGGGTTGGTTATTCGCGGCGCGCTCAAGATCAAGAATCCGTTGAAATAGCGACGGAAGTCCCTGTGAAGTGGATCGGCGTGGGTCCTGAGAGGATGCGACAATTAGAAGATAAATATCAGGGTAACAGCCATCTTTCTCCCTGCGCTCCACTATGGAAATGCTTCGTAAAGATGACTCTTATTGCCTTGCATCTTAATCACCCTAAAAGTTGGTTTAAGGCTTGATAAGCAAAATAACGCACGTAAGCATCCACTTTCTCATCGCTGGCAATCGCCAACAACCCGTTCAACACCGCTTCGTCCGCACGACCCAACTGCCCTAACGCCTGCGCCGCAGCGCTACGCACTACAGCATCCACTTTCTCATCCCCCGCTATCGCCAACAACCCATCATCTGCACGAGAATCATTTTGCAATTCACTTAATGATTCAAAAGCTTCATCCCGCACCCAAAAAGCGGATGAGGTGAGTAACCTCAGTAAACTAACCACAATCTGATGATGTAGTTTGGAATCAATCTCTACATGATCGGATAATTCCTGCGCAGATAAAAATAAGTGGCGATGCAAAACTGGCTCATAGATATCCGAGCCTTCGAAAATTTTTCGTACCAGAATGGAATTGTGATAGTCGTGGCTGTTGAGCGAGCCCAATAGCAACAATATGACTTCACGCCAATGGGCATCGAATAGTTTTGGCTGTATCTCTTTCCAAACATCCTCTGGCGTAAGACAGCGTTTCTCCATATCTCTTGCCGCAAGATATTCCTGAAAGGTGAGGTGAGAGAAGGTGTACACATCGTCGCCACGCTCCACGAGCAAGCCGCTGCGTGTTCTCACTAAATTGATGAAGTTATTAACCTCTTCCTGAATTTCATCCTCGTTCAGAGTATTCTTTGGATCTGTTTGCAGGAAGTAAGCAATCTGGAACCGTAAAGTCCCTTCTTTGACTTCGCGTGTGCGTCCTTTTTCTCCCGGCTGGTTGTGCATCCAATAAGCGATCTTCTCCAATAACCTTCGGCGCAGAGACGTTTTTATGCCGCGTACTTTATCCCAGGTTTCCACGAGAGTGGTTACACACTTATCATAAAGTTTCACGCGCTCGTGTGGGAGTTCTGCTTCGATGCGATGAACAAGGGCAATGATCGTCAACATCAAAGGGTTGGATGCCAGCGATTTGATACGCGGCTCATCAATAATCGTTTTTGTGAGGTGATCCGTACGTTCACGACGAATAACCGCATCGTGTTCGCGAGCTTTGTACCATTTTTCAACGAACAGCTTGATGTCATCATCACTTAATGGCTGAACAGTATGATGTTCAAATTCCCTTCGGCTCAACGGCGCTTCTTCTTAGCCAACAACTCGTGAAGTAACGATAAAACGGTTCCGTGGGTAGCGGCTTGTCATTGCAGAGACTGCCTGCGTAATTTAACGGCGAAGTCCAGCCGCGCCTAATTCATCCAACCCGTCAAAACAAACACAACATTCGCCGCGATCTCAAGCCTGTGCAAAGAAATCGGGAGACAGGTGAAATTGAAGGTTATCTGTGCAGAATTTGTTCAAGTAATCGGTAAAGGAAAAGCCATCCCCGCCAGCCTCACCACGTTTTGCCACATAATCATATAAACGAATAAAAATCGGAAGTCTGTTTTCATTCAGCCCAATTTTGTCCGTTTTGTTTTCTGCATAAGCAAGAATAATATATTTCAGGAGTGTCGTTTTACCGGAACCGGGATCACCAAGACCACAATCTTTTGGCTTTCGGTCAATGCCTGATCCACAGATAAGCGACGTGCTACTTTTTGTTTAGCATCTCCCAAATGAGAACGGATATTTCTCTCATCTATTTCTTCCTGTGCTATTGCCTCAGTTAAGTCATAAATCTCATCTAACCGTTTTAAATGCCCCATCTCTTCAACTTGTGTTTGCAAAGAAATAAAAACATCTGCAATTCGCAAAGCCTGTCTGTCTTTCGATTCGGGGATACCGACAAAATCCAGATTTTCATTATGTTCAATGATTTGAGAAATATATCTTTCGCGTGTATCGTATCGTGGTTCTCGTAATTTCCGCCATTCTGCACCTTTTAACAACGCTTCTTGATAGGCGGGTTGTGCAAAAAGCACATCCTGAAATATGGAAACAAAATCAGCAATCGTTTCACTTAACTCCGCACGTGAGATTTGATTAGGAATTGCTTTGGAAAATAACTCAACCAGTAGAAACTCATCCGGCTTTTCAGAGACCAAAGATGCTTTCTCAAGTTCCATACTTAGATCATTCATCCAGTCTTTATCAGCAGGGTCGGCTACATTGAATTGCCCCAAAACTTTGAGAACTTGCTTCACAACTTCGGGATGACGCCCTTCACTTTCCAGTTTAGCCCTAGCTTCGGCAAAGGCTTGCGAGAAGGCTTCCCAGCGCTTGGTCGTTTCGCTTTTTCCAGAAATCCATTTTGCTTTTTCCTCCAAAGCGTCCCAAATGGGTTTGGTCATAGAATTGGCGATCTTTCCGCCCGCATAACCGATCGCTTTTTCTGTAGCCTGAAAGAGAAGGAACAATAACATCGTACTGGCTGGATCCATGAAAGCCTCCTGACGTTGATGAGTTAATTTTACTCCTGAACAGAATATAATCACCCCAACTAGAATAATTTCCGAGGAGCACAATATGAACGAAAAGTTGAAACAAGAATTAGAAACACAAACCCAAAACTTCACCCATCTCATCACCGAATACTGCCGTTTAGAAAGTGTCGCCGCACAAAACCGCATGATGAAGGAAACAGCGGACTGGGTGGAGAAGCTGCTCAAAGACACGGGCTTTGAAACCCGTCAACTGGAGGTGGAAGGTTCGCCGAATTATGTTTATGGACAGATCAAAGGCAAAAGCGATTTCACATTGCTGCTGTACAACCATTACGATGTCCAGCCTGAGGCTCCGATCGAGTTATGGAACAGCCGTCCCTTTGAAGTGACCGAGCGCGACGGCAATCTGGTGGCACGCGGCATCTGCGACAACAAAGCCGAATTGATCTCTCGTATCTGCGCCATGCGCGCCATCCAGGCGGCACAAGGCGAGCTTCCGATCAACATCAAATGGATCATCGAAGGTGAAGAGGAGATTGGCAGTACTCACTTCGATGCGATGACCAAGCAATATGGCGACCTGCTCAAAGCGGATGGCACGTTATGGGAAGGCGGCGGCTTCAACGAAAAGGGTCAAGCCGCATTGGCATTGGGCTTCCGCGGCATGTTGTATGTGGAATACAGCGTGGAAACGATGACGCAGGATGCACACTCAGGCGGCAGCGCACGCGCTTCCCAGCGCGGCATGGCGTTTGGTGAAAGCCTTGTCGAGTCTCAAGGATGAAAATGGACACATCCTCATCCCCGGCTTTTACGACGACGTCCGTCAGCCAACTGAATCTGAAAAACAAGCCATGCGGGATAACGTTGACCCTGAACAGGAAAAAAGAAATCTTGCCATGTACGGCATCGATTCATTCCTGCACAACAGAAGCGGTTACGAATTGGAAGAGTCCGTTTTTGAGCCGACCGCCAATATCGCCGGATTTTTATCAGGCTACACCGAAGCAGGCGTAAAAACGGTGCTCCCCGCCAAAGCCATGGCAAAGATGGATTTCCGTCTCGTGCCGAATCAACGTCCCGATGATATTCTGGCAAAGTTGAAGAGTCATCTCAAGGCGCAAGGCTTTGACGATATACAGGTCAAGCAATTGGGAAGCGGCGAACCGGTCGTCACACCCATTGAAGGCGATTTCGTCCAACGCATGATGCAAGTCTGCCGGGCGTTCACCGAACAGGAACCGGAGATCACTGCGCTCGTTGGCGGGACCCTGCCACTCCTCGGCGCGATGAAGAATAACGTGGGCGTGTTGGGCATCTCCACTTCGGGCAACCCATCCTATTATGGCAGCGGCGCTCACGCGCCGAATGAGCATATCCGTGTGAGTGATATTCCACGTGCAATTGAATTCAATGTGTTCATGCTCACGCAACTCGGCGAAGTTTAATCATCCGTCATTGCGAGGAGGGCATAGCCCGACGACATCGTACTCTTTAGAGTAAGCAATCTACGTTATAGTGTTGGGGATTGCTTCACCTACGCTTCGACTACATTCGTCGCAAAGAACGCTCCTCATTCCGCTCAGCGCGATAGGCTCGCAATGACGGGTAAGGTACTTGCTCAAAACTTATCAAATCATCTCGGAGGCACAAATGTTAAATTTCATTATCTGGATCATCTTCGGAGCGCTGGCAGGCTGGATCGCCAGTATCATCACGGGCAAGAACCGCAAAATGAACGGCGTCGCCAATGTGGTCATCGGTATCTTCGGCGCCTTTATCGGCGCGGGCATCATGAATACCTGGGGGATCCCGGTTCCAGAGGGTTTTACCCTGACGGGTTTTCTAATCGCTGTGGGAGGCGCGGTTCTATTGATTATCGCAACGAGTTTGATTCGGTAAGTAGACGCATCCTTTGACAAACATCAGGGTTGCAACATATGGAAGCAGATATCATCTGCCCGAGTAAAATTGACAAATGAATCACGTAGATACAAGGAGATAAAAAATGAATTTCATTGCATGGATCATCTTTGGCGCTCTTGCTGGATGGGTCGCCAGCATCATCATGGGGAAAAACAATAAAATGGGAGCCATCGCCAATATCGTTGTCGGCATTATCGGCGCGTTTCTCGGCGGCTGGCTTGCAGGTCTGTTCGGCATACAAGGCGTCACTGGCTTCAACCTTTCCAGTTTTTTGGTTGCAGTCGTGGGCGCGGTCGTTTTGATCTTTGTGGTTGGTTTGGTCCGACGCTAATACATTTGCACAAATCCCAACCCGCTTATAAAATCATTGAAGATTTTCACATGCTGTGGCGGGTCGTCCCTACACTATAAAAGTCCCCGTCGGTTTGACGGGGACTTTTGCTATCACTACTTAATTCTCTATTCCCCTAATAACTCACCACAGGCAGCTTTCGCAGCCACTTCTTCTCTACCAGTTCCTTCAACACAAAGTCCGCGCCATCGGCACGTGAAAGCTGTGTGCCTGAGTCCTTGCCCACATAACCCACGCGATACCTGCCGATGTGTTCGCCGTCCATCAAACGCGGGAAGCGAACGATCGTCCAATCCAGGTTAGAAGTCGTGAACACGTTTACGTTCGCGGCGGAATCAAGCACCACATCCTTTGCCAGCAGGTTCAGCAAAAAACCGATAAAGTGATCGATAAACTTGGGCTGGTCTTCAGGCTGACGCACGCCCGCGCCCGTCGTCGAGACGATGCGCTGCACGCCATGCTTTTTCATCCCCGCCACGATGTTCTTCGCGGAGGTCTCCATCATGTGCGGCACTGGCGGGCGCGTCGGTCCCAACGCGCTGACAACTGCCTCCTGCCCCGAGATGGCTTTTTCCACCGCGACGGCGTCCAGCGCGTCGCCCTGAAACACGGTCAGGTTGGCGTGCTTCAACGTGAATTTTTCAGGCGTGCGCACAAAAGCGGTGACGTGATGTCCCGCCTCCAATGCCTGCTTGACAACTTCAAAACCTGCCCCGCGTGATGCTCCAAAAACAACGATTTTCATAACTCTCCTATAATATTCCTGAATTTCTTGTCGAAATTTTACCAAACTACTTTTTGGAGAGTAAAATTCACCCATGCCAAAATTACTCATTCTCACGGATAACCCAAAAGAATATATTGATCTTCTCCACCAAGCGGATTTGCCGAATCTGGAAATCTTCACCGAATTCAACCCTGAATGCGACATCGTCTTCGGCTATGCAAGCAGGATAAAAGACACACTCGCCAATCTTCCCAACTTGAAATGGGTACAAACAACGTCTGCGGGTGTCGATCGCCTGATGGATCCGTCCCTGCGGCGGGATTACATACTAACGAATGCAAAGAACGTGTTCGGCAAGTCCATGTCTGAGTATGTGTTCGGGTATATGTTGTTCTTCAAGAAGCGGATTCGTCCACGCATCCTTGCGCAAAGAGCCAAACAATGGGACAACGAGGATGGCGGCGTGTTACGCGGCAAGACACTTGGTCTGATCGGTGTTGGGTCGATTGGGACGCACATCGCAATGACAGCAAAACATTTTAAGATGAACGTTTGGGGATATACGCAAGAGTCGGAAACAAGTAAACACGTAGACAGGTATTTTCATCCCAAGAGTCCCCTCTCCTCGCGAAGCATCCCTGCAGAGGGACAGCGGGAGAGGGCGGAGGGTGAGGGAGAGAACGAAGGCTTACTTGCCTTCGCCAAAGGACTTGATTACCTCGTTGTCGTCCTCCCGAAAACGGACGAGACAAATAGCATCGTCAACGCAGATGTGCTAAACGCCCTGCCGCCTCATGCGCTTCTGATCAACGTTGGACGCGGGAACGCAGTAGATACGTCCGCTTTGGTGGAGGCGCTCAATCAAAACAAAATCGCTGGCGCAGTATTGGATGTAACCGAGCCCGAACCGCTCCCTGAGGAGCATCCCTTTTGGACGACGCCAAATTTATTTCTGACGTTCCATACCTCTGCGATGAGTTACCCTGAAGATATGGTTGGTGTATTCGCTGAGAATTACCAACTTTACATCGCAGGCAAGCCTTTGAATCATCAGGTTGATTTTGAGAGAGGATATTAAACTACCCGTCATTGCGCGGGCGATTTCGCGCTGAGCGGAGGACGCAGTCCGCAGACGAAGCGCCGCCCGAAGCAATCTCCAACACAATTAGGAGATTGCTTCGTCGCCAACGAACGGCTCCTCGCAATGACGAAAGGATTTTTATGCCCCCCACATTACAAGACATCCAACAAGCCGCACAACGTATCAAGCCTTACGCGCATCGCACACCTGTCATCACCAACGAAAGTCTAAATCAACGCGTCGGCGCGCAGGTGTTTCTCAAATGCGAGAACATGCAAAAGGTGGGAGCGTTCAAATTTCGCGGCGCGTGCAACGCGGTCTATTCGTTGAGCGATGAAGAAGCGAAGCGCGGCGTCTGCACGCATTCATCGGGCAATCATGCGCAGGCACTGGCGCTCGCCGCAAAGCTGCGAGGCATCCCGGCTTATATCGTCATGCCGAACAACGCGCCGCAGGTCAAGAAGGACGCGGTCGCGGGCTACGGCGGTCAGATCACGTTTTGTGAGCCAACGCTTGAGGCAAGAGAAAGCACATTGGAGAGGATCAGGCTGGATACGGGTGCGAACGTGGTTCATCCCTACAACGACGAACGCGTCATCGCGGGACAGGGAACTGCTACTCTCGAGTTGCTTGACGAAGTCCCAGACCTTGACGCCGTCATCGCCCCCGTCGGCGGAGGGGACTCTTGAGCGGCACATCCATCGCCGCAAAAGGACTCAAGCCAGGCATCCGCGTCATTGCCGCCGAACCCGAAATGGCAGATGATGCCTATCGTTCGATGAAAGAGGGTAGGATCATTCCATCGAACAATCCAAAAACACTTGCCGATGGCTTACTCACATCACTCGGCACATTGACCTTCCCCATCATCCAAGAAAACATTGAGCAGATCGTCACCGTCAGCGAACAGGGCATTATTGATTCGATGAAATTCATCTGGGAACGCGCCAAGATCATCATCGAACCATCCGCGGCAGTGGCGGTCGCGGTGTTGTGGGAAAAGAAAATTGATCTGCGTGGCTTGAAGGTTGGAGTCATCTTGAGCGGCGGCAATATAGATTTGAATAAATTGCCGTGGCAATAATCTTTTTACAAAGAGGTAAACCATGAATGACGAATTACCCATCGAAGAAAGACTTCCATATAAAACCAAACCGATGTATTTCCCAAACGGCGCGAGCGTGGAGGAATTTATCATCCCCGAGGAAGATAAGGAGATCGTACTCGAACAGTTGTATCCGTTTTCGCCCATCCCAAAGTTGACAGACGAAATGTTCGACATCCATGCCGAGAAAATTTTTATCGTGAAGGATTTCCGTGTAACGTGGGAGCATGGCATGAATTTTCTCGTCAGCCCGTATTACCCTGAAAGCGGCGGGACAGTCATTGATTGGTGGGACGACAATGCAACAGATGATATATTTGAACTCAACGAAGAAGATTCCGACGACGACGATATTGACCTGACCGAATCGGATGAAGACGATATCCCATTCTAAAATTTTCAACAGGATACAGACATGAGCAAACGCAGGCGACATTCTAACAAACAGCAAAAAGAAACGACACGCCAGATCGAATGGTTGAACCATCGCACCGGATACCCATCCCCTGAAGAACGTGAGCAGATCATCCAACTACGGCAGGAACTTTCCATGGAATTGGTGATGTTGATGGTTACGGGCGTAAAACCAGACAGCCCCCAGGTTCATGAGTTGATCAGAAAGTATGGCGCAGAGGAAATGGATCGTGCCACAAAAAAGATCGGCGAAACAATGGAGCTGCCAACTTTCATCGCTGACGATGCCAAAAGTTATCGCGAGTATCGCCAGCGGTATGCGCGTTTCGGGGCGGGCTTGAAGTTTTATACGGCAAAGGGCATGGACGAACTATTCGCATCGTATAAATCTGCGGTCAGTGACGCGGACGAAGGCAACTCCTATGAAGAGTATGAGAAAACCCTGCTTTTCGGCTGGCGCGATTGGGAGGATATTACGCCTCCCGCCATCCCATCACGCCCTGATGATTTCGACGCGCCAGCGCCTGCCTCGTATCCCGCGCCGATCAATGAACTGCTTGAGTGGGGCGACGATTTATACAGGTCTCACAAGTTTGCAGACGAAGCAGACTTTTCGAACTGGAGGAAATATATCCCTGCACTCACACGCATGGCGCTGGATGAAGGTTTACTGAATGGCTGGCCCACAGAAAAAGCAAGCTGGTCTCCGTGGCACGCCATCCACGCCCTTGGCGCGTTGCAGGCATGGGAGTCTGCTCCGGCACTGGCAAGGCTCGCAGACCTTGAAAACGATTGGCTCTCCGATCACCTGCCGCACATCTGGGCTGATATGGGCGCGGAGGTCGAGCCGTCGCTTTGGATGATCCTTGAGGATTCATCCGCCTCAGAAAAACAACGCGGGCTCGCGGCGCAGAGTTTGCACATGATGACAGAAGAGAATGAAGCAATGGAAAATAAGGTCGTCAAGGGTTTTGAAAAGTTATTAGCCAATACAAAAAACTTCCATCCCAGAGTGAATGCTTATCTCATCCATTTCCTGAATGAGATGGAGGCGGTTGACGATATTCGGGAAACGATCGAGCAGGCGTTCGATGAGGAACGTGTGGACCTGGACGTTATCGCCCCCGAAGACCTTGAGGATGACTATGACGACGATGGTTTTGATTATGATCCCGACGATGATGTTGATGAAGACTTGTGACTCAATCTCAGTTCACAGGCAATGTCACGATAAACAGACTGCCTTTGCCAACTCCAGCGCTCGAAACATTCGCCTTTCCACCGTGCGCATCCACAATGGCTTTGACAATCGCCAAGCCAAGCCCATTGCCAGAAATCTCTGAAACGTTTCGCCCGCGATGAAATCGTTTGAACAGGTTGGGCAGGTCGTCCGCGGGAATGCCCAGACCGGTATCGACAATTTCAATCTCAATTCAATTCTCTGATAACTTTGCAGAAAGTCGAACGGTATCCGCATCACGCGTAAACTTGATGGCGTTCTCCAGTAAATTAATAAACACCTGACGCAACTGTTTTTCATCTCCCACAGTTTCGAGTTTCTCGTCGGGCAGATCCACTTCAAAGTTACGATTCGCCCGTTCTGCCGCGCGAAGCAAATTGCTCGGCAATTTCGTGCAACATCCTGGAAATATCCACGGATTGAAAAACGGAGTTGGACTCTGCGGCTTCGATACGCGACAGATCAAGCAGGTTATTCACCAACGCTTCCAGCCTTTGACCCTGTTCCTGGGCGCGCGACAGGTAACGGGTCCACGCGGAGGCGTTCTCTTCATCTCCCGCCAATTCCAAATTCGCTTGCAATGCCGTGAGCGGAGTATGCAACTCATGTGCGCCTGTGTCGTGGTTACGGGGTCCAGTTCGGCAAGCGTTTGCCCGACTCTGACATTATCTCCCACGCGCACCTTCACGTTCGATAGCTTTCCCGTTGCAGGCATCTTTACGTCCGTTTCATTGACGTTGATCAAATTGCCCGGCGCGGTAACAGTCTGCTTTACATCACAAGTGGTCACCGAGGTGGTTTGCGGCGTGGCGGTTGGCTCCGGTTCCTGGGTTGTCGAATAACCAAAATATCCCGCCGCGCTGACGGGTCACCTGTCAAAGCAAGACTTTAATTCCCAGCTTCTTCAGTGATCGTTATCGTCTCGATCGCATCGCCCGTATAGTCCGGGAATTGATCGGGGTCACGGCGGGTGATTCCATCCACCACATCCATCCCTTCAATCACCTGCCCAAAGATGGTGTACCCGCCATTCAAAAATTCCTGCGGACCGAACGTAATAAAGAACTGACTCCCATTCGTATCCCGACCCGCGTTGGCCATCGCGACAACGCCGGCTTTATCGAAGGTCAGATCACTGTCCTCATTCTCGAACTCATAACCGGGTCCGCCGCTGCCAGTGCCTGTCGGGTCGCCGCCCTGCGCCATGAAACCCTCCAGCACACGATGGAAAGTGACGCCGTCAAAGTAACCCTCCCGCGCAAGGAAGACAAAGCTGTTGACTGCTTTAGGCGCTTTGTCTGGATAGAGTTGAATGACAAACTCTCCACCTTTTGCCAGCTTAACTGTGGCGAGATATTTCCTGGCAGCATCGATCGTCATGGGCGGATAGGCATTGTATTGTTTGGATGTCACCTGCGGGGCATCCTGAAGTTGAGTGGTCTCTCCTGCATTCGAACCGCTGCCTTGAGCGAAGAACCAGATCAAACCAACCACCACAAGCACCACCACCCCGCCGCCAACCCACTGTATTATTCGTTCTGTTCGTTTTGCCTGGTCCTTTTTCATTCTTTCTTCGATTTTCTTTTTATTTGCCATAAAGCATTACTCCATTCGTTTATATAAAGACTATTCACTGGCAGGCGCCAGTTGAATGCCCACCATGTCATTTAATTCACGTACGCGGCTGGACATATGCTCCAGCACGGAAACAGCCACTTCCGGGCGGTCCAACAAAATCGTTCTGAAAGCATCGCCCTCGATGGTAAGCACGCGCACATCGCTGCGCGCCTTTAAGGTGGCGGAGCGCGGCGCTGACTCAAGGATTGCCATTTCGCCGACAAACTCGCCATCCCTGCGGGTGGCGAGGATATTCTGCTTTTTGTCAAGAAGTTTTATCACATCCACCTCACCATGTACGATGATAAATAACGTGCTTCCCGGGTCGCCTTCGCGGCAAATGAAAGAGTGAGTCGAATACAACTGCTCCTGGGCGATCTCGGCGATCTTTTCAAGATCCTCAGGAGAAAGTTTGGAGAACATGGGAATCTCGCGCAACAGCAAAATACGATCAAGTGTGGAGAGAGTCTTGAGGGTGGTTGGTTTTTTAATTGATTTCGTCATTACAGTACCATCCATTCTTGCAATCGCGTTATTCGCCGCGTCCTTCACCAACGGGACGGGGTCGGACAACAGTTTTTGCAGCTCAGGCGCCAGAGCCGACAATTGAAGTTCAACGACCACATAGGTCGCCAGCGCTCGCAGCCAGGGATCTTGCTCCCTCAAAAAAATATCCACCACAACCGCCGCATCCATACGCTGGTCGTCACCTGGCAGAAACACGCCGCCCCGGTCCAATATTGGTAAAACCTCATTTGTTATTCTTTTATCTCCAAGGGTTTCAAGCGCCTCCAGCGCAGCAGCTCGCGTGCCTGCATCGCCGGCGTTCAAACTTTTTCTCACCAGTTCCAGAGCCTGCCGGTTACCAAACAAACCCACAGCCTTGATCAATCTCTCCTCGCTCAAAGAATCACGATGCTTAAGCGTTTCGATCAAAAGTGCAACTGCGCGCCCTCTCTCCGGGAGTGAATTGATCAACGTGCGCAGGTAATGAATATTCGTCGTTTCGCGCTGAATGTAGCCGCGCAACTCATCCAATATTTCGACATCGCCCGGCGGGATCGAATCCAAGGCCGCATCGATTGCGAAATTATTCTCCTCTTCCAACAACCGGACAAGACCGGCTCTGGGCTTGGGCCAAACCTGCCTCAGCGATTCTGACGCGATCTTCCGTACCGCGGCATCTTCATCCGACAAGCAGGCAACGAAGGCATCATAATCATTCACATCTTTCAACAAGGATAAAACCCGAATCGCCTCGCGTCTGATGATGGGAGCGGGGTCAGCAAGGGCATCGAAAATAAAATCAACTTTGAAAGATAACTCCCCCTGTGCGCTCTCTGCAATATGCCCCAGAGAAGCGAGCGCGATCTCACGCTTGCCCACGTCCTTATCCTTCAACAATTTTGATAGAAATGCCTGTGCACGCTCGTTTTCTCCGAGATACATCAACACAACCGCCGCGTGGGCACAGATCGTGATGTTGGGGTCTTTCAGCAAACGCTCAAGGGTGCCAATCAGTTGGGGCGACGAAGCAGCCTCCAGCTTGGGCAGAGAGGCGAGAGTCCGTTCCCGAACGATGTCATCAGGGTCATCCAAACCAAGGATGATCTCACCAAAGACGGAGCGCGCGCCCAAATCTGCCAATGCCTGGATCGCCGCGGCGCGTACGCTGGGGTTATCATCCTTTAAACGTTCGACCAGGTCTGGTATTGCAGGCACTACACCCATTCGTGAAAGCATCTCGACAGCCAGACGACGAGTAAATGCCTTCGGATCATGCAGGGCTTTAAGAATCACCTGCAGAACGGCGGGGTCATTTTGATATCCAGCGAAAGATTCATCTTCCGTGTTGAACACCTCGGCGCGACCAGCGCGTAAGGCGCTCAAAAGCGCTTCGCCATAAGCCGGTCGCATTTTTATCGTCACATACACGCTGAGCAAGGCAACCGATGCGCCCAACAATAAGACAACTTTTGCATCGGCAAGAACGCTATTGCTCAAAATGATCAACAAACCCGATAGCACAACGCCGATCTGAGCCGGGACGCCGTTACTAAAAGCCAAAACCTGCCCGCGTCGGTCGGGGGGAACAACATTGAAGAGGGCGTTCCAGGCAGTGCCCATCAATCCGCCCAGGACCACCAATTGTGAAAAACGTGCGCCGACGGCTCCCCAAATATTGAAACTCGCAAAGAAGACAATGAACGCAACCACATACGTAAGCGGCATGATCAAGATACTGTTCACAATACCCAGCTTCGTATACAAACGATTTGCCAGCAAAAGTGAAACCAAAAACGTGACGGTGGTGGTGACGCTGGTGAACGTTCCCTTGAAGCCTGCGAGTCCGGCGGCGTTATTTTGATAAAAATCAGAAATTCTTTCACTGAAAGGGAAATCAACCGTGAAGAACAAAATGGAATATAAAATGGACGAGAGCGCAACCAGGCGGAACAATCCTGACCCGCGTACGAAATCATATCCGGCGCGGATATCATTGACCATGCTGAAGCGAATATTTGTAAGCGTTTCAGGGACAAAATGATCTTTTACGATTTTACGCGTCAGCGCAAAGCCCGCCGCCAATAATATTGCATACAAGATGATCAGGGCGTTGGTACCCGCCGTATTTGCGACAACCCCTGTAAGCGAATTCCCAAGGACGCTCCCCAGAATGCCCATGCTCGTAAAAAGTGGAAAGAGACGTTTGGCTTGGCGCGCATCGCAAACCTCACCCGCCACGGTCCATACCAACGTGCCCAGCACAACACTCATCCCATAAGTCGTCAGCCAGAGAATGGGATAGGAGAGTGAATTAACGAATAAAACGATCATGATCCACTCCACCGCAAATAGAAGGAATGACCCAGCCAGTAAATTGATAACCACCCTGGCATTTTGAAAACGAGTCAAACTGGCTGAATAGACCACGGACGCCAAAAACACAACTCCCCCCAAGCCCATATACATGTAAGGAAGAACATCCACATTGATGCTGGAAAGAAATAACGCAAACGCGGCGTTTTCTCCAAACCCCTGCCCGGCTTGAATGCAAAGAAACAATGCGGCTACCAGCGTAACCATCTTTATTTCATCAGGGCGTACTTTAAGGAAAGCGACTATTTTATCTCTCAACATGGCAGGCAACGGAGGCGTACACAGGCACGCGTTTTTTCGATTCTAGCATAGTCGCAACAGAATATAATAACCACATGCACAAGGGTTATTTTCGCAAACAAATCTTCATTCCGCAGGATCACGGTTCGTGGGTGTTCATTTTAAGCCCGTTACTCGTTGGGCTGTTGGCCGGGGAAAATTTCACGCCCGCATCTTTCCACCTTGTGATGGCAGCGTTGGCGGGTTTTTTCATCCGCCAGCCGCTGATCATCGCCGTTAAAGTGTGGTCGGGACGTCGTGCAAAAAACGATCTACCCGCCGCATATTTTTGGATCGCGCTGTATGGTTGTGTCATTCTGATTGCGACGATCGGGCTTGTCGCGCAATGGGTTTATCTACCTTTTTTATCTCGCACTGCCCAGCATCCCCGTATTTGCATGGCATTTGTGGCTGATCAGCAGGCGTAAAGAACGAAGACAGGTTAACGTGGAGATCGTGGCAACGGGCGTTTTGTCTATGGCTGCGCCGGCTGCCTATTGGGTGGGCAAAGGTCATTATGACCCGCTTGGCTGGTGGCTTTGGATTCTCATCTGGTTCCAGACCGCTGCGAGCATCGTCTACGCGTATCTAAGACTTGAGCAGCGGGAGCAGGCAACGGGTCCGGCGCGAAGCGGACTCTGGAAGATGGGATGGCGCGCGGCGTTGTATACATCCTTCAATCTCGCTTCCGTCCTGACCTTGAGTCTGCTGGCAGTTTTACCCAGCCTGCTCTTCCTCCCATACTTGGTACAATGGACGGAGACGATGTGGGGCATCACCCATCCCGCATTCGGATGGAAGCCCACACGGATTGGCATCCGGCAATTCGTCGTCAGCACATTGTGGACGGTTCTGTTTATTTTGATCTGGAGGTTTTGATGGACGAACTCAAATGGGAATTGCTCACCGAAGTGGCAGGACGTTTCAACGCTGACCTGCTCAAAAGCTATTTCGAAGCATCTGGAATAGAGCTTACACTTTTTCAGGAAGCACTGGGACAGCTTTACCCGACAACACTCGATATGTTGGGGAGAGTGCAGGTATTCGTTTCAAAAGAACAGGCAGACGAAGCCCGTAAACTCCTTGAAGAATACAACAAGGCAATGGAGGAATAAAAATGAAAAACGCAGTTGTTCTCGTAACAAACAACGGCATGGGCAAAGCAGACGAGAAACTACAACTCTTGTTATTCAGCAAGTATCTGGAACTGTTGCTACAAAACGACAGCCTGCCCGCAGCGATCTGCTTTTATACCGACGGCGTAAAACTTGTCTGCGAAGGCTCACCTGCCATCGAACAATTACATACATTGGATAAAAAAGGCGTTCGATTGATCGTTTGCTCAACGTGTTTGAATTACTTTGAACTCAGCGAAAAGGTTCAAGTAGGTATCGTTGGAGGCATGGGCGATATTATCGAAGCACAGGTAAAGGCTGAGAAAGTAATTTCGATTTGACTCCCAACACAACAAGGAACAAAGAATGAATTTTGATCTCACCAACGAACAGAAACTCTGGCAAAAGACCGTTCACGATTTTGTCTCGAAAGAAGTTCAACCCAAAGCCCATGAAGTGGATGTAACGAGTGAGTTCAATTGGACAGCCACGCGCAAGATGGGTCCACTTGGGTTGCTAGGATTGAACATCCCTGAAGAATATGGCGGCGCGGGCGTGGACGCGGTCAGCGCGGCGATCGCCATCGAAGAGATCGGCTGGGGATGCGGTTCCACCGCGCTGGCCATCGCCGCGCACAATGGTCTTGGCACAACTCCCATTGTTTTATTTGGGTCAGAAGAACTAAAGAAAAAATGGCTTCCCCTCGTTTCAAGCGGAAAAAATAAACTCGGCGCGCTGGCGCTGACAGAACCAGGAGCAGGCTCCGACTTACAAGGAGGCGTGACAACGAAAGCCGTCAAAGATGGGGACGAATGGGTTATCAACGGCGCAAAGATGTGGTGTACGAACGCATCCATTGCGGAATATATCATCACGCTTGTCCGCACGGACGCGGCGGGCGGTTCGCGTTCGCTGAGTCAGATCCTTGTGCCAACAAACTCAGCGGGGCTTACCATCGGTCCCGCCGAAAAAAAGATGGGACTGCACGGCTCCCCCACTCATGCAGTGACGTATGAAGATGTGCATGTTCCACTGAATAATTTGATCGGCGAAGAGGGAAAGGGATTGCATCAAACACTGTCCACGCTCGATGGCGGGCGGATTGGCATCGGCGCAATATCCGTAGGGTTGGCACAAGCCGCGTTCGAGCACGCGGTCAATTATGCGAGAGAACGTAAAGCCTTTGGCAAAGCCATCGCCGAGCAGCAAGCCATCCAATGGATGCTGGCGGATGCGGCGACTGAGATCGAGGTTGCGCGCACCATGCTATACAAAGCCGCGTGGCTCAAGGAACAGGGACGCAACTATATCAAGGAAGCCGCCATGGCAAAGATGTTTGCCACTGAAATGGCGGAACGCGTTTGCCGAAATGCCATTCAAATTCACGGGGGATATGGGTATTCAAGCGAATACCCGGTTGAGCGAATCTATCGCGATGCAAGGTTGATGACTATTGGTGAAGGAACAAGTGAAATTCAGAGATTGGTCATCGCGCGGCACGTGCTGGCAATGGAGTAACTACAAGTTATCGTTAAAGACAATTTTCCGTCACACCTGCACCAACCGCAGGTACGGTGTTGCGAGGAGGCTGTAAACCCGACGAAGCAATCTCCAACCTTGTGACGGAGATTGCTTCGCCCTATCGGGCTCGCAATGGCGAGTTATGTAATATGGTGTTTTTGAGGCACCCTGCCTCATTCCGCAAACTTCACGATCAGTTTCCCCTTTTCATCATAAAACGACCGCGCACTAAAAGGCGGATCGCCGCGTTGCATACCATGAATTTTTGATAATAGAACCGGCAGATCTTCAACAACGGGCAATTCGTTGATTGCGTTATAACGAATCCATTCAGCAGTTCCCTCGGACGAGGGAATGGGATCGCCTTCCAAACATTCCCCACTAAAGATATATAAACCAATACCCGCGTCCGCGTCACCCGCATCCACAATGACTGTTCCGCACAACCATAAATCCGCGGTGAGACCCGTCTCTTCGAACAACTCGCGCTTCGCCGAAGACAATACATCCTCCCCGCGCTCCACGTGACCGCCAATTCCATTGTATTTGTTCGCCCATAGACGCTTCGTCGGCGCGCCTTTGAGCAGTAAATACAATTCCCCTCGTCGCAGAAATATCGCAGTGCGGGGAATGACTGTGTATCTATCTTGGGTAGTGCCTTGGTCAGATTGGGGCATATTTGAAAGACCCGACAGAGTATTATAATCTGTTCAAAAGGTATTATACAAAGAATCTGTCCCCTCTTCCAACCGCTTATAAGCAAGGACGATCTTTGTCATTTGTACCATCTCCATAGTTTTACATGAAGTGTAACATTTGACTTTAGAACCCGTCCAATAAAGTACTGGAAGCAAAGACAGATACGGTGCACAACAAAATTGGACTCAACACGGGCTTTTGCATAGGAGGTACTTTATGTGATTCAATCAGAATAAACTTGAAAACAAACTGAAGAATCGCGTTCCTAGTCAGCACCTGCCCAAGGATAACGATATTTGATGTTCTATTCAGAATTGTCTGTTTTCAATGCTCGCGAATTCTAATCGTTTTAAAAACACCACTCACCGAAGGAGAATATTTTAATGAAAGAAAAGTTTCTATATAAAATCATAATCATATTTTTTGTAACAGCGCTCATCGCCACAGGGTGCGGCGCGCCTGCCGCAACAGAGAACTCGCTGCCCGCAGTGACCGAAGCCGTAGTGGAGACTGAAGCCCCGCCAACACGTATGCCTCCCCCGCGCATGCCTCCGCCTGGACTCGAAAGCACCATCGCGGCACCGACAGATGCACCGGTCAGTGTATCCAGCAATGTGGATGCCTGCAAGCTCCCGGGGCGAACGCCGGATACTGTGTTTGACTATGATCTACTAGGCGTCCCACGGTTTTCTGGGTTTGCACCTTCTACAGGCACGGTCAAGGTGACTGTGCTATTCGCCGATTTCAGTGACGCCCGCGCCAGCACGGCCCCAGAGAATGAGCTGGCAATTCTTAATCCCAACGAAGCCAAGGATTATCTTCGTGAAGTTTCCTACGGAAAACTAGACGTGGTTTTCGAGCCATACTCCACCTGGTTAAACCTGCCCCAACCTGCAGCCTATTATCGAGATCTGAGTGACAAAAACACAGGTGAGGATACTCGTACCATACTCGAAGAAGCGATCAAAGCGGCAGGCTCTAGCGTTGACTTTTCAGATACAGATATGGTTCTCCTTATCCTCAACCCGGATGCGAGCGATGGAGCTTACGGAGGAAATTTTTTTGCTACATCGGAAGAGAAACAAGGGATTCAAGTCGGTAATCGTTCCATTCTAGGTGGCATGATCGCCGGCACCAGTCTACGAGACCCTCAAATAACGGGCTGGAACTACTACTTGTTTGCGCGCTGGCTGGCTATTCCCATGAATGTGGTGCGACATGGCTTTTTTGACACCACTCTTTTCCCTGATCTAACCCTTGATGAGAAGCGGTCCGCCACCGGCGCATTCAGCACGACAGGCAACAGTTGGGACAAGAGCAACGCCCCGGGCATGTTCGCCTATGAACGCTGGCATTTCGGCTGGCTAGACGATACTCAGATCTTCTGCCAGACAGAGGGTGAACAAACCGTGAACCTTTCGGCAGTCGAGCAACCCGGAGGCACGAAAGCCGTTATGGTGCCTCTGGGTGAGATGTGTGCACTCGTGGTGGAGAGCCGCAAAGCGACGGGCGTGGATCAGAATCTGGTCAAACAAGGAGCGCTGGTCTATAAAGTGGATACCTCTCTCAAGTTTGGCGTCTCTCCCATTCGCGTCTTGCCACTGCCTGCCTCCAGCGATGACCTGAATCGGGATCAGGCGCCTCTGGCGGAAGGGGAATCTGTTACCTATTCCAACGTCACCGTCACCAACCTGACACAAGGCGCAGATGGTGACACCGTTTTTGTGACCGTCAATGGACAGGGCGGTTGTCCGGAAGATGTGGTCAAACCGGGGAGCCAGCTAGCAACCCCGGCTTCTATGAGTACCAGCATCCCGCAACAGAGCACCGCGTGCGATTTGGGCTTAATCCCCAACCCAACCCAGGCGGATGTGATGATCCGCTTCGTCAACACGAGTGCCTATGAAGCCGTAGTGTACTGGCACGATGATTTGCAATCCCCAGCCCAGGATACCGAATTTTTCAGAATACCCATCGGTGGAACATTCAACCAGGAATCGTTCACAGGTGATAAATGGATCATCAAGGACCCCACAGGTGGGACCCTGGCAGAATACACCGCATCCAAAGAGCAGAAACAATGCATCAGCGTCAGTAACCCGTTGGGAAATCTATGGTTGGATTTCGTCAATCAGAGCAGCGTTCCGGCAACTGTCTATCTTGTAGATGCCAACGGGAGCATGAAGGAACAGTTCGTGATCAGCGCAGGAGTAACGTTCGGTCTATGGACCGCGCCCAACATGGAGTGGCTAGCTGTGGATGGCAGCAGCAATGTGCTATTGGATTACACCTCCACCAGCGCGCAGAATCAGCAGGCTGTAATTCCACCTCTCTCAGCAACCCCGACCAAGATCGCGATCAATACAAATACACCCGTTCCTACGAAAACGCCTGTTGCGACGAGCACACTTGCAGTTCAAGTTACGCTGGACGCAAATAACTGCCCAGTGATCAAAAACGCGACGCAAGTCATCTGCTATGACGTCACAGGGTCAACAGAAGCCGAACTGGTTGCATCCATGAAAGCGCTCACTCCGAGATCACCAGACTGGTATGGGGTTGATGGTTATTTCACCTGGAATTGGGACAACGCATGTACCCCATCTAGCGTTACAGTATCTCTTGACTATCAAAAACCCTTTTTCCCGCGCTGGACACCCCCGGCAAATGCTTCACCGGCGTTGGTCGCCAAATGGCAGAAATACATTCAAATTGCCGCTGCCCGTGACCAGTTAGAGGTGGACTACATTAATCAGCACTATCTCGAAATCAAGACCGCCATACAAAATGCAATGAAGAAAGATTTCAAGCTGTACAACCGTTAATGCAGCTGCGAATCAACAGATCGATACAATGTATAACACGGCATGGGCATCGATAGATCAAAAGGTCCCAGCAGCTAATTTCCCCTAGTTTTGTAGCTACCTGCTTATGCCACATGCACAAACAGCGTCGCATAAGATCACGGTAAGTTGGCAATCGCGAAACAAACAGAAAGATACCACAAGCGGTTAGGCAACATATATTCATAAAATAAAGAAGGGTTCTTTTCGATAGCCCTTCTTTATTTCTCTTACGCTATCGTAATACTCTCATCCAAATACACATCCTGAATGGTGTTCAGGAGCTTCGCGCCTTCTGCCATCGGGCGTTGGAATGCCTTGCGCCCAGAAATGAGACCTTGTCCACCGGCGCGCTTGTTGATGACAGCCGTCACTGCCGCGTCGCCAAAGTCGTTATCGCCGGATGCGCCGCCGCTGTTGATGAGTCCGACGCGTCCCATGTAGCAGTTCGCCACCTGATAACGACACAGGTCAATGGGATGATCGCTGGCAAGTTCGCTGTACATGCGCTTGTCCAATTTGCCGTAAGAGCTATCGCCGGTGTTCAAGGCAAGGAAGCCGCCGTTGTTTTCCGGAAGTTTTTGTTTGATGATATCCGCCTGGATGGTCACACCGAGATGATTTGCCTGTCCTGTAAGATCAGCAGAGACGTGATAATCCTTGTCCTTTTTAAAGTCCGGGTTTCGCAAATAACACCATAAGATCGTTCCCATGCCCAATTCATGCGCGAGCGTGAAAGCCTGTGCGATCTCGATGATCTCGCGATGAGAATCGTCCGAGCCGAAATAGATCGTCGCGCCGATCGCCGCCGCGCCCATCTCATACGCCTTTTCGACTTCGCCGAACAAGATCTGCTCGAAGGTGTTGGGATAGGTCAACAATTCGTTATGATTGATCTTGACGATAAACGGAATCTTGTGCGCATACTTGCGGGCAACAATACCCAATACACCAAAAGTCGAAGCCACCGCATTACATCCGCCTTCGATGGCGAGTTTGACAATATTTTCGGGGTCGAAATAATCCGGGTTCGGCGCAAAGCTCGCGCCCGCCGAATGCTCGATGCCTTGATCCACGGGCAGGATGGAATGATAACCTGTCCCGCCGAGACGCCCGTGGCTGTACATCCATGCCAGGTTGCCGATCACACGATTGTTACGGTCAGACTGCATAAAGATGCGGTCTATAAAATCCGGTCCCGGCAAATGCAGTCTTTCCCTGGAAATTTTGGGTGAATTGAAACCCAGCAGAGATTCCGCCTTGTCACCCAATAAAGATTGAATATCGGTTGTCATACTATTTCTCCTTGGCCGGCAATTTTGTGATCCGGTCATTGTGAATTCTTACTCCCTAAAAGAGAGAAGTTTACGGGTTTGATGCAATACAACTTATCTCAAAAACAAATTTCCGTCACGCCTGCACCCACCGCAGGTACGGCGTTGCGAGGAGGGCTTTGCCCAACGACTGCGAAGCGCGTCTTTGGTGTTTTTGAGATAACTTCTGCACAATTATCCAACAGACTCAGCTCTCTGTCGCTAAACCTTTCATCAAGTCGTTGCCTATTCTCAAAAATTCTGCTTTCTTGATTATAACCAGAAACTGAGGCTATAATGGTATGCGACTTATCGTAATTTAAACTCGTATATCCTCGCGGAGGCACAAATGGATGAATTTTTTCAGAAAGTAACCACCCAGCAGGATCCGTTCAAGAAATTGGCAGCGCACATTCCAGGCTTTAGCGGATACATCGAGCGACAGAGCCGCCGCGATGCCGACAAACTTCTACGCGACACAGTGGCACGCCGTTTTGATGAACAATGGAAGCGGACTTCGCAGTTGCAAACCGAGATGGTAAGCAATGGCATGATCTCCTTCGTGGATGATATGGAGCAAGCCGCCATCCAACTGCGCACGTTTATCGACAAGATGAGTATGGCGCCGCGCGGCTATGCAGGTTTGTTCGATGCCGTAAAGATCAACGAAAAGGAATTGGAAGCGATCTATCAATATGACGCCGCGTTCTTCGATCTCGCCGATCAGATCGGGCGCGCCAACGACAACGTCGAAGCCAGCATGGGCGACGAAGCCGCACTGCCCGCCGCGATACGTAACCTCATATCACTTGCGCGCACGGCAGTCGAAACCTACAACCGCCGGTCTGAAGTTGTGACGGGTGGAAAATAAATTTTTGCAGGGGCAAGTCTGAGACTTGCCCCTACGGTCATTAACATGTGGCATGATTACATTAACGCAATCAGCACAGACGATGTGCTAAAGGTACTCGCCGACCAGGGGGAACGCGCCCGTATCATCGCAGGTGGGACAGATCTCATCCTCGAAATTGAGCGTGGCGTCCGCAAGGGGATTGACACGCTTATTGACGTCACCCGTATTCCCAACCTGGATCAAATCAGTATGGATGAAGATGATGTCATCCATCTCGGTACATTGGTCACACACAATCAGTGTGTCGAATCAAAATTGATTCGTGAGCGCGCCTACCCATTGGCACGTGCCGCCTGGGAGGTCGGCGCGCCGCAAATACGCAACCGCGGCACCATCGCGGGCAACCTCATCACCGCTTCACCCGCCAACGACACCATCACGCCGCTCATGGCGCTTGGCGCCTCCGTCACTCTTCAATCCACACAAGGCACACGCACAGTTTCGCTCAAGGAGTTTTATACCGGCGTCCGAAAAACGGTGATGCAACCGGATGAGATGCTGGTTGATATTTCCTTCCCGGCGATGAAGCAGACGCAACGCGGCACCTTCATCAAATTAGCCTTGCGCCGCGCCCAAGCCATTTCCATCGTGGACACAGCGATCATCCTCGACCTCCAGGCTGATACCGTCCGATCAGCCTCCATCACGCTGGGGTCTGTCGCGCCGACAATCATTCACGCCAATGAAGCGGAAGCCCATCTCGCGGGCAAAGCTCTCACTGACGATGTGATTGAAGAAGCCGCGCGCATCACGATGAACGCCGCCAAACCCATTGACGATATTCGCGGCAGCGCCGCATACCGGCGCGAGATGGTACGTATCTGCACAAGGCGCGGGTTGAGGTCACTGCGCGACGGTGAGGAGCAGGCTGGGATGCCGCGCGCAGCGGTCTTGTTGTGGGGGAAAAAGGAGTCGGAAAGCAGAATCCAGTCGGCGCACGAGTCTCCGTCCCAACCAATTGAAACATCCATTAACGGCAAAAAATATACATTCAAAAGTGGACACAATAAAACGCTTCTTCGACTCTTGCGTGAAGAAGGAAATTTGATCGGCACAAAAGAAGGTTGTGCCGAAGGTGAATGCGGCGCATGCACGATATTCCTGGATGGCAAGGCGGTGATGGCCTGTCTCGTTCCCGCGCCGCGCGCACATGGAGCCGAGATCATTACAGTGGAAGGTCTTGCGAGCGCTGAAAATCTTCACCCCATTCAAGATGCATTTATCCAACATGGCGCCGTCCAATGCGGATATTGCACACCCGGTTTCATCATGTCTGCCGCAAAATTGTTGGAGGAAAAAGAAAACCCAACACGCAATGAGATCGAACAGGCAATTACAGGGAACCTATGCCGCTGCACTGGGTATTACAAGATCGTGCAAGCCATTGAAGATGCGAATCAATCAAAGGCTGGAGAATAGAGGTATGCCATGAGCAACTACAAGTTTGCCAATCCCAATGAAAGAGCTCCCAAGCGTCATGAAGTCCACCCCGTGATGCGCGGCATAAGCTGTATCACAATCGTTATTTTGCCGATCATTTCATACATTGCCTCTGACCTGTTGATGAACGCTCGCTTTGGAGCCAGGATCATCCCGCCCTCCTGGTATGGACGCATGTCCTTTCCGCCGCTCCTGACCCGCTTAAACGGGACCTTTGGGAGACTTAATACGATTTCTTTCAAGCATTGACCACCTGGCGGCGAACCTGTTGTTGACCGTGATCATGATTGTCATCGTTGGCGGTGTTATGTCGGTTTTTTACGGATATATTTACGAAGTTTTCGGTCCTCCAAAATATGGACCGACGGACGAACCGCCCATACGTAAGAAAGTGAAGCGCTACAAACGATAATTTCAAGATTTAACCGAAAGTGAATCAATGACCTCCTATAAAAGTATCGGCAAATCCATCTCGCGCGTCGATGCGCGCGGCAAGGTGACCGGCGAAACGCCTTACTCAGGCGACCTGTCCATGCAAGGCATGCTGTATATGAAAATCCTTTTTGCAGGGCGTCCCCATGCACGCATCAAGGGCATCAAGACCACCCGGGCAGAAGCTGCTTCACGGCGTAATAGCTGTGTATACTGCGAAGGACATACCCGTTAACGAGTACGGATTGCAATGGCAGGATCAGCCTGTTTTGTGCGGCGCTTCGTCTTCGACTACGTCTCCGCTCAACGCGAAAGGCAAGGATATTGTCCGATTCGTTGGCGATCAAGTTGCGGCAGTCGTTGCCCAAAGCGAAGCGGAAGCCGCCGCGGCCGTTAAGTTGATCGAGGTTGAATATGAGGATCTGCCCGTCGTCAGCGATGCAGTGGAGGGGATGAAACCCGACGCGCCGCGTGTCCATGCAGAAATCGACAACTCGAATATCTGTGTGCATTACAAGATACGCAAGGGAAATGTGCAAGATGGCTTTGCCAAAGCGGATGTTATCGTTGAAAGCGAATATCACACACCCGTACAGGAACATGCTTATCTGCAACCCGAAGCAGGGCTGGCATATATCGACGATGATGGACACATCACGATACAGTGTGGCGGTCAATGGACTCACGAAGATCAGGAACAAGTTGCACACGCGCTGAACATGCCGGAGGACAGTATCCGCGTGATCTATCCCGCCATCGGCGGCGCGTTTGGTGGACGGGAGGATATGTCGGTGCAGATCGTACTGGCGCTCGCGGCGTGGAAATTGCAAAGACCCGTGAAGATCATCTGGTCGCGGCAAGAGTTGATCATCGGGCACGGGAAGCGTCATGCGGTCACATTGCGCGCCAAGTGGGGTGCAACAAAAGACGGGAAGGTCGTTGCCATCGAAAACGAGATCATCGGCGATGCAGGCGCGTATATGTACACAACAAACAAGGTGTTGGGCAATTCTGCAATTACATCCACCGGCCCCTACTCAATTCCAAACGTAAAAACGGATGTGTATGGTGTATACACAAATAACGTCCCCGGCGCGGCATTCCGTGGATTCGGCGCGCCACAGGCTTTGTTCATGGCTGAAATGCAAATGGATAAACTCGCTGAAAAGTTGGGGATTGACCCCGTGGAGTTTCGCATGAAGAATGCGCTCAAAGATGGCGACACTCTGGGAGTTGGAACGCCGTCGCCAAGTCCGGTCAGTGTGACACAATGTATCGAAAAGGCAGCAGAGAGATTTCAATGGAAAGAAAGCCCTTCGACTCCGCTCCGCTCAGCTCAGCGCGAAAGTCTGGTGCGCGGCAAAGGTTTTGCGGCAGGCTTCAAGAATATTGGCTTTTCGTTTGGCTATCAGGAAAACTGTTGGGCAAAGGTTGAAATTCAAGGCAAGAGTGAAATGGAAAGCGTACTCCTCTATCACGCCGGAGCAGAAGTGGGACAAGGCGTGCATACCGTCATGACTCAAATGGCGGCTGAAGCGGTTGGTATCCCGTTTGAAAAGGTGAAATTGATCTCGTCTGACACTGCAACAACCGGAACCTCGGGAAGCGTCTCTGCCTCGCGTATGACCTTCATGGCAGGCAACGCCATCAAAGGCGCGGCTGAAATCGCATTGAAAAAGTGGAAAGCGGAGGAACGTCCTGCCATTGGTGAGTTCAAATATCTTGCGCCGCGCACAACGAACTTTGAACCCGAAACAGGATATTCCACGCCCAACTTCGCCTATGCTTTCGTCGCACAAGCTGTCGAAGTAGAGGTGGATACAGAGACCGGACATGTGCGCGTCCTGCGCGTTGTCTCTGCCAATGATGTTGGGCAGGCAATTAACCCCGCGCTTGTTCAGGGACAGGTCGAAGGCGCAGTCGTGCAGGCACAGGGTTATGCCGTGTTGGAAGATTACCAGACAAAAGAGGGGCATGTGCTAAGCGACCAACTCAGCACCTATCTCATCCCCACGATTTTGGATATTCCGGAAAAAGTGGAAACCGTTCTGATTGAAATCCCTGACGCGAATGGTCCCTGGGGCGCGCGCGGGGTAGGCGAGTTGCCCTTTCTTGTCGTTGCCCCAGCCATCGCCGCGGCAATCCATGACGCCACAGGTGTGTGGATCAATGAATTTCCATTTACCCCTGAACGCGTTCTGCGGGCATTGGGGAAAATATAGATTGCTATTGTCGCCGTCCTCGGTAACAACCATGAGCGCCGAGAACTGCGCTCAAAGCATTTTATTATGTATCGCGATGAGACCAAAGAATTGAACGATGAAATCTCGCAAATCCGCGGGCGGTTCGTTCATTCAATTATCGTACGGCTTTACGCACTACGAAATTTCAAATCCATATAATGAGAACACTGTTATCCTCATTCACGGATTCTCTGTCCCCTATTTCCTCTTCGACCCGACATTTGAATTTCTGAGTCGCGCAAGCTTTCGCGTTCTGCGATACGATCTATTCGGGCGTGGATTATCCGATAGACCTCGCATACGCTATAACATCGACCTCTTCGATAAACAGCTTACCGATCTTTTGGACGCCCTGCGCCTCACTCGACCCGTCAACCTGATCGGGCTTTCAATGGGCGGTATCATCGCTGCGACCTTTGCCGCGCGCCACCCGGAGCGAGTCCGATCACTGACATTGATCGACCCCGCTGGAGCAAGACCAGTCCGCATCTCGCCTTTGCTTATGGCAGCGAAAATACCGTTCGCAGCAGAAGCAGTTCTCGGCTTGGTCGGAAGCGAAGGACTAGTCCGAAGAATCGCAACAGACCTCTTTGATCCCACGTTGGTGGAACATTTCCAGGCACAGTATTCAATCCAAATGAAATACAAGGGATTTAGACGAGCAATCCTTTCGACAATCAGGAACGGAATGTTGGATTCGTTCGTTAATACCTATCGGCGCGTTGGCCAAAGGGATAAACCTGTTTTATTATTCTGGGGGCGGAAAGATAGAACCGTTCCATTCGAGTACAGCGACACCTTGCGGGCTGTTCTGCCGAATGTGGAATTTCATATCATCGAAAACTGCGGGCATATCCCTCACTATGAGAGACCCGATGAAGTGAACCCAATTCTTTTGGAGTTTTTGAGGTAACGATGATTCGAGCAGTGTTGGATTATTTTGCACACAACAAATATCGCCTGACAATGTTCTTTTTGCTTGCAGGTGGAACGGTCTTTTCTGTTGCAATTTGGCGCATACGCTCAGACTACAGCGGAACCGTGCACTACGCCTTCCTGATCTGGAATTTATTTCTCGCATGGATTCCCTTTATCATCGCGTACTTCACCTATACCGTCACAATAAACCGCAAATGGATCTACGTGATCATCCCGATTGCCGCGTTCTTCTGGTTGATCTTCTTCCCCAATGCACCCTATATTCTTACAGACTTTCAGCATCTTGCAGGCACATGGAGGGACGTGCCAATCTGGTATGACGTGATGCTGCTGATCTGGTTCGCATTCACAGGATTATTACTCGGCATGGTCTCGCTCTTTCTCATGCAAGAGATCATCCGCCGTGAGTTCGGCCGCTGGACAGGCTGGGGCTTCGTTGCTTTCGTTGCAATCTTGAGCAGTGCAGGTGTATATGTTGGCCGTTTCCTGCGTTGGAATTCATGGGACATTTTCAGAAACCTGAGCGGCATGGCAGAATATACGCTCCAAAGCACCAAAGAACCAACATTGCAATCCGTTGGTTTCACCATGCTTTTTGGAGCGTTCTTCTTATTCTTATACATTACGCTGTATACTTTCGCTCACCTCCTGTTGGAGAGGCAGGCAAATGAACAGAAAGCCCTGTGATTAAATATGAACAAACAGGATATTCAATTACTCTACAAATATAATCAATGGACAACCGCCAAAATACTGGATGCCGCGTCGCATGTGACGCAGGAACAACTCCTTGCGCCTGCCTCGTTTCCGCATGGTGGTTTGCGTGGGACGCTTGTCCACGCCTTATTCGCGGAATGGATCTGGCGGAATCGCTGGGAAGGTACTTCTCCCAACTATCGCCTGAAGCTGGAGGATTTTCCAACATTTGAGTCACTAAGTACGCGTTGGGCAGAGGAAGAGGAAAAGCTAATGGCATTTGTGGAAAGTCTTACCGATGAAAAACTCAACAACAAGTTCAGGTATCAATCCACCGAGGGAAAATCATATGAAAGGACTCTCTGGCAGGCAATGATGCATCTGATCAACCACGGCACACAACACAAAACAGAAGCCGCCGCGCTGCTCACAGACTTTGGTCACTCGCCAGGCGATATTGATCTGATCTATTTTTTGGATGAACGACAGGGAAACAACGAAAACATCTTATGCTGAATAAATCTCGTAATTTTTTCGTCCGCAACCGATATAACATTTCGGTCTTTATCCTCCTCAACACTGCCTGCGCAATATGCATTGCGCTGGTCGTGGCACGCGTGGCATATAGTGACTCTGACCGTCACACCGGGCTGATCTGGAATCTATTCCTCGCATGGATTCCCTTTATCCTTGCATACATCGCCCATACCATCTCATGGCGGCGTATCTGGCTGTACCTGGTGATTCCCGTAGTCGCGTTCCTGTGGCTGATCTTCTTTCCCAACGCGCCCTATATGCTCACCGATCTGCAAGACCTGGCCCGAACGGCTAACGACGCACCCTTATGGTATGACGTGATTATCGTCGTGTGGTGTTCCTGGACCGGCATGTTGCTCGGCTTGATATCGCTCTACCTCATGCAGGATATTGTCGTCCGCACCTTTAGCAGGTTTGCCGGATGGGCATTTATCTTCATCATTCTGCCGTTGAGCAGTTTCGGCATTTACATCGGCCGCTTTGTACGTCTCAACTCGTGGGACATTTTGCAAGACCCTACAGAAACCGGTATACAGATACTCGGGCTTATCATTGACCCCACCCGCAGGCTGGCAGCCTTCACAGTCAGTTATACGATCTTCTTCTTTTTCGTATACCTCCTGCTCTATTCGTTCAGTCACATGCTCAACGAACAAACCGTAAGACTGCGAAATACACCTGAACAGATCGCTGCCACCCAAAAGACGAATGTCAAAAAATAACTTTATCCTGCTGCGCGGCGGTGGTGATCTTGCAACAGGGGTTGCGCTCCGTTTGCATCGCGCCGGAATAAAAGTAGTGATCACCGAACTCGCACAACCATTGGCTGTCCGTCGCTCAGTCTCTTTTGCGGAGGCGGTATATGAGGGAAGTCATATCGTCGAAGGGGTGAAAGCAAAACTGATCGAAGCGAATCAGCTGTCAGCCTGGAATGATGCGGATGAAATCCCCGTGATCGTCGACCCGAATGCGGACATCCTTTCCTCTTTTCCTTTTCCCGTTGTAATCGACGCGCGGCTGATGAAGACTCCCCCGTCCCCACTTCCGAATCAACCCTCGCTTCACATCGGACTGGGACCTGGCTTCTACGCTGGACGCGATTGTCACGCTGTGATCGAAACCCGCCGCAGTCACACCCTCGGGCGCGTTTACTGGGACGGCACGACCCAACCCGATAGTGGTGAACCTGAAGGCGACCCGCGCCGCGTGCTCCGCGCACCAACAGATGGGTTTGTTATTGCCCACGCAAAAATTGGAGACCACGTGAAAGAAGGTCAAGTGATTGCAGGCATACATAATGATGTCATTCTGAGCGAAGCGAAGAATCTCCAGTATAACGAGCGGGACTCCTCGCCATCGGCTCAGAGTGACATGAAAGTTGTCAGCCCGTTCAAGGGTGTTCTGCGCGGCTTAATACATAGTGGCTTGCATGTGAAGCGCGGCATGAAGATTGGCGATGTCGATGCGCGCGATGATGCAAGCGCATGTTATCTCGTTTCTGATAAAGCGCTGGCCATTGGCGGGGCTGTGTTGGAAGCGATATTGTCGAAACACGAAATACACGCCCAGCTTTGGGCTGACTGACCCAACAGGGGTTGCAGCGACAATGATTTGGTTGTATGCTTACTCCCACTGATATGACCCTCGATATTTCTCTTAAACCCGCTCTTTCCATACCGAGATTTTTGCAGGCGCAAAAGGATGAACCGCGGCGGGATATCCATTGGGTTGGGCAAAAAGGGGAAACCGGGAATCAGAAAAACTCGGACCAGCAAAACACCCACTCTCCAAGTCCTGACAATACGCAGGGATACCGTCCACTCGCGAGCATCAAGCTCAGCGAGGTGGACGAGGCACAAAAGTATTTTGCCAGTCAATTGATTCCCTCTCCATATCCAGCTTGGATCGGAGCGAATCACTTCTGCAATTTGACTCTCGTCCGCAAACGCGACGGACGTCCGCCGATGATATTCGGGCGCGTAAAAACCTGTTATCCCACCGATGGCTACATCAACAACATTCAAGATATCGAGCTTCAATTTCCAAACAAACAGGGACAGCCTGACTCAATCTTATTAAGCACAACCGATATCATCCACCCGCCGCATGGGATCATCCAAAGTTACGGCATCCATGTAAGGTTTCTGGCGGCGCCAGAGGATATGGCTGAATTCCAACCATTTGAACACTTATTTACCCGGCAGGGTTTTACCCTTGACATAACCAATGACTATATTGATTTATTGCATATCAATGAGTTTGAAAGAGACTCCCGTCCCTGGCTTTACGTGGTTGGCTCACGGTGGTTTGCTTCCATCCCTGATTCAGTGAAGGATGAAATCAAAAGAAGTTTGAAGAATTTGATTGGGTGGAATAACTTCATCTTCAACTACCACCCCAAATGGTTGTCAGCGGAAATCAATACCCTGAATCGTGAACTTGACTTCAACTATGGGTTTAGTGAACATTATCTGATCGCTCCCGAGTCTCCTCAACAAACTGCACACATTGTTTCGTCAGCCTTCACCAAAATTTTTTTGCAGCCTATCAAGTAATAAAATATAAGGTTAAAATCAAAGCATGGACAAATCACAAGACTATCTGCTCGTCGTGGAAGACATTCCCGATATTCTCAACTTGCTGGATACGACCCTGAAATTCAAAGGATATCGCGTGGTCACGGCTCGAAATGGCGAAGAAGCGCTGGAAGCTATTCAGAGCGAGCATCCTGCGCTCATCATTACAGACATCCTTATGCCTAAGATGGATGGCTTCAGCCTGGTGCACCGCTTACGAATCGATCCACAGACGCGCGATATTCCGGTGGTATTTCTTTCCGCTACATACGTTCTACCTGAAGATAAGACATTTGCCCTCACCCTCGGTGTGACGCGCTTCATTGAGAAACCCGTTGACCTTGAAACATTTCTGCCCATAGTCGCTGACCTTTTATCGAAAGATATACCAACCTTTGAGCCGCTCGATGAATTTGATTTTTATGATGGATATCGTGAACGCCTCGAAATAAAGTTGAAACACAAAAATATACAAATTGCACGTGACGAACATTTGCTTGCGACACTCAAGGAAGAGGATAAACCATCCATTAAATCAAATCTTCACACGGCATTAAGTGAACGAGAGGAAATCCAGCATTTGTTGGAAAAGGTCAACGAGAAGATCGAAAATATCGCCAAACCAAAGTAATTTTACCTACAACTTCTTTACTCAACATCCAAAATTCCCTGGCATCCCGGTCAGGGAATTTTATTGACCGAATACAGCGTAGTGAAAAACCTGACACATTACACCTGCCTCTCATGACAAATTATTCCTTGACTGGTACCCAAAAGTATTATACAATCTCATTAATCTGATTAATCATACTTATGATGCTAAGAGAACGAATTTCCCCAAATATTTCTGAGTTTCTGCGCTATCTAGCTGCGCACGAAGAAGTAGACGACAACCTGCCCAGCTTAAGTGATTTGAGCCGCGAATTAGGCGTCAGCCTGGCGTCTTTGCGCGAACAGCTTGAGGTGGCGCGTGCGCTTGGCTTAGTAGAAGTCAGACCCCGGCTGGGAACGAGGCGTCGCTCCTATTCATTTACTCCCGCAATCCGCCAGAGCCTCGGATATGCGTTGGCGCTCAGCGACACACATTTCCGAAAATATTCCGACTTGCGCAACCATGTCGAATCTGCGTTTTGGTATGAGGCTGTGGAAAAATTAACACGGGAAGATCAGGAAGAACTTCAATCGTTAATTACACGAGCGTGGGAAAAGTTACGCCGCGATCCAATACAAGTTCCCCACGAAGAGCATCGCAACTTACATTTAAAAATCTACAGCCGACTCGAGAATCCATTTGTGATCGGTATTCTTGAAGCATATTGGGAAGCCTATGAAGCGGTTGGTTTGAATGTATTTGCAGGCGGCTACGATTACTTACAAGAAGTATGGCGCTATCATCAGGAAATGGTGGAAGCCATCATTAACAACAATCCCCAGGCTGGATATGAGGCGCTCATAAAACATACCGATCTTTTGTATCACAGACCATGAATTGAAAGTTTTAAACGAGGATACTTATGAATAAAGTAGTAAACGATTTTTCGATCATTGTTGGCACCAAGAACGGCTCTGGCAGTTCCACAGCCAACAACACCATCCTGCGTGCGATCTTTAAGATGGGCATCCCGGTCTCAGGAAAGAACCTCTTCCCTTCCAATATTCAGGGATTACCCACCTGGTATACGATCCGCGCCAGCAAGGATGGCTATCTTGGACGCCGTGAAACCAACGAGATCGTGATCGCAATCAATCCCGATTCGTTCACGCGGGACCTTGATTCGGTCGCGCCGGGCGGAGCCTTCTACTACGCCGACAATATCAAACTCCCCCTTACCCGTACGGACATCGCGGTGTATCCCATGCCTGTCAAGGAACTTGTCAAGAATGATCCAAACGTCCCGTCCGATTTTCGCGACCTGGTAGGCAATATGGTGTATGTTGGCGTGTTGGCAGAGATGATCGGTATTGATATCGAAAAGATACAAGCCGCCTTGGATTTTCACTTCAAGGGTAAACAAAAACCGATCAACATGAATATGGGCGCTGTGAAAGCCGGCGCGGAGTGGGCAAAAACAAATCTCGAAAAGAAAGATCCATACTTTCTTGAATCCATGGATAAGACCGAAGGTATGATCATGGCAGACGGCAATACCGCCGCCGCGATCGGTTCCATCTTTGGGGGGGCGCAATTCGTTGCGTGGTATCCCATCACACCTGCCACCTCCCTGGCTGAAGCAATGAACGACTACTTCCCAATGCTCCGCAAACGAGAAGATGGAAAACACACCTATGCTGTGTTGCAAGCCGAAGATGAACTCGCCGCCATCGGAATGGCTGTTGGCGCAGGCTGGAGCGGACTCCGCTCCATGACCTCAACCTCCGGTCCTGGTTTAAGTCTCATGACAGAATTTGTCGGGCTTGCCTACTACGCAGAAATCCCCGTCGTGCTTTGGGATATTCAGCGCATCGGCCCCAGCACAGGCTTGCCTACCCGCACCTCGCAGGCTGATCTCAGCTTTGTCATTGGTATGGGTCACGGCGATAGTGACACCATTGTATTGATGCCAGGCAATATCAACGAATGTTTCGATTTTGGCTGGCAGTCTTTTGACATTGCCGAACGCGTACAAACTCCGGTAATCATCCTCTCAGACCTCGACATGGGAATGAACCAGTGGATGAGCAAACCGTTCCAATACCCATCCACCCCAATGGATCGCGGCAAGGTGTTGCACGAAAAAGATCTTGAGGAGTTGAAGGGCAACTGGGGTCGTTATCGTGACGTGGATGGCGACGGCATTCCCTACCGTACATTTCCAGGAAATAAACACCCAATGAGTTCTTACTTTACACGCGGTACAGGGCACGATGTAAATGCAAGATACAGCGAAGATGCGGATGTGTTTCATAAAAACATGATGCGCTTGAAGGAAAAATTCGTTACCGCTAAACAGTATTTACCAAAACCGATTATATCCACCAGCAACGACGCCAAGACCGCGATCATTGCCTATGGCTCCACCGAGTCAGCCATCAACGAAGCGCGTGACATACTGGCAAACGAGCACGGCATCAAAACTGATTTCATGCGCATTCGCGCAGTTCCCTTCACTCAAGAAGTGGATGAATTCGTCAGAAAATATGACCAGATATTTGTCGTGGAAATGAACCGGGACGGGCAATTGCACCAACTGTTATCCCTGGCATATCCTGAACAGGTAGCCAAGTTTAAATCTGTTGCCTTTGGCGATGGAATGCCCGCCTCCGCCAAATGGATTCGTGAAGGTATTCTGTCAAAATACATTGAAATCAGCAAAGAAATCCTCGCCAAATAAGAAAACAAAAACCGCCCAAAGCGGAAAGAAAGGAGCCAAATAATGTCAGCACTCCCAATGTCTGGTGCGCCAGCCAATACAAATCTTGTTGGGCTGGTAAAGGGTGACTATCGAGGAAATCCTACAACCCTCTGTCAGGGATGCGGTCACAATTCGATCTCGAACCAGATCATCAGCGCAATGTATGAAATGAATGTCCTGCCAGAGAATGTCGTCAAGTTCAGTGGTATCGGTTGTTCGAGCAAAAGTCCCACGTACTTCATGAACCGTTCTTTCGGCTTCAACAGTCTGCATGGGCGGATGCCGTCCATCGCAACTGGTGCTCTCTTTGGCGATCACACTTTGAAAGGCATCGGCGTGTCAGGCGATGGCGACTCTGCCAGTATCGGCATGGGACAGTTCAAACATGTGATGCGCCGTAATTTGAACCTCGTATATATCATTGAAAATAACGGCGTGTACGGGCTTACAAAAGGGCAGTTCTCCGCCACAGCGGAAAAAGGACTTACACTTAAAAAGCAGGGCGCTAATCAGTACATGCCTGTGGATATCTGCATGGAAGCGCTGGCGTCCAACGCGACGTTCGTTGCGCGTTCGTTCGCGGGTGATCCAAAACAGGTAAAAGAATTGCTTAAAGCGGCAATGGCTCACGATGGTATCGCTGTGCTGGACATTATCAGCCCTTGCGTCACGTTCAACAACCAGGATAACGCCTATCATTCCTATGCCTGGGGTAAGGATCATGAAGAACCATTGCACGACATCACCTATATTGCTCCCCGCAACGAGATTATTCTCGAAGAAGAGATGAACGAAGGTGAGATCCGCGAGGTAGCCATGCATGATGGCTCCATTGTTATTCTGAAAAAACTTGAGAAGGATTACGACCCCACAGACCGCTTTGAAGCGATGCGTGTTCTTGCAGAAGCACAGCAAAATAACTGGCTCGCAACAGGATTGATCTACTTTGAACCTGAACAGCCCTCTCTTATCGAAACGTATAATCTTGTAGAGACGCCACTCAATCGTCTTGCAGAATCAGATCTCAGGCCAAGCCCTGAGATGATCGATAAAGTCAACGAGTTGATGTTCTAGCCCTTCATTCCACTCCATACCCACCCCTCTCCTTGTCAGAGAGGGGTCTTTCTTATTGATGATTGAAATCACACCCAGCTTCAAAGTTGATGAACATGAATTACAGTTCGAGTATATCCGCGCCTCCGGTCCGGGGGGACAGAATGTCAACAAGGTGGCAACCGCGGTTCAGCTACGCTTTGATATACGGGCGTCGTCACTCCCCCACTATGCAAAAGGGCGATTAATTTCCCTTGCCGGGAAAAGAATAACAACCGAGCACATTTTAGTGATTGAAGCCAAACGTTTTCGCACACAAGAACAAAACCGTGAAGATGCCATCCAAAGATTTGTCGAGCTTGTAAAGAAATCCCTTCAGAAGCCCAAAGCACGCACACAAACAAAACCGACAAAAGCATCAAAAGAAAAAAGATTGAAAGAGAAGAAAAAAAGAGGGGAGATCAAAAAGAACAGGCGGGACAGAAAGTTTGAGTAAAAGGGATTGTTTCAAAGAGGTCGTCTTTTATCCACAGTTACAATCCACGTCTTATGAATAAAACCTACATCGGTCTTCTAAGCGGGCTAACCGCGGCATCTATCTGGGGAGGGATGTATGTTGTAAGTAAAGTGGTGCTTGATGTTATTCCGCCCTTCACCCTGCTTAGCCTCAGGCTTATCTTGGGTGTGTCAACGCTTGGCATTATTATTCTCTTGCGAAAGAAGACGGAATTTACGAAACAACAATTTCGGAATAGTTTCCTTGTTGGTATTATGGGATACGGCATTTCGTTGGGATTCCAATTTGTTGGCACAAAATTGTCAACAGCTTCCAACGGAGCGCTGGTTACATCTGCCACACCCGCGTTTGTACTTTTGTTTGCCCCCTTTCTGCTCAACGAAAAAAACACCTTGCGCCGAATATTTGCACTGGGCGTCTCATTGCTCGGCGTGCTTATAGTGATCGATCCGCGTACAGCAAAATTTTCACCCCCATTATTTATCGGCAATCTCAGTCTTATTGCCGCCGCACTAACCTGGGCATTGTATTCGGTACTCGTACGAAAAGTCTCAAAAACAACCATCGATCTGTTTAAATCAAGCGCTGTTATGCTGGCTGGTGGCTTGCCCTCTAGTGTCCTATTCAGTGTTTTTGAATACCATCAACAAGGGGTCGGAAAGATCACGATCGGAATCATTGGCGGCATCTTGTTCCTTGGAATAATAGCCACCGCTGTTGCCATGTTTCTATGGAACTACGCCTTTGCGGAATTACCCGCGGCTATAGCCTCGCTTACGTTCTTTGCGCAACCTGTTGTTGGAACATTGCTTGGATGGTTCTTCCTAAAGGAGGGAATTACACCGTTTTTTTTAGCAGGAGGCATACTTATAGGAACGGGATTATTTATTGCCAGCCGCGATCCTTAATTCACTTGACAAGTAAACTCAATAAAATTATACTCAAAATAGTAACACGTGTTAGCAGGGAGCCACCGTAATGCCGAATATAAAAAGATCGACCAGTCTGGATGTTGCAAAATTGGCACGTGTTTCTCGAACTACAGTATCTTTTGTATTAAATAATGTGTCCGGTGTAAGTATAAGTGAAGCAACTCGCAAGAGAGTTCTGAACGCAGCAAAAAAACTTAACTACCATCCCAACACTGCAGGCAAAAAGCTCGTCAGCGGCAAATCTGATACGATTGGTTTGGTCCTGTGCCAGTCACCAGAACAAATCTCGACAGACGCCTTTCTGCCCCAAGTTATCCTTGGCATTGAACAAGCAGCACTTCAACAAGGTTATCACGTACTTTTGAAGCCAGTCGATCCTAATGACATTGGAGGATACACCCGTTTGATCAAAGAAAACCACGTAGACGGCATATTGTTGTCCGGTCCGCGCTTGGATGATAAGGCAATACTTCGTTTGCATAAAGAAGGAGTTCCCATTATGCTCCTTGGCCAATTGCCGGGCACGAACATCCCTTTTGTAGATATCGATACGACAGCAGGCGCTCAAATGGCAGTTCATCATTTAATTGAACTGGGGCACAAATGTATTGCGATGATCACGAACGCGCCTCTTAATTACACATCTGCCCAACAACGCCGTGATGGATATATACAAGCTTTGCAAAAGGATAATTTATCAGTTGACGAAACGCTTATCAAAGAAGGAAATTACACCCCGGAAAGCGGCTTTCATGCCATGTCCGCCCTTCTTGAACTAAAACCCTGTGTGACGGCAGTGTTCGTCGCCAGTGATGTTGTTGCCATGGGCGCATTGTTAGCGATCAAGAAAGCAGGGTTGCGAGTACCAGCAGATGTAGCGATAGTTGGTTTTGACGACATTCCACTTGCAGAATTTTTCGACCCCCCCCTTACAACCACTCGATTGCCCGCTTATGGATTAGGTTGGGCAGCAGGAGAAAGGTTGATACGGATAATTAAAGGAGATGGATTGGATATAGTAGGAAAATTTCTAGATTCTGAACTCATAAAACGACAATCAACCATGAGCAATAAACAATGAGGACGCCAACCACTCTCTTTTTTACAGGTTTACTAACTTTTATTTTTTATTAAAAGGAGGTGATTTTCCAAAAAATATGTTTCTTAAGATCAAGATTGTTGTATTAAATTAGCAAAATAAGGAGAAAAAAAGAGATGTCAAAAAAGATTAATATATTGACCAGTTTGGTGCTGTTGAGTCTCGTGCTTGCCGCATGCGGCCCCAGCACTACACCGGTGATGACCGAAGCGCCGATGACTGAAGCACCCGTCATGACCGAAGAGGCTATGACTGAAGCACCGATGACTGAAGCCCCTATGGCAGAGATGCCTGAAATGTGCATGGGCGCGCATGAAGGCGACGAGATCAGCATGTTATACCAATGGTCAGGCGTGGAGGAAGAGGCGCTTAATCGGGTGTTGCAACCTCTCATTGACACCTGCGGTTTTGTACTTCGACCAGAGTCCACGCGCGATCAAGCGCTGTTGGACACACGCGTCCAAGCTGGTAATCCACCAGATGTCGCCTTCTGGCAGGTGGCTCAATTGGTGCAGTATCAGGACAAATTGCAGTCTATGGATGATCTTGGCGCAGATGCGTCAAGCTACGGCGATTTCTTCCTCGACCCCGTGACCGTAGATGGAAGATGGCTGGGACTGCCCATCAAGGCTGATGTCAAGTCTATTATCTGGTACAGCCCAGCGAACTTTGACGCACTTGGCTACACAGTTCCAACCACATGGGATGAGTTGGACGCGCTCGTTGAGCAGATGGCTGCTGATGGTAATGTGCCGTGGTCCATGGGAATGGAATCCGGCGATGCCACAGGCTGGACCGGTTCTGACTTCATCCAAGATATTATGCTGGTTCAGCAGGGTCCCGACTTTGTCTTGGGACTCATGGATGGCAGTGTTTCTTATGATGACCCCGGTGTCATGCAGGCCTATGAGACCTACGGCGCGTGGGCAAAAGATCCCACATACACGGTGGGTGGTGCCCAAGGCACGCTCTCAACTGCCTTCCTTGAAGCGATTTACAAGCCATTCGCCGATCCGCCGGAAGCCATGATGGTCAAACAATCAGGCTTTGCCGGCGGCGAAATTGCCAAGCAGTTCCCCGACCTCCAGCAGGGCACGGATTATGATTTCTTTGTCGTCCCGGGTATTCAAGGTCTACAAGGTTCCATCGAGCCTATGATGGCTTTTAACGACACCCCGGCTGTCAGAGCGTTGGTCGCTTATCTGTCCTCAGCGGAGGGCGGCGCAAACTGGGCGGCAGCCACCTTTGGACTTTCGCCAAACAAGGGCGCGGCGGGCAATTACGCCGATCCAGCGCTACAGAAGTTGGGCGACGCCATCGCCAGCACTCAAGGCTTTACTCCCGATCTGGGTGACACAATCCCAGGTGGCTTTGGGTCCGCCGAATTCCAGGGTATCAGCGAATTTGTCAATGGTGGTGACCTCGCCTCCATACTGGCTGGACTCGCCACTGCCCAAGCCGACGGACTAAGCAAGTAGTTAATACACATGATGAAACTAGGGACGCCTCATATATGAGGCGTCCCTAGTCTTTATAGTAAAAACCCATAACATCGCGGAATATTCCAGAGATTACGAATCCAAATCTTGGTTGTGTGAATGTAGCCTCTGTCCGCCCAGATGGTATTGATATCATTATTCTGATTCTCTAACAATTATTGTCGAAGGAGGATAAGATGGCTATGCAGGATGTCTCTAAGAGTACGAAACAGGGTGAAGTTGATATGCGCAGGAAGCCTGTGAAAGCGTCCACATCACCGCCGGTCCCGCAAATCATGAAACAGGGCAAGCTGACTCCCTGGCTATATCTCTTGCCTGCCCTGATAATGATGTCATTTTTTATTGTATACCCGATGATTAACACTATATCCTTGAGTTTCAGCAATAAAAACGGCACCGCTTCAGCGGCCACAACGTGTCAGGAAGGCAAGCCCTGTTGGGGAATATTCGAAAACTATCGTTACGCCCTGACAGCCGAGTTCAATACCAGCTCGCCACAGGCTTTTTGGAACTCGTTTTGGAGTTCGTCTTATGGCAATACGATTAAATGGATTGTCGTGATGGTGTTTGGAACAGTCTCTGTTGGACTGGGGTTTGCAGTTCTGGCAGATCGGGTGAAATATGAGGCATTGGCAAAAGCCATAATTTTCATGCCAATGGCCATTTCGTTTGTGGGCGCAGGTGTCATCTGGAAGTTTGTCTATGACTATGGCACATCACAAAAGCAGGTCGGTCTGTTGAATGCGATCATCACCTCGCTAGGCGGGGATCCGATTGCCTGGCTCTCTACCACCCCGCTTAACACCTTTGTAATCGTTGTTGTCGGAATCTGGATCTGGTCAGGTTTCTGCATGACAATTCTGGCTGCCGCACTCAAATCCGTCCCGGATGAAATACTTGAAGCCGCCCGCGTGGATGGTGCCGCAGAATGGACCGTTTTCTGGAAAATCATGGTGCCAATCATCCTGCCGACAATCACTGTCGTCGTCACTACAATGGTAATCAATGTCCTGAAACTGTTCGATCTCGTATATGTGATGACCGGCGGAAATTTCCAAACCGATGTAATCGCCAATCGAATGTATACCGAGATGTATAAGAATTTCAATATAGGACGCGGTACTGCCATAGCCGTGGTCCTCGTTGTGGCGATCATTCCATTTATCTACTTTAATATAAGGCGATTTCTGGAGCAGGAGGCAACGCGATGAACAGGGATAAGATCAACAAATTCCTCAATAAGCTGCCAACGCATTTGATCATTATCTTCACGATAGTCATTTGGGTCATCCCCACGGTGGGCTTATTGGTTACGTCCCTGCGCCCACCTCAGGCGGTAAGCAATTCTGGATGGTGGACGGTTTTCTCCGCTAAATCTTCGGTGCCGGGCGCAGCGGAATACGATCAGTATTGCGCCGAATGTCATGGTGCAAATGGGCAAGAACTGCCAGCGGCCGACCTAACGAACCCGGATTTGGCCCGCCAGTACTCACGTTCTTTGCAACTTCTGGCACTGCTACGGCGGGAAATTAACGGACAACCTCACATGGGCGATACTTCTCTTCCAACTCCACAGGAAGCCGCCGATATCACGGACTATCTCGAAGTTCTTTCAGGAATTGGAGAGTCCGAAGCAACATCGAATTTCACATTCAACAACTATATTGATGCGCTTGTAGGCTACCGAGGAAACAATACCTACACCGCCGATTGTGAAGCCGGAACACAACCACCGGACCTCAGGTGCAACCTCAGCGACCTGCTCAACCCCCGCGGCATGGGCCGGGCGTTCATTAATAGCCTGCTCGTAACCATTCCCGCCACTCTCCTTCCGATCCTATTTGCCGCTTTTGCCGGCTATGCCTTCGCTTGGTTGGATTTCAAGGGACGCTTCCTACTTTTTGCAGTTCTGGTAGGACTTCAGGTTGTTCCTCTGCAGATGACTCTGGTCCCTATTTCGCGGTTTTACGCGCAGACTGGGCTCAATGGTACATATCTCGGTGTTTGGCTTTTCCATACTGGTTTCGGACTGCCTTATGCCATCTATCTAATGCGCAACTTTCTCGGGACATTGCCACGGGACTTATTCGAGTCGGCCTACTTGGATGGCGCTTCCCATTGGACAGCTTTTCGCCAATTGGTCATTCCTCTGGCCATGCCTGCGATTGCATCGCTGGGCATTTTCCAGTTTCTATGGGTTTGGAATGACTTGCTGGTTGCGCTGGTTTTTCTCGGCGGTACCACCCCGGTTATGACATACCAGATCAGCAACATGGTCACCTCCCTCGGTTCCGGCTGGCAGGTGTTGACAGCGGCGGCATTCCTGTCCATGCTATTGCCCATGATTGTATTCTTCAGCCTGCAACGATACTTTGTACGAGGCATGTTGGCGGGCGCAGTCAAAGGATAAACAAAGATTTCACTGCTTGCCCTGCTCAAAAATAAAATTGATATTACTCACGTTCCGTTCAGTGATCGTGGTTCACGCCTGCTTGTTTATCAACATACTGAACGGAATGGTTTATATGTAAAACTCGCGGAACGCTTCACCACTGTTGAGCCGGGTATTGAGAGCTATCTGCATCGCCCTCCTTTTATTGATGATCTACATATTGTTGATAAAGAAGGAAATGATCTGGAATTCAATACAACCACATCGCCAGAAATGCTTCGATTTCATACACAAATAGGCGAATTATGTCTCGTATTTCAGAATCAAAATACATTGGTATTCGGTCTTCCTGACCACATAACCGTAGGTCTTCGCTTTCGAATTCGACCAATACACTGGCAAAAAACTGATTCTGGCGGCAGAATAAAACATGTCCGAGATGCCGTTTATTGTGTGAACAACGGCGGAGTAGTTTTAAATCAGACCAGTGTTGATGAAAGCAGCCTCATCATAGAGTTCATAATTCACTCTGAACAAGATGCGTCTATCGCTATTCACATCGGCGATGATGAAGAACCACAGCCACTCCCATTTTTCGTTGTTCATGAAGAAGCTCGTATCCGCTGGGAAAAGTGGTTTGATCGGGCTCCCAAAGTCATTAAGCCCTACCGTAAAAAATATGCATACGCCTGGTGGGTCATGGCAAATAATCTGGTCGCCCCATCGGGATTCATTAAATATGAAGCCATGATGCCAACGAAGGCATTTTATGTAGGACTATGGTCATGGGATTCGGCTTTACATGCAATTGCCTACCGACATATAGACCCGAATATGGCGCGCAATCAGATTCGTGCGGTATTGGCGCACCAACTCCCAAGCGGAATGTTACCTGATGCCATCTTCGATGAAGGAGTCGTTTCAGAGATCGATCATCCCATTAAAGGGCTCGTCACGAAACCACCCATTCATGCCTGGGCGGCACTGAAAATTCATGAAATAGACCCCAATACAGATTTCTTGAAAGAGATATATGATCCTTTGGTGCGCTTCAACGACTGGTGGTTCAAATACAACGATGATAATAATGATGGTATCGTGCAATATACGCATCCATACTCATCAGGACTTGATGACAGCCCGCTTTGGGATCAAGGATTGCCGGTGGAATCACCCAATATCAATACCTATCTAAACATCCAATTAATGTGTTTGGCAGAGATTGCAGAAATACTCGGAAAGAATGATGATGCATCCAACTGGCGAAAAAAGGCATCAGTGCTTACAAAACTCATGGTGAAAGAATTATGGGATGAAAAAGCTGGATTATTCCATGCCTTGTATAATGAAAAACCAATACCGGTTGTTTCTCCGTTCAATCTCTACCCGTTATGGATCGGGCAATTACCCGACAGTATTGCAAAACAACTTCTGGCCCACTTAAGAAACCCGGCTGAATTATGGGGAACATTTGGATTACCCACTGTTGCCTTTACGGACCCCACCTATAACTCCGATAAAATGTGGCGCGGACCCGTCTGGGCAAACATTAATTATTTCTTTGTAGAAGCATTGCAAAAGATCGGTGAACACAAACTTGCTTCCGAACTAAGGGACAAAACGCTAAACCTGATTGCCAGTCAACCCGGGATTCATGAGTACTACAACTCTGTCACTGGAAAAGTACCCAACACAGCCGCGCCCGCTTTTGGGTGGACCGCGGCAGTGTTCATTGATCTGGCTCTTCAAGCAACTGCCGAAAGCCAAATAAAAGGAGGTAAATAAAACTGAAACACAATCTGGATCAAACACTCTGGTATAAAGACGCTATCTTCTACGAAGTCTACATCCGCGCATTTTATGACAGCAACAGCGATGGGCATGGAGATATCAAAGGGTTAATACAAAAACTGGATTATTTACAGGAACTCGGAGTCACCTGCCTTTGGCTTCTCCCCATCTACCCCTCGCCGCTTAAAGATGACGGGTACGATATTTCGAATCATTATGGAATTCACCCCTCTTACGGGAGCCTGGATGATTTCAAGGAACTGCTCGATGCCGCCCACGAACGCGGCTTGCGCGTCATCATGGACCTGGTCCTGAATCACACATCCGATCAGCACCCCTGGTTCAAAGCGGCGCGTGCCAATCCCAAATCTATTTTCCGAAACTATTATGTTTGGAGTGATACAAGCCTGAAATATCGCGATGCGCGCATTATTTTCACAGACACAGAAGAATCCAACTGGGCATGGGATGAAGCCTCCCAACAATATTACTGGCATCGCTTTTATTCATCCCAACCTGATTTGAACTTCGATAACCCGCTTGTCGTTGAAGAAATTTTGAAGATCATCAGCTTCTGGCTGGACTTGGGAGTGGACGGCTTCCGCGCAGACGCTGTGCCCTATCTCTTCGAGCGTGAAAATACAAGCTGTGAGAATTTGCCCGAAACACATGACCTGCTGAAAAAAATACGGCAGTTCATCAACGACAATTACCCCGGGCGGATTTTATTAGCCGAAGCCAATCAATGGCCCGAAGATGTGTTACCTTATTTTGGTAAAGGCGATGATGAATTCCATATGGGATTCAACTTTCCCATTATGCCGCGTATCTTCATGTCCATTCGAAAAGCAGACCGCACCCAACTCGTATGGATCATGGGGCGCACCCCATTTTTGAGAGAGACAAACCAATGGGTATCGTTTCTGCGCAATCATGATGAACTGACGCTTGAAATGGTGACAGAGGACGAACGTCAATGGATGTGGGAGAAATACGCCTCTGAGCCGCGTATGAGATTAAATCTGGGAATTCGACGACGCCTCGCTCCATTACTCGATAACGACCAGCGCAAGATAGAACTTGCACATTCGCTTCTGTTTACCCTCCCCGGTTCGCCGATCATTTACTACGGAGACGAGATCGGCATGGGGGATAACATCTGGCTTCCAGACAGGAATGGCGTCCGTACGCCGATGCAATGGAACTTAGAATCCGACACTGGCTTTTCTGAAGCGCCCATCCCATCGTTATACACCCCCATCATCGACGACGATATCTATGGACCTTCACAGGTAAACGTCGAACATCAAAAAAAGGATGAGACCTCTTTATGGCATTCCATCCAGCATATGATAGCTGTCAGACAACAATATCACGCATTCGGATGGGGGGAATTCGAGTGGATCGACTGCCACAACGACAGTGTTGCCGCTTATCGCCGAACATTTCAGGATGAAACTATCCTGGTTTTCCAAAACCTGAGCAATACAGACCAGAAAGTCTCCTACCAGACAAAAAGAGCAGCAAGAATCAGGACCGACCTGCTGACAAAAAAGAAATATATATCCAAAGCCGGAAAGATCGAATTTGATCTGGCCGCCTATCAATATTTTTGGCTGAAATAAAAGAAACTTACTTTTCGCCCACCGTATGCAACAAAGCCATGTTCGGTGGGCGAACGGCGCCCACAGGGAACCCGCATACCAGCACAACCTGATCGCCGGGTTGAACCACATTCGAACGCATCAGGGCGGCATCAACATAACCGAGCATTTCATCCAGTGAATTAGCAAAGTCTATCTTTTGCGGGCGCACTCCCCACATAAATGCCAGACGGCTGTAGGTTTCCTCGCTGGGTGTAAACGCCAGAATGGGTACACGCGGGCAAATCTTTGAGATCAACCAGGCTGTTCGTCCCCGCGTGGTAAAGCAGGCGACCACTGTAACATTCTTATCATTCGCCAGCGCCTGCGCGGCGCGCGCCATAGAAGCCGCATCACTTTTTTCAAAGCCCAGCATCGTTTGTTCCACACCCCATTCCATAAAATGGATCTCAGCTTCCCGCACAATCCGGTCCATCATTAGGACTGATTCAACCGGATATTTTCCCGAAGCCGATTCCGCAGAAAGCATCACCGCATCTGTTCCATCGAAAACAGCATTTGCCACATCTGACGCCTCTGCCCGCGTGGGAAGCCGATTCGAGACCATCGATTCGAGCATTTGCGTTGCAGTAATGACCAGTTTCGCACGGGCATTGGCGGTACGGATGATCTGCTTTTGTAGAGCGGGCACACGTTCAGGCGGAAGCTCGACCCCCAAGTCGCCGCGCGCAACCATTACGCCGTCTACATTGTCAAGGATCGCATCGAGGTTATCGATCGCCTCGGGTTTTTCCAGCTTGGCAATCAATAATGGCATGCGCTCATTTTTGGAAAACCGCTCCATCGCAGAACGCACTTTTTTGACATCCCCCGCCGTGCGTACAAAGGAGATGGCTACAGCATCCACATTCTGGGAAATCCCAAAAGCAAGATCAGATTCATCTTTTGCGGTGAACCCTGAAATGCGCAACTGAACTCCGGGAAGATTGATTCCCTTATGGGAGGATAACAAACCGCCGACGATGACTTTGGCGGTCAATGCGTTACGCCCTTGAAGGGAAATCACTTCCAGCGAGAGACGTCCATCATCGAGCAGGAGCCGGTCCGAGGTCCGGACCGAATCGAAGAGCTGGCGAAAATCCACGGGTATCTTTTTGCCGTCACCGTTGGGAGGAGGTGTCTCTGCTGTATAAAGAGTTACCAGTTCATCATCGGAAAGTTGTATCGGTTCGGGCAGCACGCCCACACGGATCTTCGGTCCTTGCAAATCCTGCAAGATGCCAATCGATACTCCCAATTTATCTGAGATCTTGCGAATCAAAGCGATGCGTTCCGCGTGCTGCTCATGTGTGCCATGAGAAAAGTTCACACGCGCGACATTCATGCCAGCGATAACCAATTGCTCGATCACACTCTCTGTCTGGCTGGCAGGTCCGATCGTGGCAACGATCTTTACTTTACGTGTCATTCATTTTCCTCAGTGAAATTATACCCGCCACAGCGAAGAACCCCATTCTGAGCGAGTTGTTTTCCTCATAATTAGGGAATGCGGGAGCAAGCTCCCGCATTCCCGTCAGCAAACAAGCTGCTTCGATTCCAACGCTAAAGATAATGCAATTCCTTTGCCTGTTTTTCAAGGTCGGTGCGGAAATCTGGATGAGCAATGTTGATGAGCTGTCCTGCCCGCTGGCGAATGGATTTGCCATAGAGATCCGCAACGCCATATTCCGTGACCACGTAACGCACATGGTTGCGCGTGGTGACAACACCTGCTCCTTGCTTGAGCATGGCGGCGATACGTGTAACAGGAGTTCCGTCTTTGAGGGTCGTGGTACTTGGCAGGGCAATGATGGGTACGCCGCCCTTTGAGCGGGATGCGCCGTAGATAAAGTCGAGCTGTCCGCCTACGCCACTGTATAGTTTGGGCCCAATGCTGTCCGCGCAGACCTGACCCGTAAGATCAACTTCTATGGCAGAGTTGATGGCAACCATGCGTTCGTTCTGTGCGATCACGAATGGGTCGTTGACATATTCAGAGCGATGTAACTCGATCAACGGATTATCATCTGCCCAATCATACAATTGCTTTGTGCCAAGCATGAACCCGGCAATGATCTTCCCCGGGTGCAGGGACTTACGCGCACTGGTCAACACACCTTCATTAACCAGTTCAATGATGCCATCCGAAAATAACTCACTGTGAACACCCAGATCTTTCTTATGGCGCAGATATTTCAACACAGCATCGGGAATCGCACCGATACCCAACTGCATGGTGGCCCCATCGGGAATGAGGTCTGCAATATGACCGGCAATCTTTTCGATCACTTCTGAATTTCCCTCCCCTGACATCTGCATTTCGGGGATGGGATAGTCCACGGGAATGATGTAGTTAAGTCGGCTGACATGCATGAATAAATCGCCGAGCGTGCGCGGCATCTGCTGATTGACTTCTGCAATGATGATCTTTGCGGATTCAGCGGGTGATTTTGTAAGTCCTACTTCCACGCCCAGACTGCAAAACCCATGTTCATCGGGCGGAGAGACATGGATCATGGCCACATCCAATGGCATAATTCCACGTTTGAATAAAAGAGGAAATTCAGAAAGCAGAACGGGGGTGAAATCTGCGCGACCTTCCTGTACCGCCTTGCGGACATTCTGACTGATGAACAGCGTATTGACTCGCAGGTGTCCTTCCATATCAGGGTTGACATAGTCAGCAGGACCGATCGTCAGCGCCTGGCAAATTTCCACATTTTCAAGATTCGGAGCGTATTCGACCAAAGCGGCGAGAGTTTTTTGGGGCACGGACACATTTCCGGTGAGAAAGATGCGATCACCTGATTTGATACAGCGGACAGCCTCCTGTGGAGAGACGATCCGCGATTGATAAATACTATTCCAGTCCATTGTTGCCCTCCTCTAAAAGAGTCAGATGAACAAGCTTCCCATTATGGGTATTGACACCCATCTCGAGCGACGGATCTGCCGAAATGGCTGTATCGACACCCTTGTTGGCAATCTCCAGAATATATGGCACGGCGGCATTCACGAAGGCATGTGTAGCCGTGCGAGCCACGACGCTTGACATATTGGGAATACAGTAATGGATCACCCCTTCCTCCACATACGTGGGAAGCTCATGGGTGGTGGGGCGCGATGTTTCAAAACAGCCGCCCTGGTCTATGCTGACGTCAATAATGACAGAACGCGGCTTCATATTTTGCACCATGGCACGTGTAACGATCACGGGAGCACGCTGTCCAGGGATCAACACGGCGCCAACCACAACATCGGCATATGCAGTGGCCTTTTCAATATTACGCTTGGTGGAGATCATCGTAACCACTCCCGACAAATGCTCGTTGATCCTCTGCATACCCGCAAGGTCGGCGCCGATCACGGTCACATGGGACCCCAGCCCAAGGAAAGCCTTGGCAGAATATCTGGCAACCACGCCACTCCCCAATATCACAACTTCAGCAGGGGGCACACCTGGAACGCCACCAAGCAGAATCCCTTTTCCGCCTCGATTGTTTTGCAGGAAGCGAGCCGCGAGGGTGGCGGTCATACTACCGCCGATCTCACTGAACGGGCGCAGAACAGGGAGAGATCCATCTGCCAATTCGATCTGTTCGTAAGCAATGGATGTTATTTTCTTCTCCAACAAAACATCCACTTTATCGCGGCGGGATGATGCAAGATGCAAAAGACCTGCCACTGTCGTACCTTCGCGCAGCCAATCCAATTCATCCTCGCGTGGGACGCGCCACTTTAAGCACCAAGTCCGAACGCCCAAAGACTTCGTTGGAAGCATAGGATATACGCGCGCCTGCTGTTTCGTATTCAAGGTCGGCAAAGCCAGCGCCTACGCCCGCGTCGTGCTCAACGTAAACATAGTGCCCATGCTGTGAAAGAATCTCCACCCCGGCGGGTGAAAGTCCAACGCGGTATTCAAAAGGACGTGTCTCTTTCGGAATTCCAATGTTCATAAAGAACCTCCATAAAAGACTCTAAAGGTTTTCTAAACCTTCAGGGTCTGAAATTATTTCATATTCAACACTGCACGAATGGACGGTAAAGCCCAATCGATGGTTTCCTTCTCAATAACCAGTGGCGGCGCAAAACGGATTACGTTATCATGCGTTTCCTTCGCAAGGATACCCTTCGCCTGCATCGCCTCGCAGAAACGGCGCGCGCCGCCTGCTTCTGGTTTCAGTTCAATGCCGATCAACAATCCTTTACCGCGCACTTCCTTTACGTGCGGACTGGGGATTTCAGCCAACTGCTCCATAAAATATTCACCCAATTGAGCGGAACGCTCCGCTAATTTTTCCTCACGGATCACGCGTAACGAGGCGCGGGCTACCGCCGCCCCAAGCGGATTCCCGCCGAAAGTGGATCCATGCTCACCCGGCTTGAACAATCCAAGCAGAGCTTTATCTGCCAGCACAGCAGAGACTGGATAAAAACCTCCAGACAAAGCCTTGCCGATGATCGTCACATCGGGGCGGACATCCTCATATTGGCACGCGAACAGTTTCCCGGTCCGTGCGAGACCCGTTTGAATTTCATCCGCCATCAAAAGTACATTATTCTTTTTACATATCTCCGCAACCAGCTTCAAATATCCAGCAGGCGGGATGATGACGCCGCCTTCGCCTTGAATGGGTTCGATCAAAACAGCGGCGGTATTCGGCGTGATTGCCTCTTCAATGGCTGACGCATCCCCGTAAGGGACAGTCACAAAGCCGGGCGTGAACGGACCGAAGTCATCACGATAAAGCGGCTCGGATGAAAAAGTGACGATGGAAATTGTGCGCCCATGGAAATTACCCTGCCGCGACAATGATCTCTGCCTGATGACGCGGCACCCCTTTGACTCGATATGCCCACTTGCGCGCCAGTTTGAGCGCGGTCTCAACTGCCTCTGCCCCGCTATTCATCGGCAGGGACATTTCATAACCCGTCATCTCGGAAAGTTCCTTATAAAGGAGCGGTAACTGGTCGTTACGAAATGCGCGCGAAGTAAGTGTGACTTTCTTGGCTTGTTCCAACAAGGCATTCAAAATTTCAGGATGCACATGTCCCTGATTGACTGCAGAATATGCGGAAAGACAATCGAGATATTTTTTGCCATCCACATCATAAACCCACACCCCCTCGGCTCTTTCGATCACTACATCCAGCGGATGATAATTGTGTGCGCCATATTGTTCTTCCAAAGCAATAAAGTCTTTTGTATTCATCTATTACCTTTAATTAAGTCATTGCGAGGGCGAGGGTTTTCCGTCCGAAGCAATCTCCAACATCGTGAGGAGAGTGCTTCGTTGGGCTAAAGCCCTCCTTGCAATGACGAATAAACTCTTACGCCACACCAAACAGCCGTGCCAGAATTGCTTTCTGTGCATGGAGGCGGTTATGCGCCTGCGGGAAGATGACCGAATGAGGACCGTCCGCCACCTCATCAGTCAACTCATGGTTGCGATGCGCAGGCAGACAGTGCATCACAATGACATCCTTATCCGCTTCGTTGACCAGCTTCTCGTTGACCTGATAGGGTGGGAAGACCTGCTCGCGTTTGGCAGTTTCCTCCTCTTGTCCCATCGAAGTCCAAGTATCGGTATAGATTACCTGCGCGCCTTTGACCGCTTCATGTGGGTCACGCAGGAAAGTTAGTTTGACGCCTGTCTCCTCGGAAATATCCTTGGCGATGCCCGCCGCTTTTGGGTTCAGGTCATAGCCTTCCGGGTTTGCGACCGTGAAGTTCCAGCCGAGTTTGGCACAAATATGGACCAGCGAAACGACCACGTTATTCGCATCACCCACATACGTGACGTTCAATCCCTTGGCTACCCCGAACTTCTCCTGAATCGTCATCGCATCCGCCATTGCCTGACAAGGATGGTTGTAATCGCTCAAGCCATTGATGACCGGGATATCAGACCACTTCGCCAACTCAAGAACATGTGCATGATCAAATGTGCGCGCCATCAGCGCATGGACGTAACCCGAAAGCACACGGGCGATATCCGCAATGGATTCGCGCTTGCCAAGACCGATCTCATTTGGCGAGAGATAGAGCGCATCGCCGTCCATATGACGCATCGCCATATCGAACGAGACACGCGTCCGCAGGCTGGGTTTTTGGAAGATCATCCCCAAAACTTTTCCCTTGAACAACGGCTGATTGCCTTTCTGAAAATATTCCTGTTTCAAGCGAATTGCCAGGTCGAGCAAATCCTGAATTTCATCGGAAGTTAGATCTGATACTGCGAGAAAATGCTTCATGCAAACTCCTTATGGATAAAGTATATCTTGTCAGACAGATTTTGCCCTGTTCAAATCGTCACTCACTGGAGGTGATGTTTGTCTGACAGAACCCGATCATCGCCCATTGGCAATTGCTTAGGCTTGCAATCTCTCCGCAGGCAATTATACAGAATTATGGCTCTATAAACCTAAAATCGGTGTTTAATGAAGGAATTTATTCAATCTGCATTTCTGCATTAGCAACGGGAGGCTATTTTTATCGACGCCATAAGCCACTGTTAATTGGGTGTTACCAAACCCTCATACACCTTAACAATCTGCTTTGCAATCTTTTCCCAGGCGTAATCCTGCGCGTACTGTACCGCACGCTAACTCATCATTGCATGAAGCTGTGAATCGTTCAAAAGCCAGGATATTTTTTCACATAATTGTTCAGGCTCCTGGTCGGGGATCGTAAATCCTGTTTCGCCATCCCGTACCAGATAAGCCAGCCCGCCCACCTCAGAAGCAATGACAGGTGTGCCGCAAGCCATTGCTTCTAATGCAACCATACCAAACAACTCATAATGCGAGGGCATCACCAGCACTTCCGCGGCAGAATAATAATACGGCAGTTTGTCCTGATTACGCTTGCCCAAAAATACAACGGTCTGCCCCACCGCGAGTTCATCGCATAATTTTTGCAGACGCGCCATCTCGACCGTCATCTCTTCACGGCTGGCAGAGGGGTCGCCGCCAATGATCGCAAGATGCACCGGTCGGTTCGCCTCATTCAACCGCAAACAGGACATCGCCTCGATCAGCGTGTCCACGCCCTTGAGCCGCTCGATACGCCCTACAAATAACACCATGCGGTCTTCGGGCTTCAAGCCTACATACAGCTTCGCCTCATCGGAGGGAATCGGATAAAAGTGACTCACGTCCACGCCGGGCGGGATGACGACCATTTTATTTGGATCCGCTTTATAGAGGAATCGCAACTGGGTCAATTCAGCCAATGTGGCGACGACGATCCGATCGGCGCGACGGAGGACCTGCTTCTCGCCATTGATGCGATACTCGCCCTCGCGCTCCGCGTCCGAACGCGCGACGCGGTTCTTCATCTCACCCAACGTGTGGAACATGTTCACGATGGGCGTGCCCGGCCAAAGGTCAGCAAGAGAGGCGGCGGCAATTCCAGACATCCAATAATGGCTGTGGATAATGTCATACTTGATTCCCTTTTCGCAGGCGAAAGCTTTGACGCCTTCCACAAATTCAGGGATGTAGCCCGCCAGTTCCTGCTTGTTGGGAATGGGATGCTCGGGTCCGGCGGGCACATGGACAACGCGGTTGCCATAGCCGAGTTCATGCAAAACGTGCGGGACGTGGTCGTCCTGCGAGCGCGTGAAAACATCCACATGGATGCCCATTTGCCCAAGCTGACGCGTGAGTTCGCGGACATAGACGTTCATGCCGCCCGTATCCTTGCCGCCCGAGCGTCGCCAGCGGACAGGTGTGATAAGATAACATTGCAATTCGTAACATATGGTTTCCCGCATCCTAGACGCAGTGTAAGGTTGAAAACTTGCGTGATTAATTGGTTTCCTTTATAATCTCCGCCGCTGTAACTGTAGTAACGACTTTGCACAGCACCCTTTAGGGTTAGTCGTTCACGTCAGACGGCTGAAGCCGTCACTACTAGAATAACGCCACCGTAGCTCAGTTGGCAGAGCGACGCTCTCGTAAAGCGTAGGTCACGAGTTCGACTCTCGTCGGTGGCTCAACAAATCAGACCTCCGAGATTTTGCGCAAAGCGTCTCGGAGGTCTATTATTTATCCTTATATGCTACAGTGATGATATAGGTGTATTTCCCCACTGCGCTCTTCTCGTCCACCACACAAGTTGGAGAGACACTGACTAATTCAATATTATTATGATCTTCAAGCCACTCCACGACAAGCTTTTCAGACCCGCCAAAGGCAGTGTTCAGAACGTTATCAACATACCTGAAGCTCCGTATTCTAAACATAATAGCTCCTCTTCAATTTACTGATAATTGGGCTTTGTCGGATGCCATGATGATCGCGCCTCTTTATTTTATCCCATTCTGCGTTTCGTTTTACAGAGATCACCCCGCTTGGATTTGTCAATCTGGCAAGGAAGAAAGTCTACGATGCCAGCACGATGAAAAGAGGGTTGTCGTTGAAGAAACAAATTGGTGGTTGAGTAGCCCTGAGCGATAGCGAAGGGCGTATCGAAACCACCGGTTGGCAAAGAAATTTATGTTTAGGGTAGTTTTAACTGCTCTTTCAAATACTGAACTAACAGCTGCTTCATAACGTCTAGGGCAAACACCTCCAGCTTGTGCCAGAGCTCCCTTAGCTCTTTCCCATCTCTTATCATCCCTAGCCGCATCGAGGAACTCATCGGCCTTCCCAACTTAATGAATAATAAGGTGTGTGTACCTTCTTGGGAAAAGCCATTTGGGTATGCGGATTAGGAATATCTTCTTCTATATCAACATTTAGCAGACCAGCCTGTCCCATGATTTTCATATGATAAATAATATTTTCCTTTTTATATCCCTCTATTTCTAAAGGATAATTTTCAGGAAATATCGTTCTAGTTTCATCATCTTCCATACTGAAAAGTATCTTTCGAACTAAATCCATATCTCTTTTCATATCGGTTAACTACTCTATCCCATCAAAAATATGATCGAGCACTTCATTGCTCACATCGAACACCGCGCCGTTTTCGGGGATCGCTTCCTCCGTCATCCACTTGGGCAGGCGGTCGTCTTCTTTGGTAAATCCAGCACGCTTATTGAACTCGCGTTCCATTTTGATCGTCTCTTTGCCTAACGCCTGCAAGACGTTATCAGGGACGTCGTCCCAGCCATAGCGCGCCACCAACAATCGTTTGACAACCGCATCCGGTGTGGCGGCATATCCAAAGCCCGCGAAGATGCACGCGCCCAACGTATCGTATCCAGCCATATTCAACTGCGCGTTGAGCGAGGCGTCCTTTTGCGCGTTCGGGTCGAGGTGATTGATCTGCGCACGGATAGTCAAGCCAGCCGTGTGGTCTGCGCCTTGCGGGGTTGTAGCATAGGTCACGCCCGTGCCTTTGATCGAGCGCGGTTCATAGCCAGACATGGCTTGTCCCTTCACGGCAGGCACACGCTCGATGTTATACGCCTTCCCCGTGCTGACCGCGCCATTCCCGAGCACACGTCCCAACTCGGTGCCTTTGCGAATCTCGTCGATCAACTTCAACGCGTCCTCTTCACTTCCCCAGCGCATCAGTCCCGCTTCCGCCGCAACTCCCAGCGCGCCGCCGATCTCAATCGAATCGAGTCCCAGGTCATTGACCTGCCAGTTCAAACGCCCGATCGAATCGAGCGAGTCGATTTCAAGGTTTACACCCATCAAACCGATCGTCTCATATTCGAGCGGCGAGACGATGATCTTGCCATCCTCCCCGCCAAAAATATTCGAGCACTTGATCGTGCATCCCGCCATGCAGGCATGCGACGGGTCCGACGGCTTGCCGCGCGTCAACGTATATTCACGCAACGCGTCGCCGCCGATGTTCTCCGCTTTATCAAACGTGCCACGCGAAAAGTTCTTGACGGTCAACGCTGCAAAACTCTGACACATCGGCGCGATGGCAGCCGTGCTGTAATCACGATATGTGATGGATTGCGGATGTTCCATGCACCGACTTTGTATAATCTTTTGATGCGACCTTGAACGCTTCGGGATTCACGAGAGGCGGCTTCTGCCCACCGGCATCATCGAACACGATGGCTTTTAATCCCTTCGAGCCCATCACCGCGCCGAGTCCGCCGCGAGCCGCGATCCGTGCAGGGACTCTGTCCTTATCGAGATTTCTGAATCCCCGCGGCTTTCATCTTCATCTCGCCGCCGAGACCGATCATCGCGATGGCGACTTTATCTCCATACTTTTCGATCAACTTTGGTGCAGTGGCATAAACTCCCAAACCCGCCACATCATCCGCCTGCTCCCATTTGGCGCCTTCGCTTAGTGAAAGATGCAAAATCCAGAAGCCGTCTTCTTTTGGCATATCTTCGATAATCAGCACAAAGATTCCCATGTTGGTCATGTGCAAACCTGTCCGCCCGCCTGCGTTTGCTTCTTTGATACCACCCGTCAGCGGAGACTTTCCGCCCACCGAGATTCGATCCGTGGAGGAGAGCATGTGCCCCACCAATAAACCCGGCGCAAAGATCAATTTATTCCCCGCGCCCAATGGATCACATTTCGCATCCACTTCATCGAGCAGAATACGCGCCAAAAGTCCGCGCCCGCCGAGTCTCTTCCATGAATCAGGGACGGGTTCCTGCTTCAATGTTTGTTCACGTACATTCACACGCCATACTTGGGATTTGTATTCAGACATTTGTTACTCCAGCAAACGATTTAATTGTGCCTTTTTCTCATCTTATCAAACAAGGACTGGTTTTCAGAAATCCAGGAAGGAATTTTATTCGACTCAAACAGAACAATGATATTACATGCTTCACAATAAGTTTCAATATTAATTGTCGTTGATGTACGAGGATATTCGAAAACGAGACTTCAAGTGTTTGGTTACACACTGGGCATAAATGAAATTCAGTAGGATTAGATTTGCTTTGAACAAGTTGAGACAGTAATGGCAGCAAAGATTCAACTCGCTCTTGAGGTTCTGCAAGGCGATAATGTATATCACCTTCATGCTTTGCCGCACTCAAAAATCTTATATAGATATCTTCTGGCATATTCCAAATTATCCCAACAAACTAATCACAGCTTCTCGAAACACTTTCGTATGATAATCACTGATCGAAAACAACAAGTAAGCAAAATAATTTATGTTATTGGTGGTTTCGATACGCCCTCGGCTTCCGCCTCGGGCTACTCAACCACCAGCATAAAAATTTATCTCTTCCGTTTCTGGTGGGATGAATACCTGTCCAGAAAATATTAGCCACGGCTTGCACAGAGTTTCACTGATTCCTTTGAGCAATCCGCGCAAATTCGTGGCTAGGTTTTTTTTACGTCTTCCCGTTAAAAACGGTAGACCCAAATTTATTTTATCGTTTCTTTCAAAGCATCCCCAAATATCTTCAACCCATCATTGATCTGCTCAGAGGTAACATTCAACGGAGGAATCCATCGAAGTGTGTTGTCGTACGTTCCACACGAGAGCAGGAGCAGGTTGTTCTCCTCCGCCTTGTGGATGATCTCCTTGACGAGCGGCTTGGCTTTATCTGCCCGACCATCTATCACAAACTCTGTACCAACCATCAATCCCTTGCCGCGAATATCGCCGATTTGCGGATATTCTTCCTGCAATTTGCCAAGCCCCGTCATTAATTGAATTCCGCGCTCTGTGGCATTCTCCAACATATTCTCATCCCGCATCGCGCGGATAGTTGCGACACTTGCCGCGCACGCAATCGCATTACCGCCGTACGTCCCGCCAATGGAACCGACATCGAGCTTCAAGATAATGTCCATGCGGGTAAACACGCCCGAGAGTGGCATACCAGATGCTAAACCTTTGGCGGCGGTGATGATATCCGGCACAATCTCAAAATGTTCAAAAGCGAACCATTTGCCCGTGCGCCCAAAACCGGATTGGACTTCATCGAGGATCAACATGATCTTGTGACGGTCGCAGATCTCGCGCAGTCCCTTCATAAATGATTTGGGAGGAACCACGTATCCGCCTTCGCCCAAAACTGATTCGACCAAAATAGCCGCCGTCTCCTTTGGAGAGGTTTGCGACGCCAGCAAATGTTCGAGTTGTTCCAGCGCATAATCCGAAGCTTCGGCTTCCGTCATCTTCAAGCGGAACGCGTACGGGAACGGTGTGACATATACACCCGAAGGCAGTGGACCAAAACCCGAACGATATACCGTCTTTGACGTGGTCAAAGCCATTGTGCCAACCGTCCGCCCGTGGAAGGAGCCGCTGAACACGATCACATTTTGTCTACCCGTGGCGGTACGTGCGATCTTGACGGCGTTTTCCACCGCCTCCGCGCCGGAATTGGCAAAGAAGAATGAATCGATCGAAGGCGGCGCGATCCGACGCAGTTCTTCGATGAGTTGCAACATCGGCTTATGGATGACAAGATTAGCCTGTGCGTGGATGAAATTCCCTGCCTGCTCACGGATCGCTTCCACAACTTTTGGATGGCAATGCCCAGTGTTTGTCACACCGATGCCGCAAGTGAAGTCGAGCAGTTTGCGCCCATCGTCTGTATAAATGTACGAGCCTTCGGCGCGGTCTGCAACAAAGTTGAAGATGCGCGATAAGGCGGGAGACATGTGGGGGAAGTTCTCGGTGTAGAGTTGATTGGTCATTTATTTCCTTTTCAGTGAAACTCGGTGGTTGAGTAGCCCTGAGCGATATTTTGCGAAGGGCGTATCGAAACCACCAATAACATAGCTTACCTGGTGGTTTCGATACGGCGGCTATCGCCGCCTACTCAACCACCGGAGCCTCTTAGTTACGCCGGCAAATATTCCGCCGCCCACTCGATATCGTGTTTCTTCAGAGTATCAGGGGTTGGCACGCCATCGGAGGTCCAGCCTGCCAGCTTGTAGTAGGTATCTATCGCTGAATCAACTTCCTCGTGAGTCAGAGCGAAGCCCGCAGTGGGACCCTCCCCTTTTAGAGCTTTGAAAAATTTCTTTGGCAGTTTATCGTCTTTTCGTCCGAGTCCCTCGCGGGCATTGAACACACGGAAGAGGTTCAAGCGGCGGCGGCCCACTTCCATCAATTCATCCACGGTAATATCCCAGCCTGTAACGGAACTGATCATATGCGCGGTATCCTTTGCGTCGTAGAGAGTCCACGTGGGACCGAATACGAATTGACAAAGTTCCGCAGAATCGAGCATGGAGTAAAAGACTTCGGTCTCATATGCAAAGCGGACTTTCTCCTCTGTGAGGCTGTATGCAGGCTGCGGCGAGCCGAGACCAATTTGCTTGAGGCGGTCGAGATTGAAATCACCAATGCCCTCTTCATAATATGGATCGTGCTCAGACGATTGATGGTCTGCGCCGAATGGATTGACCGCATAGATCAGCCCGAGTGAACGTTTGGCATGAGGCATGTGCGCGGGAGCTTCAGCGCCCTTGACCGTGATGAGGAATTCATCGGAACCTTTGCCCCAAACTTTGGAGGCACGTTCAGAACCCATGCCAAGCGTTTTGCCGAATTCACCTTCGCCTTTCACCAGCATTCCAAGCGCCTTGAGCATGGCATCCGCATTTCCAAACTTCAATTCAAGCCCGGCAGTTTGTTCTTTGGTGATGATACCTTTTTCGTAACACTCCATCGCAAAGGCAATCGTTGCACCAGCCGCAATCGAATCGACGGCATATTCATTACAGATTTGGTTCGCAAGGTTGACTGCGGCAAGATCATCGATACCACAATAAGAGCCGAACGTTCCGAGTGTTTCGTATTCGGCGCCACCATACCGCGGATCAACCTTATAAGGACCTTCCTTGATCTCAACCACACGTTTGCATCTCACAACGCAGGCATAACAGGTATCGCGTTCCTTCAATACTGTTTCCGCCATTCTTTCACCACTGATCGGTTCACAACTTTCGAATTGACCTTCGTTATAGTTGCGTGTCGGAAGAGAACCAATGGTATTGTTGAAGAGAACAGTAACTGCGGTACCAAACTTTGCAATCCCATCCATGTCGCCATTCTCAGGAATGGCTTTTGGACCAATGCGGTTCAACGCAGTCAGCGCTTTTTGATCAGCAACCGTCACTTTCTTTTTGCCGCGCACAACCACCGCCTTGAGATTTTTCGAAGCCATTACCAAACCCATGCCGGTTCTTCCGTTATGACGATTTGACATGGATACCAGGGTTGAGAACAGCACACCGTTCTCCGCGCCCATGCCATGTTGTAAAATTTCCGCTTTCGGGTCAACTTCGTTATGGATGATGTCATCCACTTCTCCAGACTTTTTGCCCATCAAATGCGCCGCATCACGCAATTCGTAATTTCCATCGATGATCGCCAGATAAACAGGCTTCGGCGATTTACCCTTGATCACGATCCCATCGAAACCCGCAAACTTTAATTCAGCCGGGAAAAATCCACCGCTTTGCAAATCACCAATGCCACCGCTGATCGGCGATTTGGCATTCGCGTTCAGGCGGCTCTGCCCCGAGATCGCCGCACCGGTCGTCACACCCGCCATTAACGTCAACACATTTTCGGGTCCCAAGGGGTCAGCGCCTTTCGGCATATCGCGCAAAATATAGTGCATCCCCATCGCGCTCCCACCCAAATATTTGCGATAAAAAGCCTCCTCCGGCTCTTCCACCGTCAACAAACCCTTTGTCAAATCCACATGTAGTATCTTACCGTTATATCCGTTTGGCATGGCGAACTCCTTGAATTTTCTAAATTATACAATCCAACTCCACTTAATTCAACGCGTCTCTTCCGAATTGGACGAAAGGCGTCGCTTCTTTCTCAGCCAATGGCTGATTCTGTTTCGAGAAGCTATTTCGTACCGCGACATTCATGTCGCAATTGCGAGATAAATCTCGCAGTACATTATGCTACATCTCTTTCATCCCATACGGGAATCCATATTCAGCCATTTTCTCCATGAATGGGATTGGGTCAAAGGCTTCGGGTCCAAGCACGCCGACGCCACCCCAAACTCCATGCTCGATCAAGTCCATGGCGATGACAGGGCTGAACGCCGTCTGCGCAACGACCGCCTGACATCCCCAGGTCTTCATGCACTGTTCATTATCCGCAATTTGATATAGATAGACTTCCTTCTTTTTGCCGTCTTTCGTTCCAGTGATCCATGTGCCGGCGCAGGTTTTGCCGTGCATTTTATCGCCAAGATGGGCAGGGTCAGGCAGGCTGGCGGCGACTACGTCACGGGGGGAAACATCAATGCCCTTGACCTTGATCTTCTCTTTTTTATCCAGCCCGAGCATATGAAGAGTACGCAGCACCTTGATGAAATCATCACCGAGTCCATATTTGAATGTGACCCGTTTTGCTTTTATCCAACGCGGCACAAGCAAAACTTCCTCGTGCTCCACGTTGACAAGTTCCACCTTGCCGATCTCAGGGAAATCGAAAACTTCGGGTTCAGAGAATGGCTCAGTGGTAAACCAGCCTTTGCCTTCCTCGTAGATCACTGGCGGATTTAAACATTCTTCAATGGTTGTCCATATCGAGAAGTTAGGCGCAAAGTCATATCCATCAATTGTGATATTCGCAGCATCACGAATACCCACTTCATCGATCTCATCAAAGAGGTGATCCTGTGCGTAGCGGGCAAAAACATCCGCCATGCCCGGCTCCACGCCAAAGCCAACGAGGGCAAGGTTCTTCTTCTGTTCCCATTCCTTTGCCTTGTCAAACTGATAGTCACCCAGTTTAACTCCCGACTTGTGGAATGGGTCGGTGGGATGCGGCTCAGACAAGGTCATCGCCATATCCATATATTTGACGCCCACGCTGAACGCGGCATCAAAGATCTGCTTGTTGAATATGGGGTCCACTGAATTCATGATGAGGTCAACACTATGTTTCTTTGCCAAGGCTTCGATACTCTCCTGTTTGCTGGCATCGATGAATTCCACCGGGAAGCGATCCGGTTCCCCCAATTTCTTCTGTACTTCCTCGGCGCGTTGGATGTTGTAATCGGCAAGCACCATCAACTCCATCCACTGGTGTGGTTTGGCAATTGCGGCGATGGCTTCCCCTACTCCCCCCACCCCTACGAGTAAAACTCGCATAAACTCCTTTCGGATGGCTCCGCCTTCCGTCAATGTTGCGGGGCAGACAAGTTTTATTGGAACATTGGAATCAAGTCGTTTACGGTCCAGAATGAAGCGAAAATAGAGTACGAAGGTGACAGTCAGAAAACTGACTGTCACCTCTCTGTAGTATTAACTCCCTACAGAAGCTTTGAATTCGGTCCAAATGCGATCGTAAAGTTCGAGGGCGGGACCTACATCTTCGATCCATTGCAAATGAGCTTCCACTTCGGGTGGAGGATAAACGCCTTCGTTGGCAAGCATATCGGGATCAATGAACTCTTTTGCGGCAGCATTTGGGGTGGCGTAGCCAACCCATTCGGCATTCTGCGCCGCGATCTCGGGGTATTGTGTGAAGTTCATAAAGACCATGGCGGTGTATGCATTTGGCGCACCCACCGGGATCGCCAGGTTATCCTGCCAGATTGTGCATCCCTCTTCCGGTATCACATAGTTGATCCCATCACGGCCGCCCGTGTCAGGCGAGCTGGCAAGCAGGGCATCACCTGTCCACATGTGCGCCAAAACCGTCTCACCAGAAATAATGAGGTCATCATTGGTTTGACTATCATAGGCTTTAACACATTTCGATTGTTCAATGAGCAAGTTCTTGGCTTCTTCAAGATGGGCGGGGTCCACATCGTTAATGGAATAGCCCAGGTACATAAGAGCCGCGCCCAGGGTTTCGCGCTGATCGTCCAACATGCTGATCTTGCCACAGTAGGGTGAGTTCGGATCGAACATCATGCTCCAGGAATCCTTGACGTCTGTTACCACATTGGTGTCCACAGCGAAGCCGGATGTACCCCAAAACCACGGAACTGTATATTTCTGTTCGGGGTCAAAAAATTGATTGGTATTCAAAGGTTCCATGCCTGCCATATTGGAGATCACGCTGTAGTCGAGGGGCATCAACATTCCCTCGTCGATCATGATCTGCACCATGTAATCAGAGGGAACAATGACATCATAGTTGGCGCCGCCAGCCTGGAGGGTGGCAAGCAGCGTTTCATTCGAGTCAAAGTTTGTTTCAACAACCTCCACCCCACATTCTTCCTTGAACATATCCTTGATCGCCGGGTCGATGTATTCGACCCAGGTGTAAAGATAAATGGTCTTTGCAAGTTTTGATTGATCGCCGCATCGATTGGACGAAGCAGACGCTTCTGTAGCGGCAGGCGCGGGTGTGGCAGCAGGGGCGCAAGCGGCGAGCACAAGCGCCAAAAGCACAAATATGTATATCAGGTTTTTCTTCATCAGTCTCTTCTCCTTTAGATAACTTTGAATCTATTGACCATTCTCATTTGGCATGGTCGATTAATAAGGTTGGGTTGTTTTTTGAAACTGTCACCTCCTTTCATTAAGATACCAACAATAATGCAGAAAAGTACGCTGCAAACCCCGCAACGAAAACGGTGCTCCACGCAAGTAACTTCCCAGCGCGATTGGTTTCAGCAAGTTCTTCCAGGAAGCCTTTATAGGAACGCCACACCCAAAGGAACGCAGCTAAGAAAACCAGGTGAAGAAGCAAACCGCCCACAGTAAACGCACCCGGGGCAAACAAAGCAGGGAGCGTGAGCAAGCCGAAAAAGCCAAGTCCCATGCCTGCGCCAATCGACATTCCTTTTGTATATACAGGACCGCCGCTTTGTGCGGTGAGCGAAAGCCCCACCAGCCCAATGGAACCGATCAACAATGCAGTGGAAAGCGCATTGATCTCAGGCGTGACGCCGCGACGGACAAGGGAGTAAATATACAGCGGCATGGTCTGTTCCTGTACGCCTTTCGTAAAGACTGTGATGAGGTAATCATCAAGCGAAAGCGTAAATGCCATCAGCGCGCCGCCGATGATACCGGGCATAAGCAGCGGCAGAGTAACACGCTGGAACGTCCGCCACTCGTCGGCGCCCAGGTCCGCCGCCGCCTCTTCGAGCGTGCGGTCAAAATCTGCAAGACGAGCGCGGACGATCACATAGACAAAGGGAATATCAAAAGCGATATGAGATATGGTGATCGTGGGCAGCCCCGTGCTGGTCCTGATCCCAAATACGTTTTGCAGGAAGGGGAACAGCGCCTGATTGAAAAACAACAACAGCGAGATGCCCATCACGATCTCTGGAATGACAATTGGGAGATATAAATTGGCATCGAAGGAAGTGCGAAGTTTGAAGCGATAGCGATCCATTGCGAGCGCTGTCAGTGTGCCAATGGCGGTTGCGACAATCGTTGTGATAATTCCAACCAGCAAACTGTTGCGCGCTGCATGGAGCAGCTCAGTATTTGTAGCCAGTTTGGTGTACCACTCGGTGGAAAAGCCGGTAAATACAGCAACAGAACGCGAATCATTGAATGAGAAGACGATCAGAATCAAGATTGGCAGGTAGATGAATCCGAAGATCACTGCGGCGTTGGCGCCAAGCAGCCAGTTGCCAATACGGGTGGTGAGACGCACCTGCTCACGCGGGTACACAGGGAATTTCGGGGTCACATCGCCCTCCTTGTCTCTTCACTACTGGAGCGAAAGTAGGCGATCACGCCGATCAACACGAGCAGCATCAACATCATGGACATGGCTGAACCAAAGGGCCAGTTGCGCGCCACGCCAAATTGACGATTGATCAACGTTCCGATCATTTCCACCTTGCCCCCGCCCATGATGTCAGGGGTGATAAAAGCTCCTACAACGGGAACAAATACCAGCACGAGCGCAGCGACAACTCCGGGCATCGTCATCGGCAACATCACACGGAGGAAAGCCTGACGCGGGGAGGCGCCTAAATCCGCCGCGGCTTCCATCAGGGTGTAATCGAACTTCTCAACGGAGGTATACATGGGCAGGATCGCAAAGGGAAGATAGCCGTAGATTAACCCAACAACCACTGCAAATTCGTTGAAGAGTAAATCAAGAGGCTGATTGACCAAATGCAGGTTCATCAGGAATGTGTTGAGCAGTCCTTCGGAGGCAAGCACCGATTTAAGGGCATAGGTGCGAACCAGGAAATTCGTCCAAAACGGGATGATGACCAGCACCATCAACGCGTCGCGCACGATCGGTTTTTGCTTTGCCATGAAATAGGACAGTGGATACCCCACTACAATGCACCAGAAAGTCACGACAAGACCAATTCGCACCGAGTGACCAAAAATGCCCAAATAAAGAAAAGGGTTACATTCAGGTCCTGCAAATTGCGAAACACAAGCGTTGAATAGCTGTCTGTAATTTTCAACCGTATAAACCGGAGGGAGTTTAATACCACCGGCGCGTCCGCGCTCTACAAAGCTGATGAACAACATGATCAACAAAGGCAAATTGAAGAACAGCAAAATCCAAAGTGCGCCCGGGCCGATCAGCCCGGAAAGCTGTAATCCTTTATTTTTTCGAAAAAATTTCAACATGAGATTCACCTTTACTCTGTAAGGAGACGCGGGGCGGTTCGGGTGAAGGATACTGTCACTTCATCGCCAGTCTTCGCAATCTCTTTGTGCGCCTGTGTGATGTTCTGCTCACGCACCCGCGCCTTTTTGTCCACCGGGGAAACGTACACCGTAATGTGTATCCGTACCAATATAGATGACATCCTCCACGCGTCCTTTTAAATTGTTGCCATCCTTGACCTCAGCATTCAGGCGGACTTTTTCGGGTCTGACCGCAACCGATACCTGTTGCCCATTTGTGAAGGTTCGACTCAATTCCACATGGACTGTTCCCGTACCCGATCAGCTCCACTTCGACGATAGAGCCGTTCTGTCCCTTGACAACGCCATCGAGGAAATTTGTCTCGCCGATAAAGTCTGCCACGAATTTATTGGCGGGGCGTTCATAGATCTCTTCGGGTAATCCAATTTGGAGCGCGACACCCTTGCTCATGACAGCGATGCGGTCACTCATGGTCAGTGCTTCTTCCTGGTCGTGCGTGACGTAGATAAATGTGATGCCCACTTCACGTTGCAGAGTCTTAAGCTCCAGTTGCATCTCTTTGCGCAGTTTCAGGTCAAGAGCGCCGAGAGGTTCATCGAGTAAGAGAACTTCCGGTTTGTTGACCAGGGCCCGGGCAAGGGCGATGCGCTGCTGTTGTCCGCCGGAAAGCTGTTTGGCGCGGCGCATCTCCATACCGGGCAAACGGACCATCTCCAAGGCTTCCGAAACGCGCATGGATCGTTCGGCTCTGCCCACGCCTTTCATCTCCAAGCCAAAGCCGATGTTTTGTTCCACCGTCATGTGAGGGAAGAGGGCATATTGTTGAAAAACTGTATTGACAGGGCGCAAATGAGCCGCAACTTGACTCATATCTTTTCCGTGAATGAGTATCTTCCCATCCGTTGGCAGTTCGAATCCTGCGATCATCCGCAGGGAAGTCGTCTTGCCGCAGCCAGAGGGTCCCAACAGCGAAAAGAATTCGCCGTCCTTGATCTGCATCGTGACGTGATTGACCGCCGCAAGTATGCCTCCTTCTGGGGTAATAAATTGCTTTAGGACATCCTGCATCTCAACTGCATATTCATTGGACATCTCTCTTCTCCTCAAAGCGGAATATGTGTATTATCATGTCATTGCGAGGAGCGCTCTTGCTCTTTGCGACGACATCGTACTCTTTAGAGTAAGCAATCCCCTACGAGGACGATGTGTCCATCCGATGGAGATTGCTTACCCCTAACGGGGCACACGTCGTCGGGCTAAGCCTCCTCGCAATGACATTATAGTGTCTTTGCTACAACACCAACAGCATCAGCCAAACGATTCAAACCTTCATCCATCTCTCCCTGTGTAATGATTAAGGGTGGTTCAATACGAATTGTCTGCGCGCTGGTGAGGGTGCCAGAAACCAATACGCCGCGCTTGAACAATTCCGCTGAAACCTTATAGCCAATCTCCGGCGAGTTAAAGTGTTGACCGATCAACAGTCCTTTGCCGGTGACTTCTTTATACACGTGTGGGAACTCCTGCGCAAGGTCATCCACTTTTTCTTTTAAATACGCGCCCTTTTGTGCGGCTTGTTCCCACAAGCGCTCGCGCAAGATAACATTGATCGTTGCTATCGCCGCAGAACATGCCAACGCATTACCGCCCGTTGTTGTTGTGTGCATAAACGGATTCGGATACATCATCGGGTGGAAAATTTCTTCGGTGGTTGTGACAGCACTGACAGGCATCACGCCTCCGCCCAGCGATTTGGCTGTGGCGATAATATCGGGTACAACCTCCCAATGGTTCACGCCCCACAGCTTCCCGGTCCGACCCAAACCTGTTTGCACTTCATCTGCGATCAATAGAACACCATACTTCTTCGTCGCGGCGCGCACACGCGGCCAATAATCATCAGGCGGGACAATCGCTCCCGCTTCGCCTTGGATCGGTTCAATGATAACCGCCGCAACACCGATACCAACCTTGTCGCAAATCTCAAGTTGCTTTTCAACTGCATCGGCATCACCAAATGGGACGTGATAGACCTGCCCGCCATACAACAAGCCCATGCGATCACGATAATCCGCTTTGCCCATCATCGAAAGCGAACCCATCGTCTTGCCGTGAAATCCTTTGACCGAAACAATGAATGCAGATTTTCTTGTATACAACTTGGCGATCTTGATCGAAGCCTCAATCGCTTCCGTGCCACTGGCGGCAAAAAATGAATATTTCAAATCGCCGGGCGTGATCTCTGCCATCAGTTTGGCAAGCACACCGCGCAACGAGTCGATCAATTCCTGTGATGGCATGGGACTGCGTTTCAATTGAGCGCCAACCGCTTCCACCACATCGGGATGACACCAGCCCAGATCGAACATGCCGAAGCCGCCAAGCCAGTCAATGTATTTTCGTCCCATCACATCAGTGAAGGTCGCGCCTTTGCCCGACCATTCCACAGAAGCCCAATCGCCCGCCTCAGTCACGGACTTGCGATACTCCAGCCAGTTGCGGTTGAAGTGTTCGGCAAAGTTGCGTTTGGATTCGTCAATGATCCACTTCGCCTGTGCTTCTTCAGGGAAGTGTTCCTGCTTGATGATGTCGAGCCATTGATTTGAATAAGATAGTGCGTTGTCGTAGTTCATATAATTCCTTGAGGTATCCGTTGGTTGAGTAGGCGGCGTTCGTCCGCCGTATCGAAACCAACAAGTAAGCAAAGTAATCTTGTTACAAAAATTATTCCTATAACTGGTAGTTTCGATACGCTCTTCGCAACGCTGTCGCTCAGGGCTACTCAACCACCGTGTATTTTGAGTCGGGAGCTTGCTCCCGTAACTTCGCCAGCAAGCTGGCTGACTCCAAATTTTAAAACTTCCTCGTCCATTCCTTGGGCCAGCGTTCGACGACCACTTTTTTCTGCGTGAAGAACTCCACCGCGTCGGTGCCTTGCCCGTGCATATCGCCGAAGAAGGAATCCTTCCAGCCACTGAAGGGGAAGAACGCCATCGGCGCGGCGACGCCGATGTTGATTCCGATGTTGCCTGCTTCGGCTTCGTATCGGAACTTTCTTGCGGCGGAACCCGACGATGTAAACAAACTCGCCTGGTTGCCATACTGTCCGCTGTTGACCAACGCAATCGCCTCGTCCACGGTGTTCACGTGCATCAGGCTCAACACGGGTCCGAAAATTTCCGTCTTTGCGATCTCGCTCCCCGGCTGGACATCGGACAAAATGGTGGGACGCACGAAATGTCCGCTTTCATAGCCTTTGATGGAAGTACCGCGTCCATCTACGGGGATGCCTGCTCCTGCTGAGACGCCACGTCCAATCAACGACTCGACTCTCGCCTTCGACGCGGCGTTGATGACGGGTCCCATCTGGACGCCTGAGTCCATGCCGTAGCCTACGACGCGCGTCGAAGCCGCGTCACATATCAGCTCGGTAAAGGCATTTCGGGCAGAATCAACCGTCACTACGAAAGAGACGGCGAGACATCGCTGTCCCGCACATCCGAAGGCAGAGTCCGCAACGATCTTCGTCGCCATGTCCATATCCGCATCGGGAAGAATGATGACAGGATTCTTTGCGCCGCCCTGCGCCTGTACACGTTTGCCGTTTGCGGCGGCGGTCGCATAAATATATTTTGCCGTGTTCGTCGAGCCAACAAAAGTGATCGCACGAATGGCGGGATGCTCAAGGATGGCATCCACCGTGTCCTTGGCGCCGTTGACCATGTTGACGACGCCCTTCGGAAAACCAACCTGCTCGATGAGTTTGAAAATGAACTGCATCGTGGTGGGAACTTTTTCAGAGGGCTTGATGATGTAGGTGTTGCCCGCCGCGAGCGCATAGGGCAGATACCAAAACGGAATCATGCCAGGGAAGTTGAACGGCGCGATCGTGGCGCACACACCGACAGGCTGACGGATCATGATCTCGTCGATGCCAGAGGCAATGTCTTCGACAAACTCGCCCTTGCTCATGTGCGGCATACCGCAGGCAACTTCGATGTTCTCGTAAGCACGCACCATCTCGGCTTTGGATTCTTCGAAGGTCTTGCCCGCTTCATCCGTGATGAGTTTGGCAATTTCATCGGCGTTCTCACGCATAAGATTACGAAGCTTGAACAAATATTGCACACGGTCATTGACAGGCGTGCGCCGCCATTCAGGCAACGCGTCGCTCGCCGCTTTTGCCGCCGCATCCACATCGGATTTTCCTCCGAGCGGAGTCTTTGCGATCAGCCCGCCCGTTGCGGGGTTGATGACTTCAAAATATTCTTTGACGGTTGGTTTTGTCCATGCGCCGTTTATGTAGTTTAGGATTTCCATAAGTTCTCCTTGATAGAGAATTAGAGATTAGAGATTAGAGAATTGGTAAGTAGTAATTGGTAATTGTTTGAGTTACAGACCTGACAGGTTTTATGATGACGATTATTAATCAGACTTCTTTATGTGGCTTGCTACTCAATCAATCAAGGTTCTGCGGAAACCTGACACCTAAATTTCGCCCAAAATAAGCGACAAGTCGTCGCGAGCAAAAGTAGATTGCCAGGTTTCATAAAATATTTTTGCAAGGTTATGTGTCCTGTTGATCACAATTAGCACCAGTTTGCCTTTTTCATCGAACTGAAGTTTTCCAGAAATAGAAAAGACATCTCGGATCATGCGCAACATACCGAAGTGCTTCATCTCAGGTTTATGTTTGGTAAGTTCACTGCGAACCCAAGTGGTAATGTTGTAAGCCAACTGTGCCAACAAGATCAGCATGTGCTGGGCATGAAAGCTCTTTTTGTTTCGTTTGTTTAAGCCAAGCCCCTGCTTGCTGTTTTTGAAGGAGGTTTCGACACCGCCACTGCGCAAGTTGTAGGCCTTCAGAATAGCTGAAAGAAGTTCTGATTCAGTCACCATCATAGATGACATGATTTGACCTGCCAATTCAAAAATCATGTCATCCGTGAGGTTGAATACCAGTACACAATAGTGCCAACCACCTTTTGGTTTTGGCCAGCGCACTGCCAATTGCCGCACCGGTCGTTCATACTTGTGAGGTATAGGCACCCAAGCCGCCTCATGACCTGGCAATTCAGGAATATTCTGCCAGTTTGTGATGGGAGCCACCAATTTGCTTGTCCTTTGCCAATTCTTTACTTTGCTCATCCAAAAGTAGTCTCGCAGAAGAGCCCAGTTGATGTTTCCATCCGTGCCACCGCCTCCATCTACTCGCAAAACAGTGTTTCTTCGTCGGTTTTCATCCAAGTCCAGCACATTTTCGGTCATTTTTATTAATCCAATCAAACACTTTTCCAATTGCACTTTTCCATCGTATAACTCTTCATTGACAATCTCGTCATACTGACTGGCGAGCACTCGTCCCATTTGTCGACCACGTCCATTTTTGGCTCCTGAAAAATAGCCTTTCGTAGAACCTTCGGCGTGCTTGCCTGCCAGTAAGCCCGTCAGATCCACATCCAAAAGCAAATAACCTTTTTCGTAATCGTGACGATAGCCCTGCCCAAAGTCCTGATAAATTATTCTCGTCACCTCGGCCATTTGTTGCACATTCTTTTCTGTGCAAGCATTCAGTGTTTCGCTGGTCACAGATTGTTCGGCACAGGCACTTCGTCCAAATGCCATTTGCAAAGCCTTGTCGCTACGCACACGAGTGTTGATTTCAGATATTCCGTGCCCACCCGCAAGAATATTGATGAACACATCCTTCAATTTCTCGTGTGGCGTGTATTTGATGGTCTTCTGTTTGATCTTGACCTGTTCTTCTATTTTCTTCCAAATCGCCTTCTCGTTGATCCACATTCCTATCATAGCCAAACTCGCGTGAGCTGAAAATCCTGTATACTGTTCCATGGCAGTAGTTCCTTTCTGAGTATTGGTTTTCGCTAAAACTTTTATACTCGATTTGTAACTACTGCCCCTTTTCTCCAATGACTTGTATCCTATTTTGCGCTAAATTTAGGTGTCAGGTCTTTCATCGAAATATTCTATGGCGGATGGTTTTGTCCATCCGCCGTTGATATAGTTTAGGATTTCCATATTCACTCCGAGAAGAGATTAGAGATTTGGTAATTGCACGTTTTATAGGATTGATCTTGCTTACGGATTTGTGATTGAAGTCATTTCTCCTGTATTCAAGTTAAGCGTTAAATCTTTCACCAAATCCCTCAAATATTTTTTCAAACACGACATGATTTATATCTATCCATTCAACAGGATACAAGAACTCTGCGTTATTCTCAAATAATGTTTGGGCTGCTTGTTTATTCACATCAAGTAATAGTGCGGTAAATCCATTTTCTCGATTTTATAAATCACTTTCGTTTAAGGAAGCAACAAATACTATCTTTTGACTGTCGGGTGACCAAATAAAACGACCATATTCAGCATACCTTACCTGAATAACTTTCTCTTGTGCCGTTGTTAGATCGTGAATGTGAATGCCTTGGTCGCTACGATAAGCTAAATAATGGTCATCTGGCGAGAATGAAAAAGCATAGCCCATTTTTGTGTCTGTCCAAACACCTGTTTCCAAGTCTAGACGAATAAGCTTTGTCCACTCCGATCCCCAAAACCATTCGTAGCCACCATCTGCACCATCCTGCCGAGGATAAACATATAAAAATCTACCATCTTTTGCCCAATGAGCAACTGAAACAGTTCCAGCACCTTGAGTACCTGATAATTGTGAAAAAGAAACTTCCCATTCTTTTATGTTATCCACGCTGATGATCTTTATACTGCTCCCATTAAAAGATACAGCCCACGCACCATTTGGAGAAAGCCCAAGCCCTGGACTAACACAAGCATAGGGCAAGTAGATACATTCTAGATAATAACGATAAAACTCTTTTTAACTCTGGCTTCTGAACAACTATAGCGTCCATTGTAGACACAACTGACAAAGTAGCAGGAGGTAATGTGGGTGATGACACAGGTGTTACTGTACTAGTTTGAGATGGAGAAGGCGTTACAGAGGGTATTGTCACAGGTGAGTTTGTAGAAACGATCTGCAAAGTTGGCACGGAATTTGAGCTGCAGGAAACTAAAAACACGCCAAATAATAAAATGCCGTAAAAAACCAACCAACTCTTAACGTCGTGTGACATTTGACTTTCGACCTTACATAACCTGCTTATCAGCAACTTCCAAAGCCTTTTCAACCAAGTAAGATTCTCTATAAAAGTGGATCAACGTTCATTAGATGACTTGTTTATCTGCCACTTCCAACGCCTTTTCAACCAAAGCAAGACCTTCATCCAATTGTTCTTTCGTGATACACAGCGGAGGGACTACAAAAACCATCGTCCCTACATCCTTTGCCATGATGAAGGTGAACAAGCCATTTTCTTTCAAGACCTTGCCCACTTCACCCATCACGGCTGGAGAAAACGGTTGTTTGGTCTCGCGGTTGACGACCAACTCAATCGTCGAGAACAATCCGATATAACGCACATCGCCAACAGAGGGATGTCGCTCTTTGATATCTTCCAACGCTTCGCCGAGATATTTTCCAAGCGTGGCAGAATTCTCGATCAACTTGTCTTCTTCATAGACTTCGATGGTTGCCAATGCGGCGGCACAGGCGAGGGCATGTCCGCTGTAGGTCAAGCCTGCATAAAGATATTTATCTTCAAAGAATTCGGCGATCTTTTCAGAGACAATCACTGCACCTAATGGCATATAGCCTGATGTAATTCCTTTTGCGGTGGTGATGATGTCGGGTTCGACGCCCCAATTGTCCACGGCGAACCATTTGCCCGTGCGTCCCCATCCGCTCATGACTTCATCGGAAATCAGCAAAATGCCATGCTTGTCGCAAATCTCACGTACGCGGGGCCAATAATCATCTGGCGGGACGATGATGCCGTTCGAGCCTGTCACGCCTTCCATGATGATGGCGGCAATCTTGTCCGCGCCTTCGTACATGATGACTTCTTCGAGATGAGAGATACATTCCCGTTTGCAGGATTCCGGTTTCTGCCCAAACGGACAGCGATAACAGAACGGATCAAGGAAATGGACTCCGCCCGGCATGGCTGGCTCGACCGCGTTGCGGCGGTAGTCACCGGTCAATGCGATGGAGCCGTGCGTCGCTCCATGATAGGAACGATAGCGCGCCAAGAATCTTGTTTCGTCCCGTATAAAAACGAGCTATCTTGATGGCATTCTCATTGGCTTCCGAGCCGCCCAAAGTAAAGAAAGTTTTCTTCAAATTTCCCGGAGTGACTTCCGCCAATTTCTTACCAAGTAAACCACGCGGTTCTGTGGCATTCCCTGGATGAACAAAGCAAATTTCTGCGGCTTGATCTTGTATCGCTTTGACGACTTTAGGATGCTGATGTCCAATATTGGTGTTCATCAACTGGGATGAGAAATCGAGATAGCGTTTCCCGTCCGCATCCCAGAAGTAAACCCCTTCCGCTTTTGTGACAGGGATGGGGTTGGTCTGCGATTGCACAGACCAGGAGAAGAAGGTGTAGTCTTTGTTGAGGTCAACGATTTCTTGTGAGGTGAGTTTAGTCATAGTTATTCCTTCGGTGGTTGAGTAGGGCGAGTGCTTTTCTCGCCCGTATCGAAACCACCAGTTACAAGAGTTATTTTTGTAACAAGATTACTTTGTTTACTTGGTGGTTTCGATACGCCCTTCGCTGTCGCTTCGGGCTACTCAACCACCGAGTTCACTTTTTATTTCTTCACTTCTTTCACAATCTCTGCATATACATTCAACGTCTCGTCAATATCCGCATCGGAATGTTCGTAACATAGGAACCACGGCTCACGCGCATCGTGGTCTGGCATGACGCCGCGTTCGATGGCTTTCTCTGCCAATTTGAGGTAGAGGTCGCGATCACTCTTTGCCCAGTCGCGCTGACAGGTGACCGAGTCTGTATTCAATGAAAAAGAGAACATCGCTGGATAACCAGTAATTACCGCTGGAATATCATTCTCTTCAAAGATTTCCTTCAAGCCGTCCATGAGACGTTGTCCACGTTTTTCGATGGTCTTTAGGATCGGTTTCTCTTTGAGAAGTTTCAATGTCGCGTATGCGGCGGCAACACCGGGTTTGTTGTTTGTGTATGTCCCGCCTATTGCAACTCCATGCCCAATAATGGACATGATCTCACGTTTACCGCCGAAAGCGGCTATCGGGTATCCATTGCCGAGGGCTTTGGCATACGTGACTAGGTCCGGTTTGAGGCGATAATATTCCTGTGCCCCGCCATTCGCGATGCGGAATCCTGTTTTGACTTCGTCCAGATATAAAGACACATCCATGCTCTTCAGTTCTTCTTGCGGATCAGTTCAAGGAATCCATCCTGCGGATTGATCGCCGCACAATTTCCCTGACACGGCTCTGTGATCACAGCCGCAATCTGTTCGCCATACGAACGCATCACACGCTCAAAGCCTTCCGCGTCATTGAAGGGCAAGGTAATAATGAACTCGCGCATGGATTTGGGGATGCCCGACGAAGCTGGAACCGGAATCGGACTGCGTGCATTGCCATAGGCATCAACCGGGGCATAAGTTGACCATAAAGCATGGTCATGCATTCCGTGATAATTGCCCTCAAACTTCAAAATGATGATCTCGTCCCGTATAAGCACGCGCCACACGGATGGCATGCATTGTAGATTCTGTTCCTGAACACGCAAAGCGCACCATTTCGATGGCGGGCGACATCTCAACGATCATCTCAGCAACTTCGATTTCGAGTTCACCCGTCATTGCAAAGAGAATCCCCTTTTGAATCTCTTCAATTACTTTTTGATCTACTTCATTAAATGAATGTCCAAGGATAATCGGACCAAACGCCATGCGATAATCAATATATTTCTTTCCATCCACATCCCACAAGATATGCCCCTTTCGCTTTTTCAACATAAGGCGTAATGCCATCGCCCCAATATCGAAAATTAGAATTAACCCCCAAGCGGAATCACTTCCTGAGCACGTTTTTGCAATGCATGCGTCTTTGCGCCGAACATATAATCCTCCAAGTGAATTTAGTGTGTTGTCGTTGGAATCTCTTTTTCACTTATTTCGCGCACAATTCTTTCAGGAACCCGCCATTGATACACATCCTTGAGAATAAGCGGCACAATAGATGTAGTTGTTTTGCGAACACCCGGGGTCTTGCGAACGACCTCGGTTATGAATTGATAAATCTCAGCTGTATCTTTCGCAACGATTTGAATACTTACATCCGATTCCCCAATTCCACATGCGACATAGCTGACGTTATCAAACTCCGCCATCTTCTTCGCAACCTCAAGGATTCGATCTGATTCGACTTCCATCCATACATCTGCAATCGTGGTTAAACCAAAAGCTTGTGGCTTTGCAACGGCGCTTACCCGTATAACGTTTTCATCCATCATACGGTCGATACGATAACGAACTGCTCGCTCAGAAATATCTCCGATCCGGCGCGCAATCTCCGAAGAAGGCATACGCCCATCTTCGAGGAGAAGGTTGACAATTTTTACATCTGTTTTGTCGAAATTATACATAGATATCGATATTTTCTTCCGAAAACAACATAGTTTGGTAAATATACTTCAAATACTTACAAACAGTCAAGCGCCATGTTTTTAAAAAGCCTCACGTTTTCCAAACGATTGATAGCTGTAAAGAAACAAAGTTTGAAGAGAGAAGATCGTAAATAAAGAAGCCAACTTTATAGAAACCACCCATTACTATTTGAAACAGATTTCACATTGACTAATAATAGCCAAACATGTATAATCTTTTTTCGGCATTATTTCAAACGTAGGAGTTGAATATGGAAACACAAAACATCGCGCCTGAAGTGGCGCTTGAACCAAAAACAAAATTAAGCGGGAAGGTATTAAAGACAACCCTTGCAGGCGCTCTGGTCGACGTGGGTCAAAACATCCCTGGCGTACTTCATATATCGCAACTAAGCAATGAGGCCATAAACAAAGTGGACGATGTGGTTAAAGAAGGGCAATCTGTGGAAGTCTGGGTTCGTCGTGTGAAGAAGGATCGCATCGAACTTACAATGATCGAGCCGCTCGCCCTCGAGTGGAAAGAGATCGAACCGGAAATGATTGTAAAAGGGAAGGTAGTTCGTCTTGAGCCTTATGGAGCGTTTGTAGAGATTGGCGCAGAACGCCCCGGTATGATTCATGTAAGTGAACTTGCACATGGATATGTCAAAACTCCCGGCGAAATCGTCAAAGAAGGCGATGAGATCGAAGCCAAGGTGTTGGAAGTCAATCGAAAGAAAAAACAGATCAAGTTGAGTATGAAGGCCTTGGAACCAGAGATCGAAGAGTTCAAACCGGCGAAAAAGGAAAATAAAAAAGGACCCAAACACGGATCCAAAAAAGAAGCGGTGGAAACCAAGCAACAGGAGGAACCAAAGGAACCTGAACTTACTGCCATGCAGATCGCCTGGCAGGAGGCTCTTAACAAAGCCGACGAAGGAAAAGCGTTCAAGGTTAAGCGCTCAAAAAGCGTCTCGCACGAGCAGGAAGAGATTTTAAACCGCACCATGGAAAAGCGACTTCCAACTGGCGGCTAGCAACAACAAAGTAAGAAACAAAAGAGCGAGTTTGAAACTCGCTCTTTTCTATTAACCACTCTGTGTTACCTCAAAAATTATTTTGTAACTCTGCCAAAAACTTTTCCTTATTGGCAGAGCGGGCTGTCTTACCGCTCGAAGTCTTCACGATCCATTTGGGACCTACAACTTTTACATAACGCAAAGCAATCGCTGAATTCTTCGTGACATGAGCTCGAACTGCATCCGCAATCTTTTGCTGTTCCTCTTCATTGTCAGAGTCAACTTCTGCAATAATCACAACATCTTCTGTGCCTTGAGATTCATCGAACATCCCAAACGCAACAGAACGCCCCGCGTGAACTCCAGGGACTTCGTAGGTAAGAGATTCAAGGTCTTGAGGATATACATTTTTTCCGCCCACAATGATCATATCTTTTTTGCGTCCCGAAACGAATACATTTCCATTCGCGCTATAACCATAATCGCCCGTCAAGTACCAGCCATTCACCAGCGCTTTTTCTGTAAGGTCATTGCGGTTGTAGTAACCGGTCAACATGCAATCACTTTTCAAAGCAACTTCACCGATCACACGCTCGGGGACTTCGTTTCCCTGCTCATCCAGGATTTTCACGTTGACGTTTTCGAGAGGAACGCCGGACGACATCATCTTCATGGATGGGCGACCGTCAAGAGGACTCTTTGCCACGCGTTCGATCATAAAAGACTCCCGGTCAATCTCATCGACAATGGGTATGCTCCCCAATGGGCTTTGAGTTACACTGAAAACGTTCTCCGCCATTGCATAAGATGTCTGAAGCGCTTCCAACTTCAAACCAAAGTTTTTGAAACGTTCATAAAAAGCCCAATGGCTTTCCCAGCGGACAGGTTCTGAACAATTGATGATCGCGCGCCACGAAGACAAATCAACCCCTTCGAGATGTCGATCCCTGACCTTTTGTGCACAGAAGTTATAAGCAAAATTCGGGAGCCATGAAAGTGTACCGTGATACTTCGTCACAGACTGCATCAACTTATAAGGCGCCCGCACCCAATCGAAGGGAGACATCAACACAAGGGGAATACCTGACAGAATAGGCATAAGGAAGCCTGCAATCAAACCCATGTCATGATAAAGCGGAAGCCAGGAAACAAGGACATCCTCATCATTCAACGAAAGCGAACGGCTGTACGCATCTAATTGATTGAACACCGCCTGATGTGATAGTGCCACACCTTTTTGCAGTCCCGTCGTTCCAGATGAATGCTGCAATAAAACAATGTCACCGGGTTCACGTTGAAAACCAGAAAGCGAATCAAAATCAATAACCGCCTGATGATCAATAGTATTCGTGACAATGACCGAACGGACAGAATCGTCCTCTTTTAGTGCGGCGCGTACGTTGCTCTCAAACTCAGGATAGGTCACAATCGCGGCAGGCTGGGTCACCAAAATCAACGCAGATAAATCCGCGCGATAACGTTCGGGAGAAAGTTTCTCTGTTAGAAATGGCATAATGGAGGGAATTGCTCCATGAAGGATCGCACCCCAAAATGCATAAAGCAAGTCTTCGCCGTGCTGAAGGATAAGCACAACCACTTCACCGGGCTGGATTCCGTTGAGGGATAAATTTTCCGCGTAAGATGACGCTCCAAGCATTAGTTGTCCGCGGGTAATGGGCAAATCGTCCCGGCCGGAAAACTGCAGGTAAACCGCGACCAACTCAGGGTCCTGAGAATGAAGCGTTTTTAATCGTTCAGGAAAAGTCGGCATTATTTGCGAGATTCAACCAGGGATGCAAGCTGAGTCAAATTATCGAAGGTGTCCGCATTTAATTCCGTGTCTTCAATTCGAACACCAAATGTATCTTCCACAAACAAAGCCAGATCCATCAAACTGAACGAATCGATCAACCCGCTGGAGATCAGCGGTTCATCGGGAGTTATCTTTCGGTTGGGTTGTTTCAGTATAGTCGTGGTAATGTAATTCTCAAGGCTTGCAATTGTATCGTTCATTACTGTTTCCTCTCATTTCGTATATTGCTGGCATGCAATTGTTTGCAAACTGGGGTTAATCTCGATTAACCAATAAACGCTCCCTGTGTTCGACATCAGAAATATTAGAATTTTAGTTGGGAAATATCCATCAAAATCCTTGATAGATCCAGGTCGGGGATGTATCTGCAGTAAAAATTACCAGAGCAATCAAGATCAAACACAACAAAATTGCGAGTATATTCTCGCGGGTGAAGAGAACATCGAACAGTTTCTTTATAAATTTATTCATGAAGCCTGCCTCAAGTAGGCTTCCATAAACTCATCCAAGTCGCCATCCAGAACCGCCTGGGTATTTCCGGTTTCGTGCTCGGTACGGTGATCCTTGACCAATTGGTAGGGATGCAAAACATACGAACGAATCTGGCTGCCCCATTCGGCTTTTGTGTACTCGCCGCGCAAGACCGCGCGTTCCTCCTCCCTTTCAGCCTGCTTCAATTCCAACAGCCGGGCGCTTAATATCTTCATGGCAAACTCGCGGTTCTGCGACTGCGAACGCTCGTTCTGGCAGGTAACAACAATTCCAGACGGGATATGAGTAAGGCGGACAGCGGTCGCGTTCTTTTGCACATTCTGCCCACCAGCGCCAGACGAACGATAGACATCCATTTTAATATCGCCTGGGTCAATATCGATTTCAGCTTCATCCATCGCAACCTGAGGCAGAACTTCCACCAACGCGAAGGATGTGTGTCTGCGATGGGCCGCATCAAACGGGGAAAGCCTCACCAGACGATGCACACCTTTTTCAGATCGGAGATATCCGAAGGCATACTCACCTTCGACAGCAATGGTTACGCTTTTAATGCCTGCCTCTTCACCATCCGTCGAGTCTAGTATTTCAGCTTTAAAGCCGCGTTCTTCCATCCAGCGAAGGTACATCCGTTCGAGCATCGCCGCCCAATCCTGTGAATCGGTACCGCCCGCACCGGCATGAATGGCAAGGATGGCAGAGTCGCGGTCATATTTGCCAGATAACATGGCAGTAAATGATCGTTTCTCCAAGTCGGCTTCAACGGAGTCGATTTCCGTTTCTAATTCACTACGCAGACTTTCATCATCAAGCTGGGCAAGTTCCAGCGCATCGTGCAAACGGCGCGAGAAGCCCCGCCACGAATCCACTTCTGATTTGATGGCGTTATATTGCCTCATTGTTTTTTGGGCTTCCGAAGGGTCGCTCCAAAAATCAGGCGCTTCTATTTCTTTTTCAAGTTGGGAATACTTTTGCTCTTTAGACGCGAAGTCAAAGACGCACCAGTAGCTGTCGGGTTAAGTCCTGGGCGGATTGTAAACGGTTAACAAGGTCCTGCATTTTTTCTCCTATCATTAGTTTTGGGTCAAAATTCCCTGAACGAAGGCATCAGGGTCAAAAGGTGTAAGGTCTTCAGGCTTTTCACCCAGCCCGACAAAAAGGATCGGCAGACCCAGTTCGCTTTGAATGGCAAAAGCCATGCCGCCGCGTGCGGACAAATCCAGCTTGGACATGATCACCCCCGTTGCACCAACAGTCTCCTTAAAAGCTTTTGCCTGCTGTAAAGCATTTTGTCCGGTCGTTGCATCGAGCACCAGCCAAACGGCATGGGGCGCGCCCGGAAGGGCTTTGCCAACCACTCGATAGACTTTCTTCAGCTCTTCCATCAAATTGAAACGCGTATGCAGACGACCAGCGGTATCAATGAGGATCAGATCAACACCGCGCGCGATACCAGATTGGACGGCATTGAAAGCCACCGCTCCCGGATCTGACTCAGGTGCGCCAGAGATCACGTCAACATTCAGCCGTTCGCCCCAGACTTGAAGCTGATCCACTGCCGCGGCACGGAATGTATCTGCCGCGCCAAAGAGCAGACTTTTTCCTTCGGAGTGGAAACGCTGTCCCAGTTTTGCAATGGTGGTGGTTTTACCCGAGCCATTGACTCCAACCAGCATAATTACAAATGGCTTATTCGTCCAATTCAGGGCAGGCGGAGGTGTGAGGCGATTGAAGAGTTCAGTTTTCAGCGAAGATAAAAGCTCGTCGGAGCGAGTCAGTCCCTCGGTCCGTACGAGGCGTTGTAGTGAATCCAATATCTCGCCCGTCACTTCAATCCCCAAATCCGCCTGAATCAGAAGAGACTCCAATTCATCCCACGTATCTTGTGTGATTTCCGTCGCTCCCAATACAGTGGCGAGCCGTCCAAATGCGGTCTTGCTTGTTTTCGCAAGTCCGCTCCTCCACTTCGCGAGTAATTCAGCCATGACGGGCGATTATATCATGCAGGGTTATATGATATACTCGCTCTTCGATTAGGGGCAATTGAAATAAATTGCCGTTAAAAATAAGACAAACGAAGGTGTAATATGCCAAACGAACCTGTTCATGTAACTGATGCCGCATTCGAGAAAACCGTCCTGCAATCACCCATCCCTGTGATCGTTGATTTTTGGGCGCCGTGGTGCGGACCCTGTAAAATGGTTGCTCCCATCCTCGATAAGTTGGCGAACGAATTTGAAGACAAGATCCTTATCACAAAGGTCAACACTGATGAGAATCCCGAATGGATGATGAAATACGGCATCCAGGGCATTCCCACCATGTTGTTCATCTCAGACGGAAAGATCGTACATCGCCAGGTTGGCGCGTTGCCCGAACGTATGTTACGCGATGTGGTCACTCAATTCATGGAGGTTGTCAGCCAGTCCTAGCCCAAGGAGGGCACAATGAAGAAGGTCATCTTTTCGATCCTCGCGCTTGCGTTGGCAACATTAGCTTGCAGCACGTCCGATTTCACTCAAACGGTTGTTCCTCCCACTCCTACTTTTGATATCCGACAACCAGATAAAGCCCTGACACAACAAGCGGCTCTGGCTAAACCGGCAACTGCATCTGTTAATGATACTTTTACCGCTACTGAATCGCCTCCCGATGCAACCGCCACGGACATATCAACATCCACCGCCAGAACCAAACCTGACAACCACACCCGCCACTTCAACAAGTGACCCAGCCAACTCAATCACAGCAACTCCAGCATCTCAAGCGGGAGTACCTACACTCACCCCCACCCTGGGTGTTCTGACATATGGAACTTTACCCCCCGCTGTCCCGTTCAGTAAAGTGACTTTGATAAACAAATCAAAGGCACAGGCATATATATCCCTGCAAAATTACCCTGCTGACGGGAATGCGGCAATTCTGGAATATCCGGTTAAAAAACGAGTTGAAGTCAAAGCGCCGCTTGGCTATTACGTGTATGTTGTCTGGGTGGGCGGCAGGAAAATCACTGGGAACTTTACACTCCATAAAGATCAGGATATTACCGTTGTAATTTACAAGGATAAAGTAACTACTCAATAAGGAATCGAATTAGAATGAAAAAGAATATATGGATCATTATTGCAATCTTAAGTTTATTGGTTAGTGCATGCGGCTCTGCGGGAACACCCACCGTTGACCCTGTGAATGTACAAAATACTGCCGTAGCCGCGGCGTTCACAATGGTCGCTGAAACACAAGCCGCCATCCCAACGGCAACTCCCATACCGCCGACCGAGGCGCCCACTCTGACGCCGCTCCCTACAGAAACACCATTACCCGAACCCACGCTTGACCCGTTGATCGCGTCTCCAACCATCATACCTACGTTTACTCAGGCAGCTTCCACTTCATCCAGTTCAAGCGGGGATCCATGCAATCAGCCTCTCACCAAGTGGCAGGGACCCTCCGCAAGCCTCACCGTATCCAACGAAACAAACCCAAAAGGAGAAATTGTCCTGTCTTTGTATGTTGTAACAGACCTGGGGGAATGCGGCTATCTCTATGTATACAGTGATAGTCTTATCGGTCCTGTAGGACAATATAGCGCTGGGGCATTTGTCAACGGCAAAAAAGATTTCAAAGTATTTGGCAGCTTCCGCATCACCGAAGCCGCCTGGAAAATCGTTGTGAGAAATAAAGACATCGTCGCTCTAGGCGGATGTTATCCCAATTGTTAAACACAATGTACATAGGAGATATTCTGTAAGAATGAAATATTTAAAATTCCAAACAGTGGTCGTTGCCCTGGCAATGATCCTTAGTGCATGCGGAGCGGAAGCCACTCCAGCTGTTAACCCGATTGACGTACAAAACACGGCTGTTGCCGCAGCTTTTACCATGGTGGCAGAGACACAAGCTGCCATTCCAACCGCGACACCCCTTCCACCTACCGAAACGCCCAGCCCAACCCCCATGCCAACGGATACAGAAATCCCATCTTCCGACGCCCGACTTGTTATCCTCTCCAACGCCGGTGCCAACTCAGGTTTCCAGCAATAATGAGAACAATTGCCTGGGTCCCTTAAATACAGGTGCAGCCGGTCCGACGCATAGAACTGTCATAAAAAACAAAACTGGGGGATCATATATCTTATCTCTACAGTTGTATATTCCTAACGCATTTGGCGAATGTGGAATAATTTCAGCAAGTACTGGAGATATTGGATCTTCCTTCGGGATATTGGTATGCATTAGCGTGGGTAACTCTCAAGGATAATAAAAAATTACACGTCAGAGGGCTCGTTCTATCGTTCAGCCCGCACAATTTGACAAGCTGGAACTGTGTATACGCAAAGATGACATCATCTATATGCCTTCCTGCTGAAACATTTGAATTCAATCCATCTTCACCGATAGAATCAAAAAGTCGGCACTGAGCCGACTTTTTGATTCTAGTGTGAAAGGATTTGCGATAAGAACAACTTCGTCCGATCCTCTTTGGGTTTTTTGAAGATCTCTTCCGGCGGTCCGCTTTCCACGATCTGACCTTCATCGAAGAAGAACATACGGTCTGCAACTGCACGGGCAAATCCCATTTCATGAGTCACCACAATCATGGTCATACCCGACTTCGCAAGTTCAGTCATCACATCCAACACTTCTTTGATCATCTCAGGGTCAAGCGCGGACGTGGGTTCATCAAACAGCATGATCTTCGGTTGCATAGCCAATGCGCGCGCAATCGCCACACGTTGTTGCTGCCCACCCGATAACTGACCAGGATATTTTTGCGCCTGTTCAGGGATACCCACCCTCTCCAATAGTTGCATGGCAATCTCTTCGGCTTTTTTCTTCGTCCACTTACGGACCTGGAGAGGCGCAAGCATGATATTTTGCAGTACAGTCAAATGAGGGAACAAGTTGAACTGCTGAAAAACCATGCCTGCTTCCATGCGGATCTGCTCAATGTTTCTCACATCATGACTTAACTCGATCCCATCCACCAGGATCTGCCCGCGTTGATGTTCTTCGAGGCGATTGAGCGTGCGGATGAAAGTGGATTTGCCCGAACCAGACGGTCCAAATATCACAATCACCTCCCGCCTCTTGACCTCCATATCAATACCCTTCAAAACGTGAAAATCTCCATACCACTTATGAAGGTCATGAACAGTGATCATTGTCTCAACTTGTGTCATCACATAACTCCTTTAAAATCACCTTTTTCCAACGCCCAGACTCTCCTCCAAACGCTGACTAAGGTACGACATACCGTAGCTCAAAACCCAGTAGAGCAGGGAAATAAAGGCATACACCTCGCGCTGTAAACCCAGAAAAGCAGGTTGTGCCAGTATCGTCCTACCAATACCCACCAGATCGAGCAAACCGATGATCGCCACCAGCGAAGTATCTTTGAAGACAGCAATAAACTGTCCCACCAGGATCGGGATGATCAAGCGCAGCGCCTGCGGCAGGATAATAAAGACCATTGTTTTTGTCTTATTCAAGCCCAAGGCATGCGCCGCTTCATATTGTCCATTGGGTATGGCCTGCAAACCACCGCGCACATTCTCGGCAAGATATGCGGCGCTGAACAACGTGATGGCAACCATGGCTCGCAACACCCGGTCAACCGTCATCCCCTCAGGCAAAAAGAGCGGCAGCATCAATTGCGCCATGAAGAGGATCGTGATCAACGGCACTCCACGCACCAATTCAATATACGCCACGCTCGACCAGCGAATGATCGGCAACTCAGACCGCCGCCCCAACGCAAGTAAAACACCCAAAGGGAATGAAAACATAATTCCCACCACGGTAAGCAGGAAGGTAAGCAACAGCCCTCCCCACAAATTCGTCTTTGCGACTGACCAAAACCCAGTGTCTGACTCACCAAAGCCATGCGTGAGCAGGATGATGATCGGAAGGGAAATCACCCATCCGATAACCACGCTTCTTTTCAGGACCCCGGGCCTGGCGCGGCCAACTCCCCAGCCGAGCAGCCCAATGACGGTCAATGCAATCAACCACTTGCGAGGTTCATCGCCAAATGGAAATAAAGCCAACAGGGCCGGAACCAGCAAAAGGACAACAGCGTATTTTGATTCACGCGCCCAAATTCCGATGGAATTCCCGGATAAAAATACCAGGAATGCCAGCCATAACCACAGCCGGCCAACCTGCTCGATCGGATATTGACCGATCATGATCAAACGCAAATTCGTGGATACAACATCCCATTCCGCGACTGTGAAGATCCAGGTCAACAAGCCTTTCACAGCCCAATATACAAGCAGGACTCCCAAAACCGTTAATATACTGTCATACCAGGAGCCGAACATATTTCTGCGCAGCCAGCGCAAGACACTTGAGCGTTCTGTCAAAGGAGGCAGTGTGGGATTGAGATTTGTCATTTAACGCTCCACCAGTCTGATGCGCTGGTTATACCAATTCATTAGCACAGAGGTGACCAGGCTGAAAAATAGATAGGTCAACATCACCATTGAGATCATTTCCACCGCGCGCCCCGTTTGGTTTTGAATTGTATTCGAAACATAAAAGACATCGGGATAACCAACAGCAATGGCGAGCGATGAATTCTTGATCAGGTTCAAATATTGACTGGTCAACGGCGGAATAATAACCCTCAATGCCTGCGGAAAGACGATCAGGCGCAGGGTTTGGAAAGCATTCAAACCAAGCGCGCGTGATGCCTCCACCTGTCCTCTGGATACAGACTGGATACCTGCGCGCACCACCTCACCGATGAATGCCGAGGTATAAAGAACAAGCCCGGAGGTGAGCGCCATGAACTCGGGGGTGAGTATCTTACCGCCGGTCAGCTTCAAACCCGATAAAGCAGGGAAATCAAACGTAAGGGGCTTTTCAGGGAGCAGGAGCCAGCCAAGCCATGCCACACTGATAAATGTGAATGTAGTCCAGAAGATGGTTAGGGGAGCGCGCCCAGTACGCTGGCTGTAGGCTCGTAGAGAAAAGAAAATGATCAAAGCAAGGATCAAACCAAAGACCAGGATCAGGCGAAAGGTCGGGTAGGAGGCGGTGGGAATTCCCCAGGGAATCCCCACTCCGCGATTCGAAAGAAAGATATTGCCGGGCCAGACGATGGCTTCCTTCACTCTGGGTAGTTTGAGGAATACGCCCAGATACCAAAAGATCAAAAATACGAGTAAAGAAAGATTACGGATGAGTTCAAGATAGAAAGCAGCCAGGCGATTGATAATGAAGTTGGTGGAGAGACGCGCAACCCCAAGAATGATTCCCAAAATTGTCGCAAAGATAATACCAACAATGCTGACGATTACCGTGTTCAGGAGTCCAACGAGATACGCCTGCCAATAGGTGGAATTCCGCGTATACGAAAAAACACTCTCGGCAATATCAAAACCAGAAATACCTTTGAGAAAATTATAGCTTAAAGTGATACCTTGTTTGGCAAGACCCACCTTCATATTTTGATAGATGAAGGAGAAGAACAAAATGACCGCAACGATAAAAGCGATTTGCCCCAAAATTTTCAAAATTCGTTCGTCGCGCCAAAACGGGATGGTTGTTGTTTGTTGATGTTCCTGTTGCATTGACAAACCTCCCACTAAAGATTGAGGGTGGGGAAACTTCCCCACCCTCCTACATGTATATATACGGTCCGGGTTTAACGGAAGGGCGGTGCGTAAAGCAAGCCGCCGTTTGTATATAAGCTGTTCAAGCCGCGTGGGATATAAGTGGCAGTATCGGGACCCAGGTTGCGGTTGTACACCTCTTCATAGTTGCCTACAAGTTTGATGATGTTGTACGCCCAGTCGTTGCTGAGACCCAATTTCAAGCCCAAGTCGCCTTCGAGACCGAGCAAGCGCCTGACCTCGGGAGCGGTGGCGCTGGCTTTCATATCGTCCACATTCGCAGAGGTAAGTCCAAATTCTTCGCCTGAGAACAGTGTGAAAACCGTCCACTGCGCAATGTCGAACCATTGGTCATCACCGTGTCGAACCATGGGACCGAGAGGTTCCTTGGACATGGTTACGTCAAGAATAACATGCGCTGTAGGATCGGCAAGCACCGTGCGGCGTGAGATAAGCCCGGATTTATCGGTGGTGACCGCATCGCAGCGACCTTCCGCGTAGGCGGCAAAGGTGGCGTCGGCATCTTCAAAGACGGCCGGGGTATATGAGACACCCTGCGAAGCCATAACGTCAGCCAGGTTGAGCTCGGTGGTTGTACCAGTCTGAACGCAGATCGTGCCACCGTCCAGGTCTTTTAGTGTGGTGATACCGCTATCGGAAGGAACCATCATCCCTTGACCATCGTAGAAGGTGGTGTGGACAAAGTTACCGCCCAATTCCGTATCACGGGCAAGCGACCAGGTTGTATTGCGGCTGAGAATATCAATTTCACCGGATTGCAAAGCGGTGAAGCGCTCAGAAGCCGTCACAGGGCGGAATTCCACTTTATCAGGATCGCCGAATATCGCAGCGGCGAGAGCATGGCAGTAATCCACATCAAAGCCGGAGTAACTGCCATTCGCATCCACGTAGCCAAATCCAGGTACTTGTGAGTTGACTCCGCAAATCAAGTTGCCGCGTGCCTTGACGGTCTCGAGAGTTACGCCATAACCCGCTGGGGCAACAACGGCTGGGGCTGCTGGTGCGGCCGGGGCGGCTGCTTCGGAAGTTACTTCCACAGTTACGATAACTGTTTCCTTCACTGTGACAGGTTCTCCGCCACCCGATGGCGCTGGCGCAGCGCTTCCACAGGCCGCAAGGGCCAGACTCAATACGATTAATATCCCCGTAATAGCAAATACTTTTCGCATATTCTCCTCCTTGAGAATTAGTTAGGGTTACACAATCGGATATTTCATAAAAGTTCTGCTTTGAAAGCCACCTCCTTTCTGTAAAGTTTGATCCATCAATGTGTAACAGTATTATAGTGAAAAATGTCGAGAATGGATAGGTTAACTTACACGTGTTAATGAAAATTACCCCATTTGAAATGTGCGCGCACCTGTTAATCGAATCAGATCAGCAACCGGCAGTTTGACATTCAAGCCTCTTTGCCCGCCGGAGATATGTATCTCTGAATAATTTTGAGCGGAGGAATCAATAATCACCTGAAAGCCTTTGTTGATCAGCGCAAGAGGAGAAATACCGCCTGCCTGTAAACCCGTCAATTGTTCGGCTTCGCGTTCGGTTGGCAGATAGACTTTCTTTTCGCCCAAAGCGGCGGCGAGGAGTTTCAAATCCACATGAGATGGACCGGGAATAACAACTAGCAAGGGCTTCCTCGGTTTGTCGCGGGTGATGACAATGGTCTTGAAAACCGAGGCAGGCTCAACGTTGAGAAGACGCGCTGTTTCCATCGCGCCGAGTTTTTCAGCCGGTAGTTCATAGATGGTGTATGGAATTTTCTGTGAATCCAGCAGGCGGGTAACATTATTTACAACGGGCATGTGTTAATCTCTTTAATTTTTTACCAAACGAACTTTCCTTAACGCCATATGACAGCTTCTCCTTTGCCTGAACGAGCGTAGTAAAATAAACAGTATGAAAGTTGCTGAGAAAGCCATTCCACTCGAAAAATTGATGGAACAACTCCCCGAACATTATAGTCTCGCAGACCGGGAGGTCATTCAACGTGCTTATCGGGTTGCAGAAGAGGCGCATCGCGAGCAAAAGCGTCATTCAGGTGACCCGTACATCAACCATTGCCTTGCCGTGGCAAGCATCCTGGCTGAATTACGTGTGCCGCCGGAGGTGATCGTTGCAGGTCTACTCCATGATACTGTGGAAGACACGATCATCACCCTCACAGACCTGCGGCGCGACTTTGGGGATACAGTTGCAATTCTTGTAGACGGGGTGACCAAGCTGACCAAACTGCCGCGCGTCTCACGCGGAGATCAACATGCAGAAGGGTTCCGCTCCGGAAATGGGAGGGAACTTGCAGAAAAAGCTGCTGATACAAAAAGCCGCAAACAGGACCTGGCGTTTGAAACGCTCCGTAAGACGTTTATCGCCATGGGTGACGATGTGCGCGTTGTGCTTATCAAACTGGCAGACCGCCTGCACAATATGCGTACACTTGGACATATGCCCGAAGAAAAACGCAAGCGCATTGCACAGGAAACGCTGGATATCTTTGCGCCTCTCGCCAACCGACTGGGCATCTGGCAGATTAAATGGGAATTGGAAGATCTGGGGTTTCGTTACGTCAACCCTGAAAAATACAAAGAGATCGCGGAACAACTCAATGAAAAACGACCCGACCGTGAATCGGATATAAAGGTTATCAAGGAAAACCTTTTACATATTCTCGAAAAGAATAATATCAAAGTAGAGATCAGCGGAAGACCCAAGCATATCTATTCGATCTATAAAAAAATGACACAAAAGGGGAAGCCTTTTGATCTGGTGCGGGACGTGCGCGCAGTGCGTCTTATCGTGCCAGACGTCCCAGCCTGCTACGCGGCGTTGGGTGTCATCCACACACACTGGCGACCGATCCAGGGCGAATTCGACGATTACATCGCCGCCCCAAAAGATAACTTTTACCAATCGCTTCACACGGCTGTTATCTATGATGATAAGCGTCCTCTGGAAGTACAGATCCGTACCGCTGAAATGCACCAGGATGCAGAATACGGTATCGCTTCGCATTGGCGTTATAAGGAAGGCGGGCGTAGTTCGGACAAGAACTATGAAGAGCGCATCAACTGGCTCCGCAATATGATGGATTGGCGCGCCGATGTGAACGACGCTCAGGAATTTGTAGAGGGCATGAAAACAGATGTCTTTCAGGATCGCGTGTATGTCTTCACCCCGCGCGGCGACATCATCGATCTCTCTGCCCGCTCCACGCCCATTGACTTTGCCTATCATGTTCACACTGACATTGGTCATCGCTGCCGCGGTGCGCGGGTGAACGGAAAGCTGGTCCCGCTGTACCAGGAATTAAAAACCGGCGACCAGGTTGAAATCCTGACCGCGAAACGAGGCGGTCCCAGTCGAGATTGGCTTAACCCCAACCTTGGGCTGGTCAAGACCCAACGTGCACGTTCCAAGATCAAGGTCTGGTTTAAGAAACAGGAGGATGAACAAAATCTCACACAAGGACGCGTTGCGCTGGAGCGCGAATTACAAAGACTGGGAATCCCCGAGATCAACTTTGAAAGCATGGCTCGCGATCTTGGGTTCAAAGCGCCCGAAGAGTTGTTTATTGCATTGGGATGCGGAGATGTATCCATCAGCCGCGTGATACGGCGGTTTTCAGAAACAGAAGAAAACAAAGATGTCTTCACGGTAGGCTCGCATATAAAAGATAAGACCAGCACAGATACCATAGAAGTCGTCGGCTTGAAGGGCCTGCTTTCGCAAACCGCAAAGTGCTGTAACCCCACACCGGGCGACCAAATTGTTGGTTACGTCACCCGCGGGCGCGGCGCGACCATTCATCGCCAGGACTGCCCAAACATTCTGCGGCGAAAAGACAAGGAACGCCTTTTGCAAGTGAGTTGGGGAAAAATAGAACGCACATTTCCAGTGCCGATCAAAGTCAAAGCCTACGACCGTCAAGGGTTGGTCGGTGATATCTCTACATTGTTATCTGGCGAAGGCATCAATATTGCCGACGTTTCCGTGAATGTCAATCGCAGTCTCGCAGACCTGAATATCATTGTCGAAGTTAAAGATCTTGATCAACTGAGCCGTATTCTCACACGTATCGAAAACCTGCCCAATGTAATGGAAGCGCATCGCACAAAACCGGGGTAAAAGACTTCCGAAGTTTGCGTAAACTGATATAATGTCGCCGCTTTGAGGCAACCATGTCATTGCTAAGTGTCGAGCAGGCACGCGAACATATCCTTTCCCACTTTAAATCTGTAAAAGTTGAAACCCTGCCTCTCGCCGCGTCTGCGAAGCGCGTGCTTGCAGAAGACATTATCGCAGCGGACGATCTTCCCCATTTCAACAACTCATCCATGGATGGATTCGCCGTCCGGGCCGCGGATACCTCCCGCGCCGCGCCCGCTTCCAGCGTGACCTTGCGCGTGGTCGCAGACATCCCAGCCGGGTCCACACCGACGGTTTCCATTGCACCCGGTGAAGCCGCACGCATCATGACCGGCGCGCAAATGCCCGAAGGCGCCGATGCAGTCATCCCCGTGGAAGATACAGACTTCAACGACCGTTCTGCAGGGACGGTTGCCCCAAAGAACGTCACGATCTCCAAATCAACACAGCCAAATGAAAACGTTCGTCCGCGCGGTACAGATGTCCACGCTGGTGATGTTGTAGTACAGCGCGGGCGCCGTATCAACGCGCAGACTGCCGGCATCCTTGCCATGCTCGGATATGCCAAAGTTAAAGTCTACCAAAGACCGCGCGTGGCTTTGCTCTCTTCTGGCGACGAACTACTCGCAGTGGATGCCCCGCTTGAACCCGGCAAGATACGCGACTCGAATTCTTATATGCTTGCGGCGTTGATCGAAAGCACAAATGCAGATGTTTTACGCTTGGGCGTTGCAAAAGACGCGCGTGAATCTGTTCAAGGGTTGATCGAGAAAGCCGTAAGCCAAAATGTGGACTTGATCATCACCTCTGCAGGGGTGAGTGTAGGCGCGTTTGACTTTGTGAAAGAAGTTGTTGAGTCGCATGGCAGGCTGGATTTCTGGCGCGTCAATATGCGACCCGGAAAACCGTTGGCATTTGGTGAATACAGGAAAATTCCGTTCATTGGGTTACCGGGGAATCCGGTTTCGGCGTTCGTGGGGTTTGAGGTTTTCGTACGCGACGCCATCGGGAAGTTAAGCGGCTTATTGGACGGAGACAGGCACATCGTCCGCGTGAGAAGCGAGGAGGAAATCCTTTCCGATGGCCGGGAAAGTTATCTGCGCGCCGTCATCCACGAACATAACGGCGTTTACACCGCAAAATTGACCGGACATCAAGGCTCTGGCAACCTCCTGTCCCTGGTACAAGCAAATGCTTTACTTATTATCCCCGCTGGTGTAAAATGCCTGCCTGCTGGACAGGAAGCAAACGCCTGGTTGCTATGAGGAACCATGAATAAACGTCTTACACAGGTAACAACTGTACTTACGGTCATCGGTTTGTTGGTTTCGATCTATATGACGATCTATAAATTAACCGACAATGAAAACATGTGCATTGGGAACGGCGGTTGTTCAGTGGTGAACTCCAGCAAATATTCCGAAGTGAATGGAATCCCGGTTGCAGTGGTTGGGGCGATTGGATACACCGCCATTTTGGGTGTTCTATGGCTTGCGGGAAAACCAGGGTTTTTCAATACGAATGGGAGCATGATTCTGTTTGGGTTATCCCTGATGGGGTTCCTCTTCACGGTCTGGTTGGTCTACGTTGAGATTGCTCTCATCAAAGCCCTGTGTCCGTTCTGCCTTACCTCTCAAATTGTAATGACCCTTATCTTTATTCTTTCAGTAGTTCGAGTAGTAAGACAACCTTAATTCAGGAGGATTGAATGCCCCGCATCAAATGCCATTACGTGGATTGTGTGTTTTTAGATGAAGGCTACTGCTCCGCCGCGGCTGTCGAGATCGACCCCGATACCGGTTGTGGTACCTATTCCCCCTCCGAGGGAGCCGCTGAGGAGTGGGAAGAAGAAGATGAAACGGAATGGGAGGATGAAGAGGAAGATGGCGAAGATGAACTTTGGGAAGAGGACGAAGACGAATTTTAGCGATTTCCCCAAAACTGATAACGCTAACTGGGACGGAGCAATGCTCCGTCCCAGTTCATTTAACAAACTGATACAGCAATACACCCGCGGCAACCGACAGATTCAATGAACTGACTCTGCCGTTCATAGGCAAAGAGACAATTACATCGCAGGCTTTTGTTTGTTCCAATGAGAGTCCCTTTTGTTCGTTACCCAGCACCAAAACCCAGGGCAGGCGCGGTACGAGCGTTTGATACTCAACATCGCCATGCGCCGATGTGCCGATAAGTTGATAACTTCCATCACGCGCCCATTGGACAAACTCAGAAAATGAAGTTTGAACCACCGGCTTCCAGAACAAAGTTCCCATGCTGGCGCGGACGACGGTGGGATGATACAACTCGACACCGCCGTCCAGTAGAAATAACGCGTCCGCGCCGACAGCATCCATGGTGCGGAGGATCGTCCCGACGTTGCCGGGGTCTTGTGGGGAGACAAGGGCAACCGCGCGCGTCACTGACTCCAAGTCTTTGAGTTTTGTTTTCTTCTGGCGAACGATTGCAAGGATACCTTGCGGGTTTTCTTTGTCAGCCAAAGATTCCATCACTTGCTGGGTGACAGGCTGAGGGGAAAGAGAGAGGCGGGCGATCAGATCGTGGGCGAAAGCGCTCGTCAACACTCCAGGGGCATACAGCACGGACTCCACATCCCACCCCGCTTCGATCAGCTCCCCCACATGATGAATCCCTTCGACAAGAAATAATCCACTCTCAACACGTGCCTTCTTTTGACGAAGCGAACGCGCCTGTTTGATGAGTGGATTACTCAAACTGGTGATCAAAGGTTTTTTCATAACCCCGATTGTAACCAAGAACGCGCAGGTCTTCGAGACCTGTTTGTTCCAACCTTATTCACCAGCTACAACGATCAGCTTGGCAGACATGCCTGCCATGATATGCCCGGGGGTGGAACAAACAACTTGATATTCTCCAGGCTCGGTAGGGGCGGTAAACGTCTCGGTATCGGACGTGCCCGGCTCCAATTGCAGTTGCCAAAAAACATTGGGAATGTCTCCATCATCCCAGGCGTCACCGGCCGTTGTACCCAACTTCATTACAACAAAGTTATGAACAACTGCGCCGTTATTCGTGGCGTTGATCGTGATCTCTTGTCCTGCGGGGATGGTGAATGAATTGGGCGTGAACTGAAAGTCGGTCATGGTCACATTGATCTTATCCGATGGAGGCGCGCCACCGCCACATGCCGACATGACGAAACTTGCAAAGAAAACTAAAACGAACAGGATTCTCTTCATATAACTCTCCTTTCAAGATTCAAACAATGAAGTATAGTACTGCTATATTAAAAAGAGATTTGCAAACGCCGTGCTAATTCTCTTTCATACAAGCAGCTTTATGATGTACACTAGACAAAACCCGATCTGGAGACTCACATGACTTCACAAAATTCGCTCGATACTTCCGCCCGCATCCTTCTTGGACCTGGTCCCAGCATGCCCCACCCACGCGTGATCCGCGCTTTGAGCGCGCCAACTGTCGGCTACCTCGACCCGGAGATGCTCGCCATTTATAACGAAGAACAAAAATTATTACAACAAGTTTTCCAAACCCAAAACGAATGGACATTTGCACTATCCGGCACAGGCACATCGGGCATGGAAGCTGCATTGGTTAATCTCATTGAACCCAGCGATGAAGTATTGATCGCCATTCATGGCTTCTTTGGCGAACGCCTGGCAGAGATCGCTACACGTGTTGGCGCGCAGGTGGACCGCATCACATCGTCCGCTTGGTGAGATATTTACCGTCGAAGAGATCGAAGCCGCACTGAGCAAGAAGAAATATAAACTCTTCGCCATCGTCCATGCAGAGACATCCACGGGCGCAGAGCAATTACACATCAAAGAGATCGCAGATACAGCTCACAAGCATGGCGCGCTCATTCTATTGGACACAGTGACTTCGCTGGGAAACATCCCTGTGAAAATTGACGAATGGGATATCGATGCCGCCTACTCTGCCTCCCAAAAGGGACTCGGCGCACCCGCGGGACTCGCCCCCATCACGATTGGCGCACGTGCAATAAAAAAGATTGAAAGTCGTAAATCGCAGGTTGCTTCGTTCTATCTCGACCTGAAAGGCTACGTCAACTATTGGGGAAGCGCACATGCTTATCATCATACAGCCTCTGCCAGTTTACATTACGCTTTGACTGAAGGTCTGCGCGTTATCATTGAAGAAGGCTTGGACGAACGATATACCCGCCTGCGCGCCAACTCTGAATCGCTTTGGAGCGGACTGGAAGAAATGGACATCCCGATGTTCGTTCCGCTCGAACATAAACTCGTTCCATTGACCACCGCGCAGGTTCCGGCTGGGGTCGATCCGCACAAAGTCCGTACAAGGTTGTTGAACGAATACAACACCGAGATCGCCGCAGGCTTTGGCGCGCTCAAGGACAAGGTTTGGCGCATCGGCTTGATGGGATATTCGAGCCGAAAGGAAAATGTCACATTGTTGCTGGGCGCGCTGAGAGAGTTGTTGAAGTAATTCCCGCTGGTTGAGTAACCCTGTCGCGGTGAGCGGAGCGATAGCGAAGTCGAAGCGTTACAGGGTGTATCGAAACCAGCAATAAGCAAAAAAGTTTAAATCTGAATCCAACTCGTGGTCTCGATACGAGCTTCGCCCTACTCGACCACCAGAGCAGAAATAATTTTAGGAGTACCCATGACCACATTCACTCAATCCACCATAAACAAATATTGGACTTACGCCCTCTGGCTCGCGCTCTTCACCATCTTTTACAACCTCGCCGAGGGATTGATCTCCGTCTTTTTCGGATTCTCCGATGAAGCGTTGACCCTCTTCGGCTTCGGCGTGGACTCGTTCATCGAGGTCATGTCTGGCGTTGGCATCCTCGCCATGGTGATCCGCATTCGTCAAAATCCCGAAACATCGCGTACCCAATTCGAGAAGACCGCGTTGCGCATCACAGGCACGGCATTTTATCTGCTGGTGGCTGGTCTCGCTGTCACAGCCGTTTACAACATTATTGTTGGGCACAAACCAACTACAACCTTGCCGGGACTGGTTATTTCACTCATTTCCATCGCGATGATGTGGGCGCTCGTCAGCGGGAAACGCAAGGTGGGACGCGCCCTCAACTCCCAACCAATTCTCTCCGATGCAAACTGCACGATGGTTTGTATCTACATGTCCGTTGTATTGCTGGCTTCGAGCTTAATCTATCAACTGACAGGCTTCGGCTTCGTCGATTCCATCGGCGCGCTGGGGTTGATCTGGTTCTCGTACAGCGAAGGCAAGGAAGCCTTCGAAAAAGCCGCGGGCATGGAAGATTGTTGTGAGGATGATTAATTGAACATTCCGGTGGTTGAGTAGCCGCTGGTGGTCGAGTGTTGCGAAGCAACGTAGCGAGACCCGGCGGCGTATCGAAACCACCACTAAGAAAAGTGATTTTGGTTATTTGTGGTTTCGATACGGGCGAGAAAAGCGCTCGCCCTACTCAACCACCGAGATGACCCAACAAGGAAATCATAATGACCATCACCCGCATCGGCAATTTCCAAGCCAAACCTGAAACAACAGAAATCCTATATGACTTTCTCCTCTCCATCATGCCAGGAATAAAATCCTCGCAGGGATGCGAGTCCGTCACGCTGTATCAATCTCACGATGACCCGACCAAATTCACCATGATCGAAGTCTGGGACAGCATCGAATCGCATCAGGCGTCCGTCAAGAACATCCCGCCCGAAAAGCTGACCGAGATTCAGCCATTGCTCGCGTCCGCACCGAGTGGAGGGTATTATCGACTTAATGCATCAGAAATGATTCAAGCTCATGCTTGTTTTCAATTGGTTGGTGCTATAATTTCTTAACACTCGCTCAATTGATCGCTTTAATAGTAAAGGAGTTGGCAAAATGTTAAGTCGAAATAATTTACTCAAGAAGCGCCAACTAAGCCCACTAAATGTCGAACAACTTTTCAATGCTAAACCCATACCAGTTGCTTCGACTAGTATAGGTGGAATATTCGATAATCAAGCAATCAGAATAGTACATGGGAAACATTGTGATGCTGATACGGGGAAAGAAATGGCATTTGAAGAAACTTTTGACCTACCAAGTTTTGCCACACAAGCTACTGTCCTTTTGAATGGTTGGTCCTTTGAATATCTTGGCAAGGATGACCATCATGTTTGGGCTGCCGGAACATGGATATCAAACAGTCGAGTTGAGGACGGAAAACTTCGATGGGAGGCGAGGGGGCTCTTTATAGATGATGGACAGGATGACCCGTATGAATGGTGCTATTACTACACTATAATAGCGTGGAATGACAAAAGCCTCGACTGCATAACCAGCCACCGAGATATACAAAATTCTGTAGCTAATTTGGGGAAAACCCCTCTTGTTTCAACGCCTTCGTATTTTCATAGTAGTAGATTCGAAATGAAAAAAGTTGATGTTGCGCTTCCACGCGGTTTTCTTTTTCATTATGGAGGAATTGACGATCATCATCTTAGACATATAGCGTACAATCTTTCCGGCAGCGAGAAGTTTGTGGGGTATGATAAGAAGTACGGGAGTTTGACTCCTCCAACTTTGAACGGTTCAGTAAGCAAAGTCAATTCGGGGTTCGTCAGTTGGGACACCCAAGGGATTTTTCAAGATAACAACTATAGAAGAAAGTTTGTTTTCTACACGTGGAACACTATACTGGGTGGAAATGAAGTTGCAGTAGTTGAACCTCCACACACCATAATTCCAAATGTAGGAACAAATGAGATTGGATCTGGGCTTAGCGGTGAAACGACTAAAGAATACACTATTAATAATATTCCATACGAAATTGCAATGCCCATGTTGACTGGCTGGGATTTACGCTACGAATTTGGCGATGATGAACACGTAACTAAGATTGGTGTATGGCTGGATGATATTCAATACAATAAATCCCCGCTTCCGAATTTAAATACTGGGGGCAAACTACAATATAAGGTAACTTCAGCCTTATATGACAAAAATAAAAAGCCGGGTTACGACTTCAATCACAAGGTTAGTATTTTGGGTTTCAATCCAGGTATACCAAATCTTCCAACTGATCCGCAAATTGAATAATTTTTGATTTTTCTTAATGCCAGTGTAACCGTTACGCTCTACCAATCCCACGATGACCCGACCAAGTTCACAATGATGGAAGTCTGGGATAGCGTCAAATCGCATCAGGCATCCGTCAAGAACATCCCACCCGAAATGCTGACCGAGATTCAGCCATTGCTCGCGTCCGCACCGAGTGGAGGGTATTACGGGTTACTCCTTCAAAAGTAAAGGAAACATCATACTATGCTTCTTACTACTCGAATTGACTATGACTATAAATGTCTGAAGAGTTACTTTCAAAAACTTTTTTATGTTATGCAACAAGCAATTGAAGAAGATCAAGTTGTCCCAATGGAAACACAAGATTATTATGCAAGTGAATCGCAGGCAACCCACTACAGTTTCACTCATTTGGTAAAACCAGATATGCTTATGAATGTTTACAGCTTTATAGATTTCTGGATGAAGGAAATTTGTAATTATCAAAAGAACAAGAACAATCTCTCACTCAGCTACAAGGATATTAAGGGGAACAATGATCTCGACGCTTACCAAAAGTACCTGACTTTATATATTGAACTAGATCTCAATAAAGTTAGAGACAGTTACAAACAACTAGACAATCTTCGCAAAGTAAGAAATTTTCTCATGCACAGAGGTGGACATATACCAAATGACAAGGAAACAGAAAAGGAATTATCGTCAATCAAAGGAATAAACTTGTTTGGCTCATTAATAGGAATAGAAGATGATTTCGTTTGGGACACACTTGATCACGCTAAAAAATACTTGACCACTGCTGCTCAGGTCTAGGGACTAATGATATAATCTGCCCGTCCGAATTATCAGGAGCATAGAAATGACAGATAACCTGTAGGCCATACGCATTTTCAGGGCACTAACCCGCTGAATTGATTCACGCCACTTCGCATTTGGCGTTTAACCAGCCGAGGCTTGCCCTCGGTTTTTGTTTTAATTTTACGTAGGGGCGACCCGCCCATCCCCGTCCAACACCACGACAATCCCAGACGGGTCGCCCCTACTCTACAGGTTCCCATGCTTACCGCACATCACATCCACAAAACATACGGCATCCAGCCCATTCTGCAAGACATCTCCTTCAGCATCAGCCACAGCGAGCGCGTCGGTCTCATCGGTCCCAACGGCGCTGGCAAGACGGCACTCATGCGCATCCTGGCTGGCATCGAAGGACCCGATTCTGGGACTGTCGCTTCGACGCGCCCAAATCTCAGAATCGGCTATCTCGCCCAAGGAATGGATTTCGACCCCGAAGCGACGCTTCAATCTACCCTTCGACACGCTCAGGGCGGCACCCTCAGCCTGAATCCTGTTTCCCAAGTCGATCCTTCGACCCCGCTCAGGACAAGCCTCGAAGCTGAGATCGCATCCCTCGCCTCAGCCTTAGCCGCCAATCCCGACGACTCAGACCTCCAAGCCAAATATGACTTCGACCCTTCGCACAACTATCCAGCGCCAACTATCCACTTTCCAAGCATCCTCGCACCCCTCGGTCTCGCAGACATTCCTCTCGACACTCCCGTCAAACACCTCAGCGGCGGACAAAAGACTCGCCTCATGCTGGCGCGTGTCCTATTGGAGGAACCAAACCTGCTCCTACTCGATGAACCCACCAACCATCTCGATATCGAAATGCTCGAATGGCTCGAAGGGTGGCTCAATCGTTTTCAAGGCGCGGCGCTCATCGTCTCGCATGACCGAGCGTTTCTCGATAACACAGTCACATCCATACTTGACTTGAATTCAGAAACGCACACACTTCGTGAATACAAGGGAAACTATAGCGACTACATCGAACAATATCTCAAGGAACAGGATAAACAACTCGCTGCATATCGTGATCAAGTAACCGAGATCAAACGAATGAAACAAGATATTGTACGTACCAAGGAACAGTCGCGTCACGTGGAAATCACAACAACTCCACGCACGCCCGGCGTCCGTCGTATTGCGAAGAAAGTGGCAAAGAAAGCCCTATCTCGCGAGAAGAAATTGGATCGTTACATCGAATCCGACGAACGCGTAGAGAAGCCGAAATCGTCGTGGCAAATGAAACTTGAATTCGAATCGCAAGATAATCAAAGTAAAAACGTGTTGATCACCGACAATCTCTCAATTGGCTACGCGCCAGACAAACCGCTACTTGAAAACTTGAACCTTTACATCCGCGCAGGACAACGCATCGGCTTAACAGGCGCAAACGGAACCGGCAAGACAACTCTGATCCGCACCATCGCAGGGAAATTGCGTCCACTGGCGGGCAGCTTGAAGCTTGGAGCGAACGTCAAGCTGGGGTACATGACCCAGGAGCAGGAATTACTCGATCCAAATTTCAACGCGTTGCAAACCATCCAAAGTGTCGCATCCTTCAATGAGACCGAAGCACGCAACTTCCTGCATTACTTCCTCTTCAAAGGCGACGATGCGCTTCGACCCACATCCGAACTTTCGTTCGGCGAACGCGCCCGCCTGCAACTGGGAACACTCGTCGCACAGGGATGCACGTTCCTTCTGCTCGATGAACCCATCAACCACCTCGATATCCCCTCACGTGCGCGTTTCGAGGAAGCGCTCGCCAATTTCAAAGGGACGATCCTCGCTGTCGTCCATGACCGCTACTTCCTCGAACGCTTCGCATCCGATGTATGGCACGTGAAAGATGGAAAGATCGAGACACAATAAACGTAACGCGACATTTATATCGCTATTGCAAGGCGACATGCATGTCGCGTTACAAGGAAACATAATGAACCTATCTCCTACTCCCTACCCCGATGTCAACGAGATTCTAAATCTCTTATACACAAACATCAAAAGCATCGTACAAGATCAATTGGTAGGCATGTACCTCTTTGGCTCTCTCGCCAACGGTGACTTCGACGAATACAGCGACATTGACGTTCTTGTCGTCACAGATGGAGAAATTCAAGAAAGCACATTTTCAGCATTGAAAAATATGCACATGGAAATGGCAAAAATCGATTCACCTTGGGATGTCCAGCAGGAAGTCTCTTACATTCCGCAAAATGCCCTGCGCCGATTTGACCCACCCAACAACCTGCATCCACACCTGGATCGAGGCACGGGCGAAGTTCTTCACATGATAGCACACGAAAGCGACTGGATCATCCAGCGTCATATCCTGCGTGAACGCGGCATCGTCATTACAGGACCCGACCTAAAAACTCTCATCGACCCTGTTTCACCAAACGATTTACGACAAGCTGTTATTGACGTTCTGCCTTTATGGATTAATCCGATACTCGACGACCCATCTGAAATCAAAAAACGTGGATATCAATCTTATTGCGTTCTGTCGCTTTGCAGGATGTTGTATACACTTCAAAACAAAGCCATCCTCTCCAAGCCTGCGGCGGCACGATGGGCAATGGAAACGCTAGGTGTCAAATGGAAACCATTGATCGAGCGCGCCATCATCGGACGCCAAAACCCAGGCATGGATGCCGAGCCAGAAGACATAAATGAAACATTGGACATGATGAGATATGTGGCTGAATGCGCCAAACAACCTTCCATATTTCCTGATGTCAACGAAGTGTTGCATTTGCTTCATACCAACGCCAAAGAAATTCTCGGCGATCAATTCGTCGGCATGTATCTGTACGGTTCCCTCTCCAGCGGAGATTTCAATCCCGAAACCAGTGATATTGATTTTCTATTTGTCACTAAAGATTCGCTTCCCGAAAAAACGGTCTCCAAACTCGAAGCCATGCATAAAGAGACCTGGGCAACCCGCTTGAAGCGCGCTGGCGAATTGGAAGGCGCGTACATTCCGAAAGATTTAATCCGCAAACACGATCCGAACGGTGCGCCATGTCCCACGGTCAACGAAGGGAATTTTTATGTCGCTCCACTCGGCAGTGATTGGATCATCCAACGACACGTAGTCCGTGAATATGGAGTTGTCATCGAAGGTCCCGAGCCAAAGACATTGATTGACTTCGTCACGCCTGAGGATATTCGTGGTTCGATCATGGGCGTTTTAAACGAATGGTGGTTCCCCATGCTCGACGACCCTTCATGGCTACGCGACCACGAAGTTGGTTACCGCTCTTTTGCCGTTATCACCATGTGCCGCGTCCTCCACGCATTGGAAACTGGGACGATCACATCCAAGCCCAAAGCCGCGCAATGGGCGCGGGCAAAATTGGATGAACCGTGGAAAACAATTGATCGACAAAGCTGTTGCTAGTGTCAAATCATGAAGAGCAGGATATACTTTTGGATGAAACATTGGATTTCATTCGGTTTAAAAGGAAAATATATAGGTGACAGTCACTTTTAAAAGTGACTGTCACCTGATAAAGTACGCCAAGTATTGACGATTATGTCAAATGGACAAATGATGATGGATTACCATTCGACGCGTGGCTCAGAGTCCATGCACGGGCTGGGGCGAAAATCATCAAATCTTGTCACGAAGCGATGACCATTCGTGGTACACGAGCGGAATGGGAAGGATGGACGGGCTTGAAATTTCCCTCAAAGCTGATCAATATCACATTGAAGGCGCACTCTAACCCGATGGAGATGGATGTTGAAAAAGACGAGGGCATTTATGTAGAACCAAATGTGTGGATGCATACATTCCAGTTGCCTGCTTTATAATTACCGCATGAAAATATCACGGATTGGTTCTTGCTTTCGCCTTCTTCCTCTTCGCCTGCCAGCCAGCCACTCCCCCAACCGTCACGATCATTGACAACGACAATGTCATCACGCTACAAACAGATGAGCGTGTTCCTTCTGCTTTACTTACACAAGCAGGAATAACTCTTAACCCAAAAGACATCGTCCTCTCCAACGGACTCCCCATCACGCCCGATCGAAGCAATCTACCAATTCTCCAGTCTATCTCTAACTCCAAATCCGCCGCGCGGCGAATGTGCTCATTATCACGCCACAAGGACAGCAGGCAATTCAAACGTCCGCATTCACAGTGGGAGAAGCGTTATCAGAGGCAGGAATCACGATCCATGACAAATGACACGATCCAGCCGCCGATCAATTCTCCAGTCTCTAATTCTCCAATTACCATTTACTATTCCCCCGCCAGAGAACTTACGGTTGTGGCAGATGGAAAAACAACAAAAGTCAGATCCTCCGCTCGCACGGTTGGCGAGGCATTGGCTGAGGCTGGGATCCCGCTTCTCGGACTGGACCAAGCCATCCCATCGGAGAAAGAGGCGTTGCCGGTCGATGGGAATATCAAAGTGGTGCGAGTCAGCGAGTCGGTCATTCTCGCGCAGAAGCCCATTCCATTTGAAAGCGAATTGGTCGCATCGGCAGATGTCCCACTCGACCAGACGCAAATCCTTTCACCCGGAGAAACCGGATTGAGCGTGCAACGCGTCCGCGTTCGATATGAAGACGGGCAGGAAGTTTCGCGTGTGACCGAAGATGAAACGATGGTGCGCCCGCCGAAAACACGCACGCTGGGCTATGGTACGAAGGTCGAGATTCAAACCACAACCGTGGATGGCGTTAAGATCGAATATTGGCGCGCCGTACAGATGTATGCCACTTCGTATTCGCCCTGTCGCTCGGGGGTCAGCAATTGCGGCTCCACAACAGCCAGCGGCAAGAAGGTAAAAAAAGGAATCGTGGCGCTTCGCACCGATCTGTATTTCAGCCTGCGCGGTCAACAACTTTTTATCCCCGGTTACGGGTTCGCCTCCGTTGAGGATGCCTGCGGCGGATGTACCGGCAAACCGTGGATTGATCTCGGCTATAGCGACAGCGATTGGCAGCAATGGAGTTCCTGGGTAACGGTTTATTTCCTAACGCCCGTGCCTGCGAACATCCCGTACACTTTGGAATAGAGAATGACACAATCGCAAAAGATCACCTTTTCGTTCCTCATCATCGTTGCCATCGCTTTGGGGATTTATGTATTCAGACTCTACCGGACTCCGCTGGGACCTGCGCTGTACTCTGCGGATGTAACGCCCATCGGGCGGCTCACAACATGGACATCCGATCCTGCTTCTGTTTCGAATGGCTCTTCTGTAAAAACGTATGGAGCCTGTAATGCCTTATCTCCGCTGACAATTCTCGCCATCGGGAGTGACACACGCGGCGAAGGCTATCTTTACGGACTGGCAGATGTCATCCGACTCGTGCGCGTGGATTTCGTAAATCCCAAAGTGACCGTGCTCGAGATCCCTCGTGATTTATGGGTGGAGATTCCCGACATTGCGGACAATCTCAATGGACAGGATCACGAAAAACTCAATCAAGCATATCTCTATGGCAACCGCGGTTTCGGATATACGGACGACCCCGCCGAAGGACCCGGTCTGCTTGCCCGCACATTGAAATTAAACTTCGGCACACAAATAGATAACTACGCCGCGGTCAACATGTATACGTTTACCAAGATCGTGGATGCTGTTGGCGGAATTGAAGTGACTCTTCCCAAGGCTGTAGATGGCCGCAAACCAGACGATATGAATGACCGCCTGCTCTTCCCAGCAGGCACACACCTGCTGAATGGCACACGGGCGCTCACGCTTGCACGCATCCGCATCTCAGGTACATTTGCCCGCGCAGATAACCAGGACCGCGTCCTGTGCGCCCTGCGCAACAAACTGACCAGCCCGGATGTTATTCCGAAGATTCCCAAATTGATACAATCGTTCCAGGGCGCCATACAAACCGACCTTAGCCCTGAACAACTTAGTCAATTAGCCTGTCTCGGCACACAAATGGATCCACAAAATATTATCTTTGCCAGCTTTCCTCAAGAACTCTTTGAACAGGATCGCACGTATGATCCCGTATTCAAAAAGGAAATCTTCACCTGGAAAGTGGACTTTGCCATTCTGCGCGAGTATATTGCAAAGTTCAACAGCGGCAGTTGGCCCCAACCAACCTACAATACACAAGAAACCACACAGCAGGGAGAGTCATTTATTTGCCAATGAACGAAATACCCCAATTGGATGCACACGCACTACTCAAGCAGTTTGGTTTACGCGCCGAAAAAAGTCTTGGACAGAATTTTTTACAGGATCAATTTGCACTTGAAGCAGATTATCGCTGCCGCGGAGATCCAACCTACGGATACGGTTCTGGAGATCGGTCCGGGGCTTGGGAGCTTGACGCGCTACCTTGCCGTATCTGCGCACAAGGTCATTGCCGTCGAACTGGATGTAAAAATGCTCGCGCCGTTGAAGGCGGTCATTGCCCCATACAAAAATGTCCGCGTAATTCATGGCGATATTCTGAAACTATCTCCACAGGAACTGGTGACAGAAAAAGATTATCTGGTTGTCGCAAACATTCCCTATTACATCACATCCGCTGTAATTCGTCATTTACTGGAAAGTGAGAACAAACCGCGTCGTATTGTACTGACCATCCAAAAGGAAGTTGCCGAACGTATCTGCGCCAAACCCGGGCGATATGAGTCTGCTTGCCTTAAGTGTGCAAGTTTATGGGAAGCCGCACATTGCGGCGCGCATTCCAGCAAATGCGTTCTTCCCGGCGCCCAAAGTTGATTCTGCGGTGCTGTGTGTGGATATTTATCCGTCGCCGCAAATCCCGAACGAACTTATCAAATCATTCTTCAAACTTGTCAAAGCGGGCTTTGCTCAGAAACGAAAGACGCTGCGCAATTCACTTTCGTCGGGTCTGCATATCCCAACCAGCGAAACGGCAGACCTTCTCACACGTGCAGAGATCGACCCGATGCGTCGCGCAGAAACATTGAGCATCGATGAATGGGAAAAACTCTGTGAATTAATAAAGTAACGGTTGCTTTAAAGACAACCGTTACACATTTCAGTACTACATTTTGATCGCACGTGGGCGGCTTTTACTCCGCAGGTCACGATAATGCCACTTCACATCCCACACGCGCACTGCCGCTTCCATTTGGATCTTGAGCGACATTTTCGATTTCCCCCACCTGCGATCCGAAAAATGAATGGGGACTTCTGTAATTCTGTATCCCATCAAGTACGCAATATATGCCATCTCGACAAGAAAAATATAACCACTGGAACGAATGCGTTCCAGCGGCATGCCGCGCAACGCCTCGCGCCTCCACATACGAAACCCCGTCGTCACATCATGCAGCGGGAATCCCAAGATCGTCCGCGCGTAGTTATTTCCGAAGGCAGATAAAGCCTTTCGCCAAAGGGGCCAGCGTCGGGCAAGCGAACCGCCCTTCACATAACGGGAACCGATCACCACGTCACAGGATTCGATGCGACGCGCCATTTCGACCAAAACAGCCGGATCGTGGGAAAAGTCCGCATCCATCTGGACAACGGCGTCTGCTCCTGTTTCAAAAGCCTTTTCAAACCCCTCAAGATACGCGGACCTTAATCCAAGTTTGCCTGAACGATGCAAGACATAAATGCCACCCGGGTGTTCAGCGGGATAAATCTTCAGCGACCTGTCCGGTACCATCCGGGCTGTTATCATCCACAATAAGAACATTGAGGTCCAGCGGAAGTGAAAATAAAGCGGAGACCAGCTTGGGCAGGTTCTCCGCTTCGTTATAAGTTGGCAAAACAATGCTTATCTTCACGGATGCTTACTTAACAAGTCTTTCTTCAATTGATCGACGCTTGAAAAACGTCCAAAAATAGAGGAAACTTCAGCTACTTGAACCGAAAGGCGGTCAGGTCTTTTCGATGCCTGCTCGCGGTCCTTGATCGGATAAAAATAATCGAGCGATTGTTCAAGCCGTGAACGAATACGTTCCTGGAACGCAGGTAAATTCGCAGGAGCGACAACAATTACAAAATCAGTGGGGCTGATATGACCCAGAAAATCCTCCGATGAACCGCTCTCTTTCATAGTGTTATGGATCATAAGGCTGATGGCCCGCAAAACATCATCAGAGGCAACAAAGCCATATGCCTCACGAAATGAATCGAGATGATTGATGGATATGTGAAGCAACGCCCACCCACTCTTATGAATTGCGTCCGAAAGGCGTTCCTCCACCAGAGGTCCCTCTGGCAACCCGCTGACCGGATTTGTCAACGACCCCTGGCTGACCCGTTTCAACGCGTTGCGAACCCGCAAACGCAGCTCCTGAACATCGAACGGCTTTGTAATGTAATCATCCGCGCCAACTTCAAAACCCTGCAGACGGTCAATGCGTTCGCGCTTTTCAGTTAAGAAAATAATGGGAATTTCCTGCGTACGCCGGTCACTGCGTAAACGACGGGCAACTTCATACCCGTCAATATCGGGCAGACGAATATCAAGAATGACAAGATCGGGTAAAATGCTCTGCCCGGCGCGGACGCCATCCTCCCCCCAATTGACGGTGAATACTTCATATCCTTGAACGCGAAAATACGCGTTCAACATTTCTGCAATATCAAGGTCGTCTTCAACGATCAGAATCTTGGGTTTGGCTTCTGCCACATCTGCCCCGCTTTAGGAGATGGGTTCTTTTTGAATGACGAATTCGCACACAGCATCCCCAACAGCTACGCACTTCAATTCGTTCACGCGGAATTCATTGCCACCTGAAACCCACTTTAGGGCTTCCTGCAATAAACCCGTCGCAATATAGCATACCGGCTTATCTGCATTTGTACGTCCCCAGCAAACAGGGCACTTGTGGATTGTCCAAATAAACTCTGAATCTTTTTCTTCCACCGTGCTGTGCTGGTCGCTCAACTGCGAGAATATCTTTGCAAATGCCGGCAACCCAATACGCAACTTGGACTGGAGCGGGAGCACCACAAAAGCCAGGTCCGCTGCGCCAGCCAAAGCGCCAAAATTTTTCAGGGCATCAGAGAAGGTGGCGCGTCCAGCACGCAAAGCCAGCCCGCGGCCCCCGCGGGGACCGTACATTTCCTCCAAAGCAACGCCAATCGCAGAAAGTTCAGCGAAATCAAAACCCTTATCCAGGTTGTCTGGCGGATAATTTTCAATATAGTTATTTAAGCCGCCAAGGTTGAGAATGGCATTGAGACCATTTTTACCCATCACCTCTTCCAGTGACTTGATAATGATGAGTCCAAACTTATTGGGGTAATATAAACCGGTTTTTTGAACAGGGCTCATGCTCAACTCCACGCTAAATCAGTTTTGCAAGATCTTCGGTAGCTCGGCGCATATCCAGGAAGATCAAGCCTAATTTCGCTTGTTCACGTGCAAGTGCGGTAAGAACCGCTTCTTCCCCCACAGACATCAGGACAACATATCCTTTTTCACCTTTAATATAGACCTGCTCCAGTGAACCGCGTCCCAGTTCTGAAGCGATTCTTTCGCCAAGCGATAACATGGCCGCAGACATCGCCGATACACGATCCTCCTCAACGCCTTGAGGCAGAGCAGATGCAATGCTCAGACCATCCACACTGACAACCGCAGAAGCCTCAATATCAGGAGATGAGGCTTGCAATTCTCGAAGACGATCCACCATTTGTTGCGTACGTGACTTTGACAAGACAGCCCTCCTGCGCAGAGAAATTATCCAGCCAATGATTTTGCAGCTGGTAGGTTCTATAAGAAGTGCGGATAATATAGCTTAGTGGACAAAAAGTGTCAAGCCAGCACAATGGAAATGCGCCTGCTCACTTACAGAAATGTAATTATCTCTATGTTAAAATCGTCTGACAATTGAAACCCCATGAAAAAACTTTTACTACTATTTCTTGCAACGGTTATGGCTTTCAACCATAACCCACCCACAATCAGCGCCGCACAGGGGACCGAACCAGACGGTGGTTCGGTCGTATGCCTGCCTGACGCCTATCTTTCGACACCAACCGATTGCCTTCTAATGGGACCCTCTGAACGCCTGACCGAAATGGCAAAGCTGGGATTAACCATTCCACCACGTCCATTTCCGTCCTTCAAACCAGATCCATCACTTACAGAATTACCCTATCGGTACTTTCATCTTGATAACGACTACGTGCCGATCGTCAGCGCGCCCGGTGAGAAGAATGGCGCACAAACCTTTCCACCGGGTTTTGTTTATGTATCCTACATTGACCGCGTGGAAGACGATGGGGTCTATTATCTACTCGAAGATGGGGGGTGGATTCCAGGAAAAGGATCACGCGTGGGTGAATATTCGATCTTTCAGGGCTTACAATTCATTTCAACGCCCTATAATTCCTTTGCGTGGCCCCTGCCATTTTATGTTGACAGCATACCTGTTCACAACGCACCCGGTTACAATGCCCTCCTAACTGACAGATTACTCTACCCTTATGTTGACATCGTTCAGGTATATGATACGCAAAGCGTGGACGGTGCAGACTGGAATATGATTGGCCCCGATCAGTGGGTGGAGGCTCGCATTCTTGCAACCGTAACACCGAAGACAACTCCGCCGGAAGGAGTAACAGGGAATCGGTGGATTGATATCGACCTCGCAGAACAAACACTTGCTGTTTACGATAATAACGAATTGGTCTTTGCAACCGTCATTGCAAGTGGGCTTGAACCTTTCTATACGCGTCCTGGATTGTTTCAGATCTATCAGAAAAAAGAAACTGAAACCATGCGAAATAGCGACCCAACTGACTTTTATTATCTCGACGATGTTCCATGGACAATGTACTTTGATAAAGCACGCGCGCTTCATGGAGCTTACTGGCGCACACGGTTCGGTTATCCACAATCCCATGGATGTGTAAATCTATCCGTGGGCGATTCGCATTGGCTATTCAATTGGGCAAATGAAGGCGATTGGGTATATGTCCATGATCCGTCTGGACTTACACCTACCGACCCTTCGCTTTATAAGGATTGGGCATATTGACACATAAAAATCCACATGGTAAACTCTCGCCCGCTTGTTAGTTGGTCCCGTGGTGTAGCGGCCTAACATGCGGCCCTGTCAAGGCCGAGATCGCGGGTTCGAATCCCGTCGGGACCGCCAATGAACAATGCAAAAGAACCGATCATAATGGTCGGTTTTTTTGTTGTTTAATATCCATTTTCACAGTAAATAAGGCATAGCCTTTAAGTTACACTCCGCGGGTTCGTTAAACGGCGTGTCATGATCGAACCCGCGATTAGTATACAGGTGACAAATTAGCAACACACCTCCAGAGGGCTGGTTTTTTGACTGCAATATGTCTGCAGTAAGCATTACCTCATCCACCATCATACTTGAATTGATGGTAGGGTCCCCCATCAAGTGGTGAACTATTTATTTTGTGTCATTTTCATGACACTCCACAGACAATAACGACATTCCCTAATTTTTGACCCGTTTCAACATACTTGTGTGCATCGGAAGTCTGTTCCAATGGATATTTTCTGTCAATGACAGATTTGATTTTTCCCGCCTCCATCAGCTCCTTGAGGAAAATCAAATCTTCCTTCTTCTGGCTTGACAATTCGATCTTCAACTTTTTATTACTTGTCATCGACATCCATGTGCTGAGAAGGATATGTGAGAGCCCAGCATATGCCAGAAAATAATACCCCCCTTCTTTCAGTAATTTCAGACGACGTGCAATGGCTCCTTTACCAACCACGTCAATAATGAGATCGTAGATTTCGCCGCTTTGGGTGTAATCTTCCATTGTGTGATCAATGACATGGTTTGCTCCCAACGATTGGATCATTTCCAATTTATCCGTGCTGTCAACGCCTGTCACTTCAGCTCCAAGATGCTTGGCAAGTTGTATCGAGAATGTGCCAATGCTTCCGCCCGCGCCGACGATCAAAACTCTTTTTCTGTGTTGGGTATTGGCTTTTCTCAAAAAATGCAGTGCTTCCAACCCGGCAGTTGGAACAGCAGTGGCTTCTTCATAGGTTAAATTCGTTGGCTTGAAAGCCAGTACTCCTTGTGCATCATCAGGTTTTTCGGGCAGGCAAATGTACTCAGCATAAGCGCCAAACTTAAAGCCAGTAGTACCGAAAACCTGGTCACCTACTTTATATGAAGTCACATTTTTACCGACTTCCACAACTTCCCCAGCCAATTCCTGCCCAAGTATAGGAATTCTTTTCGGTCTCAGGAAACCTGCATACAACCGCACAGGGAAAGACAACATAAGAGGAAGTTCAAGCCTGCGCATCTCGCAATCCCCGGCCGTGACGGATGTTGCATGCACTTTTATCAGGATTTCATTCTCCTTTGGAGTTGGCTTTTCCACATCCTTGAGTTGAAGTCCATCCGGCGATCCATATTTTGTCCATACAATAGCTTTCATGTTTTCCTTCGTTTTTCTATATCATTCACGTGTGACTTACGGTAATGACAACATTCCCCTTTTTTCGCCCGGTCTCGACGTAACCATGTGCCTCAGCAGTTTGCTCCAGGAGATAACATTTATCAATAACAGGTTTGATCTTACCCAGCCTCAGCAAGCTCTTTGAGGAGAGTTAAATTCTCGTTTCTTTCATTGGTTGATGATTGTACGGAAAGAAAGTGATCCTTGCCCTTAACTAATTTCTCGACGTTAGCGAATGACAGCTTGCCTACCGCATCGAAAATAACACCATAGGTCTGACCATTTCGGATGAAATCCTCTTGGGTATAGTCGATTACTTTATCGGCTCCCAATGACTTGACCAATTCCACGTTCGCTGTACTGCATACCCCGGTCACTTCCGCACTGAAATGATGTTTGGCAAGTTGCACCGCAAACGTCCCCACACTTCCAGAAGCGCCATAGACCAAAACCTTTTGCCCGGGCTGGATGTCTCCTTTTTGAAGGATGAACAAAGCCGTCATCCCTCCAACGGGAAGAGCGGCGGACTCTTCGTATGCCAAGTTTGCCGGTTTGATCGCCAGCACACCTCCCTTCCATTCTTCGGGCACACAAACGTACTCAGCGTTCGCACCAACTCTCAAGCCTGTTGTTGTCCCAAAGACTTGGTCGCCAACTTTGAATTGTTTCACATCCCTGCCCACCGCTTCCACTTCCCCGGAAAATTCATGCCCGGGTGTTTTCTTCCTCTTCACGCCAAACAACCGCATGGGAAGGAACAAAAATGGATGCAGCTTTCGTAGCATGACATCCCCGGTTGTGACTGTTGAAGCATGTACTTTTATAAGCACCTCATTGGTATTGGGCATAGGCTTTGCCACGTCCCTGAGTTGGAGAACTTCCGGTGGTCCCTGTTTTGTGTATACGATTGCTTTCATTGGTTTATCTTTCTGTGCAAATTGATAATTTGTCGGAGGAGGGTCGAGGCGAGACCTTCCTCCGACATTTGGTTATGCAGTTGCGGGGACAAGTTTCTTCCACCCCTCGGTGTTCACGCCCTTGATCAATAACCACAAGGGGAACGCGATTCAGCGAGGGCTATGGGGATGGCAAGGAAAATCGGTGTTTATCGGTAGGCGGCGCTATGATGAGCCTTTAATTGTCCGAAGAGTTCGGATATTTATTCATCAATGTTTATTTCCCTATGCAGAATCCGGACAATACGGTTGTAAACAACATTCGATACCATCACCTTGGTTCCACCCTGTGTATCGAAAGACTGAACCATCGGGGTTCCACCAGTTGTATTCACAAACTGAACTACGACCGTATCAATGTCCTCGTGATAGCGTGCGATACTGTAGTATCCTGGTAACCAGCCGGTATGTCCATACTCGTAAATTGAAGAGTAGATCGCCTGCTCATCGTCATTCAGCAATGAGCCATCATTCAATGCTCTCAGGAATATTCCGACGTCCTGTGCAGTCGCGACCATCGATCCACCGGGAGTGACAAAATCAAGCTCCATCAGATCATCGTCATATCCATACCAGTATCCGCTGACAACATCTTCGTTATTCACCTGACTGAGCAAACTGTACGTATTCGTTAGCCCGAGAGGAGCCAGAATTTCATTATCGATATATTGATGGTGGCTGTATCCCAACACTTTGTCTAGGATACGGCCAATCAACAGATAATTCGTATTGGAATAACTGTAGCGAGCGTCAGGCTTAAAATCTGCGGGTTTATCTAATACCAGTTCCAGATTCTTGTTGATGTCTGTCTGCGGAGTGAACCAGTCGAACTCATCTTCGTCAGTGAAATTCGGAATGCCGCTGCGATGTTGCAGCATCATTCTCAGAGTAATCTGATCTGCATATTCAATTCTTCCCACAAGTTCAGGCAAGTAATCAGCGAGCGTATCATCCAGCGACAAACTCCCGTTATTGACCAATTTGGCGGTTGCGGTGGCGATATACAGCTTGCTGATGCTGGCAATTTTGAACAAGGCGTGCGGATCGGCTGGCACTTGCATCTCTTTATTTTTCCAGCCAGCAGAATAAAATGCTGGTGGTTGGCCTGCTTCATCCACATACACAATAATTCCATCCAATCCATAACCAATTGCGTCATCGACTTGTTCTTGGACAGTATCAGGTAATGGTGTTATCGAAGCCCATATTCCGTCCCAGGGCGGGAATACCACGATACAGATTATCCCCACGATAGGCATGATGATTCTAAGTATTTGAACGATTCGTTTCTTTTTTTGCATTTGTGATTTCCTTTCCTAGCCGCCTAATGGTTGCTTCACCAGCCTGCGGCTTGACTTCTAAAGTATTGTAAACCAGAAGGTGAGTCATGTTCCAATAAATTGGACATTCAGTTTTGTAATTGTCTGGCGCGTCCGGCAAAAGCCAGCACAACCAGCACGAAGGCTGCACCCATGTAAACCAGCGGATAGCCGTCTGTACTGGCACCCATGAAGTCCAGTGCGGCGATCTTATTCATCGGCCCTAAATACCACATCGTGACGTACAGTACTTCGAACAGTTTGTTGCCCCGGCTCCAGACACCCGATGCCAGTGCAAAGGATGGGATGAAAAGAGCAGCGGAAATCCAGATAAGCAGTCCAGCGCTATCGCCCGCACTGATCAAGCGCAGCCCAACACCACCGCCCGTCAGCAGGGTGACGAGGAAACCAGCCAGCCAACTGGCGGGTAACTGTCTCCACAGCGGCGCGGCGGACGAGAAAACCATCTGCTGGGCGTTGTGCCGAATCGCACGGTTGCCCAGTGCAGACCAGATCAGCACCGGCCAGAGCCACGTAAAGGGCAACAGGTATGTGCGCGAGGTCTCGAACGGGTTGGCGAGACCTGCAATAAATAACCCGCCTGCCACGGCATACCACCACCAGGGCTGTCCCTTGATGAGCAGTTTCAATTCGGAAACCAGAACACGTACAAATCCGAATTGTCCCGTGGATGCTTTTAGCGGGGTCAATTGAACGGCAGAGTCCGCTTTTGTAATGGGAGCAGGTTCGGGCTTCGTTTTCGAGGCGTTTTTCTTCGTCGGCTTTGTAGCTGGCTTGCGGCGCGAGGCGTCGAAGCGGTCGAAGAAAACGGAGGCGATCAAGGTCAGTGCGATGGCGATGCCAAAGAGCGCCAAACGCATGAGGAGGATGTCAGACGTCCAATGTACGCCGGCCCATTGAAATATGGAACTGGTAGTGGCGGGGTCGCCAAGTACGAAGCCACCGTTATATTCAGGGAAGGCGGCTTTTGCGGCGGCACCCATGCTTTGCTGGAACAATCCCAATCCCAAGGGCTCCAGCGCGGGGTTTATGGCACTCAATTTGTCAATGAATGGAAAGAGCATAAAGAACAGAAAGAAATAGAGCACATTGCCGAAGCCGCCGCTCAGGAAGCCGATGCTTTCAAACAGGACCGCAATTGCCGCAACAAGCGCCATGACAGGCATGGTGACGAACAGGAAGGGCGCCAGCAGCGCCAACAGGTCGAGATGGGTGTTCTCTCCGGCTAGGAATTGAATACCGATGCTCGCAATAGCCAGCACAAGGATCATGGCCATCAGCACGAAAAAGTTACTGGCCCATTTACCGAAAGTATAAAGGAGTCGTGTGAGCGGCGTAGCAGCCATGATCTGCCCCACGCCAGTTTCACGGTCGCGTGCCATCGAGCCTTTGACCAGATAAAACCCGAACCAACCCAGAAAGAAGGAACCGATCAGCGCCATCATGCTGCCGACCCAGGCGGAATTGAACTCCCCGCGGTAGATGTCGAGCCGCAGCGCGATGTTGCCAACCGCAACCTGATAGCCAAGGAAGGCGCCCAGCCCCAGCATGATCAGGAAACTGTAACGGCGCACACGTTCTAAAAAGTCGGCACGCGCCAGGTGGTAGACGATGCGAACGGCGCTCATGCGTGATGCTCCCGCCCGATAAAGTACAGGTAGGCGTCTTCGAGATTGGGAGTCACGTTCTGGGCTTGGACCTCGGGCCTGCTCTCGCTGATGACGCGTACCTCCACCCCGTCGCTTCGGCGGATGGTGCCGCTGACGATATGTTGTTGTTTCAAGGCGGGCAGTTCAGCGCTGGGAACGCTCCATTCCCAGACCATACCGTCCAGTTCCTTGAGCAGGTCTTCAGGAGCGGCTTCGCGCAAGAGACTTCCTTTGTTGACCAGCGCGATGCGCGTGGCGGTGGCTTCCACATCCGAGACAATGTGCGTGGACAAGATCACGATTCTTTCTCCCGATAGGTCTGAGAGCAGATTCCTAAACCTGACTCGCTCTTCGGGATCCAACCCGACAGTGGGTTCATCCACGATCAGCAATTGCGGATCATTGAGCAAGGCCTGGGCAATGCCAACGCGCTGTTTCATTCCACCCGAATAACCGCCCAGTGGTCGTTTGGCCACTTCAACCAGATTGACCAATTGCAGCAACTCATCAATGCGGCGGCGTGCCGAACTGGCGTCCAGACCTTTTATGGCGGCCATGTATTCCAGGAACTCGACTGCATTCAGGTTGGGGTAGATGCCAAAATCCTGGGGCAGATAGCCCAGCACCGCGCGTAACGTATCCGGTGATTTGGCAATGTCTGTGCCATCCCAGGTGATCGTCCCTGCGCTGGGTTTGGTAATGGTTGCCAGCATACGCATGAAAGTGGATTTACCTGCGCCGTTAGGACCCAACAGACCGAGCACGCCGGGCTGCACTTCCAGGCTGAAATCCTTCAAGCCCCAGAAGTCGCGCCGGTATTGCTTTCCAAGTTGTGAGATTTTAAGTTTCAAGGAACACCTCTTTCAATAAATTTGGGGTGATTAACGATGTTTTACTTCTCATCATCCAGCCCTTTACCTTGCCGCTCTAACGCTGCTCCAATAGCAGCACCGATCGCTATACCGATGCCAATACCGACGGCGATATTGTCGATTGCTATACCGATGGCTGCACCAACTCCTGCTCCAATAGCGATGCCAACCGCGATCTTGCTGTCTGGCTTCGTATCTTTCCTCTTGTCATTTGATTCTGAATTCATTTTTAATCACCTTTTCTGAATTTTGATTTATTTTCGCAGCCCATGGCTAGTTATTTATTTCCAGCTTTTTGTCAAATCCTTTAATGCCTTTCCACAAAAGCCAGAAGATGAGCAACACTTCCCCAATAAATGTAAAGCCGGCGATTGTTAAATTGTAGTTGGGCACAAGAAACTTCCCAAAGCTATCGACCATGTAGCCGATACCCGCAATGACCAATAAAACGCCCAGCCATTTTGGGACGTAACCAGACTTGAAAGCCAGGTACCCGACAACCAGCAAATGCAAACCAAAAATCACCAGTCCAATATCCCATGCTGATTGAAATGCACTCAGAGATAACATTCCCTGAGCATACAACTGATCTACTTCAAATGCTTTCAAGTAGTCAGCGCCAGTGAGAAGTTGCAAAACATTAAGGAGATTGGTCAGGGCGACTGCAAAAATTGCGGCATACACCACCCTAAACCACGCCGCAAGTAAAGAGAGGCTCTTGTTTGCGGGCTTGAGTAAAGTATAGAGCCCCCAAGCCACAACTACATCGAGAATTGCCACGACCAGGAAGATGAATATCCCAGTGCGGAATAGCGCGGCAGAAGCCATGATATTTTCAACTGTGGCTTTTGCGTTTCCGGGCATGACAAGTTTTTGCAAAACACCAAATTGGACAATGGGTGCCAGTATCGCCATGATTAATAATCCCAAGCCGGCGACAATTGCTGCTGTACGTAGTGATACATCGGTGAATTGAGAGGTGTTTTTGTTTGTCCCACGGGGACTTCCTTCGGTCGTGTTCATTTTATTCTCCTTGTTTAATATAATACCTTTACTATCCATACCCAGCCAGGATATGATTTTGATTTAATCTTTATATCAGGACTAACTTTCAGCGTGACGCCAATTCCATGCAAGCCACACGATCAGGACAGTTGCCGCAATTTCAAGAACGCTGCAAAACACGTAATACATGGCTGGCGTTCCGGCGAACAGTGACGCGGCTTGAACAAGTGTCATTATTGCGCCGGCAATGATGTTTGCCCAGCGATTGACTCTGTACTTCAACACTCTGGACAGGAGAACCATAATGATTGGAATCTCCACTAATATTGCGGCTCCTAGCAAGAATCCTTGAGTAAATTCCATGCCATTGACTTTTCCGGTCAAATATTGTCTGAGTAATTCGGAATCCATTAACGATACAACATCGCAATATAAATAGTTGAACGCTGCAAATATCCATATTGTTGAAAGTAGTACTTTCCGATCCATTGTGGTGGCTTTCTGATTTATATCCATTCTTTTCTCCTTTTTGTTTTTGTCACTCAAAGTGACATTGAAATAGCAAATCTTCTTTCCAGGCAGCTTGTCTCAACTTACTGCTTCAAATCTGGCGCATCTTCCTGTTCCTGGTCGGACATAACTTGATTGACCGATAGCAACGGAATTCCTAAATCCCTAACTTTTCTTAGCAAGCCATGCAACGCGGCCTGATCGATCACTGGACCGGTCAGGATGGTGTCTCCGTTATCTTCCAGCGTGATGGTCAAGCCATCAAACCATTCCGTCCATTGACCGCCCAGGTGACCTTCAAGTCTGATTTGGTAGAACTCTTGGCGCATCTGGATCTGTTTTGAAATTGCGTTTGTCAGATATCATCCTGCTCCAAATGTAACAGCCAGACGGTATTACTGTCATGCGTCGAAAGAGTTATTCAGGGATTATTTCAAAGAACTGCTCCGACTTTTAGGTTTGTGACATGATACCCAGAGTCCTTTGACCTGGCGGCAGGTGAAGCTGGCGTTAGGCAGCGCTATGACGAGCCTCTAATTGTCCGAAGAGTTCGGATATTTATTCATCAATGTTTATTTCCCTGTGCAAAATCCGGACAATACGGTTGTAAACAACATCCGATACCATCACCTTGGTTCCACCTTGTGTATCGAAAATCGGAACCATCGGGGTTCCACCGGTTGTATTCACAAATTGAACCACGACCGTATCAATGTCCTTGTAGTAGCGAGCGATACTCTGGTATCCCAGGACCCAGCCGGAATGTCCATACACATAAATAGAGGAGTAAATAGCCTGTTCATTATCATTCAGCAATGAGCCATCGTTTAATGCTCTCAAGAATATACCCACATCCTCCGCTGTCGCTACCATTCCAGCATCAATATTCTTGAAATCGGACTCAACGCCTACGTAATAGCCACTCATAACATCGTCCATATCCACTTCATTAATCGAACCGAAAGTATTGTTTAGTCCGAGAGGGATCAAAATTTCCTCCTTGATGTATTGGAAATTGCTATAACCCAACACCTTTTTAATGATTTCAGATATCAATAAATAATTCGTATTTGAATAACTATATTTTTCATCCGGTTCAAAGTCAGCAGGCACATCCAGTACCAACGCAAGGGATTCTGTGCTGTTTTTCGGTGGGTTTTCCCAGTGGTAACCAGGCTGGTCGGTTAAATTGGGAATGCCACTGCGATGTTGGACCATCATTCTCAGGGTAATCTGATCGGCATATTCAATTCTTCCCACAAGTTCTGGAAAGTAATCTGCGAGCGTATCATCCAAAGACAAGCGGTTGTCATTGACCAATTTGGTGACAGCAACAGCATCATATAACTTGCTGATACTGCCAATCTTGAAGAATGATTGCGGGTCGGCTGGTATTTGATTATCGCGGTCTTTCCAGCCAGCTGTATAAAATGCTGGTGGTTCACCTGCTTTATCCACATACACAATAATTCCATCCAATCCATGACCAATTGCGTCATCGACTTGTTCTTGGATAGTGTCAGGTAATGGTGTTATCCAAGTCCATATTCCGTCCCAGGACGGGAATACCACGATACAGATTATCCCCACGATAGGCATGATTATTCTAAGTATTCGAACGGTAAGACTCTTATTGAGATTTTTCATGGCTTTTCTGATCCTCACTATCATTTATTTGTGAACATTTACGTCTCCGAGACATGATCTCTGGATAGTAAGGATGACCCGGTCTCGGAGACGTTTCTGGGAAGTAGTGCAGCGGGTGGCTGGTTCTCAGTCTTCCACACGTAGCAACGGGAGAACCGGATTCAGCACATCTGCCAAATCTAGTTCAGGATCGGCACTATCGTGGTTGTAGACCATCAACACAACTGTATCGAATTCGGGCGAGTAATTGAGCACCGATCGAAAACCGGCAATATAGCCTGCATGCCCCATATATTCTTTCTGGAGCGTGATGCCCAGACCGTAGGAACTGCCGGGGGCGGGTGTCGTCATCGCGACCAGCGACTCTGGGTCATTAAACAGCGCCCCACCGAACAACCCACGGGCGAAGGCGATCAGGTCCGATGCGGTAGAAACCAGACCGCCCGCCGACCACCCGGTGGATTCATGCAATTCAGTGACATCAGCCATGGCGTCTCCAAATCCCGTATAGCCGTGTACCACGTCAATCACGGGCTCTTCGTAGCAATCCAGAAACGTTGAGGTCATGCCCAGTGGTTCATAGATGTGCGTGCGATACGCCTCTGCAAGCGGCATCTCCGCCGCCGCTTCGATCACCATGCCGAGCAGCGTGTAGTTGGTGTTGCTATAGCTCCACCGTGCCCCCGGCTCAAAGTTAGCATCTTTACCATAGACGTAGCGGGCGAGCGTGTCGTGGGGATCCCGTTGGACACAGGCCAGTGTCACAGTCCCTGTATCCTCATCAATTTCCATCTCAGCGAACAGATCAGCCCAGTAAGCCTCGTGTTCGACCACATTAAACAGACCGGATGTGTGTGTCAGCAGGTGGCGCAGCGTGATCTGGTCGCCATAAGGCAGTTGATCGGCTACCTCCGGTAGCCACAACGCCAGCGGATCGTCCAGGGTCAGCACGCCGTCCTCCGCAAGTTGGACGATCACCGTCGCGGTGAACATCTTGGTGATACTACCAATCCGGAACGCGCTCTCTGGCGACATCGGGATGTCGTCCATGAGGTCAGCGGATCCACTTGCCCCATCGAATTGGTAATCCGGCGCGTCGATCCATACGACCATGCCGGGAGGGAGTCCGCCTGCGGTCAGATCGTCCATCTTCGCTTGTACTTCCGCAACGACATCCGCCGGAAACGCCTGCGGGCCATCCTGCGCGTTAGTGATGCAGCCGGTCATCATCAGCAGCAGCAGCAAGGTCAGGCTCAAGATAAGTTTTTTAATCATGTGATATTCCTTTTGTCTGAAGAGTTCGGATGCTTATTCTTTGATCAGATATCATCCTGCTCCAAATGTAACAGCCAGACGGTGTTACTGTCATGCGTCGAAAGAGTTATCCAGGGATTATTTGTGGGTATCTGGGAAATGAAACAGCGGACCACTAATTGCCGGTCCGCTGTTCTCTGTGGAATAATAAATTAGGGATGCCGAAAATAACTGTTCCGGCTTTTAGGTCTGTGACAAGATACCCAGAGACCTTCCCTTGGCAACCGCCTGAGTGCGACTCTTGACGCCAAGTTTAGCATATATATTACGGGCATGGACCTTGACCGTATGTAACGAAAGATAAAGCTGGTTAGCCACTTCCTGATTGGACAACCCTTCAGCGATAACCTGTAGCACCTCCAGTTCGCGCATGCTGAGTGGTTCAACCAGGCCGGCTTCAGCATCTGGCGGCAGGGATAAAGCTGACGGTTCAGAGTCGGGAACGGGAAATGCCGCCAGCAACCGGCGAACATACGCTGGTTCAATTCCGCGAGCGAGCGCTTCGTAAAGCAGACGAGCCATCGATGGCCCTTCATCAACAAAGATGCGAATGAAGCCGCCAGGCTTTGCCGACGCCAGCGCGTCTTTCAACAGTTCAAGGGCCGTTTCACTTCTTCCTTGTGCCCAATGAGCGAGCGCTTGCAGCACCAGTACCGAAAGTCGTTGATCCTGCCAGCTTTTTTCCTCCGCCTGCTGACAGACCGGAGCCAGCACATCCAGTGCTTTGCCAGGGTCGCCTTGGGCTAGATGGACGCGAGCCTGGCTAATAGGCAGATGATGCATCTGGGGCAGATCAGCTGCGGTAACCAGATCAGCTTGACTCAGTGAAATCAACACCTTTATTGCAGCAACATCAGCCATCCGAGGCACAAAGTCGTGTTGATGTATATACGCCTCAGCCTCCTGGAAAACAGCATCCACAGCGGACACATCGCCTTGCGCAAGTAGCAGACGAGCGAGAAACACCTTGTGTGAAACAACAGTATCAACGCTTTCTATCTGGTGCATGAGCTGTTGACATCTCTGCCCATGCTTTTCGGCGGCGATCAGATCATTCCATTGGTAGTTTAAACGAGCCAGACCAAGATGGGCTTCGCAGGCGATCGGCTGTGGCGGATCGCCTGCGAGTTGCAGTACCCGTTCATAAGACTTGGCTGCCAGAGATAACTGGTTGTCTGTTTCCTGGATCTGGCCGAGACTGGTTAAAGCTGCGATGAGGTAAATGGAATTCTCAAACGGCTCAGCAGCAGATATGATTTCGTTATAAGCCTGACCGGCTCTCAAACGGTCTCCCTGGGATTGATATGCATACCCCAACGTCCAATTGACGGCCGTCCGATAAGGTAAATTTTCCCGGCGCAGATGGGCCAGTGCCCGCTGTGACTGACAAATGATGGTATCCAAATCGTTCCGAACAACAGCCATTGTGGCCCGCATGGCGGCTATCCGACCGATAAGGTCTCGCATATCGTCATCTGGTTCCGCTTTGGCAATGGCTGCCTCAGCCGCTTGCAGTTTCGGCTCGGCGTCGGAATTTTGGCCAACAAACAATAACACCGAAGCATACGTTATCCAAAGAGAAGGATTGTCATCTAATACCAACTCGGGCAATGATGTCAGCCAGTTCAACACCTGAGACGCTGCGCCTCGAAAATGTACTGGTGCCCCCTTTCCCTCGATCAGACGTGCAGCGCGCTCAACGTCATTGGCGGCCGCCGCATGTTGAAACGCTTCAATCTCCAGTCCATTATCTTCAAACCATTTGCTGGCGCGAATGTGCAATTCTTCGGCTTCTTCCATCCCTCTTTTTTCCGTTGGTGGAACAGAGCTCTGCTGCAATCGCTGCTGCAGCAATTCAGCAAAGAGATGGTGATAACGGTACCAACGGCGCTCATCATCGAGCGGAACGACAAACAGATTACTGCGCTCCATTTCTTCCAGCATCACTCTGCCATCTTTCTGTCCGGTGACAGCATCGCACAGAGGTCCACATAATTCATCCAGAATAGAAGTTCGAAGCAGAAAATTGCGGATACGTTCAGGTTGTATCTGCAAGACCTCTTCGACCAGATAATCCAGCACAAAGCGGTTGCTTCCGGTAAAAGCTCGGATAAATCCGTCGGTATCTTGCTGCCCTTGAATGGAAAGTGCCGCCATTTGCAGGCCAGCGATCCATCCCTCTGTGCGGGTTTCCAGCGCGGCAATCTGATCAAGTGACAGGATCATGTTCGTGGTTTGCTGGATAAACTGTGCCGCTTCGCCTTCCGTGAAACGTAGATCATCAACGCGGAGTTCGATCAGTTCCGCTCGCGCCCGCCGCCGTGCCATCGGGAAGCCAGGGTCACTGCGGCTGGTTATGATCAACGTCATGGGTGGCGGCATGTTCTCGATAATGAAATCCATTGCCTGGTCTATTTCAGCCAATTCGATAACGTGGTAATCATCCAGAACAAGAAAAAACGGAGTGGAAACGGCCGCGGCATCGTTTATAAATGCATTCATCAGGTTTTTTACTGGCAGAGGTTGGGGCGATTGGATCAGTTGCTTCAATGTGTTCTGCTTTCCTGGCAGGGCTTCCACTGCCGAAGCGAGATATCTGAAGAACTGTTGAGTACCATTGTCGTCTCCGTCGAGCGAATACCAGCAGAACTGCGCGGTCTTGTTGGACTGGATTTGTTGGATCCATTGCGTGATCAGGGTCGTTTTTCCATAACCTGCCGGTGCAGAGATCAATATCAACTTTGCATGCGACCCTGCATCCAAGCGCTCGAGTAACCGTGGCCGGGACACTACCCCAGGACGAGCCGGGGGGATGAAGAACTTGGTGGAGAGCAAAGGTGTAGTCATGCTGGAACCATTATAGTGTATTGAATCAAACCCCTTGGCGAATTTTTCACAAACGATCATGTAAAAAATTGGCAAATTCACGACGACTGCTACGAGCCGATAAATTGAGTTACTCATTGCCGCACGCATCAAACTCTGATACTTCGACAGGCTCAGTACACCGCCTTCGTCCTGCAACTTGCAAAATTGCCTTATCTCCTCTATACGCATATCAACAGATGATGTCAGACTGCGAACTAGCAAAGCGTTGTTGTTGAATATTGTGTGCTGTCTGTACGCACTTGCAAATCGCCTCACTGGCTCCCCCATTCGATCCTCGCTCAGTTCATAATCCACCCTTGGCACTTCAACGTGAATATCAATGAGGTCAAGCAAGGGGCCAAATAGAAGATCGCCTTTTCTTTTACTATTTTGCAGTCCAAAATATCTGGCTTTTCAAAAAAAACATCCACTTTACACACATTTTAATTGGCAAAAGAATTGCGTTTTAATAACTTTTGTACTATAATAATAGTATAAAATCTAGTACTAAAGGATTTTTATATGTTTGATAAACATCTCTCCAGAAAAGAAGAACTACCTTTGACAAAGGATAATAACTCAAAGCAGAGCAGTTCATCATTTATAGATGGAGTGGAAAATAAAGAAGCCGGTGTTGGTCAGCGCCTGCGCGAGATGCGTACTCTGCGAGGCTTATCCCTTCGTTCACTGGCAAAGATAAGCGGGCTGAACATCAACACTCTCAGCCTAATCGAAAATCGGCATACATCACCAAGTGTAAGCACTTTGCAGCAACTGGCACAAAGCCTGCAAGTGCCCATCACTGACTTTTTTGTCACAGATCATGGAAGCAAAGAGTTGGTTTATCAAAAACACGGCCAACGCCCCGGCGTTTCATTCGATTATGGTGTGATGGAGAATCTCGCGGCTGGGATGCCGCAATTTGGCGCTGAACCATTGATCGTAATATTGAACCCTGACGCGGATAGTGGCAAGAATCCCATCGTGCACACCGGACGGGAATTTGTCTATTGCATTGAAGGTCACGTTACCTACACAGTAAATGACCAAAAGCATTTTCTAGACCCAGGCGACAGCCTGGTTTTTGAAGCATACCTGCCACATCAATGGAAAAATATTGATCCTACGCCATCGCGCGTATTGTTAGTGCTCTGCCCCATGGATGTGCGTGACAGTCCTACAGAGCGCCATTTCTCAATATAGGCTTGTAAAAAAGTGAAGTATGTCCACAAAAGGGTTGTTCCAATGGCTGTTCATCATTTTAGCGATAGGGATCGTCATGCTCTTGTTAATTGTGACCGTACCGGCACAGGCGCAATGCGATGGACCACAACCATCATCCTGTGCCTCCTGCCACGCTCATGAAGATCCGATAAATGAAAAAGGTGAATGGCATATCATTCACGCCAGCAAAGACATATGCATGAATTGTCACGGGGGCAACGGCAGTGCAACAGAAAAGGACCTGGTTCACGAAGGATTAATAGCTCACCCTCTTGATGATATCTATACGGACTGCCACGGTTGCCATCCTAACTATGATGAACGGGCAGCGAGATTTGCCTCGACTCTCGGCGTCACGCCCGGAAGTTGCGTAACGCCCACACCCGCTGCTGTTAACTATATCTCCGGCGAACCACCATCTGGCAATATATTAACAAACCTAGTTAGCACAACCCCGTCTTCTCAATACTTTTTGATAATTAGCGTTAGCTTGTTGACACTGATTCTCTTTATGGCTGGACTGCGCTGGCTGGAACAATATCACACAAGAAGATAAATCGCAGATATTCTTGAAGGAGAAGATTAGTCATGAAAGGAAGAAAGTTGTTGTTATTAGGATTATCCGTGGCGACACTTGTAAGTGCAGCCCTTATGCCGATATTGCTTGTTGCTTCCAGCGGTCAAATAAGAGCCACTGTCATCTGGCTCTCATTTATGGAGTTCTTTACGCCAGCTATGATTTTTGGATTGGCGTTGACAATCCATTTTGTCAAGGCGCGATCCGCCTAATTTCTTAATTTATGTGGAGAAACTTATGAAAATTGCAGCAATTACAGATGATGGGAAAACCATCAGTCAGCACTTTGGGCGCGCGACCCATTATTTTGTGGTCACAGTGGAGGATGCCAAAATCACCAAACGCGAGATGCGCGACAAAATGGGACATACTCAATTCCACGGAGGACATCACGACCACCATGATGAGGTTAGCGAGCAGCGGCATGGCTATGGACCCTCCGCAGACAACAGGCATGGGCGAATGGTTGAATCCATCACTGATTGTGAGTTGGTACTGTGCCGCGGGATGGGTACGGGCGCTTATGAAAATATGAAAGCTCGCAATATACGTCCGATAGTCACTGACATAGTAGATATTGATGAAGCCGTCATGGCATATATAAATGGGCAAATCATAAATCATATCGAAAAACTGCATTAGCAGAGTAAAGAGGTCTCTCGTGAAGTCAAGAACAAATTTTTGAAATTCAGGCGGGACTGTGTAGAGCTATGGGGAATCCATTGCGTATGGAGATTATGCACTTACTGCGAGGCCGGGCTATGAACGTGAACGAGATTGTGTCTGCTATGCACCAGCCGCAGGGGACGATTTCCCGCAACTTGGGTACGTTGCGCAATGTTGGGATTGTTAATACTCACCGCAAAGGGAATGTTATTACTTATCAAGTCGCCAACGCCAAACTCGTAAATGTGCGTGATTTGATGCGTGAAGTGTTGACTGAACAAATCAATGAACGCTCCAAATTTTTGGATGTATACCAGGATAATTGACTTTCGCACATGAAAAAGGAACGAAATAGATAATGGAAATCATCCTGCGCCCCATTGGCATCATACATTCGCCATTTACCGAAAAAGAAAAGATGCCGATCCAAGCATCACGTTCGCAAGCTATTGGGCATGTGGAAATCTATCCTGAATTTGCAGATGGGTTGAAGGATATTGAGGCTCTCTCACATATCTATCTTATATATTTCTTCCATGAATCATCAGGATACGCACTACAAGTCAAACCATTTTTAGACAACCAGGAGCATGGTATATTTGCCACACGTTATCCATACCGCCCAAACGCGATTGGCATTTCCATTGTCAAATTATTATTTCGGGAGGAAAACATCTTGACTATTGAAGGCATAGATACACTTGATAAAACTCCACTGCTCGATATAAAGCCCTACATACCAGACTTCGACCTGCGCACGGATGTACATACTGGCTGGTACGAGACACGGAGTAAAGAATGAAACGATATCGTATCATCATCCCCATCATACTTCTCATCAGTTTATTCATCAGCCCAGCCAGACAAGCGTACGCACAATCTGACTCACCTGTGGTGCGTGCCGTGTTGTTCTATTCCCCCACCTGCCCCCACTGTCACCTTGTGATCAATGAGACCATCCTACCCATGATCGAAAAGTATGGAGACCAATTACAGATCATCGCTATAGATGTCACCCAACAACAAGGGCAGACACTTTTTTTATCAGCCATACAAAAATTCAATCTCGACTCTGGCAGGGGTCCCGTTTCTGGTCATCAATAATATATATCTAATCGGATCCGAAGACATACCCAAAAAATTCCCCGGCTTGATTGAAATATATCTTGCACAGGGAGGTGTGGATCTCCCCGACATCACCGGACTGCAAGAGATGATAGCCAAAGCACAAGAGGCGGATAACGCCACTGCAATCGCATCAGCCCAGTCTGAAACGCTTCAAACTCAGCCGATACCTGCCACTGCTTCATCAGCAAACACCTTCCCGACAGCCCTTCCCAACATCGTCACCCATCAAAATGGAGCATCCAACTGGCTTGACACATTCGCCCGCGACCCTGCTGGCAACACACTATCAGTTCTCGTGCTCATTGGCATGTTTGCATCCATTGTATGGGCAGTCACTCTTTTCAAAAAGACAGATGGCATTTTCTTAAAGGAAAATTGGGCATGGATCGTTCCGCTTCTATGTGCCGTCGGCTTTGGCGTTGCTGGCTACTTGACCTATGTGGAAACCACCCAGGTGACCGCAGTCTGCGGACCCGTGGGAGATTGCAACACGGTACAACAAAGTGAATATGCCCGCCTGTTCGGTGTGCTTCCGATCGGTGTATTGGGTGTGCTTGGGTATGTAGCGATCTTCATTGCCTGGCTGGTCACCCAATTTACTCGTGACCGTCTCGCCGAGCTAGCCGCCATATCTATATTCGCCATGACTGCCTTCGGCACACTCTTTTCGATCTATCTAACTTTCCTGGAGCCTTTTGTCATCGGCGCGACTTGTGTCTGGTGCTTGTCATCCGCCATATTGATGACCGTACTTATGCTGCTCTCAGCAGGACCTGCAAAAATAGCATTATCCAAAAAGGCACATGCAGGCAGGAGCATATTATGATTGACATCCAAAAGATTGAAACGTTTCTATGCGCGGCTGAAAAACTGAATATCTCTGAAGCCGCTAAGCAGCTTCATCTCAGCCAGCCGACAGTGAGTCATCAGATTAAGTTATTGGAGAAGGATTTAGGTTCCATCTTATTCATCAGGAGTAATACAGGATTGCAATTAACCGAGGCAGGGCAACTCCTTCTGCCATGGGCACGCAAATTATTGAATGACACAGCCAATCTTGAGTCTATGATGTCCTCTTTACAGGATGTTGCAGGCGAACTTCGGATCGCCTGTAGTACAACTGCCGGAAAATATATCCTGCCCCAACTGGCGGCGCGCTTTCGATTACGCTACCCAGGAATACATGTGCACATCCCAGCCTGCGCTCCTGAAAAAGTTGCGCTAGACCTTTTGGATGGTGAAGCCCATTTAGGCGTTTTGAGTAGAGAAGTGGGAGATGCAAATTTGGAAATTCAGGAATTCTTCCACGATACCATTATATTGATCGTACCAGCTAATCATCGCTGGTCCAGGCGCGCTTCCATTGAGCCGTCCGAACTGCTTGAAGAACCGATCATTATGCGCGAACCTACTTCGGGAACGCGGCGTGTGGTTCTCGAGGAATTGGCAAAACATGATATTAGTCTGGAAGACCTGAATATTTTTATGGAATTGGGAAATGCCGAGGCGATCGTACGAACTGTTGCCGATGGATATGGCGTGGCTTTCGTCTCTGAATTGGCAGCTACCTACCCACTGGAACGCGGCAATGTTATAGCGATCCCTGTTTCTGATCTTACTTTACAACGAACCATTTACATGGTCAGAAAACGAATCGGCGATTCCTATCGCCCCCGTGACGCCTTCTGGAGTTTTGTCCACTCCCCCGAGAACGAAGACTTGTTGAAATTAGCAGAACAAGGTACCTAGAAGAAACTTCATTAGCACCAAAAAATGAAACAGGCTGGACAGTGCGTAATCAATAACTGTCCAGCCTGTTTTTTTACCCCAACATATATTCTCTTTAGAACACGTAGGTCTGTGCTGCGCCTTCGACATCCATCAGATAAGGCGGAGCCTTCTTGATCTTGATGCGCGGATCACGGAGGTCTTCAGGCTTGATATCCTTATTCTCCAGCGCCAGTTCGCAGAATACGACCTCGCCGCCGAGTTCGAGAATATCATTGAAGAGTTTGACGGGATTGGGCATGCCCTTGGGTGTGCCGAGTTTTTCCAACTCACCCTTTAGGAACCAGCGTGCACCCGCTGGACAGACAAAGACGTGCACTTCATAATCCAGGGAAAGCCCGGAGGTGGAAAAGATCAACGTCGGCATGATGTTTGCCGCGGTATCGCCATTGCAGACGACAGCCATTTTTTGGGTCATTGTATATCTCCTTTTGAAAATATGATTTTGTTCTTTGATTCAGTCCGCAGAAGCTAACGCTCCTGCAGTGACTTTTGATTGTTCTCTGGCTTTTTCCTTCAACGTTTGGAAATAGATCGCGAAAGGACGATACGCCAGATGTGACCATTTCCCGAAGGGTACTTCCAATACCAGCATGGGAAACAGGATAGCCAGATGCGCAACATACGTATAGTAGGTTGCCAGGGGCAGGTCGAGATAACGGAACGTGTGTACTAAGATACCGCTCAACGTGGTTAGCATTAATAGAATAGGGAACATCCAATCGCTGGGGTGCGAATAATGATGCATTTGGTGATCTTTTACGATCCGCCCCAAAATGGCATCGCCTGCACCAAACAAGAGTGCAACCGTAGCGTAATATCCAAGCCAGCGCTGGGGGTGCCAGATCGGATAGATATTGTCCGTTTGAAACCATTTCAAGAACACAACGATCATGACGAACATCAAAGCGTAGCCACTAACCAATAACCAGTGATTGCGCCAACGCGGTTTTTGCCAGAAGCGAAGCTTTTCATCCCCGTCACATTTTGAAAAGTGATTCTGGGTCGCGGCCTGATAGATCAACTGCCAGGCATGGGTAGCATAGAGTTTGATGGGTATTTTAATTTTTTCTTCCTGCGAGATCGTAAAGGAATACATCCGATAGACGTTGGATAACAGGAAGAATGAAAGCCCACCCAGCATGATCCAATCGCCAATCTCAATGATATGGACAGGGGCAAATGTATTCAATTCGACATGGCTGGTCACGATGGGACCGTGAAACATGACAAACATCAGCAGAATGAAAGGCAGCTCAACAAAAGCACCGATCCGATTTCCCAAACTTTAGATGTATAAAATTTGCGCGCCAGTCCCGTCCAGTCATATTGAGCCGTCAACCAGCGACGGGCAGCCATCATGGTCTCACCTGGTTCAGCATCCTTCGGGCAGGTGGCAGAGCAATCGCCGCAGTAGTAACACAGCCAGGGATCAAGTTGCGTCTTCAAGTGTTCTTTTTGCCCGATCTGTACGCGGCGGATCACACTGCGCGGGAAAGCATAATCACTGCTCGCCAGCGGACAAACTGCCGTGCAATTGCCACAGTTGAAGCATTTCTCAATGCCCACCGCGCCATATTCTTTGAGTTCATACAATAAGGTTGGGTCAACGCGGTTCATGCTTTTATTCTCCTCGGCTTTTTGGTAGAGCGGATAATCGCCGCACATCCCATTCTCAACTGACCAAGTCCATACTTTCTTAAAGGATGCCATGTACCAGAGAACTTGTTGCATCGGGATACCCGTCTCTGTGGCAACTTCGGGAACGGTCTTGGGTCTCTCGCGCAGCACCTTGCAAACTTCTTGTTGAATATGTTTTTGTTCTTTCAGTAACGCCTGCGCACGTTTCACTGACTCAGCATGAGTTGTGCGCAATTGTTTGAGTATTTCGCCCCGCGAAAGTGTTTGTGTGGTCATGCGGTCACCTCCACCAAAGCGGGCATTTCCATGCCAATGGCTTCGACCATCGCTTCGTACTGCGCCAGCGTCCAGCCTTGCACGTCAATGGCTTGATTTGGACAGACTGCCACGCACGCGCCACAGCCAACACAATTGGCAGGCGTGACAACCGCACGCTTCACTTGCGTTCCATTTTCTTCGAATGTTTGTAATGCAATTGCGCCTTCGTAGACACACGCCTCGACGCACGCGCCTGTGCCGTTACATTTTTCAGTATCAACCGCAGCGACAAATGGAGGCAGTTCCACTTTGCCGCGTCCAAGCAACGAAGCGACTTTTGCTGCGGCTGCCGAAGCCGCGCTGAGACTCTCCTGGATGTTCATCGGTCCCTGTGCGGTTCCAGCCAAAATCACGCCATTGACCGCCGTCTCAACGGGTCGCAGTTTCGGATGCACTTCCAGAAGGAAGCGGTCATTGCCGCGCGAGATTTTCAACATCTTGTCCAAGCCATGCAGATCGCGTGGCATGAAACCAACCGCCAACACAACCAAATCGACAGGGATTTCGAGCTCTTCGCCATAGGTCAGCATATCTTTGACTTTGATCAATACAGGATGTGTATCACCTTCGGCGCAGGGGAGACTTCGGGAACTTCTTCGCCGTTGTAACGCACGAAACGCACCCCATCTTCCAATGCGTCACGATAATATTCTTCGTGTCCGCGTCCGTACGTGCGGATGTCCTGGTGCAAATCGTAAATATTGAGTTGCGGATAGCGCTTGTGTAATTCAATTGTCGCATGCAACGATGCAGTACAACACACACGCGAGCAATAATTATTGACCTGTCCATCTTCTTGCGGTTGATGAACGCCATCCACTTGGCGAGAACCCACACAATGGATCAACGCCACATCGCGGACAGCGCGTCCGTTCCATTGCAGGGATTTGCCATCTTTTGCTCAACGCCAGATGACGAATCAACTGCGGCAGGGTGACGACTTGCGGCAACTCGCCAAAGCCATATTCGCCTTGCGACGGTGCATACGGATCAAAGCCCGTGGCGACAACAACTGCACCGACATTCAACTCAAACGACTTTCGGTTCATCCTTAAGAACAATTTGCTTGCCGTTTAACTGAAATGGGTTCGCCGTTGTAGTTTTCCCAATCCACCGCGGGCGTGGTCGGATAACAACCCTCATATGGTTTATAAATTACTTTACGCTGGGTCAATCCATAATTGAACTCGTTGGGAGTTTCCTGTGAGCAGGCAGACATCAATGCTTCGGCATTTTCATCTGTCACGCCGCGCGAATGTTGTTGCACTTGAATATCGAAGTTACCAACGTAACCTGAAACACCAGTCACTTCCGCTTGCGTAAAGATCGTGACATTCGGATGTGCGACAACTTTTTGAATCAAGTCCTGCAACAACTTGCGGGCATCTTCTTCTGTTGGGAAGACGCTTTCGAGTTGCGCCATGCGTCCGCCGAGGAAGGGTGACTTCTCGATCAGCGTCACACGCAAACCTTGTCGCGCAATATCCAGTGCGGCGCGCAAGCCAGCCACACCACCGCCGATGACCAGCGCGTGTTTCTCCGCGCCGAGTCGGATCGGGTCGAGCGGCTGTAGCAAACGTGCCTTCGCCACGCCAGCCGACATCAAGCCGCAAGGCTTTATCGGTGGCGGCTCCCTTATCGTGACCATGAACCCACGAGTCCTGTTCACGCAAGCCAACGTGATGATACAGAAAATGGGTTCAATCCTGCACGCGTCACCGTGCCGCGGAAGGTTTGTTCGTGCAACATCGGCGCACACGCGCCAATCACCACGCGGTTGATGCCCAGTTCCTTGATGTCCTGCTCGATCATGGATTGCCCCGCGTCCGAGCACAGCGACTCGTCCGTGCGCGTGATGGTCACATTGGGCAATTCCTTCAAGGCTTTGGCAACCAACTCGCATTGGACTGCGCCGCTGATGTTCCCGCCGCAATGACAGACGTAGACGCCGATGCGCGGTTCTTGATTTTCAGACATAGATCGCCTCCTTCTCGGACTTCGAGCTTGCTTCCGTTTTCTCGGATATATGCCGAAGCCTCAGCCGCCGCGGCACTGGCAGAGATGATGCTGTCCACAATATCCATTGGGCTGGCGGCGGTTCCAGTGACGAAAATGCCTGGGCGTTCGGTAACACATGGAGCGGCGTCAGGGGCTGGGACGGAGATAAAACCGTCAGAACCGAGAGGCAGGCTCACGGTCGGGTGTGAAGCGGGGATGATGCCCTGCGAGAGCACAACCAGGTCATGAGTCCGCTCGACGATTTCGCCTGTGTCCGTCATCTCCAATTTGACAATGGGATTCTGGTCGGCGTCTTCTTTGATCAACGCCACTTTGCCGCGCACGAATTCCACACCCATCGCTTTGGCGTTTTGGTAGAACTGTTCGTAGCCTTTGCCGAAGGTGCGGATGTCCATGTAATAGATGGTGATGTCAGCCATTGGCAGAGCGCCCGAAATCAGCATGGCTTGTTTGATGGCGTACATGCAACAGACACGCGAGCAATAGGTGATGCCGAGTGTTTCGTCGCGCGAACCTGCGCATTGAACGTAGGCAATGGAGGAGGGTTCCTTGCCATCGCCTGGACGCAGGACACGACCATAAGGTCCCGTAGGTGCGAGGAAACGTTCCATCATCAGCGGGTCAATCACGTTATGGAGTTTGCCCGCGCCGTATTCTTTTTTGGTTTCTACGGGGGTCAGGTCGAAGCCTGTCGCCATGATGATGGAGGCGGCTTCGATGTTGAAGGTTTCAGGTTGTTGCGAGAAATCAATTGCATCAACGGGGCAGGTCTGTTCGCATTTGCCGCACCACAAACAATATTCGTGGATCAAGCACTGCCTTTTGTGGAACCGCGGTCGAGAACGGCACACGGATGGCGCGATAGGCTCCCAGATCTCTATCGAACGGACTGGGCACAGTGATCGGGCATGCGTATTCACACTCGCGACAGCCTGTGCATTTGGAAACATCCACATAGCGCGGCTTTTGCAAAATGGAAACATCGAAGCCCGCGCCATGCTCCTGCACAGATTGAACTTCGCAATAGGTAAGCAAATGGATATTCGGATGATGCACCACTGCCGACATTTTCGGCGTGGTGATACAACTAGCAACAATCAAGCGTCGGGAAGACTTTACTGAGCGTGATCATCTTTCCGCCGATGCTGGCTTCTCTTTCGACCAGCGCTACTTGAAAGCCCTGGTCCGCCAGATCGAGTGCGGACTGCATGCCCGCGATCCCGCCGCCGATGACGAGCGCGTCCATGTGAAGGTTATCCATGCGCCGCCTCCTGTGTTGCTACTGCGCTGGCACGCGCTGCGAGTTCATCCTTGACGAAGCCAATGCCTTTGAGCAGATCGTTCATCTGATTGACTTCTTTCAGGAAGGGTTTGACACAGACCGTGCAGATGGCTGCCAGTCGCAGGCGGCGAATGTCCATGCCGCGTTCCTTCATCAATTGATAGGTGCTGTTGATGAGTTTGGCAGTTCCTTCCGCTTCGACTTTGTATGGGCTGTCCGTGCCGCTGTACATGACGATGATGCCGTCAATGCCATGCTCGAATGCCCGCACGTAAAATTCGGGCGGGAACATGACAGGCGACATGACAGGCAGGATATACGTGTTGGCTGGATAATCGAGGTGACTTTGCCCAGTCGAGTCCGCGCCTGCATAGCCGCCTGAGAGCGTGCCAAGAATCAAAATCTTGGGCTGTTGGAGTTCTGTGCAGTCATCGCAATCCTATTTCGTGCGGCGGATGAACAATCGCTCGTAACCTTCGCCTTGCAAGACGCCCAGAAATTCGTGTCCAACTTTTTCGCACCAGCGTGGCATATCGTTCTTGGTGTTGACATCGCCCGACCAGATTTCGAGCACTTCGCCGACTTTCACAGTAGCGATGCCTTTCTTGGCTTCGAGCAAAGGTCCCGGGCAGGACATGGCACGCGCATCCACCACTTTGGCGGCTTGGATATTGGTAAGTTCAGGGGTGGTCATATCAATCTCCTTATTAAAAAATCAAATTGATGGAATTTCCTTAAATACATCTTTAGGTCTGTTCGCTAAAACCAAGCAATCCTTCAAGAGTTCGTTGTCAGCAACATGGTAATAAATATTGTGATGTTCCCGTCTAGACTCAACGATATTACTCAATTCCATGAAACGGAGATGCTGTGAAGCACTGGGCAATGACACACCAATTGTGAGAGCAATTTCTGTGACGGTCCGCTCCCTCTCTGCCAAGAGCCATATGATCAACACTCGCTGAGGATTGCCGAATACTTTGCAAAGCCCCGCCTGTCGTTCCAATAAACCCTGTATTTCTGGAGAAATGTTTGGTTTCATGATTTGCTTAATTCATATATAGATTAACCTTAATCATCTCTCCCTACCAGTGACGGTCATCATAGAATGCCTTCAAATTCTTGATAGCAGGGTATAGAAAAAATTGATAGCAAAGAAATCATCAACTCCAAATATCTGCTTAAAACAATGCCTAGATGCTTCCAGGCATTGTCGTTCTTCATAAAAATGCTAATCAATAACCACCCCACCATTAACTTTGGACGATATTGCAGTGCATCCGCTAGATGCAGGGACTGGATCTCTTCACTCCCTGGCAAGTCCGCGATAGTTCTAGCCAGTTTGAGGATACGATGATAGGCATGTGCTGACAAATTGAATAATTCATCGCCGTCCGCATCAAACTCTGACCCTCATCCTGCAACTTGCAAAACTGCCTTATCTCCCCAACGCGCATATCTGCATTGCAGACAATATCCGACGAACCGTTATTTATGAAGCGCTCATTTTGTATGTTGCGCGCGGCTTGCACACGAGCACGAATTGCTTCCGATGTCTCTCCTACTCGATCTCCACTCAACTTTTCATAATCCACTCTTGGCACTTCAACGCGAATGTCAATGCGATCCAACAATGGACCAGGGATCCGCTTCTGACCTTTGGTAACGACAGTAGACGCACAGGTGCAAAGCTTAGTGAATTACCATAAGATCCGCATGAGCAGAGGTGTACACAATCGAATGAATTTTCCTGTCGAGATAAATGCCAAAGGATTGGTCTGAAAGCCTTTCGCAAGCAGGCACAAAGTTCATCTATATAATTTGTTTTGAATAGCTTGTAAGATTTCCCGGATTATCTCATTTACTGGCGCTGAGATTTCCACAGTCCGTACTGCATCACGTACTGCATCAAGATAAAAAGTTACTTTAGTAGGTACGTGGCATGGCGCATCGGGGAGTGGCAACACCGGAGGATAAAGAATAATAAGGTAGACAGGTAGACACGTATATGCGGGGTTACGTGTCTACCTGTCTACTGGTAATTACGGAACCCCTGCGCAACTAAAGCTTGCCCAGTTTTTCAATTCTTCTCCTTGTTGTATCATCTCCCTCTGCGCTTGCGTGCTGGCTCTGGCGGGGGAAAATCCGCGCAGATAATAATCGTAAAAGGCAACCATGAGTTTGGCGCTTGTTAAGTCCAAAATGGGCCAAGTATTGCCGATCACTGTATTGGCTCCGGCGATGAAACAGGCGCTCTGTAGATCCACCCGTTCATCGCCTTCATAGCGAAAACTGTCGTTGCTGTTGCACGCTGAAAGAGTCACCAGACCCGGCAGGGGAGAGAGATCGCGCAGTTGATCCAGCCAGATGTCGCCATCCTTTAGTGCAATGCCGCTCACTCGTCCGGTAAACCGATCTGGGGAGAAATGGCTGGCGATGTGCAGCCACGAAAAATTCCTCAGACCAGCCTGGTCTCTTGTTTTCAACAAGTTATCCCATGTGGCATCTTCTTCAGATAAAACTTTACCCTCACTACTTAATCTCTGCGAGAGTGCAGCGATTTCAGCGCGCACCAGAGGCAGTGACGGATGCAGCCCATTAAAGGAAGACAGCCCGACCAGCAAGCCTTTGTTTCGATCCGCGGAATGGATGGTTTCATTGCGCTGCCACAGCAAGATCAGGCTGTGTAAAGATGGAACAATGCATGGCGTGCAAACATTTACCAGTGGTTGATCGGTGAAATCAGGCTGGAGGGCAGACCAGGGAATCTGGTGGAGTATACGGTGAGGAACGATGAGTAAATGGGTATCCGGTGAAAGGTCCGGGAGAGAGGCGGGAATGAGGAGTTGTCCCAGGATCTCCAAATCGCGCGGCAGCGGCGGCTCTCCGTTTCTGCGCGCCCGGTCGCAGGCATCCAAAGCCATGTGCAAACGATGGCTGATGGCTTGGGCATGTACCTGGCAGGTGTGCGGAGTCACTGCCACGGAGATTAATTCGGTCTGGGTGATGTAATACTCGAGCGCCATCCAATCCTCACCGAGGGCGGAACAACCCGTTTGTCGAAAGAATTCCAAATCAAAAGAGTCGGAAGAGAGCGCCGAACCCATCGAAAGATTTTTACGTTCGAGGCGGGCTTTTAAAGCATCGTACTGTTCGATCTTCTTTTTGAGTTGTGCGCGTATTTGTCGGGATCGAAGCGCCGAAGTCAAAGTAGATTTTTCATCCAGGGAGGCGCTTAACTGCTTCTTCAATTGGTCAATCTCAACCTTATTATTATCCAACTCCTTTGAATTCGAAACTTCTCCCATCATATTGCTGGCAGAAAGATGGTGAATTAACGTGGATACTTTTGTCTCTTCGATAAATTGCAATGTATCCTCTGCCGCGTTTGCCCCGGATATGACGCCGATCATCCTGTCGAATACACGTGCAGGGGCTTGCAGATAAGAACCCGCCAACGTGGGCTGCAAAAAGTTTTGTCGTATCTGTTTGAACGCATCCATTCCCAACTGGTAGCTGCGGATCGCCGATTCGACTGCGCCGCGTTCCCCAGCCTGATTCCCCAATTCGATATGCGCGCGCCAGTCAATTTCAGGCAGGGTCGAGTCGCTGAGTTCCAGCGCCGCCTTCCATGCTTCTTCGGCTTTCTCAGGCTCAAGGATGGATTCATAATAGCTTCCCAGCGCAAGCAGGCAGGCGGCATGTTCCATGAGCATGCCCATCTCGGCAAAGTCAGATTGTGCCTGTTCGAGATGGGACAACGCCTCTGCGCGGCGCGGACTTTGAATCAGCGCTTCACCCAGAAGACGTTTCGCCAGTGCGAATTGCGGTCGAATACCATATTGCCCGGCGACGAGGAGCGATTGTTCCAGCATGGCAATGGCTTCGGCTTCTTTTTCCTGTTGAAAAAACGCAGCAGCCTTGTAATTGTAGACCGAGGGGAGCAGCGCCTTTTGATCTGCCCTCTCATAATGCGCAGCAGCTTTATCGAGATATTCATGCGCAACTTGAGGCTGACCCAATCGCGACCAGATGATCCCCATATACTTCTCACAGGTTGCCATGCGGAAGTAAACCCCCAGCGGTTCCAGCCGCTCGACCGCGCGTTCCAGATGATGCAAAGCATCCTGGTAACGTCCGAGTTGTCCGTATGCCTCACCCAGATTGGAGACCGCAATGGCGGCGGGTTGGCGGGAACCCAACCGGGTGTTGATCGCTTCCGATTCTTTGAACTGTTCAATGCTGAGTGCAGGTCTCCCCATCAGAACATTTAATTTCCCGCGGTCGCTGAGATTATCTGCCAGAGGTCCTAAAATCTCATGCTGTGCATAACAAGTTCCCGCCTCTTCATAGTATGTTTGTGCCTGCTGTAATTTACCATTTGCCATATATACCGCCCCCAGATTATTGACGCAGGTTGCATGCCATAAATCCAACTCTGTCAGGATGAAAAGGTCAGCGGCTTTGCGGAAATGTTGGATGGCTTTTGGTAGATCATTTTCTTGAAGCAGGTGACCAAGCGCGATCTGGTAGTGTGCTTTGCCTTGATCGCTGAGCGCATTCTCCGCTTCAAAAACTGTCAAGGCTCCTTCCAATTTTTGGAAGGCTTCCTCGAAACGACCCTGACGGCGCAGGGAACTGGCTTGATGCAGCCAACAGCGCGCCTGGTTTACAGAATCACCGCGCCCGGCATAGGTCTCCTCGCAAAGCCGGATGTTCTCCCATGCCTCCCGATGTTTGCCGATCAGGATTTGAGCATAGGCGAGCGACAGACGGCACTCGGTGACGAAACTTGTGAGACCTGCCTCTTCAAGAGTCTTCAACGCCTCTTCCAACCCGCGGGCGGCTTCTACAAAATTGGGTCTGGTCCAAGCCTGGGCATTGAGCTGCCAATCGCAAGCCGCGAGCCAGCCTGCCTCGTTCAACTCCTCGAAGCCGCGGCGCGCAAGGGAGATGGCTTCCGCTACGCGTTTGGGCTGCGTCCAATGATTGCAGGCGCGCGCCAGATGCCAGGCGGAAAGTGAACGCAGGAAAAGGTCACTATGTTGTGCGATGGATGCAGTATGCGCGACTTGCACAATTGCCCAACCATAACGCGGTTTGCTTGTGGAAAAACTTTCGGCGCGTCCTGTTAACTGGTCAAGAAGATTTCTATTGAGCGAAGGAAGTTGAGAAGTGGCTGACGGTAAATCTGTCTCTGTGACTTGTCCCTCATACAGATCGTTGGCGAGTTTTAGATAAGCATCCAGGGGAACGTTGTCCATCACAATAACTTTAGGATGCGGTTTCGAGTGTGAGTTGAAAACCCGCCTTGAGTTGAGAATCCGTTTGATCGAAGACCGCGGCAAGCGGAACGTCCGGAAATTGGACGCGCCCTTCATCCGGGATGAGAACACTCTGCTGATAGTCTCCCCATTGCAAAGCGGCGCGTAATGGAAATCCGGTAGATTCTGATGGGCTTCCCAAAGTCACGGCAAGGTTCAAAAAAGTGGAGAGGGACTCTTCCTGTTTGTCCGAGAGGGTGCAATCGAGGATTACATCGTAGGTGACACCCTGTGTGGTCATCTCTTCACGCAGTAAGGAAAACCAGGGATCTTCAGACAGGCTGGGGTCCGCACGATATGCCATCTCTGGCGGCGAGAAGATGGACTGCAATTGTTCCAGCGTCCTGCCCCAGGTGGCGCGCCATGAGCGTTTATCGAACGTTTCGATGACCGGTGAAGCAGGCAGGTCTTTTAGAAAATCCAGATTGGTTTGGAATGCTCCAGGCATGGATTCCTGCTGACCGGTGCGTTCGATTTCGATGGATTCGAGCGCGTCAAGAAATGCCCCTCGCAATTCGGCGTTCCCAAGTAGTTTACGGTAGAAAGCCGGATAACGTTGGGCTAGATCCTCTCCGTTGAGTGTCCCGCTGACGATCAGAGATAGCATGTCACTTTCCATGGGTAATATTGAACCAGCCTGTGAATCCAAAGCGGACAGCTGGTCTGCCAGTTTTTTTAGCCCAGCTTTTTTCCTGGCTGGGTCGAAACGATCCATATCCTCATTCATTTAAGTTATCCCTAATTGTACTCAAAATCTTCCGCAGGTCGTTCAACGCGTGGAATTGCAAGCTGTAGACGGCGCCCACGCTCTTGCCCATTTTTTGGGCGGCTTCTTCCGGAGTCAGTTCGTCGAAGTAGATGAGTTGGAGGACCGTGCGGCGCGCCTCGGAGAGTTGATCCAAGCGCCTGCGCGAGTTCCTCGCTGAATCCGTCCTCTCCTAAAACATCTTCGACGCCAGCTAGGTCGTCTTCGATGTCCACAATTTTTTCTTCGGGCACCGCAGATTTTTTGAACGCTTTGTGAATATATTTTCGACAGGCATGTTGAACGATGGTGTGGATCCACGGGTCGAAGTCGGTGTCGTACGGGAAGTGGGCGTTAAGCAGGGAGAGCGCCGCGTCTGTGGCACATTCGATGGCGATTTCACGCGTGTGTTCGTCCGCGCTGAAGCTTTTTCTGCGGAAGAAGTTGTATGCCCAGGTCTGCATCCGTTCGAAGAGCGGCTCCCAGACCTCGGTATTCCGCTCGGTTTGGAGTTGGTGGAGATAGGGATTCAGCCTGGTAAAGTTTTCGGCGACGAGCCAGACATAGGCGTGGAGGCGAGCCGGGTTTCCATCCGAAAAGGTCTGAATTCGCCCTCGATCCTGATTGGCGAGCAGGATGGGCTTGATCTGGCGCGCTATTTCATCGCCCTGCGTTTCAACCAATGCCTTCAGCGCCTCCTCAAGTTGTCGCTGAATGTCTACTGCTTCCAAGTTTATGCCTGCTCCGTGTGCGGTGATGTGGATGTTCGTTGAATTATATGGTGATAATGCGGTACTGACAACGGAATACGACAATTCAACGAAAATTGGTGCGAACGCGATGGAAGAAAATCGAGTGTATCGGGCATATCTAAAGTAGATGACGGCTGCCGGACTAGGGGACCGGCGGCTGTTGGGGGAGCATTGCCTGTCGTTCATTGTTCTCCACTCTACACGAAATGAAAATTGTGCAAATCCCCCTGATTGCGATCCATGGCGATTACCGTTCGTAAATGGCAGATCACGATAAATCAAAGAGAATCCGCGTGAAGGAAAGTGATCCGTGGAGGAAGCATTCAACACACAAGAACAGGTTTTGCACGAATTTTCGAGTACTACCTCTGAGGTTCGCGGGGTTGGTACAAGCGGGTGCAAGATGAGGCTATAATGCGGATACCTTTGATTCTCGGCGATAAAAAAAGCCAGAGTAAGAATCAAAAAGCCCTGACGTGGAGCAAGCACTCTACCGCATAGCACAGGAAGCCATCGAAAACCACTCGCTAAGCCAGTTACGCTCCGCGGGCTCAAACCCCGTCGGGACGACAAATGATGATACGAAGAAACCGAACTAAAAGCTCGGTTTTTTGTTTTTCTATGCCAATTTCACACCCAAATGGGGGACCTTTCCCAATTACGCTCCGCGATCGATAAATGACGGTATTTATTCGTGACCACAATTCAACGCATATATTCATTCCAAGGATGAAATATCGATAGAGCAGTGATCAATTTCAAGATTGCAGAAAAAAATTAGCGGGATTTTAGCGCAACTGATGTTGACCACTTTATCTTCCATGAGGCGATGGATGGCCTCAAAGCCGTGTGAACCCACTCGCAAAACTCATTCAAAGCAAACACCAAAATTTATTGACTCAAAGTATGATCTTCCGTATAATCCTGAAAACGTTTTCAGAAAACGCTTTCAGATCCATACCCAATTATGCATTCTAAAAATCACCCACCCACGATTGCAGATGTCGCCAAACAGGCCGAGGTTTCCATTGCTACTGTGAGTCGTGTTCTCAATGGCACGGTACCCGTCCAGCCAGAAAAAGCGGAACGCGTGCGCCTTGCGATGGAGGAACTGCGCTTCGTGCCGCGTCATGCTGCGCGGGTGCTGGCAAGCCGCAAAACACTAACACTGGGACTGATCCTTTCCGAGATTGGCGGGGCATTCTTTCCGTTATTGCTGAAGGGCATTGAATCAGAAGCGCGCTCAATAGGATATGAATTATTGATCCATTCCACGCAGGGTCAACATGCACAGCAACGCAAACCTTTAGGCGAACACAATACTGATGGCTTGCTGGTCTTTACCTCCAGCCTGGAACTTAAAGAACTATATCGCCTGCAAAGTATTAACTTTCCGGTGGTGTTGATGCACCAGACTCCACCAGATGGCTTGACTATTCCTGTCATCACAGTTGAAAATAAAGATGGCGCCGAAAAGTTGGTCAGTCATTTAATTGAAGAACATGGTCGGCGTCACATTGTTTTTCTGCGTGGTCCTGAAGACCATGAAGATTCGCAATGGCGCGAACGCGGCTATCGTGAAGCCCTGAAATCACACAAAATCAAATTCGATCCCAAACTGATTGGAGTCGGTCACTTTGATGAAGAACAGGCTTATGAGACCGTCCAAAAAATGCTGGCGGATGGGATCGAGATTGACGCTGTATTTGCTGGTGATGATGATGCAGCCACGGGAGTGATCCGTGCGCTCAAGATGGCTGGACGCCTCATTCCTCAAGATGTGGCTGTTGTCGGTTTCGATGACGTGCCCTTCGCCCGCTACCTCTCCCCCGCACTGACAACGGTCCGCGCGCCGATCGAAGAGGTGGGGCGCGAAGCTGTCCGCCAGCTGGCAGGCTTGATCAGCGGCAAACAGTTTCAGGCTTTGACGCTGATGCGCACCGATCTGATCATCCGTGAATCATGTGGATGTCCATCCAATGAATCCAATCAATTACAAGGACTGTTGCTGTCCAAGGAGGTGAATCCGTAGAGAAAAATCGCTTTGGCGTCAATCGTATTCAAATCACTCAACCCTTGGAGGAACAGATGAAAAACAAATTGTTCAAATCGCTGGCATTGTTTGCCATGGCTTCGATGCTACTGGCGGCATGTGGCGGTACAGGCGGAGCCGCAACACAAGCATCTGCCGCAAAAGTCAAGGTCACCATCTTCGTGGGTATGGGCACTGGCACCGACCCTGACCAGGTGGATGCTCAAAATCAATTGGCTGAGAAATTTAATTCGACGCACGATAACATCGAAATTGAATTCTTGATCGTGCCGCACGACGAATATGCCACGCGTTATCTAGCCATGCTCTCAGGCGGTAACGCCCCACAACTTGTGGGCCCAAATGGAATCTCCACGGTCGCTGAATTTTTTGATACCTGGGAAGACATCACACCCTATATTAAAGCCGAAAATCTTGATCTAAGCGATTTCTACGGTCCAGCGGTTGACCTCAACACATACCCGGATAAGAATACAGGATTGCCGCTGGGTTTGTATCCGTCGTTCATCTTCTACAATAAAGATCTCTTCGATGCAGCGGGTGTCGATTATCCAACCCATGATTTCAATGATAAATCCTGGAACATGGATAAACTGCGCGAAATCGCCATGCAGCTCACACTCGATAAGAATGGCAAGAACGCAACCGACCCGGCTTTCGACCCGGAAAATATTGTTCAGTATGGTTATGACGATTCATGGGATGGCATGCGCGGTACATTGGCGGATTGGGGCGCAGAGAATGTAGGCAGACCTACATCGGCTGATTACAAAACTGCGACAGCTGATAACCCGGAATGGCAACAGGGCTTACAGTGGTTGAGCGATGGCATTTGGAAGGATCACTTCATTGGCGGCGCCGATGTTCAGGCGGGTCGCGATTCTGCAGGCGTGGATCCATTCGGACCTGGCACTACCGCCATGTTCTATAGCCACACCTGGTTCATGGCTGAGGGTTTACATGACCTTTCATTCGCGGCCGATATCGCGCCTTTCCCCTACAACCCGAAGGGCAACCGCATCGCTCGTATCGACGCCGACAACTTCACCATTCCGAAGGATGCGAAAAACAAACAGGAAGCCTGGGAAGTGATGAAGTGGTTGACTTCACCCGAGGTCATTGTGGATGTCTGCCGCATCTACGGTTGTATCCCGGCGCGTAAATCGGTCGAAGCCGCATTTCTGGCACAACTCAAGACAGATTATCCCGGTATTGACTATGACGTGATCTTCAAATCCATTGACTATCTCGATAAACCCAACAATGAAGAGTGGATTCCTGAATGGGGCAAGATCGAAGATGCGCTCAACAACGGGCTCTCGCTCGTATATTCAGGACAGGAGAAAGACGCCAAGAAAGTTTTGGTTGATTCGAATGCCGAGGTCCAGCAGATCCTGGATGAGTATTGGGCAGCCCACAAATAGGCATTTGCAAAACGGTGGCTATCACAAATCCTACAGATTTGTGATAGCCACCTCTTCAAAAAATCGCCAATAAGGAAACTATGATGGACTCCTTCCCCGACAAGCGTCACTTGAGTTTGGCACGCCGCGAAGCACTTTGGGCATATGCTTTTATCACTCCCTGGATCATCGGGTTTATTGTTTTCACTATCGGTCCCATGCTGGCATCCCTGTTCTTTTCATTCACCGACTACAATATTGTGGAAGCCCCGCGCTGGATCGGCATCACCAACTACGTCAATCTATTTCACGATGATCTGTTCTGGCATTCCCTGGGAGTGACATTTAAGTTTGCGGCGATCTCATTACCGCTCGGGCTGGTCTTTAGCTACCTCATCGCCGTGCTGCTGAACCAAAAGCTCAGAGGCATTAATGTCTGGCGGACGGTTTATTTTCTGCCATCAGTGATTGCCGGGGTTGCGGTAGCTTTGCTGTGGGCAAGGATCTTTGATCCAAAATTTGGCATTCTCAATCCGCTCCTTGAAAAATTCGGAATACATGGTCCTGGGTGGCTGTCTGACCCACATTGGGCAATCTCAGCCCTGGTGATTATGAGCTTGTGGGGTGTGGGCGGCAACGTGATCATTTATCTGGCAGGTTTGCAGGGCGTACCCACCGATCTATATGATGCCGCAAAAGTGGATGGAGCAACGGGCTGGCAGCGTTTCTGGTATGTGACCCTGCCGATGACCACACCCGTCATTTTCTATAATCTTGTTCTTGGGCTTATCGGAACATTTCAATATTTTACTGAAGTATATGTTCTGACGAATGGCGCTGGCGGTCCCGCCCGTTCCACCCTTTTTTACAACTTATATCTTTACCAGAATGCTTTCAAATATTTCCACATGGGCTACGCGTCCACTATGGCATGGGTGCTGTTCATTATTGTGCTGAGTTTGACCCTGCTGATCTTTCGCTCATCAGATCTGTGGGTTTATTATGAAGGTCAATTGAAAGGCAAATAACATGACTTAACCATTGAAAACGCCTTCCTCCACAAAGCCCATTCAGAGACGATTCGCCGGTATCCAGACCCAAACGTTGATCTTGAAATCAGCCACCACTTTCATCCTGGCGGCTGGCGCGGCAATCATCATGATCCCCTTTCTCTATCTCCTATCCACCTCATTAAAAGACCGCGACCAGCTCCGCCAAAGTCCGCCGCCTCTTATCCCCGTGGCGGCTGATACGGTCAATATCGATGGTCAGGACGAACCGCTCTATCACGTGACTGTCAATGGGCAAGCCAGTGATATGGCGTTGATCAAATTCCGCCCCGGAGGAAAGGCGTTCTTCGTTGACCCAGCCGCACCCGAACAGACTTACGAACTTGTAGTTGCCGATCAGACTCCCATCAAACACGTTGAAATGCATTTTGAAAACTACCCTGAAGCCCTAAAGCAAATGAAGTTCAATAAATTGTTAATCAACACTTTGCTGGTCACATTCCTTGGCATGGCCGGCATGTTATTTTCCTGTTCGTTGGTGGCTTATGGCTTTTCCCGTTTCCGCGCACCGTGGCTGAATGTCCTTTTCATTCTGTTGCTGTCCACGATCATGTTACCCAGTCAGGTGCGATTAATTCCAACTTATGTGTTCTTCAATAAGCTGGGTTGGGTGGATACACTCCTGCCACTCATCGTTCCGCAATTTTTTGCGAATGCCTACGATGTATTTCTGCTCCGTCAATTTTTCATGACCATCCCGCTTGAGCTGGATGACGCCGCCAAGATCGACGGTGCTTCTCCAATGCAAACTCTTTTGTATATCATCGTACCGCAGGCGCGCCCGGCATTGATCGCTGTCTCGATCTTTCATTTCCTATATGCGTGGAACGATTTTTACGAACCGCTTATCTATTTACACAGCCCTGAACACTGGACGCTGGCGGTTGGCTTGCAAACTTTCAACGCCTTGTATGCCGTCAACACGAATTACATAATGGCGGCTTCGGTTGTGATGATCCTTCCCCCCATTATTCTTTACTTCCTTGCCCAACGCGTCTTCACACAAGGCGTGGTCTTTACAGGCATTAAGGGATAATGCATTATTTTTCTTTCGTCCCAAACAAAGACGACAAAGGCAAATCCCTTCGGGATCGCTTTAGTCACATGCCGTGTGAGTTGACGGATCATACGCTTCATTTATTTTACAAAGGAGAGTGCATATGAAAATTGCATTCGCTGGAACAGGCTCCATCAACAAAGTCCATGCGCAAGCCGCGCAGAATTTGGGGTTGGAGTTGGTGGCTGTCGTCAATCACAAAACGGACTCGATGGTTGAATTTGGAAAACGCTTTGGCATTACGCGTCAATATGAAAAAATTGAAGCGATGTTGAAAGACCGAAATGTGGATGCGTTGGTGGTCTCGACTCCAAATTATTTACATGCGCCTCAAACGATCACTGCGCTCAAAGCAGGCGTGCATGTACTGGTGGAAAAGCCGATGGCAATGAATGCAAAGGAAGCTGAGCAAATGTGCGAAGCCGCAGGGAAATCTGGTGCAACGTTGATGGTAGCGCATTGCTGGCGTTTCGACCCCGATGTGTTGTGGTTGAAAGAGCAATCGTCAAAGTTGGGAAGGATCATCCGCACGAAAGGGTATGGCGTGCATACGCACTGGGGACCTTCGGGTTGGTTCACGCAAAAACGGTTTGCGGGCGGCGGCGCATTGGCGGATATGGGAATCCATGCATTGGACACGGCAAGATTTTTATTAGGCGACCCGAAACCTGTCTCAGTGTATGCAAAGATCGGGACATACTATAAAGATTTCGATGTGGATGATACGGGGGTCGTCATTGTCGAATGGGAAAATGGCGCAACTTCCTATATTGAGTCGGGGTGGTGGCAGCCGCATAGCGACGGTCCCGAAGCAGCGACACAGCTTTATGGTATAGAGGGATTTGGTCAATTGTTTCCAACCAGGGTGGTGCTGCCAAATGCAAAAGAACAAAAACTGGATGAGATTGAATCAGGATTCAAATTTCCACGCGATGAACATTGTCCGCAAAGTTTGTATGATGATCAGTTGAAATATTTTGTGGAATGTATCGAGAAGAAACAAAGGCCTATTCCAGGCGGCATGGAAGGATTAATGAACATGAAAGTTGTGGATGCGGCGTATAAGAGTTCTGAAACCGGGAAAGTTGTAGAAATAAAATAATTCGATACAAGCAACAGCGAGGGCGTACGCCTGCACTTGTATGAGGTGCAAATGTCGAAACCACCAGGTGAAAAATTTCTTGTAATATAAATGAGTATGCGTATTTGTTGGGTTCGTTATAACCGACAAGTACAGCCCGCTCAACCAACGGAACAAAAAGGAAACCATGACAATCGAATCGATACTACCCATCCCAAACATCTTTGAAGCCAAACGGATCCTCTGCATCCAGCCGCATTACGATGATAATGACATCGCCGCGGCGGGCATCCTCACGCAACTCACTCGGAATGGCGCGGAGTTATTCTATCTCACTGCGACCGATGATCTTATGGGTGTGGTTGATACAGCGCTATCAAATGCAGATGCAGCCAAGGCATTGAAGCGCGATCAGTTCGCGGCAGCTAAAATCGTCGGCGTAAGGGAACAATATTGGTGCGGCTATCCCGATGCCGGTGAATACAATTACTTCGACCTGCGCCGTGACTTTCTCAAATACATCCGTATGCTAAGGCCTGATTTTATCTTTGCGCCGGATGCGTGGCTGACATATGAAGGGCACCACGACCACATCCAAACCGGACTCGCTGCGGCGGAGGCAGTCATGTTCGCGGGGTTGACCAAAATCGCCTCCTCCGACCCACAAGTTGATGAGGCTTACAAGGAGCATGACATTCAGGGCATCGCCTTGTACTTCACCCGCGAGCCAAACTATATCGCAGATATCACCTCCACGTGGGAGGACAAGGTCGGCGCGGTACGCTGTTATGCAGCACAGTTTGACTCACCAGACATGGAGCGCCTGGTCATGGCATTGGATATGAAATCGCAACAAGCGGCGCAGGGACAATCCTTCGCACGCGGCGAACCGCTTAAGGTGTTGCATACCAGTGCGCTGCATGTTGGAATTTAATCATGTCATTCTACCGAGGTGAGAATTTATGAAAATCGGAATCGCCGGCGGAACCGGAAATATCAGTCAATCCATTGTTCGGCTGCTGCTCGAACAAGGACATGAAGTCGTGTGCTTCAATCGAGGTCAAACGACTAAAGCGCCTGAGAGCGTGCGCGTTATTCAAGGTGACCGCAGCAACCGCGAAGACTTTGAACGCAAGATGCAAGCCGAGAAATTCGATGCGGCAATTGACATGATCTGCTTCAACGCGGAGGATGCCGCGTCAAGCGTCCGTGCCTTTCGCGGAGTTGGATGGTTTGTGCAAACATCAACCACTTGCACGTATGGCATTCAATATGACTACCTCCCTGTAGATGAGACCCATCCCTTGCGACCCAATACAGAGTATGGACACAACAAAGCCGCGGCAGATGATGTCTATCTCGAAGCGTATCACCGCGAGAAATTTCCAGTGGTCATCATAAAACCATCCACCACCTACGGGCCTGTACAGGGAATGTTAAGGCAGATTTGTTGGGACTTCTCGTGGATTGACCGGGTCAAAAAAGGCAAGCCGATTATCGTCTGCGGCGATGGATTTGCCCTGCATCAGCACCTGCATGTGGACGACATCGCCAAAGCCTTCGTCAATGTCATCGGCAAGGAACACACGATCGGACAAACTTATAACGCTGTCAATCGCGGATACGTCACCTGGGCGGATTATCACCGTCTCGCCGGGAAAATTCTAGGCCGGGAAGTGGAACTGGTTGGTGTACCGTTCGAAGATTTGAAGCAACTTAATGTCCCGAATATGGGCATATTGGAAGATGAATTCGCTTACAACGACTATTACTCCTCCGAGAAATTATTCCGCGATGTGCCTGAGTTCCATCCACAAATTTCTTTGGCGCTGGGCATGTCCCAGGTATTTGAGATAATGGAACGTGAAGGACGAATCCCTAATTCAGATGAATTGAAATGGGAGGATGAAATCATTGAGAGGCAAAAAAGGATATTGAATTAATCGGTGGGCAAGAAGCCAGAAGCGGAACGGAACACATCGAACCAAAACCGATTTGTTTATTTGCATCAAGCAAAACAGGAAAGGCAGTGAAACTATGAAAATCACGGTCATTGGCGGCGGATCAACGTATACGCCCGAACTCGTAAGCGGGTTCCTTGCCAGAGCAGAGTCACTTTCATTGAAGGAACTCTGGCTGATGGACATTGATAAGGAACGTCTTGAGATCGTGGGCGGGTTTGCTCAACGGATGGTCCAGGCAAAAGGGAATCCGTTCAAAGTGGTACTTTCCACCAACCAGCGCGAAGCCATTACGGGAGCATCCTATGTCACCACACAATTACGCGTTGGCATGATGCCTGCGCGGCGCGGCGATGAATACCTCGGTCTGCGGCATGGACTCATCGGACAGGAAACCACAGGCATTGGCGGTATGGCGAAGGCGTTGCGCACCATCCCCGTCGTTTTAAATATTGCAAAAGACATTCGCGAAGTTGCGCCCGGCGCATTGCTTGCAAATTTCACAAATCCTGCTGGTCTGGTTACTGAGGCATTGAATCGCTATACACCTGATGTCCCTGCGGTAGGCGTTTGCAACGTTGGAATTACAACCAAAATGGGAATTCTGGAAGGACTTGAAAAAAATACCGGCAAAAGGATCGACGATGACCGCGCAGTCTTGAACACGCTTGGATTGAACCATCTCACCTGGCACCGCGGCTTCACGATTGATGGTGAAGAGATGTGGTCTCAAATCTTCCCTGCGTATGTTGCAGAGATGAAGAAGGAAGAAGAACCCGAATGGGACATACACACTCTTGAGTCGCTGGGCATGATTCCGAACTACTACCTGCAATATTTTTATTACACCGATAAAAAACTTGAAGCGCAGAAAAAGTGGCCCCCGTCTCGTGCAGAGGAAGTAATGGAGATAGAGAAGGATCTTCTACGCGATTATGCTGATCCGAATCTCACCGAACCTCCTGCGGGCTTAATGAAACGCGGCGGCGCATATTATTCCACGCTTGCTACACAACTGATCAACTCGCATCACAATGATCTCGGGCAAGTGCATGTTGTCAACGTGCGCAATAATGGAGCAGTAAAGGAATGGCCGGAGGATTGGGTATTGGAACTCCCCGCCAAGGTGGATGGCAAAGGGATTCATCCGCTTCCCGCCGACCCGCTGCCTGCTTCGTGCTTCGGACTCATTTCCCAGGTGAAGATGTATGAACTGCTCACCGTTGAAGCCGCCGTGCATGGAGACAGGAACTCCATGTATCAGGCATTGCTGACCAATCCGCTGGGACCGAGCGCGGATAAAGTCCAGGAAGTTATGGAAGACATGCTCGAAACCAACAGGCAATGGCTTCCTCAATTCTACGGATAAACCATGAAACCAAACCCTTTTCTCAAAAAATTAGGCTACTCTGATACTGACCGACTTGTCATCATCCACACGGATGATATTGGCATGTGCCACGCATCCGTGCAGGCGTTCAAAGATTTGTGGGCTTTCGGCACGATCACATCCGGCGCTACCATGGTGCCATGTCCGTGGTTCCCGGCGGTGGCGGAGATGTGCAAGGGGAATCCTGCCATTGACATGGGAGTCCACGCGACGTTGAATTCGGAGTGGGAGAGTTATCGGTGGGGACCGGTTTCCACTCGGGAAACAGGCTCAGGCTTGATGGATGAAGCCGGGTACTTCCATCAATGGCATCCGGCTGTGTATGACAATGCCAGTCCCGAAGAGGTCGAAAAGGAAGTTAATGCACAGATCGAACGTGCATCGAAGGCGGGGATCGATGTCACACATGTCGATTCGCACATGGGTACCATCATGAGTCCGCTTTATATCCAATCGTATATTCAAGCCGCGTCGAGCAGGTTGTTGCCAAACATGCTGCCGCGCCTGACTGCAAAGGGCATCGAGATGATGGGCGTAGGCGAAGAGGAAAGAATTACCTACGCGCCGATCATGGAACAACTGGAAACAATGGGTGTGCCGATGGTGGATGGGATTTTGTCCATGCCGCTGGAACATGGTGATGACCATATCGGTGTTGCAAAGAGATTATTTGACGAGGCGCCGGTTGGGATCACGCATTTCATATTGCACCCATCGGTGGACACACCCGAACTGCGCGCCATTGCTCCTGATTGGCAGGCGAGAGTTGCGAATTACAACGCGTTCATGAAGGATGAGTTGAAAAAGTTTATCGAGCAGGAAGATATAAAGTTGATCGGGTATCGCCAAATCCGTGACGCCATGAGGAGTTCATGAAGTACTTTCTAGGCATGGATGTTGGTTCATCCAAAACCCACGCGCTGATCGTGGATGAAACAGGTCGATGTGTGGGATTTGGCAAGGCGGGCGGTGGAAATCATCAAGGCGCTGGATATAATGCTCTCGAAAATGTGGTAAGAGAGTCCTTTGCGGGCGCAAGGAAAATGTCCGGAGTGGATTCGGCTGAGATCGCTGGGGCAGGTTTGGGCGTGGCAGGATACGATTTTCCATCAGACCAGGAAGGGCATTTGAGGGCGATCTCTGTATTAGGGTTAGTCTGTCCTGTTGAAGTTGTCAACGATGGTTGGAACGGATTGTTCGCAGGCGCAACGCGCGGCGTTGGCGTGAACGTTACGTCGGGTTCATCCAATAACTGCCGCGGACGCAATAAAGATGGAAAGGAAGGACGTATCGTTGGCAATGGTTCAACGTTTGGCGAATACGGCGGCGCGATCGAGATCGTCGAACGCGGATTGCAAATAGTGAACCATGCGTGGATCAGACGTATTCCCCCAACAAAGTTGACGCAAATATTTCTCGACGCCACCGGCGCGAAAAATGAAATGGATTTGATGGAAGGGTTATCGAGCGAACGGTATCATCTCTTTCCATTTCTCGCGCTGGAAATTATCAATGCGGCTCAGGGCGGCGATGTAGCTGCTTGTGAAATCCTTCGTTGGGCTGGCGAAGAACTGGGTTGGCTGGCTGTCTCAGTTGCGCGCCAGATCGAGATGGAAAACGATGAAGTCGAGATCATTCAATCGGGCAGCGTTTTCAAAACCGGTGAGATCATCACAAACCCCATGCGCAATATTGTCATGAAGCATTTGCCGAGGGCAAAATTGATTCGGCTCGATGGCCCGCCTGTGGTCGGCGCTGTCATTCTGGGGATGGAACAAGCCGGTTTCGATGGATATGCTGTGCGGGAAAACATGATCCATACCGCAAAGGAAACTGTCAAATGAAAATTGGATATGCACAAAACAGCATCCCATCATAGTTCGAGTTGAAGTCGAGAAAAAGATTGATCGAGAGAAACAAGGATCGGTCAAGAAGGAAGCGGATTTTTTTATCTAAAAGGAGAAAACAAGATGTCTGAATTAGCAATTTTAGGCGGATCCAAAACTCGCACGGAGCCATATCCCGCATGGCCCGTGTGGGATGAGCGCGATGTCGAGGCAGTGGTTGAAGTTGTCAAATCGGGTCGCTGGGGCGGGTATCCATATCCTGGACCAAAGACGGCAGAACTTGCGAAGAAATTCGCAGAGTTGCAGGGCGGCAGGTATGCCGTGCCAATGATCAATGGGACCGTAACGATGGAGGTTGCATTACGTGCGGCAGGCATCGGCTGGGGTGACGAAGTGATCGTGCCTGCCTATACGTTTCAGGCAACAGCTTCAGCACCGATGGGCGCGGGAGCGATCCCTGTGCTTGTGGATGTAGATCCGAATACCTATTGTCTTTCTGCGGAAGCCGCGGCGAAAGCAATCACGCCGAAGACAAAAGCCATCATCCCCGTGCATCTCGGCTCGAACATGGCAGATATGGATGCGATCATGGCGCTGGCGGAGGAACATAACTTGATCGTGATCGAAGATTGCGCCCATGCGCACGGCGCGAAATGGAACGGTCGGGGCGCAGGGACGATTGGTCACTTCGGCTCATTCTCTTTACAATCATCCAAGACTTTGACTTCGGGCGAAGGCGGAATCCTCTTATGTAAATCGGCGGAACATGCCGCGCTGGCCGCCTCGATCATTGACTGCGGGCGTCCGCACGCATTGGGCGGCGGCGGTGAAGATGAAAACGGTCTGGCATTACAAGGTGGAAACTATCGTCTGAGCGAACTGCAAGCTGCAATGGCGCTGGTCGGTATTGAAAGATTCCCTGCACAGGCCAAACAACGCGAAGAGATGGCGGCATACATGGATGAAGCATTGAGCGAGATTCCGGGCGTACGCGTAATGAAACGCGATGAAAGACATACTACACGTTCGTTCTATCGATATATTTTCGCCATTGATCCCAATGCGTTCGGTGTTGAACATGATGTGTTATGCGGCGCACTGGATGCTGAAGGCATCGATTGCTGGGTTGGTTACGAAGCCATGCACAACTATGAATTGTTTCAACCGCAGAAGTCGAAGCTGGCTGTACCGAATGCCTTCCCGGAGTATTTCGATTTCAAGAACATGGATCTGCCCGAATCCACACGCGCCTGTGAACATGAAGCCGTGTGGCTTGATGAAGCCATCTTCCGTGCGGGACCCAAGGGCGTGGACGACGCTGTCGTGGCGATCAAGAAGATACAGGCGAATGCAAAAGTATTAAACGAGGCGGCGGATGAATTGAGGAAGATGTATGGTAAGTAATGCCGCGTAAAATCCTTTCATGGTTTGCATTCTTATATTGCTGACTCTTCTTACAGCGTCTGACAGGTGCAAACCTATGCCCATTGATCCCGCGCCCGGCAGCGTTTGTTCAGACTTGAAACGAAGGCGCTCCCAAGCAGGGGCGACATGTTGCAGATTAATAATTAAACCGCGCAATCCCTGAAACCCGTTTCGAACCACTGGGACACGAAGACACAGGCATGTGCCAGAAGGGTGGAAAACATTTTTAAATCTCCGTGACTCGGTGTCTCCGTGGTCAGGCTTTGGGCTTTTCCACAGAATTTTATTGTTCGATTATTTTGTAAAGATTCAAAATGTCGCATTACGGAATTCGATCAGCCTGTTTTGCGTAAGATGAGTTACCATCTCCCATAGTTCAATCTCTCCAAAAGACGGATTTCGTTCAAAGTTTTTGTGCTGTAGAATATACAAACTTCAACAGGAGTCGTCATGGATCAATTCTTCGCCGCCAATTATTCAGGACCTGCATTCGAGCTTTTTGGAACTACGCATATCCTGGCGCTTGTATGCGTGGTGCTGCTCAACCTGTTTCTAGTACGATTTAGGAATGCGGGCGATACGGTGAAAGGCGTAATCCGGTGGCTGCTGGCATTGACCCTGGTCTCAAACGAACTCGCCTGGCATTATTGGAATTATATAAACGGCTTATGGACAATTCAAACCATGCTGCCGCTGCAGTTATGCAGTCTAAGCGTATGGATGAGTGCGTTCATGCTCGTCTCAAAAAAGTATAGAGTTTACGAATTCATATATCTCGCGGGGATCGGCGGAGCCATTCAGGCGCTGGCGACCCCGGGACTCGGCATTTATGGATTCCCGCATTTTCTCTTCTTTCAATATTTCCTCTCGCACGGACTGGTCATCGCCTCTGCCATTTACATGACCGTCGTCGAAGGCTTGCGACCCACATGGAAATCGCTGTTACGTGTGGCGATTTGGCTGAACGTTTATGCGGTCGTTATTTATTTCGTCAACCTGGGAATTGGAAGCAATTATTTGATGCTCAACGCCAAGCCGAATGTCCCCAGCCTGCTTGACCTGCTCCCGCCCTGGCCCGTTTATATCTTATACATGGAAGGGATTGGGGTATCTCGTTCTTATTGCTTTATCTGCCGTTTGCGATCAAAGATTGGAGAGAAAGATATTTATCCAACAAAGATAATGCGTCACGGTTGGAGAGTATTTCGAAATAAACTAAAATGTCAGTATCTGCTGTCCCCGTAGATTGGCAAACTCGTCCGTCGGACAATGTTGCTGTTGCCCAAACAGCGGCAGAGCCTACATTTACACCCGTTACGGTGGTAGAAAACGGACTGCTACCGTCGTTTGTTGGATTAACTGTAGCAACGGATGTATTATACGATCCAAATGCCATATTGTTTACACTGGCACTCCCTAGTCCGCTAGTTACACTAGCACTAACCGTACCGGTATTACCTTTAAGTGGATTTTAATACTGCCGGTGAAGTTGTTACAGAGCATGGTACTGGTGCTGGTGAAGGTGATGGTGTTGGGCTACAAACGGCAGGAATAGAAAAATTAACATGATTACTCTGGGGACCTGCGTTATTGGAGCTGTCATAAGCAGAAACCCACCATGAATAACTTTGGTTTGCGGGTAAACTTACGGAATACCCGGTTGTATAAATAGGATCTATACAATAGTCCCCCGCATTTGAACCCGGGCACCCTGCCCAGCCATTACTTAAATTATCTATTTTAAGATGGTAGTTGTTTGTTCCCGAAACAGAACTCCATTGAAACAGTACGTTTGTAGGATTAGTAGTTGGGCAGGATAAATTAGAAGTTGGATTAAGTGGTACGGGTGCACCGGGTACCGGGGTTGGACCGCCACCGTTACCGGTTGGAGGGGGTGTGGCAGTACAAGCTCGAACCTGTGAATCTTGCCCATAGGTGGGACAATATCTGGTCTGAAACCCTCCAATACATGCTCCCCATGGACCCCAAGAAGCTTCTGTAGTGCAATGTGGACTGTTTGCGATTGAACAAGAACAATAACCTATTGGATTTCCGGTGTTATTGGTGCAGTAATCACCGCTACATTCAATGACACAAGTCACTACTCCGCCGGAAATTGGTGTTGGTGCCGGATACGTACATTCACTTGTTGTTGTACAGCCAGGATCTGGGCATCATACATACTGCTCTTATTTGGCTAACAAAGGTTTTGGAGAACAAAAAAAAGAGAAAGATACCAATAGCAATAAATAAACGAAAAAGTTATACTTTAAAGTTTTAATCATCACTATTACAGATTACAACAAATGGTGTATTATTCAACTATTAATATCTAATTTGAATAACTTGTTTGCCAAATGGAATTGGAAGCCATAATATTCCTTCAAGGTATAGCGGCATCTTCGGGTGTCACTGTTTGTGTTTTTTCGATCCTCTGAAACATTGCTTGGAATACTCTTAATATCAAGCTCCTTGTATTGCATATAAATCCTCACCCTGTATACAAACTGCTAAAATCATCTGCCCCACCGCCTGTTCCAAGGACCTGTTTGCGGTTTTTTGGCAAGTCTGTTTATTGGTGCAAAGCTGGGTCCAGTTTTATCATTCAAAAAATCCATCTGCTTTCATTTGGGTCAAGTCCTTCTTTGCTCATAATAAATATTAAGAACTAATAATTGATTATTGGTAGTTTTGAAGTAATAAGGGACAATAATTCCCGGGTTTTTATCTTGTAGTCCAAATAAACTCATATCAAAGTAACCATATTTCTCTCGCAAAGTTGGTTGTTTCTGGCGGCGTTATAGCCCTTAGATATATCTTTTGCGTGTGCTGTAAAGTATGAATTTTCTGCGTCATTAATAGCACTTGTCATTAATATATTTTCTGCAGGCATTGTTATTGTCGGTTTACATGTATCTTAAACCCACTTTGATATATTCGGAAATTTCAGCAAGGGCTGTTATGCTTTGTCATTGATGCTGGGTTGTCTGGATTTGAAATTTTATATCTCGCCTCAGGTGTTGGGGTTTCTGTCGGTGGTTTGGGTGTAACGGTTACAGTCGGTAAAGAAGTTGGTGTTTCGGTAGGTGGCTCTGGTGTTTTTGTACTTTGGGCAGTACTAATTGTAGTTGGCGAACTCGAACATGCTGTCATTACAGACAACAACAATAACCCAGTGCCCACAAAAAACGAACGGAATTCCTTTGTTGTATACATAATCAACATTATAACAATGTATCCTCAACAACTCCAGGCGGGACGAGATTAAGGTAGAATATAGCAGTCACGTGCCGGGGCGATGGCGGAATTGGCAGACGCAACAGACTTAAAATCTGTCGTTGGTAACAACGTGAGGGTTCAAGTCCCTCTCGCCCCATCCTCAACATGTCATTGCGACCTTCATCACTGGGACATCGCAATGACATTTGCATCTGAAAGGTCGAGCATGTATTTCACCCGTCAACAACTCGAAGAGATCGAAGATAAAAGCCTTGCGCCGTATGGAATGCGCAGCAGGGATTCAAAAGGACGCGCCTATCTGGATAACGAACCGGACTATCGCACCGCCTTCCAGCGTGACCGGGATCGGATTCTTCACACCACAGCTTTCCGCCGCCTCGAATACAAGACGCAGGTCTTCATCAACTTTGAAGGCGACTACTTCCGCACCCGCCTCACGCACACGCTGGAAGTTGCCCAGATCGGTCGGACGCTGGCGCGTGCCCTCGGCGGCAACGAGGATCTCGTCGAGAGCATTTGTCTCGCCCACGATCTGGGGCATTCTGCCTTCGGACATTCCGGCGAAGTGGTCCTTGCGCGGCTCATGAAAGATTATGGCGGATTCGATCACAACAAACAATCCCTGCGCATTGTCACGGAACTGGAACAGCGCTATCCTGAATTCCCCGGTTTGAACCTCACCTGGGAAGTGCGTGAAGGCATGGTCAAACACGAGTCGGAATACGATATTTCAGATGCAAAGGCTTTCAATCCCGAGCTGCGCGGCAACCTCGAAACACAGATCGCAAATGTCGCAGATGAGCTGGCATACACCACCCATGATCTCGATGATGGACTCCGCTCCGGTATGATCACCCCAAAAACATTGGACGGGATCGCGCTGTGGGAGATCTTGCGGGAAACATACAACTGGCATGGACCCGATCTGGACGATGTAGAGCGTCATCGCATGATCCGCCAACTGGTTGGCATCATGGTCACCGATATGGTGGAAGCAACAGACAAACGGTTGAAGGAAAGCAAAGCCAAATCAGCGCTCGATCTTCAAAAATTGAAACACAATGTGATCGGTTACAGCGAAGAAATGCAGCGCCGCAACCGCGAACTCAAGGATTTCCTCTACAAAAAGTTATATCGCCATTACCGTGTAGCACGCATGCAGGTAAAAGCGGAAAGGTTGATATCAGATATTTTCAACGCCTACCAGTCCGAGCCGTCCATGCTGCCGGACACCATACAGTTCTTCATTGACAAACGAGGCTTGGAACGGACAATTTGCGATTATATCGCAGGCATGACAGACCGATACGCCATAGAAGAGCATCAAAAGTTATTTAACCCATTGGAAAAACCGTAGAAAAAGGAGGCGCAGAATGACTTAACAACATTACTTAACACCGGAAGGTGAAACCAAACTCAAGGCGGAACTCGCCGAACTTACAGGTCCGCGGCGTGAAGAAGTTGTCGCAACGTCTTCGTTCCGCCATCCAAATGGGAGATCTCTCAGAGAACGCTGATTACCACAAAGCCAAGGAAGATCAGGCGTTTCTGGAAGGCAGGATTCAGGAGATCGAGACCATATTGCGTTCAGCGATCATTATCGAGAAAAAACAGAGTGATGTGGTCAATGTCGGTTCAACGGTCACGATCCAGGAAGACACTTACGACCCTGAAACTTATTACGTTGTCGGCGCCAAGGAGGCAGATCCAAGAAAAGGAAAGATATCCAATGAATCTCCATTTGGAACGGCATTGATGGGACACAAAGTTGGCGACACTGTCGAAGCAGAGACGCCAGGCGGCAAGATTAAACTCAAGATCTTAAAGATCGAGTAACCGCTCTTTAAATTGAAACGGGACTGGCAAATTGCCAGTCCCGTTTTTGATTCAGGGTGGATTATTTCCCAGCACGGGGCCAGATCGCCAGTTCCAGAGTGATGCGCTCGAAATGGCTTTTCTGCGGCATGGCGCCCGCACCATATTCCATATCCACAACCGTCGCAAGGAGTTGGAGCGTTTCGGTTTCCAGCAAGACCTGTTCCTGCGGTTTGACAACGATCAACTCGCCCTTGGGTTCGAGCCGTGCGCGGATATTTGGGTCATTATAAGCATACTCGGACATCAATACTTTCGTAGCTGTTTTGATATCGTTCTTATCGAACAACCAGATTTCCAACGCGGCTACTTTCTTGGGTTCCCCAACGCCAACAGTTTCGGATACCCCCACGCCATATTCACCAAGGAATTCACCGCCGCCCGTATCTATGCTGAACGACTCATCATACAGATCGTCTCCCAACACATAGGTGGTCATGGTTTGTGTAATGGGCGGAGCCAGACCCATCTCCTCGAAGTTGGTCCTCTCCGCCTGACTGCTGACCTCTGCCGCCTGCATGACTGCCGTTGCAGGACCTGAATTTTTCCGAAGCAGACGATATAAATAAATACCACCAGCCGCCACGAGAATCACAACCACGGCAATCGACGCGATGAGAACAATGGTACTCATGCTTGAGGTTCCTTCGTTCGGAGGTGTGGTTTGAATGGGTACACCTGTCACCGTTTGAACAACCTCACCAAATTTTTGGACATCTGCCGGATTTAAGTATCCAGGGTCAACTTGAACCATTCCATAGATAACGCCCTTACTATCGCCCAAATAGTTCCAGCGTTCCATGGCTTTATCAACATTACCTGTGCGATTGTACGAATCAATCGTCATCCGAAGGTAATCGGCTTGCAGGTCGGAGCGCAAGACTTCCGGTGTACCATCCGTCCATTGCACGGGCCAGATGCCCCAGCCGAGGATTAAGCCGAGAATCAAGCCCAACGCCACGCCTAGAACCAGAACGATCCGTGTATTCTTAAGAAGATTTTTTATGATCGCAGTAACAGCTTCCATAGTCCTGTCCTTTTGTATGGGATGTCCACTCCATTATATACCATCCCTTGTCCAAAACAACCATCGAAAGTACCAAAATCTTATCTTTTCTCCATTAGATACAAAACCCGCTCAGACTCGCGCACATCCACCGCAGCACGGAGATCAAATCTCTCTTTAAATGCGGCTTCAAACCCGTCGCGCGTATAGGAAGGAAAAATATCTTCGCGCGATGCCAGCAGCTTCTGCACCTGACTATCAGATTTGGGGACGTACTCGATCACCAGCCATTTGCCGGTTTCCGCAAAGAAATCAGCCAATTGCGGCAGGGGGACATTGTTCGAGATTGCCAGATGATGGATGACAGCCAACGCCAGAACCATATCCGCCGGACCGCGTTCACGAAAAGAATCGCGTTCACGGTTCGCCCAGCCAATGGCTGGGCTGGGATTGGTCAGGTCAAGCAACAGAGGCAGAATGTTTTCGGCTTTCTCGCTCTTCACCTGTCGATAGTTCTGTTCAACAGCCGCAGGATCAATATCGAAAGAAACGACAAATGCTCCTCTTTCACCAGCCACGCGGCTGAAGACTCCGTTATTCGCGCCCAAGTCCCATATGAGTGCGGGTTTTACTTTCTCAGTCCATTCACGGATCAATTGTTTCTTATGTTCAAAGGCGGCGTCCGAATAATTGGTGATGTCATAATAATTTCCCCATTCCGTGCCGCGCGGTGTCCAATCAAGTTTTTGGATGGTGGAGATAAGGTTGTCGATCAAGCCGATCATGGCTTGCTTACTCATCGAACCGCTACGCGACTTTACTTCTTCACCCGAATATTTTTTCTGCGCACCAGCATGCAAATGGATATGCGTCAACAAGCCGAAATTAAAGCGTGCCTTCGCTGGTAATAGTTCACTGGCAAGGTCAAGCGGCACGCCGTCAATGTACACGCGCAGTAATTGATTGAGCCGCACATCTGTCAACGCCATCAATGCCAGCGGCGCGAGAAAATGCTGGCAAAACTGACGATACGCCACCCAGGGTTGCCCTTCTTTGTAAATTTCAAAAGACAAGGTATCGATCAAAGTTGCTTTGCCATCCACAAATTGGATGTTATAGGCGCTGGCGTCCTTCAAAGACATGTCCACTTTCAAGGCGCGCTTCTGGATCGAGAGCGTTGCAAGCGCGGCATCTTTCAATTGACCAAACGACCACTCATATGGATACGAGATGAACGGTACGCGTTCCGGTTGGATGATTTTAAGAGCCGCTTCCAGACTCAGCCCAGGCTTGCTCCACCTCAACATGCGGAATCAGCAATTTGGCTTTGACCAGCCTCGCATACAGACCGGAATTCTATTAACCGTGCATACTCTTTTTCGTATGCACGGTTAATCTGTCGGTACAGGATTCCATCTCGAGAAAACAGGAACCCGCTCGGGTCTCGGAAAGAAGCGGAGAGTTGTCCACGGGACCGCTTCGCTTGTCCGCTATTCTGTCGAGTTGTCATCTTCGTCTTCGTCGACTTTTGGGGCTTTTCCAAACCATTTTCTGATCGTCCCCCACGAAGCGCGCAAGGCGACACCAAGTCCAAGCAACGCGGCAATCGCCAATTGAAGTAGAAAACTGCCTGAGCCGGGATCAAGATAGGGAAGGGGTATTAAAAACATGTTCGCTCCTATTCAACAGATTCAGGAATAATGGCTTCGAGCAGGAAGGTTTCCTGACAATTTGTACATTGGGCTTCACGCTTATTGGCATAGACGAGCAAGCCATTGCATTTCGGGCAGGCTTGCTTGAGCGGACGTTTCCAGGATGTAAAATCGCAATTCGGATAATTCTCACATCCGTAGAATGTGCGTCCCTTGCGGGTTTTACGTTCGACCAATTCACCATGGTCTTTGGGACATTGAATACCGATCTTCTCGAGCCAGGGTTCGGTATAGCGACAGGTCGGAAAGTTCGCACATGAAATGAATTTTCCAAAACGCCCATAGCGAATGACAAGTTCACCGCCATCCTCGGGACAGATACGACCAATGGGCTCCGGTCCGCTTTTGGTAACAGGCATTTCTGCTTGCGCGATTTTCAAATCCTCGGCAAACGGATGATAGAACTGATGGATCACTTCCGTCCACTCAGCCTGTCCATCGGCGATCATATCCAGGTCTTCTTCCATGCGAGCAGTGAATTGATAATCAACAATATCTGAGAAGTACTGCACCATCAGATCGTTAACCTGCATGCCAATATCCGTAGGCATAAGCCGCTTCTCTTCACGGACCACATAACCACGTTGCTGAATGGTGGAAATCGTCGGCGCATAGGTTGAAGGACGGCCAATACCATCCTCTTCCAAAGCCTGTACGAGCGACGCTTCCGAATAGCGTGGCGGCGGCTGTGTGAAATGCTGTTCAGGGATTAAGTGTACAAGTTCCTGCCTTTGTCCTTCCTCGATACCCGAGGGGATTTTCACATTCTCTTCGTCTTCCTCCGTTTTCACATCTTCATTTTTGGCTTCCTCATACACAACAAGAAAACCAGCGAACTTCACAGCTGAACCGGAAACACGCAGAAGATATTCATGTTCATTTGTTTTACCGGTCACTTCCACTTGCAGCGTGTCATAGACTGCCACTTCCATTTGAGACGCAACAAACCTTTGCCAGATCAGGCGATACAACTTGAACATCGCAGGTTCAAGATATTCCTTGATCTGTTCCGGATCGCGCATCACCGACGTCGGGCGAACTGCTTCATGCGCTTCCTGCGCGTTGGCAGACCGCTTTGTATATTGAGGCGGTTCGGGAGGCAAATAATCCTTCCCATATTTTCCACTGATATATTCTCTGGCTTCATTTTGGGCAATTGCAGAGACATTGGTCGAGTCGGTACGCATATACGTGATCAAACCCGTTGTGCCCCCGTTGCCAACATCTTGACCCTCATATAATCCCTGCGCCAACGCCATGGTTCGCTTGGCGGTAAACCCAAGTTTGCGTGAGGCTTCCTGTTGCAAAGTCGACGTTGTAAACGGAGCGGAAGGCTTGCGCCTGCGTTCGCCGCGTTTGACCTTTGTGATGGAATACGCGGCAGTCTCCATATCCACAAGAATGGGCTTGACAACCTCTTCGCTCGGCAGTTCCGGATCCTTCTCATCGATCTTTGCTAATTTCGCAATAAATGTGGATGTCAACCCATCAGGCTTAAACTCGCCATGAATTGACCAATACTCAACAGGTACAAACTCGTCGATCTCACGTTCTCTTTCAACGATCAACCTGAGAGCCACCGATTGAACCCGTCCCCGCTGACAGCCTGCCGCGCACCTTCTCCCAAAGGATCGGGCTGATGCTGTACCCCACCAAACGGTCCAGAATACGACGCGCTTGTTGTGCGTCCACCAGATCCATATTGATCTGACGCGGGTGATTAAAAGCATCGTTAATCGCCGGTTCTGTGATCTCATGGAAAACGACGCGCTTGGTGCGCTCAGGTTCGATTTCTGCCGATTCCATCAAATGCCAGGAGATCGCTTCGCCTTCACGGTCAGGATCGGTTGCAAGATAAATTTCTTCAGCCTTCTGAGCCAATTTTTTGATCTCTTTAACAACTTCCTTCTTCTCGTTTGGTACTCGATACTTCGGCATAAAGTTATTTTCCACATCCACAGATAGCTGTGATTTCAACAAGTCGCGCACATGCCCCACCGAAGCGCGGACAGTATAGCCCTTGCCCAGGAACCGTCCAACCGTTTTCGCCTTGGCAGGCGACTCAACGATCACGAGTTTCCCTTCGCGTTTCACAGCCTTGACCTTCTTTTCAGGTTTCGGCGGAGGGGGCAAGCCCTCATGCGCCTCGGTTCTTCCCATTCTATAAAGTTTTGTTCCACAAACGGAGCACACACCAATGGTGACAGGCGACGCCTTTGCATTAAAACTTGCAACAGGGTCTTTCATCTCACGCTTGGTCTTGCACTTCATACAATAAGCTTCCATTAACTCACCTTTACCATGTCATTGCGAGAGCGCCAGCCCCGAAGCAATCCCTGCCCCTGAGAGGAGATCGCTTCATCACTCGCTATATTCGGCTTCGCAATGACATACTCTACAAATATTTTTCCTGATTATGCTTTCTTAAATGTTCCACAACATCCTTCACTCTTTGTGACTGATCCGTCTTGCAGATCATCAACACATCGCCTGCATCTACAACGACAAAATCGTCCATCCCGATGGTCACGACAAGTCTTCGATCGTCGGCACTATAAACCAAAGTATTGTGGGTGTCGAGGGCAAGGTGTTGCCCATGTGTATCCACGTTTCCATTCATATCCGGCAATAGAACCTCGAACAGCGAATCCCATGAACCAACATCGCTCCAGCCCAATCCACCCGCTGGCAGGACGGCGACCTTCTCTGCTTTTTCCATAATGCCATAGTCAATCGTTTGACTTTTCAGATCGTTCCAAAATTGTTCAATAACATCTTTTTGTCTTGGCGTATCCCAGGCAGACGAGATTGCGTTAACCGCCTTGAATAATTCAGGCATCTGTTTTTCGACTTCAGCCAGAATATCATCCACGCGCCAGACAAACATACCGCTGTTCCATGAATGATCGCCGCTGCGCAACAGTTGATGGGCAGTGGCTTCATCAGGCTTTTCCTTAAAGCGCTTGACCATATACACTGGATAGTTGTAATTACCCCTTAACGCCTCACCCTGCTGAATATATCCATAGCCAGTGGAGGGAAATGTTGGTGTAATCCCCAGCGTAACCAGATAACCCTGTGCCGCCACATCAAAAGCAGTTCGCAACAAATATTGAAATAAATCCTGGTTGCGAATGTGATGATCCGCAGTCTGCATTGCCATCACAGCTTGCGGGTCACGTTTTTTGAGTACCGCAGCCGCCAATGCTACCACAGACGCGGTGCCGCGCGGCGCGGGTTCGATCAAATAGTTCTCTTCGGGGATAGCTGGAACCTGTTCACGCATCTCGCGCGCCTGCTCGGCGACAGTGACAACCAAAATTCGTTCGGGCGGAAAAAGCTTCTCAAGCCGTGCAACCGTGCTTTGAAAGAGAGTTTCCTTGCCCAATAACGGTAGTAATTGTTTTGGGCTTTTCTTTTCTTGAAACGGGCCAGAGACGGGTTCCCGCCGCCGCCAGCCATGATAACAGCATATGTATGTTTGGTCATTGGTTATATTCCGATGAGTGGTATTGAGAGCGATGAGTATAGGCAGAAAAGTAAATTCGGAAACATCCCTGTATACCTTACTGACCTGTTTACTCATCCACCCGATATTCCGATTGGTTCTCACGCACAGCAACGTAATTCATACCACCAACCTGCCGAACCATGCCCTTCAATTCCATCAATGCCAGTGAGGCAGAGACTTTCTCAATGGGCAACTCAGATTGATTGCGGATCTCATCCACATGCAAAGGCTCGCTGGATAATACGGTCAGCAGTTTTGCTTCGATTGCATCAGCCGGCATAATCTTACGTGCAGCTTTATGCTCACCTACACGTGTAATGTCCAAGGCCTGCATCAGGTCATTCACACTCAACAAAGGCAATGCGCCATTTTGGATGAGCTTATTTGTGCCCTTGCTTTGAGGCGCAAGTATACTACCAGGTACTGCGAAAACTTCGCGCCCCTGCTCGGCGGCGAACTCGGCCGTGATCAACGCGCCGCTTGTCTCACCTGCCTCAATGACGACAACTGCCAACGACAAACCTGAAATAATACGATTACGCGGCGGGAAATTGGATGCTTCCGGCGGCGTTCCAGGAGCGTAATCACTGATGATCGCGCCGCGCTCCATCATTTGTTCTGCCAGCGCACGGTGTTCAGGCGGATAGATCTTATCCACACCTGAACCCAGCACACCAATCGTTCGACCGCCGGCCTTCAACGCGGCATGATGTGCGATTGCATCCACGCCGCGTGCCAGACCGCTGATCACCGTCATGCCATTCGCCGCAATAAAAGACGACAGTTCTTCCGTAATCTGGCGTCCATACGGTGTCACGCGGCGCGTTCCCACAATGGCAACAGCAAACACATCATCGGGCAGGTATTCGCCGCGAATATACAGCACGGGCGGCGGTTGGTCGATCTCTTTCAATCTTTGGGGATATGCTTCATCCTGCCATGTCAGGATTTTGATGCCCTGCTTCTCGATCTTTTCCCAGACTTTATCCAAGTCCACATTTTCACGCGCCTGGACAACACGTTCGATCACTTTCAACCCCAAACCTGCTTCTGCCAATTCAGCAGGCGCGGCGCTCCATGCAGACTCTAAATCACCAAAGTACGAGACGAGTCCCTGCATGCGGACAGCGCCGATGCCTTTGATTAAGTTGAAGCCGATCCAGTATTTTTTATCGTCCATAAAATTTTATAGCCTGCTGGTTGAGTAGGCGGTGTTCGTCCGCCGTATCGAAACCAGCATGTAACCTGAAAACATAAAGTTTGATTCAAATAGGTGATTTCGATACGCCTTCGCAACGAACCATTTCGACAGGCTCAATGCGGCGGCTCAGAGCTACTCGACCACCGGCAATGACTTTAAAGTCCTTCGAGCAGATGAACTCTCATTAACCGCGCACCAGTATCCAGGTCCAGAATGACCGAGGGAATGTTGGGCAGGAGAATCTCTTTACCAAAATCATCCGTCACCACATATACGTCGTTTGCTCCCGTCTCCAATATCTCAACCAACTCGCCAAGCGGATTATCATTCTCATCCACCACTTTAAATCCGATCAATTCATATTGATAGATTTTTCCGTCTGGCAGAGGCGGAGCATCTTTTGCTTTGATATACACCCATTGATTGCGATACATTCCCGCATCTTCCGGTGTTTCAACACCATCGAATTTTACAAGCACTCCCAATTGGTGAGGGCGTACATTTGTAAGGGTCATCGGTTTATAGTTCTTCACCCACAAAAAGTTTTCGCCCGCTCTTCATGCGTTCAGGAAAATCGGTGTGCAAATCCATGACGATCTCGCCCAACACCCCATGCGGACGCCGCAAAAAACCCACGCTCAAATACAAAGGCTCGCCGTTTGGCGAGCCTGATGTGTTCTTCTTATCAGCCATTATTCCGGCTCGACCACATCGAGTGTGGCTTGCTTGCCTTCCTTCTCAGCCGCCACTCGCAGAAGTGTGCGGATGGAGTTGGCAACTTTGCCGCCTTTCCCGATCACGCGCCCCATATCATCTTTCGAGACGCTCAACTCAATGCGGATGCGTGAACCGCCTCCCGCTTCGCTCACTTTCACATCTTCGGGATGGTCCACTAACGACTTGGCGATGTATTCAATAAGTTCTTTCATATAATGCCTTCTCCCTTCTCCCATTCGGGGGAAGGGTTGGGGATGAGGGTGTAATTTACTTGCCAGTCTTCACAGTAGCGCCGCGAATGGCTTCTGCTTCTGCCGCTTCCTTGACGAGCACGTCAACAGCCTCGCCCTTCTTGAAGCGTTCCCAGCGATCCATCACACCAGCGGCTTTGAAAACCTGTTCCACTGATTCGGTTGGCAAGGCGCCGTTCTTCATCCAGTGATATACACGGTCTTCATTCAAATGAATTGTTGCAGGTTGGGTTCGGGGATTGTAAAAGCCCAAAATCTCCAGAAACCGGCCATCGCGAGGGGACTCTTTGTCCGCGGCGACAACACGATAAGTGGGCTGTCCCTTTAAACCGATACGACGTAAACGTAAACGAACCATCTTTATTTATCTCCTTGATATGTATTGCGTTTCAGGCAGGCAGAGAGAGTTGCGTGAAAGGACGCATGCGGGCTGAAATCACAGGCTCGTATTTTACCAGAGATTATACAAGGCGGGTTATCTGCAGGCAAAGTAAATGAAATCTTCGTACCTTTCCCAATTCGCTCTCCGCCCAAATCTTCCCGCCATGTGCTTCAACCAAATACTTTGCGATGGATAACCCCAATCCCATCCCGCCCGAATCACTGGATTTATAAAATCTCTCGAAGACGTGCGGCAGATCAGCGGATTCAATCCCCGCGCCGCTATCTTCGACGGAGATCGTTACGCTTCCTTCTACGCCGGAGGTTGATTCTGTCAAACCGACCTTCACCGTCCCTTGACTCGGCGTATAGCGCAACGCATTCCCGATCAGATTCGACAAGACCTCGCGCACACGTTGTGGATCAACATTCACTTCTTCCATTTCAACCAGAGATAATTCAAGGTCTATCTCTTTTTCTTTTATCTGGGATTCAAATCCGGCAACCGTATCACGGATCAATTCTCCCAGATCGGTCGGCTCGCGTCTGCAATGGCAACGATCCACTCTCCGCAAGTGACATGGTCCGCAGGTCTTCGATCAAGCGCGACATGACCTGCGTCTCTTCAAGGACGGATTTCATCCGCGCTTCATCAGCAGCATACATTCCATCCAAGATGCCTTCCACATTGCCTTGAATGACAGTCAATGGTGTGCGTAACTCATGCGAAACATCCGCAAGCATGTTACGACGTTGTTTATCGTTTTCCTGCAAGTGTTCAGCCATCGTATTGAATCCGCGCAACAACGAGCGGACTTCATTGGGTCCCTGTTCATCCACTCGGACAGAGAAATCACCCTCCGCCACTTTTGCAGAGGCATCCACCAATTCATCCAAAGGTCTGGAAACTCTGCGTAAATTCCGCACAGCCAAAAAGACAACGGCAACGACAAAAACGAAAAACAGCACGGCAAATGGCAGAAACCATTGGAATTGAGGTATTGAGATTTGGATCACACCAAACGCGTTAAGGATTAAGCCAAGGACGGAGGCAAAGATCAAAAATGCGACAAAGTTAAAGATGGCAAACAGACAACCCAATCTACGAAAGAATGGATTGTGCCTGCCGAACCGCCGCCAGCTTTGCCGACCACGGGGGGGCCATTCTTCGTTCTCGGGCCACCATGGAGGACGATGGTCACGCCAGGAAGAGGAGTGAGGGAAATTGGGATGTTGTTTCATAATGCTTTATTCCGTAGGGAACGGCAGCTACTCGTCGCCTACAGAATTTATCATTTGTCCGCAAACTTATAACCAACCCCATACACCGTAAGAATATACTTCGGCTCGCTGGCTTTGATTTCAATTTTGCGACGGATATTCTTGATATGGGCATCAATCGCGCGTTCGTAGGATTCAAATGCCACGCCATGAATGGCATCCAATAATTGAGCGCGGGTGAAGACACGTCCCGGTTGGCGCGCAAGAGTTGCGAGCAATTCAAATTCGGTGGGAGTCAGTTCTTCGATTTCGCGGTGCTCCGCAGTAACTCGCATCCGCGGCACGTCGAGAGTCAGGTCTTCCACACGGATCATTTCAGAGGCTTCACTGGTCGCATTTTCAATGCGACGAAACACCACACGGACGCGTGCCACCAATTCCTTGGGGCTGAATGGCTTGGTCATGTAATCGTCCGCGCCGAGTTCGAGTCCGATGAGCTTGTCCGATTCTTCGGAGCGGGCGGTGAGCATGATAATGGGCGCATTGGAGGTTTTGCGAAACTCACGGGTAAAATCCAGCCCATCGAGCTGAGGCAGGCCGAGGTCCAGAATGACCGCGTCCGGTTTTTCCGTCTTCGCCAGTGACAGGGCTTTCTTCCCATCATACGCGATTAAAACGCCAAAGCCCGCGCGCTCCAGATAATCGCGCACGAGTTGGGTGATCTTGGGTTCGTCGTCTACAACAAGGATGGTTTTCATATTGTATTGTTGGGACACGGCGACGCCGTGTCCCAACACATTATACGGTTATTCTTTCTTTTCTTCAGGCTGTTCCCCATGAGCACGTTTGTGCCACTCGTCGAACATCGGCGGAGCGCCGCCTTCCCAACGCCTGCCCCAATGTCCCATGTGATGTCCCCAGCGCGGACCCCAGAAGGCAAAGCGAAATGCTCTGAAGGCGAGGAAGAGCAGGAACAGCGCCAGCAGTGGACCGAAACAACCGAAGCCAAATCCAAATGGGCGATGGAAGGGCATCCCGTATCCGTAGCCATAATAAGGCATCGGCGCAGGCACCGACTCACCCGAGGGCGCTTGAATGGTGACCGGCGATCCGTTGGCAACGCCCGCTTGGAAGGCGAAGAAGGCGATGCCCGCGACCGCGGCAAGTAACACCAGCCCTGCAACAATACGTAAACCAATTTTATTATCGTTCATTTTTTACTCCTTTGTTTGAACTATGATCGGAGTATAGAATTCGGTTGTGAATTGACTGTGAAGAGACGAGGGAGGAAATGCTAAAATTTAAGATCTTCTCGTCGCTTCCTGTGACCATCATCAAGAGCATCTTGAAAAATTGATTGGTTGGTTGAGGATGTAGAGAAAATAATCGAAACCAATTGTTGCAAAACTGCAATTGCGTTTTTACCCTCACGGGCGTACAATTTTTATACGGCAGGGAAACAAAACGATTAGTCATTAGGAGATGCAATGGACAAATAACATCGAACAGGAAGGTCAAACAAGTTCTCGCAAATCTGATGTCAGCCTGGGACGCAGGCGATGGAACAGCATTCGCCAGTGCGTTCACAGAGAACGCCGATTTCGTTCCCTACTTCGGCATCCATGTTCAGGGAAGAGAAGGCATCGCGGACGCACACCAACCCATCTTTGACGGCTTTATGAAAGGCTCGAAACTTCGCTATGAACTTCAGAGCATCCGCCCAATTGAGAAAAACGTATTCATTGTGCATACACTCGGGAAGGCAGTACAATTCGCCGATAAAGTTTTAGAAATTGACCAGCGCAATGTTGATGCGTCGATAAACACGGCTATTTCCGCATTTTGGCTTACCACTGCGGCAAACAACAGATACGATGGACGCAATGGGATATTTGCTAAGGCAGAGCAAATTGATAGTGAAAACCCATTGATTGAAATGCAAGAAATTCTTTAGAATAAACCAAAGTAACTGGTTTTTATATTTAGGAAGACAGAAAATAGAAAATGGGAACAAAACCACGAGATATATGAGACTCATTATTCTGTCTCTAATTGCAATCAATAACTACGTTATTAGGAAGCCCCGAAGCAAAACAAAATAGCCAACTGTATTGTGTTAACGCGATGAATTCATTATTTCTTGGCGTCACAGTACGATCCTGAAGAACCGTTCGGTTTGTACAAAGCTCTTCGATGTCTTTACAACTTGACGCGATTGATTAATTGGACTTCACAAGTCCAAACTAAAGTTACTAACCTTAGCATAAATTGGAACAAAGAGATAATGCATCTAGCCGCTTGCCATATTACAAAAACAAGTAACAAGAAGCAGATAGGGAACTTGCAAAATAAGAAGGAAAATGGCTATTTGACAGGAATTGAGAATAGATATGGCGAAAAACATAATGAATTCTTTGAAACAGGAAATTGCCCAATTTGAGCACTATCTCTAAGTCAGGTTAAATTACACAATATTTTTGCCACGAATGACAAATGCGAATGGGGCTAGTATCTCCAGCAAACCCTATTTCTCTAACGGGAACAAGTTACCAGTTAGAAAAAATTCTCAAACATACTGCATCCATCGTCACAAATCCTTTGAACTCTATGTTTGACAATACAAGCATACACGACATATTATAACTATATCGTTACGGGAAGTGTTTCAGGCTACCTAGAAATTGATCTAGCGAAGAACCCCATACCGTGTGGGCTAAAGTAAATACGGCTGATGAATAGAGTCGGAGACCTGTTACATGTGTGAAAGAAAATTAACTCCGAGAGAACATGTACTCGACTCAATGTTTTTTTCTCGGAAGCAAAGATTCACTATCTGGCAAAGACTTTAGAATAAACCTTATTACAGTTCCATCATTGCGATGTTCATAACAATAAAAAATCTGGTGACGATTTGATCTGGCTGCACATCAATAGCAATGTCTTACCAAAATAACCTTGAAGGCTTACACCTACAAAAAAAGAATGAGGAAAGCGACCAAAGTCGTCCCCATTTGCTAAAACCATTCTTTGTTGCGTTTGAAAAGGCATTTGCCAAAAATCATGTGCCGCTTGTGTTTGAAATCGAAATGAAACGTTTTGAAGCCGGAATGACATGCATGGCAAATGCCATTTATTTTCATCATTTCAAAACTGAATGGCAGAATCAATAGAAATCATAATTGATCCGATCTTTGCGTTACCTCTCAGAAATGTCAATTTATGGGTGAGAGAAATACTGCTTTGGAGATGCGGAGAAGTTCTAATGCTGGAGCACAGAAATACGGTAAAAATCAAGATATTGTTGTTTTATCGGTGTTATTGATCGAAGTCGCAGGCAGAATCCTAACTATGGTACGAATGGTTGTTCTACACAAGAGTGGTAAATTGTCTTATGAAATTCATCTCACCAGGATAGCTCTTAAGACAAAATTCTTTCAAGGTAGAACATTTACCCAAACAACTTCCCCAACCCCTTTCCACCTGTCTTCTGCATCATCTTCATCATCTTTTGCATCTCACGATACTGCTTGATTAGGCGGTTCACATCGCTGGGGCTACCCTAACTGGCACACATAAAGCCGCCTGCTCAGTACATGGAAGCGCTTCGCGCTGACGAGCAAGTCGGCTTTCAGCCAACTTCCACGAACTGAGGCAGGACTTTAGTCCGCCGAAATCAGCGCTAGGACGACGCCCCGCGCAAAAGACTATCTCGCATAATACACCCCAAATTTGCATTTTCTCCACTCTACTACGGTAGTATAGATTTACAATCATCGCACGAAAATTATTTCACAGCAAAACGTAAAGGGGTTTTTACGCACATTATTCCGTAAATATAACTTGAATTGCCGTTTTATTTTAGAGAAAGGAGAAAAGAATGAAATCGGAAATCACCGATATTGCCTATAGCACGGCTCTCACGTTCGAGCTGGTGACTCATTACGACTTCCAGACTTTGGGCGCGCCGACCTTCCCGTCCCTGCGGAAGGAAGCGATCTATAAATCAGAAACAAACAGCAACGGCGTACTACTGTTCATCCAGTATAAATTGGGTGACTACTTTGTCGGCACGGGTTCGTCATTGAAAGACATATGGGGTATTCCCTACTACCGCTTTTTGGTGCATCCGCAGAAAAAGATCAAACGACATCAATTGCTTATGAACCTGGAAAGTCTGAACCACCTGGTCTACTACACCGCGCCTGAGTTCCACACCATCGGCGGACTCTACGCGTCGCTGATGCAGAGAAACGTATTAAAGGACTCCACATTCTGGTCACCACTTGGGATTGGAGTACTGCCAGAGAAAGAAAAAAATACCATTGCCTATAAACGCGACGTGCAGTACGGCATCCTGGAACCGGGAAACATTAAGATCGAGCACCTCATCAAAGGCGATACACTATTGAGCGTAATCAGGCAAAGGTTTGATTCAAACCAGGCAGGGATATATGATGAAAGTCAACTCGCCTTGCTGGGTGACCAGATGCTGGAAAATTATCTCAAGATATTCCACACCGCAAAAGAACGAAAACTGATAGACGATATCATAAAAAGCCGCGACCGTATCGACGCCCGCGACTATTTGAGTCTCATATCCACCTTGTTGTATGACTGTTACGTATATATCGTGACCAAATAGCCTCTCCCTCTGCCTTCTGTATCTCACGTCGCGAGTGCGTCGCACCAAACTTGACTTATCTGATTGAAGGAAGTCTCGTCTACTCGGCAAGACTCATCCTGTTAAGTCAGGTGCGACGTACCCTCTGCTTATCCCAACAACCATCCTACCATTTCACCCAACTCCACACAGAAAACTATACGGTAAAATAGATATGCTTACCGAAAGGAATTTCCATGGCAGACGAAATCAAACCAGGCAGTTACATCGGCTTATACATTGACAATATCCTGATTTACACAGGCGTATTGAAAGATCAAGGCACGATGGAGAGCGGACGAAAGGTTTACCAGGTGCTTTTGGTCAAGAACCTTTTCCAGCGTAACTTCCCCGAAATCCACTTCGATGCGGATATTCGTCCCGCGACATGGGATCAGGTCTTGGATGAGATCAAGCGGCTGAAGGTGGAACTGATGAAACGTGTCGAAAAGATGGAGAGCAATGTCGAGCAGCTCATCTCAGAAAAAGAACTCCATAACATCATCGGATGAGTATTACCGGTTAATGGAGTTGTACCACGATGCATATGACCGCGTCCAATCAGGAGGGACAGGAGCAGGATACAGCGGAATCCACTACGAAATTATGAATGAACTTCGCAGGTATGGCTTGCTTGCCAACGGCAGGGAAGACGCCCTCCGCGCACTCAAAGGACTTTTGGAAGAATACGAAAGAAACTTTTTGGGTTCAAAGCCTGATAAACAATCGGATGAAGATTATCTGAGCAAGTTTGACGATTTGTGACTTCTGAATCACCGTCATTGCGAGGAGGGCTTTTGCTCTTTCCGACGAAGCAATCTCAAGTAACCTATAAACAAATGCTTAAAGGTGAGATAAGATTTCTTCGGGATTTCGACGCTATCGCGTCTCAACCCTCGCAATGACATGCGGTTACCCAAACAACTTCCCCAGCCCCTTACCGCCTGTCTTTTGCATCATCTTCATCATCTTTTGCATTTCGTAGGCAACACGAGTGCGTCGCACCAAACGGGTTAGATGAATTTGATTAATGAAACTCATCCACTCGATAAGACTTGTCCTATTAAGTCAGGTGCGACGCACCCCCGCACGCCATCTCCTACCCAAACAACTTCCCCAACCCTTTTCCCCCGGTCTTCTGCATCATCTTCATCATCTTTTGCATTTCACGATACTGCTTGATCAGGCGGTTCACGTCCTGCACTTCCATGCCCGAGCCAGCCGCGATGCGCCGTCGGCGTGAGGCGTTCAAAAGATCAGGGTCACGGCGTTCCTTGCGCGTCATCGAGTTGATGATCGCTTCGGATTGTTTGAAACTATCTTCGATCTGTTTCGGGTCCACCTGACGCGCGGCTTGTCCCATCTGCCCGGGCAACATGTCCATGATCTGCGCCAGCGGTCCCATTTTTTTCATCTGCTTCATTTGGTCGAGCCAGTCTTCGAGCGTGAACTGTCCCTTCATCATGCGCTCGGCGGTCTTTTCCGAAACACCCTGATCGAACGCGGCTTCGGCTTTTTCGATCAAGCCGATCATATCGCCCATCCCCAAAATACGCGACGACAGCCGCGCCGGGTCATACGTTTCGAGCGCGTCGAGTTTTTCACCCGTACCGATAAACTTGATCGGCACGCCCGTCACCGAACGGATCGAGATCGCCGCGCCGCCGCGCGAGTCGCCGTCCATCTTCGTCATCATCAAACCCGTGATGGACACGTTGTCACGGAATCCCTGCGCGATGTTCAACGCTTCCTGACCGATCATCGAGTCGACCACGAGCAAAATTTCTATAGGCGGGACTTTCGCCACGATAGCCTTTAACTCATCCATCAGCTCCGCATCCAACTGCGACCGACCGGCTGTATCCACGATCATGATGCCGAATCCACCCTTTTCAGCTTTCTCGAAGGCGCGCTTGACGAGTTCCGGCGGCTTGACGTTCAAGTCCGACTCAACCGGAACATCGATCCGCTCGCCGAGTTGTTGTAACTGTTGCACCGCGGCAGGACGATACGGGTCACCTGCGACGAGCATTACCCGCTCCCCTTTTGAGCGGAGCATCTTTGCCAGCTTCCCTGCGCCCGTTGTTTTACCTGATCCCTGCAAACCAACCATCATAATGACATGCGGCTTCGGTCCTCGAAAAGCCAATGGCGCAGGCTCGCCAAGTGTTGCGATCAATTCTTCATTGACGATCTTAATGACTTGTTGACCCGGAGCCAACGCCTTGGATACTTCCGCACCAACGGCGCGTTCACGCACGCGTGCAATGAATGTTTTGACAACGCTAAAATGCACGTCCGCTTCGAGCAGGGCAAGGCGCACTTCGCGCATCGCCGCATCCACATCCGCTTCGGAGAGTTTGCCGCGTTTGCGAAGTTGATCGAATACTTGGTTAAGTCGTGAGGTCAGGTTTTCAAACATTATTATTTCCCGTCATTGCGAGGGCGACGCTTCGTCTTCGAAGCAATCGCCTATCGAGTCGGAGATTGCTCGTCGCAACGAGCGTCCTCGCAATGACATAATTTATAGAGTAGGCAAAGATTGTAGTGGCGAAGCAGGTTCAGGTCAAGTATGAGAGTCGTCAATCAAGACTTCCGAAGTCTTTGAGACTTCGGAAGTTTTCGCAGATGCCTTGCTTGACAATCCCTATATCCCAAAGTAAAATCACGGACGCTTAACAACAGAATATCTGCCGAGATAGCTCAGTTGGTAGAGCACGCGACTGAAAATCGCGGTGTCCACAGTTCGATTCTGTGTCTCGGCACTCGACTGAAGGATAGTCGAAATTGCGGGCGTAGTACAGTGGTAGTACGTCTCCTTGCCAAGGAGAAGGTCGTGAGTTCGAATCTCATCGCCCGCTCAGATTTTTTAAATGGCGTCGTGGCCAAGTGGTAAGGCAAGGGTCTGCAAAACCCTCATCAGGGGTTCGAATCCCCTCGACGCCTCTAGCAACTCATGAATGACAGATGCCGAAAGGCATCTTTTGTTTCGTGCTCATGGGTTTCCCCGCAGGGGGGATTGTACAAATCCCATCGCCGCCTCTAGCAACTCATGAATGACAGATGCCGAAAGGCATCTTTTGTTTCACGCTCATTGGTTTCCCCGCAGGGAGGATTGTATGAATCCCCTCGACGCCTCAAGCAACTCATGAATGACAAATGCCGAAAGGCATCTATTGTTTTAATTCGGACTTAGGGGTTTATCCACAGGAGGGATAATAGGCACACTTATACCGAGTTCATCTCCTTGCGGCGCATTCAATGAGAACAATACTTCAATAAAAAAATACGGGTTTCAAATTGACGCCCTACGGGGCATCTGCTTTATTGACTATTGTTTCGTCATTTTTTAGCCTGAACTTTGTTATATAATGATTTCATCATAGTCCGATAATCAGACTTATATATCGGTGAATCGAATCCCATGAAGATATTATATATCGAAGACGAAATAGCCCATGTCGACCTGACCCAACGAACTCTCGAAGACAATCTTCAAGATGAGTTCATTCTATATCATAGGGATTCAATAAAAGGCGCATTGGAATTGTTGATGGCGGAGCCTGACATCGATCTGGTGCTGACCGATTTGCGTTTGCCAGACGGGTCAGGGCTTGAGCTATTAAAAAAGATGCGGGGTTTACAGATGCTGCCAGCGGTTGTATTGGTCACAGGACAGGGCGATCAAGAAATTGCCGTTGCCGCGCTTAAAGCGGGAGCAGCGGATTACCTTGTAAAACAAAGCGATTACCTGCATCGGCTGCCCATTGTGATCAATAACGCGGTAGCCCAAAATAGATTGTTGAGAGAGCAGGCAGCTCTACGTGAGGCGGAGGTCCGGTATCAATCCCTTGTAGAGCATATCTCTGCGGTCGTTTTTTTAGATGCGGCAGACGAAGAGGAAACAACGATCTACATCAGTCCGCGTATCGAAGAACTTACCGGCTACACCCCGGAAGAATGGCGTTCAGATAATCTTATCTGGGAAAAGAACATTTACCCTGATGATTTGGAAAGAATGCAGGAAGCGGATCAAAGGACGCACAGACTAGGGGAACGGTTTCAAGAAGAATATCGTTTCATACGGCGCGATGGGCAGGTTATATGGATCAAAGAAGATACAGATCTTGTCCGCGACCAGGCTGGTATACCACTTTACTGGCAGGGCATTCTGCTCGATATTACGAAGGAAAAAAAGAACGAAACTGCTCTACAAAGGCAGTTGACAGAATTGACGGTCCTTCATGCGATCACAATTGCCGGTAACGAAGGGAATACTGAAGACGAGATCATCGAAGGAGTTATTCACGTCCTCGGAAAAATCTATAACGAGGCTTGTGGTGTTCTGCTCCTAAATGACAAAGGAGATGTGCTTACCCCGCATCCATCCAGCTTTGGGGCAGATATTTCCAGCTGGATGGAAGGGTATCCCATTACCAAAGGTATTTCCGGAAAGACTGTTGCAGAGGGGAAAACCTTGCGCATTGGCGATGTAAGCAGAGAGCCGGATTACATAGAACTTACTGCCAACGTCCAATCAGAATTAAGTGTCCCGATCCGCGTCAATAAGGGAATCATTGGTGTAATCAATGTCGAAAGCCGGAAACTTAACGCCTTTGACGAGGAAGACGAACAGTTCCTAAATACTGTTGCCAGCACACTGGGGACTTCCCTGGAAAGACTTCGCCTCTTTCAAAAGGAACAGAGACGCGTCAAAGAGATCAACGCGCTTTACGAGGCAACCAGACCCATTACCCAAAGCCTGAAACCTGATGTGATCGCAAAAAACCTACTGGGGATCATGGATGAATTGCTGGGATATGAAATTGCATCCATTTACCTTCTGGACGATCGGAGTCAGTTCCTTTCGCCTCTGGCATTCAGCCCAAAAGCGCAGAACCCGGACCTTTACGAAAAGGATATGAGTTTGCATTACAGCGAGAAACGCAAACTGGGACAGGGGATTATTGGATGGGTTGCCCAGTACGGCGAACCGATCCGATCGGGAGATGTAACCAGGGAAGAACGTTACCTGCCTGTGATCAAGAACATCAAGTCAGAAATGTGCCTGCCTCTCATTGCAAGAGACAAAGTGATTGGAGCCATAAACATCGAATCGACGAAACTAAACGCCTACACAGAAAGAGACGAGAATCTCCTATCTGCGCTTGCCAACTCTGCCGCAATCGCCCTGGAAAACGCCTATTTATATGAACAGGAACGCTCAAGACGAAAAGAAGAAGAATCATTAAGAGAGGCAACCGCATCACTGGGTATTCACATTAAAACTGAATCACTTTTGGCCAAATCCTGGATTCTCTTCTGAAAATTGTTCCGTACGATAGCGGGTCGATCTTTCTTGAAGAAAAAAGCGGCGACATGGAACTTGTAGCGGCAAAGGGCTTCCCAGAAGAAGAGAACATCATCGGCAGAAAAGTCTCCGCATCAACCAAGTGGCATGAATTTGCACAGTTGCGCAAGCCCCTTCTTATTCCTGACATACAAACAGACGCACGCTTTGAAAATTGGGAGGCAAGCAACAAAATACGAGGGTGGATGGGTATCCCGATGATCGCACAGGAGAAGGTCATTGGTTTTATTAAGCTGGATAGCCATACAGTCGATGCTTTTACTGAACGTCATGCCACGCTCGCCCAAACCTTTGCCAACTCTGCGGCTGTAGCCATTCAAAACGCAGAATTATTTGCAGCACAACGGGAGCAATTTGAACGGGAGGCAGCCATCTTAAACCTGATGCGTTCGGCGGCCTCTTCTCTTGAGCTTGATCAGGTTCTGCATACCATTTTAGATCAACTTATCAAACTACTGGGAGCAGACTTGGGAAGCATCCAACTTCTTAAGAACGATCAACTGCTCATCGCGGCGGCGATAGGATTCGATCCCACATTGTTTTCGGGAAACGGGATTGTTCCACTACAGAATTTTCCATTAAACCATAGCGTTGTTGCGAGCCAGAAGGCAATCCATATAGATGATGTTTTGGATGAAAAAAATTACGTTCATATCCGCGAGCTTGATCAAACGAGGTCATTCCTGCTTATTCCGCTCATTTCAAAAGGAAAATCCATCGGGCTGATTACCCTCGACAGCCACAAACCATCCCATTTTACAGATCGGGACGTGGAAATTGGCGTTGCGATTGCAAACCATGCCTCCATCGCCATTGAGAATGCGCGGCTTTACGATGAAGCACAAAGCCGTTTAGGAGAAATGGAGACCATCAACCGCGTGTCATCGTCCCTGCGAACAAAGCGTTCGCAGGCGGATATGCTCAATATTCTTCTGGATGAAACCCTTAAGCTACTTGAGGAAGAAAACGGCTCGATCTGGCTATACGACCACTCGTATAATGCGTTGACCCAACGCGCTGCGCGCGGTGTTGCGAAATATGCAGAATACAAGAAATTCAATCCCGGCGAGGGGATTACAGGGCATGTATTTCAATCGGGAGAGGTTTACATTTCTACAGATTTAAAGAATGATCCCTTATTTTTCAAGGGAAACCTTGACACCGTCCTTCCGGGGTATGGCTGCATTTGCATTCCTATACAATCCACTGCAGGGATTATCGGAACTTTAATGGTTCAAATGGAATCGAGTCGTCAAATCGGAGAATACGTTAACCTGCTGACTACATTGGCAGAGATCACAGGCAATTCGATCCACCGCGCAGAGCTTTTTGAGCAAAGCCAGGAACAGATCCGCAAGTTAACCACATTGCGCGACATCAACTCCGCCATCGCCTCCTCCACCGACCTGCGCGTGACTCTGAATATCCTGACCGATCATACACTCAAGCATCTTAAAGTGGACGCAGTGGACATTCTGCTCTATTCTCCTGAGCTGCAAAGTCCTGACTCATTTCACCAGCGCAGGCTTCAAGACGCCATCTCCATCCCGCCCAATCAAGAGAATAACCGAGGGCTTGGCGGGCCAGGTCGTTATGAAAGGCAGAATCGACCATGTCACAGATTTACAAAACTCCAGCGAAGCGAAACAGGATCCTTTGTTATTGAAGGAAGGATTCGTTACTTATGTGGGAATCCCATTGGTCGCGAAAGGACAGATCAAAGGTGTATTTGAAGTTTTCAACCGCACACCACTTTCCCCCAATGACGAGTGGATGCACTTCCTTCAAACTCTTGCGGGTCAAGCCGCCATAGCGATAGACAATTCACAACTGTTTGATAACCTTCAACGATCAAACCAGGAGCTTATACAAGCGTACGATACAACGCTGGAAGGTTGGGCACGCGCGCTCGAGTTACGGGACCGTGAAACAGAAGGGCACACACGCAGAGTCACCGATCTAACCACGCGCCTGGCACGCTTCATGGGTATTGGTGACGATGAATTGGTGAATATATACCGAGGAGTATTACTGCACGATATTGGAAAGATGGGAGTCCCAGACCAGATCCTGAGGAAAACGGGGCCGCTTTCAAATCTTGAATGGGACGAGATGCGCCAGCATCCCAAATATGCATTCGACCTGCTCGCACCCATTCCTTACCTGCGTCCCGCCCTGGATATTCCCTATTGCCACCACGAGCATTGGGATGGCAGTGGTTACCCGCGAGGCCTGAAAGGTGAACATATTCCCATTTCTGCACGCATTTTTTCCATTGTTGATATTTGGGATGCATTGCTTTCAGATCGCCCCTATCGAAAAGCATGGCCCAAGGAAAAAGTGGTTGAATACATAAAAGAAAATTCAGGAAAAATCCTCGACCCCAAAATCGTTGAAGCATTTTTGAAAATGATGTCAGAAATCGAAACAAAAATGGAGTGACATTGGTCACTCCATTTTTGTTTGCTAGACGACTCTCAAGAATTTCCGTTTGCCAACCTGCAAAACACCAGCGTGTGGGAAGGGCATATCACCGCGCTCCAAAACTTCACCATCCAATCTCACACCCTTCTGGTCTATCAAACGGCGCGCATCACTTTTGCTGGTTGCCATCTTTGCTGCAAGAATGACATCCAGAACGGTCTGACTCTCCTGTAAAGCGTATTCGGGCATCTCATCCGGGATATCGCCTTTCTGAAAGAGGCTCACAAATGCCGCTTGCCCTTGATCGGCATGGGCTTCGCTATAGTAGGTCGCCGTAATCTCGTGCGCCAGTTTCATCTTGGCGTCGCGGGGATGTACGCTCTCATCGGATAGTCCTTTCTCGAAGGCCGCCACTTCCGCAGGCCCCCAACGCGTAACCAATTTGGCGTACAGAGGCATGGCTGTATCTGGTACGGACATTACCTTGCCATACATATCTTCAGGCGTGGAATTAAGTGGAATATGATTGCCCAGTGATTTACTCATCTTCACCACGCCGTCCGTGCCGGGTAATATCGCCATGATGATGCCAATATTGGGTTTTTCATCGAATGCAGACATCACCTTGCGACTCGCCGTCACAATATTAAACAACTGATCGGTGCCGCCCACCTGCACATCTGCTTGCAAAGCGTGCGCATCATATCCCTGCATGATGGCGTAGAAAAATTCGTGCAGGTAGAGCGCGTCACCGCCATCCCAGCGTTTGCGAAAGGCTTCCCGCGTTAGGAACTGCTGGATCGTAAAGTTCGATCCCAGTTTAATAAGATCGGCAAAACTCAACCCTGAAAGCCATTCATGGTTATGGCGGACGGTCGTCTTGCTTTTATCCAATATACGAAAAGCCTGTTCGGCATACGAGCGCGCATTTTCCATCACCTCATCTTGCGTAAGCAGTGGACGCAATTTATCCTTGTCTGAAGGATCACCGATCAATGAAGTGTACGTCCCGATCAAAAAGGTGACATCATGCCCCAGGTCTTGAAACTGACGCAGCTTACGCATTGTCACCGTATGACCAATGTGCAGGTCAGCCGTGCGCGGGTCATATCCGCAATAGACGCGCAAAGGACGACCCTCCTTTTCAGCATCCAGCAAACGCTGGCGCAGTTCATTGGCCATTGCCTTCGTCAATTCTGCATCACCGTAATCCGTGCCCTGCATCAACAATTCAACTTGTTCTTCGATGTTCATACAATCTCCTCTGCAAACCATCAGCCATGTACTCTTTAGAGTATGCTGATGAAAATATACAAACAAAAACGCGCCCGCAATGGTGGGCGCGTTCTATAACACCATCGCAAAACCTATGGATGGTCATAATAATATCTGTTTATGATCTGGATGCCGAACATGCGCCCATTATACACGCGAAGCAGTCCTGTGGACAACATCACTGCCCAAGATTAAAGACGAACGACCACGGACCTTTGATCGTGTAAAACTCATCGCTATAGACGATTTGCTCCGCCTCTTCCTGCGACATTGTGGTTGGTCTGCTTAAGATTTGCATGACCTGCGCCCCATCCGAATCCACGCAACCCAACTGGATGGCAATCCCGCGTTCAAAAAGCGTTTGCTGGATCTTGGTCATATAGATGCCGCAATAATCCTCCGCACGCGGCGGCGCGGCAATCGCATCAACTGTAATGATTACATTGGTCAGGTCCGCATCGGGTGGAATGTTGAAGAAGGAAAGGTCGTCGCACCGCGACCCAGATTGCCCCTCTACAGATTCCTGCAGGCTTATCAACGTGGAACCAAAATCGATCACCGACCCGCCCGGATATTGCAGGTTTGCCCCCCAAATTGACCAATCAGATGTATCCGGCAAAGTAAAGCATACCTCCGCGTGGACTTCCTTGCCATCACGCCATGCACGATCAACACGGACTTCAATCCCGCTGGAGGTTTTCACAGGGTTTGCAGAAGCCGCCTCGATCGTTGGATAAGAGGGATCAATGTAGGCTGTAGGTAATGCCGGTGCAAACTGCGATTGAGCTGGCGGCAGGTTGCAGGCAGAAAGAAGAAATACCAACCATATAATTCTAATTTTCATTAAATCTCCTGAATGTATTATTTGAATATATCTCTTGCCGCTTCATCAAGGGCAGGGAATATAAATTTATACCCAAATTCGAGCAGGCGTTTGGGTTGCGAATAACTGCCTTCGGTAAGTAAGACGCTCATCTCCCCCAATGGAATCCTCAATAGGAAGGCAGGAAGATGAAACCAATAGGGGCGATGCAGCACTTTCGCAATCGTCCGCATGAAATCCGCGTTAGAGATTGGCATTGGAGCAATCAGATTGAAGGCTCCGCTTGCCTTCTCGTTCTCCAGTAAAAAGCGCATCGCTTGGATTTCATCGGCGATGTGGATCCAGGGCATGGCTTGATTCCCGTCACCAAACCTGCCTCCAAAGAACAATTGCACAGACAACGCCATGAGTGGGAACAAGCCGCCGCTTCTCGCAAGGATAACCGCGTTTCGAGTGATGACGCGCCGCACACCAAGCTCCTCTACGGATTTAGTGGCGTCTTCCCAGCCAACTGTGATCTGCGCGAGAAAGTCATCGGCGGGGGGTGTGGATTCATCCGCGATGCCATTGTTGCGCAAGCCATAGCGGTTAACGCCGGAGGCTTGCAGAAAAACGCGCGGGCGGCGTGAAGAGTCTTTTAGAGCAGAGGCAAGCGCAAGTCCAGGCAGGATGCGGGAGTCGACAAATTTTTGCTTCTGGTTTTTCGTCCAAGGCCAATGCTCCAGTCCATATCCAGTCAAGTTAACCACGGCATCCATTTCGTTAACGATATACCCCCATCCACTCGTTGTTTTTCCATTCCAGTGAAGTTGATTGGAATTTTTGGGTTTACTGCGGGTGAGTATAAAAACCTTGTGGTTATCCTGAACAAGTGATTGCGCGAGAGCCGTGCCGATAAAACCAGAGCCGCCTGCGATCAACACATTCATGTTTACTCCTGAATGACAGGTTCATGTCATTCCAAAAAGCACATTTTACGAATTGAATTATCTGGCATATAATCGTGCCTGTTGCGGAGGCAGAGTGCTAGAACCTGTACTGGTGCTAAACGCCAATTTTGAACCGATTAATGTTTGTTCCACACGACGAGCGATTGGATTGCTGATGGCGGGTAAAGCCGATATGGTTGTGAATGGACGCGGTCATATAAAAACAGTAAAGCAGTTGATCCCGCGTCCCTCGGTCATTCGGCTGGAGATGCAGATCCATCGTCCGAGACCACACGTCAAGTTAACGCGTCGTGAGGTCTTTCGTCGCGACAATTATACCTGTCAGTATTGCGGGAAGCGCGAGGGCGGGATGACGGTTGATCATGTGATTCCACGCCACATGGGCGGCAGGCACGAATGGACGAATGTCGCTACAGCCTGTCCGCATTGTAATCATCGCAAAGGCGGGCACAAGGTGGAGGAAGTACACATGCGCTTATTCCACGTGCCGAAGGAGCCGCCTGCAAGCGCAATGTATATTTTTGGCAGACATTTGAACGATTATCAGGAATGGGAACCTTATATCAGCGGCTGGTAAAATAATGCGGGTCACTTTTTCAAAGTGACCCGCATTATTTTAGATATCGATGGTCATAAAATCTTTTGCCACCACAACCTCCCCTTTATAGGTCTTGGAGGCTTCGGCGGCAATATCACCTTTGGCAAAACGACCCGTTGGATAGTGGATCAAGTACAGTTTACCAACCTCTGCCTTTGTTGCAATTTCGCCCGCCTGCTCGGCCGAGGAATGACCAAAAGATGCACCCCCCGCTTCATGAATAAGGATATCCGCACCATCTGCCAGGCGAACTGTTTGTTCGCAAGGTTCAGTGTCACAGGAATACGTCAACACTTTATCCGGTTTTTTACATTCCACGCGTATCCCAATTGTGGGAATCATATGATGGACGGGAGATGAGCTGATCTTGAAGTCATTGCAGTCCATCACATAAGCCATCTCAGCTTCAGGCAATCGATAAAAACCCACCGAGAAGAAGTTGGGCCATTCAGCCCATCCATAAAAACCCATTAAATCCTCCAGCCGATCCATGGTGTAGTGCAAACCATAGATACTGATCGGCTTGGTACGTCCCATCAGCCACATATCCATAAGCAGAAGGGGAATACCGGAAACATGGTCAGGATGAAAGTGCGTGATAATAATATCCGTCAGTTCATTGAAATCCACACCAGCCTGTTCCAAACGGACAACGGGGTTGCTCACGCAATCCACGAGAACGGTGCGTTCTTCCCCAATGATGACCAGATGGGTGTTTTCGTGGTCCCTGGTCGGCACTGCATTGGACGAACCCAGTATGATGACTTTAGGCACGCTGAATTCCCTCCTATAAATATGGAAATATGGTTTTTATGAGCACAGGCGTTAGGTAGATCTCGATCACCGCTGCAATTGCCAGCAACGGGATCACAAGCCCAACAAAAACACGCGACCAGTCTGCAATGGAAAGCAAAAATACTTCACCCAGGCTTTTATCGGGTTGGGGGGTAACCAGTAAAGCGCCTGCTTTCAACATGGCAGCCGTTGCCAGGAATATGGCAGTAAGCTCAAAAATACCATGTGGGAGAATGCCCACCGCAAAAACTGCAAGCGGAGAGTATCCTACCAGGCTTACCGCTCCCAACACACCGCCAATCAAGGCAATATTCACGATAAACAAAGTCAAGCCAAGTGTTGAAAATGACAGCATCCCCAACAACAGAATGGTCACGGTTGTGCGAGCGTTATGAAAAAATAATACAGGGGCAGGCAGCGCCGATTGCAACTCGTCCAAATTGGTGAGGTTATTTCCTACAAACGTCCTCACCCCATCAATACGATCCGGCGACAGGTCAACATAGACCGGTACATTTACAACGATCCATATATAACTTGCCATGAATGCGACTACCCCCAGAGCAAGAACAATCAACAACGGCTGTCGCAATTGCTTCAATGTCACAGGAATTTCCGTGCGATACCACTCCCCGATGGATTTTGCGGTCCCTGTAAATCGCTTACTAAAGGTGCGTCCAATTAATTTAAAATTGAGCGTATCAATTTCACGTCCAAGTAAATATTCACGCTTGAAATGGGAAAGCCCCAGGCGCACTAATAATCCAGCCAGTAAGGCAACTGCTAGGACTCCAAACCACAGGACACTTTCGTCGCCCCAAAAGATCAATACCGTCTCGCCCTGCATTAAAAATGCGATAGGCACAACCACAAAAGAGGCGAGCAAGTTTGCGGCGCGGATCGTAGTGGCTTGTACCGAGATCAAGATCGCGGAACTGACCATTAAGACCGCGTGAGCAAATGTAAGCAAAAAAATCAGCGTCAGCATATACATACTGGGGAATTCGACTGCCCGGCGCGAAACCAATACCAGATAAATACCGATGGACAAAAAACTGAAGAAGAGCGGTGTGGTAATACCCACCAGCAGTTTCCCCAGATACATATGTTGATCTTCGAGGGGAGAAGATAATAAAGGTTCAATGGTGCCGCGTTCTTTTTCACCGACAAAAGATTCGAGCGCCACCACCAAAGTAAACGACAAAGGAAAGAAGCCGATAATCAAAACCACAAACGGCACCAGGTGGTCCAATATCAATTCGCCGCCAAAGCGATTCATAAAATTGACCGCCTGACGCGTTGTATCATCGGCGATAAATGGAAACAATGAAACCAGCAACACCATGGGCACGACAATTCGCCAGTCACGGAACTGGTCCAGAAACTCGCGCCGCGCCACCATCCAGATCGCACTCAGGTTACGCCGCATACGCCACCCCCTGTGCATCCGCCATTGTTTTAAGATACACCTGTTCCAGCTTTCTTGGGACTTCCTGAAAGGAGACCAACGGCGCGTTACGGGACGTAAGCTCGTGTACCAATTTTGGGTTAATAACCTGCGGCGCTTCAACACGGAACCGTAGGCTGGTCGCGCTTCGAGCGACCAAGTCCACACCCTGGGGCAGGTCGAGTTCACCCGCATCGAAATCCTCCGCGAATTTCGCTTCGTATTCAACGGGGCCGAGCACATTTCGTTTTAGTTCGTCAAGTGTTCCATTTAGTAATATTTTTCCCCGGTATATGATCGCAATTGTATCTGCCAAAGCCTCTGCCTCTGCAAGATTATGTGTACAAATGACGATCGTCCGTTTGGATGAGCGAAGGCGTCCTATTTCGTTACGCACCAACTGCGCCGACTCGGGGTCCATTGCGGACGTGGGTTCATCCAACAACAAAACCGACGGGTCATGGATCAAAGCACGCGCCAAAGCCAGCTTCTGCTTCATGCCTTTCGAATATTCACCTGACCGCCGATGGGCAGACTCAGCCAGACCAAAATACTCAAGCAGGTAGTTACTTCTCTGCTTTCTTGTTTTCGAATCAAGCCCATAGATCTTGCCAAAAAAATCAAGATACTCTGTTCCAGTCATGCGCATGTATAAACCATGCTGCTCGGTCAATACGCCCACATTCGCGCGTACCTCCTGTGGATTCTTCGTTACGTCATATCCGGCTACACGCGCCCAGCCACGCGTGGGGCTGAGCAGCGCCGTCAACATACGGACAGTGGTTGTTTTACCCGCTCCGTTTTGTCCAAGCAAAGCAAGGATCTGCCCGGGTTGCACATTCATCGTCACGCCATCCACCGCCCAGAAATCGCTGTTATATTGTTTACTTAACTCATTTGCTTCGATCATTTTATATCCTACTCATCAGCCTATTATAAAAGCCTGTCTAATCGTATGGTCAATAAGACAACGGTCACCCCGAAAATCTTATCACTGTTCAGGAAAGATTTACCTTACGGTGGCGTAAATACAACGTGACCATTGAACATATCGCAACGACAGCCATAACAGTTTGGTTAATGTTGATTCCCCCAACCAACGAAGCGTCGAGCCGCAAAAAATCCAACAGGAAGCGTCCAACAGGATAAATGATCAGGTAAACCAGGAAAATATCACCTCTTTTCAAACGATCCGCAAAATGACGGGAAATCCAAATGAGCAGGAACAAGTTCCCAAAATTCCAGATGGATTCATATAAAAACAGCGGATGATAGTATCCAACATCGAAATAGCCGGGCAAACGATGAGCCGGGTCAATAAACAACTTCCAGGGCAGGTCTGTTGGCGCTCCATAAAGTTCCTGATTGAAAAAATTTCCCCAACGACCAATTCCCTGTCCCAGAGCAAGGCTCGGGGCAATTATATCTACCCATTCAGAGAAGACAATTCCCCGTGTACGGGAATAAAAATACAGGGTTATCAACCCGCCAATGATCGCTCCGGGGATTCCCAAACCACCTTTCCAGATGGCAAGCGCATCCAGCGGGTGAGTAAAATACCAACTTGCAGTAATGCCAGTAGATGGAGAAGGCGTAAGAATATGCCAAAGCCGCGCTCCAATAATGCCGCCAACGAGTAAATATGTGAATAGGTCCCAAACAATCCCCGGATCATACCCGCGTCGTTTGGCTTCACGTGTGGCAAGCCACGCCCCCACCACCGCACCCAGCATAAGAATGATCCCATAAAAACGGACAAAAAGGGGACCTGCATGAAAACCTTCTGGCATTCATACCTCCAGGGTTATTTCTTCATCTTTGTGCGCGCGCGTTTGCGAACATAAAAAACACGCTGCAAAGCTGTGATGTTTGCAAAGACCGCAATAATTCCAAGACCAATAAACAGTTGATTAAAAAGCAAGGAAGGGGCAAGCACAATATATCGCTCGGCACGTGTAAGTAGACCTACTTTTGCCTCGTAACCCAAGCCTTCCGCGCGCGCCTTCACATAAGAGACTAAAACTGACCCGGCCGCTGCACCGAAGACCAACAAACCACCAATAACATCACCCAACCCTAAAAAGTAATACAAGAGACCACCATAGATGATCAATTCAGAATAACGGTCAGTGACTGAATCAACGAACGCGCCGAAGTCACTCGATTCTCCTCGCAAGCGCGCCATGGTACCGTCCAAAGCATCCACGGGACCCATCAACAGCACAAAGAGTCCGCCTGTTAACATCTCGCCACGCGCCAGGTAATATGTACCAATGGTATTGCCAAGCAATCCAAGCATGGTCATCATGTTGGGAGTGAACCCAATGCGAAGAAAAAAACCGGCAAGCGGATCCAAAAACCACTTGAACCACAAACGCAAATAATCACTGAATGTTTTTTTAGGCGTCACTTTATTGACAGTTTTTTCCATGCAACTCCTCTTTAATTGAAGGTTATTTTAAAATCGATACTTTACTCGCCGCCGTTTTCGATTTCATCATCCACAGGCTCAACCAATACATCGCGCTCTTTTCCCCCACCCTGTGACGGACCTACAATTCCCATTTTTTCAAGTTGATCGAGCAACCGCGCCGCACGCGGATATCCAATTCTTAATCGCCGTTGCAGCAACGAAGCAGAAGCGCGTTGACTTGACCGTACGATGGAAATAGCCTGCTCGATCAAGCCTTCATCTTCGTTCTCCTCAGGCTCGGTCAACAGTTTCTCCCAGGGAGGCGAATCTTCACTCACATCCGCATTCTTCTGCCAATGAGAAATGACACGTTCGATCTCCATATCCGTGACGTAAATACCCTGCGCACGAACCGGGTTACCAACTTCCGGGTTCAGGAACAGCAAATCGCCGCGTCCCAACAAACTCTCTGCGCCCGTTGTATCCAGAATAACACGGCTATCAATACCCGAAGCAACCGAGAACGCCAGACGGGCAGGAAAGTTCGCCTTGATCAAACCTGTCACCACATCCGTGGATGGACGCTGTGTGGCAACAATTAAATGGATGCCGGTAGCACGCGCCATTTGCGCGAGGCGCACAAGGTTATGTTCGGTCTGGTCAGGTGCAGACATCATCAAGTCTGCCAATTCATCGATCAGGACAACGATACGCGGAAGCGGAGTCCCCTCCTTTTTGCGCGCCATTTTGCGGTTGTATGTTTCAATATCACGGGAGTGCGCCGCTTCCAGCAGGCGATAACGATGTTCCATTTCCACAACAACCCAGCGCAGCACGCCCAGGATGCGCTCCACGTTTGTTTCCACCTTGCCGTAGAGATGCGGCAAGCCATTGAAACGCAACAATTCAACCATCTTGGAGTCGATCATCACCATGCGCAGGTCTTCAGGAGAGTTATTCATCGCAAGGCATACTGCCAGTGAAGTGATACAAATCGATTTCCCTGAACCCGTTGCACCGGCAATCAACAAGTGCGGCATACGAGAGAGATCCGCAACCACAGGCTGACCGGACACATCACGGCCCAATGCCAAAGCCAACGGCGTGCCGATGCGATGAAACGCCTCCGTTTCCAACAGCGGGCGCAGACGCACATTCGATTGATGTGTATTCGGCACTTCAATACCCACATATGGCTTTCCCGGCACGGGCGCTTCGATCCGCAAGCGTTCCGCAGACAACGCCAGCGCCAGATCTTTTTGTAATGACGCGATCTGCGCAACGCGAACTTTGATCTGTTGAGCTTCCTCTTCGGACGTCCCGGGCCGCTTCATGAAACCAGGCTGTACGGCAAATTGCGTAACCGTAGGTCCCACGCGAAATCCGATCACCGTGGAAACAATTCCAAAATCAGCGAGCGTTTTTTCGATCATACCCGCGGTCTGGTTGATCGTTCGTTCGTCGGGGCGTGCAGTCTGGTCCGTCAATAAAATATTCAGGGAGGGCAAAAGAGCATCACGTTTCCGCGGCTCAGCTGGTTTTTTATCCTGATGGTCTGCGGCTTTAAAGGATTTACGAAACTCAGGCGGCAGTGGATTGGACTTCCGACGCGGCGCGCTTTTTGGCTCTTCCTGTGTTTCGATCGGCGCTTCATCCGGGACCAGAGGGTGGATCATTGTTTCTACAGCCTGAATCTCACCTGATATTTTCAACAGCCAGCGTTCGAGTACAGCCCATAGACCTAATCCGCTCATGATGGCGAGAAGCCAGAAAATAAAGATCAATAATGTTCCCCATAATTCGCCCACACGCCAAAAAAGTCTTGTGATTCCCCAGCCAATGCGCCCCCCGTCCATACCGGCTTCCGCCCGGAGGATGGAGTTGCCTCCCAGTGCGGCAAACAGCCCCATGGTCAGAAAAGAGGCGATCTCGATTGCAAAGAGTCGGCTCCAGGGAATGGAAGTCCCTTCTCGGCGAAGGAGGGAGAAGCCAATGTATCCAATTGCGAGCAGGAGCAGGTGGGCGCCCCAGCCCAACCATAAGGAGATCAACCCCGCCCATGGAGTTAATAATAAGCCATTTGTATAACCGCCAAGCGCAAGAAAAGACATGAGCGCGAAGGCAATCAACAACACACCAAATGCGTCGCGGACAAACCGACCGAAATGTTGATTGAATTGTGCGAGACGATCCAGCCATTCATCGCGCGATTCAGATTCGTAGGTGCGTTTCGAACGTGAACTTTTTGTCATTCGCCGTCCAGCCGCATACTTAATCCCAAACGTTGATGGCTTGCATCCAGATGCAACACGCGCACCTGTAGAGATTGTCCATCCGCAAGAATGTCACGCGGGGTCTGCGCAGGTGCAAGGGGCATTTCAGAGGCATGGATAAGTCCTTCCACACCGGCGTCGAGACGGGCAAACGCGCCATAAGATAAAACGCTCGTGACCACCGCCGACACGATTTGACCTTCACCAAATTCAGCCTCTGCATGTTCCCAGGGATTGGGGGTCAATTGCTTGAGACTCAAAGCAACCCGGCATCTCTCAGAAGAGATATCCAGCACCTGAACCTTGATCTCCTGCCCCAGGCTGACAATTTGCTTCGGATGCGAAACCCGTCCCCAGGAAAGCTCGGAGATATGGATCAAACCTTCCACACCGCCAATATCAACGAACACGCCAAAGTCTGTGATATTGGTTATCGTGCCCGTTACCTGGCTGCCTTTTTCAAGGTTATGAAATATTTCGGCGCGCTTGCCTGGTTCAGAAAGGGCGGCACGTTCCGAAAAGATTATGCGCTCATCTTCCGGCACGCATTCAATGACTTTGACATTCAATTTTTTGCCAACATAGGTTTCAAGGCTTACTTCACGGTCAAACTCTGATTCCTTTCCCGCCAACTCGATCAAATGTGAAAAGGGAATGAACCCCGATAAACCATCGCCTTCCACTAACAAGCCGCCGCGGTTATGCCCGATCACCTTCACGTCAACAATACGGTCGTTGGAATATAAGTCTTTGACCTGCTCCCAATTGATGGAGACAGCCTCAACGACCGGTTGATTTTCCGTCTTTTTTGCACTTGGGAAGTCTTTTGTTTTTGGCGCTGCCGTATGATGAACGGGTGATACATAGCGTTGTTCCTCTGCCAATACAGATTCCCACCAGCCATCCTCGGTCTCAGGCATTGCACTTTGATACTTCTTTTTATCGCTTTGTTGAACACTCATCGTATCCTCCTATCACATCCTTTCATTTTGTTCCATATCAAGAATGGCGCGCGCAACCGCCTCCACCGCAACACGCTGTTTGCGATACAGATCGGCTTCAGACATTGCCAGCCTGCCCGCCACTTCACGCACTTTGCGACCCTCGATAAATTTCATCTCAAGAATATTGTAAAGGATCCATTCGCTGGTAAACCTGCGTTCGCCTTCCGGCTTAACCTGATCCACCGCTTTACGCAGTACAGCGCGTAAGGCATTCGATGTATTTCCATCGTAGTTATTCACCACCGACTGGGCAATACGCAATTTCATTAAAGGGCTGTTCATTAATTTAGGTCCCCCCAATAATGCGTAAGTGCATCCTTCACCCACTCTGCCAGGTCGGATTCCTCAAAGGCGGGTTCGACCTGCAAATTGACATTCGAATCGTACCTGCCGGCCGCACGGAATTTTTGTAACATTTCCATCTGGGGCTGCAGGTCTTCCAGGGAGCGGAAGACGCGTTGTTGCAGCTTGCGATCCTCCAAAGCAAAAGCGATACGATTGGCTAACAGCCATAAGGCGTCACGCTGGTCGTGGTCCATGGGGTTTTCTGCCTTGCGGGCAATTCCCAGCAAACCCAATAAAGGAGTTACCTCATCACGGTCTCCGTTTGACTTGCGCTGATGCAGTGGCAATATCCAAAAGTCACCCCAGATAAACTCATGCCGTCCGCTTTCACCGTTCGTGTGGCTTACAAGCTGAAGAGCCTCATCAAGGTTTTCTTTTTCAAGCAAACTGCGATTCCCAGCCACCACGTTGAGGGATAACTCATCCCCATCCAACGCGGCAACGAAGGTACAGGGCGATTGCAAATGGTCACGAACAGCCGCCAACACATTCTCAAGGAATTGTTGCAGATCGCCGCGCGTCAACAATCTCTCTTCAATGTTCTGTAAGAGTTGTATCTCGGCGCGGTCACGACCAAAAAATAAAACGCGCTCCCATATGGGAGAGAGTAAGGTAATTGCATGTTCCAATAAAAGAACGGTTCCCACCATGACAAGTGGGACAAACCCCGAGTACGGGTCACCTCCATATAATTCCCCGGCGCGGCGGACGATGGTCATAAATCCCAATGCCAGCGAGGCAGTCACAGGTCCACGCAACAGCCATTTGAACAACCGACTCTTTACCAGGCGGTCGGGCCATGAAACGCCAAAAAACGCAACTGCGTACGCCATGGTCACAACCAGAACACCTACCAGCAGATTGATAACCGTTAACGTGACCCAAAAGACAAGAGGGTATTGAGCTGCAAAACCCGAACCAAACAAAAGGTAGGGGTATGAACCGAGCGCAGGGGCAGTTGCACCAGCCATCAGGTACAACATCCTGCGTTGACCGGAGCGCGTCAACATGCGTCGGTAAGCGCGTATAAAATTAAATCCTGCCCAGGCAATGATCCCGATATAAAAGATCGTGAAAAATTCTGTCCATGCGGTGCGTTGCAAATGCGGGGCAGGTTTGCCGTCTGCAACCAGCCCGCCCACCAGCAAACCAGAACTTAAAAGGACCACAAACGCAACCGAAATAACATAGACGAGCCGAACTGCCAGACGCCTGCGTCCACGCGAGGGGCGCCCCGCGGTGACAAGCAGTGCATCAGAGAGATGTAAATAAGCTGGTGGTAGAAATATAATACCAATCCACTGCAAGGACAAAAGCATTTCAATTCCCCAATCAGGCACCGTTTTATTTTGCAGGGCTTCTGTAGTGAAGACAATGACAACACACAACAGAATGATTGCGAAAGAACGCGCAACCCGGTCTCGTAAATTAAAAGATAAGGCATACAGAAACAGCGAAAAGGCTGTGATCGCAATGCCCGCAGTAAAAATATTATTGATTACTTGAAGTCCCGCCAGCAAACCTTCTGTCCAACCATTAAACATGCAAACCTTCCAAATCTATTTTATTGCTCTCCCAAAAAACAAAGCCACATCCTGAGTTGGATAATATTGGTCATTATAACCGCAGAAATCGTAGCCGAATTTTTGTGTAAGGCGGATGCAAGCCTGATTCTTAGACTGCATCTCAACCACCAGGCGACGCACGCCTCTTTCCAATGCCCAGTCCTGGGCGGCAATCAACATAGCGGATCCCATCCCCTGCCTTCTGCGCTCGGGCGCAACAACAATATCTGTCACCCAGGCAATGGCAGCAGTGTGCTCCTCCTGGGCGCAGATGTAGCCAACCGGCTCGTTCTCATGCAAAGCGATAAGCACAACATCCCGTTTTTTCCATTCGTCTGCCAACGAGAAGGGGTCACGCGGATAAACCACCTCCACCGAGCGTGGTAGCCGCACCTCACGAAAATTCGCAGTCACTTGATTAGACTCGCGGCGAATCTCCAACTGCCAAACGTAATCACTCTGACAGGAATGATCCAGCGCCATTAAACGCGGTAAATCATTTGCATTGGCAGGGCGAATTTCAAAGGAAGGCATATACAATCACTCCATTTATTGATTCATCACACGGATGGCAATTACACACGGCTCAAGCGTTTTGCCAACGTTATCCAGAATAACAAGTTGCAGGAAGTAATCGCCATTGGCAAGTATGGTAGTGTTCAGTTGACCCAATACACCATCGCGTACAGGTTTATCACCGGCAGAAACCGTTGCCCAGTTTTCCGTCGCAGCAGGAGCAACTTCATATTTGTAAAATCCAAAATTGGGGACATCGGCTGTACCTATCAAATCCACAATTCCCTGGAGCTCATCACCAGAAGCCGGACTGGTAATCATGATCTGATCAGGCGTACAGCCGCTCATCCCACTTTGCACAACAGGTGTAATCGGAAAAAGCGCGGCCTGTGTTGCGGCATCCGGAGATAGAGTTCCTGCAGGCGCGGCGAGCAGATCCAATGTAGGCGTGGTCAATACTTCAGAAGCAGGCAGTGAAGGCGCAATAAACGTGGCAATATAAAATTCCAGAAACAACAACGCCAAGGAGATCAAACCCAGTGCAGTTGCCTGTCCCAGCCTTCGCAGGGCGAACTCGCGTTCAAGTCCAAAAACTGCATCCCGCCACTCGCGCCACGAACGATACATCCAGCGAAACGCAAATAATCCTCCAATTACCAGCGCAATGTAGACCAGAGGCTCATAACTTGCCAGCGCGCGATAAAAAGAACTCATACCAGGATGCTTACAAAGACTGCAAGACGCCGCGTATAATCGTTTCGACCTTGGGAGTGATGATCTTTCCCGCCTCAATCACTTCTTCATGGGTTGTGACCGTGGAACCATCGAGGTTGGCTTTATTGCTGATGCCCGAAAAGCCGAGCACCCGCATCCCGCCATGCCGAGCTACAATCACTTCCGGAACAGTGGACATGCCTACTGCATCCGTGCCAGCCATACGAAGAAACCGCAGGTCGGCGGGACTTTCAAAGGATGGACCACTCAACCCGCAATATACACCTTCGCGTAAAGTAATGTTATTTTGTTTTGCCACCTTGCGCGCAGCGTCCATGAGGTCACGGTCATATGCCTGGCTCATGTCCGGGAAGCGCGGTCCTAATTCATCAATATTCGGTCCCATAAGAGGATTGGCGCCAGACATTCCCATCAAGTTCAGATTATCGGTAATAAGCATCACATCGCCCGGAGTAAAATCAGGGTTAACTCCTCCCGCTGCATTTGTCACGATCATCACTTCAAGCCCAAGCCGCAGCATCACGCGAACCGGTAATGTGATCTGGGACATACTGTATCCCTCATAAAAGTGAATTCGCCCCTGCATTACAAGGACAGACTGTCCTTCCAATTCACCGATCACGAGCCGCCCGGCATGTCCATGGACTGTTGAGACGGGCCAATTGGGCAACTCGCCATAGGAGATGGCATCCGCTTTTTGGACGGAATCAGCCAGATCGTTCAGCCCTGAACCGAGAATAATTCCAACACGCGGTTTATGCGATGTCCGCGCCCGAACCCCATTCGCTGCCTGATCAATTTGTTCAAGAGTTACAAAGGTTGTCATGGTTGTTTTCTTCTTTTGTAGGTAAAATTAAAGGTCACTACCCCTCAATATTTTCCATTGTTCATGAGAAAATTATATCAGATAATACTTTCAACGTTGTAAGTAACCATTCGAAAGTGGCACGGTCATGCAAGATACTATTAATAAAAATTTGCCGCCCAATGAATAGCTATCCTTCTCCCCCATATCATCAGGCCCGTTTTATCATCGCGGGAATCGTGTCTATTCTCGCCCAAGGGATATTACTGACACCCCTAAATTTCAATTTCTTTTTGCGATATTTCCCTGAATGGGGAGGGAGTGCACTTGGCATCACTCTATTTGTGCTTTCCATTCTTATATTCATTACGATCATTCGTTCTCAACAACATGGACAGCTGGCAAGCGGAATATTTATTTTAATACAGGCTTTTGCGGTTGCAGGCATTTACTTCCTTTTGGACAATTCCGCCTCGCACGGACCTGGGGCGGGATTCGTCCTAAGCGGTATGATTACCATTCTGACAACTTGTGGACTCTTTGCCAACGCGTTCTCGCTTGAAAACGGGGAATATACCCAACAGACAGAAACTGCAAGACCCGCTAAGCCACTCGCCCACATGACAAAATCCGAACCGGGCGCAAGCGTCTTTAAAGAAGAGATCGCCTCCCTTTCCCGCAGCCTCAGCGCGGAAAAACATCGCACCATACAACTCACTTATCTCAATGAATTAAGCCAGCAATTGGAAGCCGAACTTGATCCACCAGTTGCCGCACAATTAGCGGTCAACACGCTCGAACGCGCTATGGAATGCACATTAGTTTCATTGATGTTCTATGAGGCAGACAAGAACGAATTTATATCCATGGCAACTGCCGGAAAGATGACCAGCATTATCCCACCGGGTTATCGTCAGAGCGCTGAAACTGGATTGTTAAACCGGGTCACGCGCTTGAAGAAGGTACAGGTTGTGAACGACACGCGGCTCGATCCTGATTTCATTGCCATGAATGAGGAAAACACATTATCAGAAATTGTTGTGCCGATCTTGCAACACGGGCAAATTAAGGGTTTGGTGGAAATCTGTTCCGATAAAACACAGGCATTCAGCAGTGTGGATGTAAGCATCGCGGAAGGGGTGGCATCTGAGCTTACCAACGCCTGGGAAAGATCGAGCTACAACCAGCGCTTGACCGAACTCATTCAGGCCGGCATTTCACTCACTACTCTGCTTGACCCTCAGGCGGCTGTGCAGGAAATCGCGGTCCTGGCACGGCAGACCCTGAATGCACGCTTCATATTTATTACCTTACTTGACCAGCAGGGAAATTTTTCGCGGACTGCCTCGGCTGGAAATGCGCCCAAACTTTTGAATGCGCTGAGTGCAAGCCTGGCAGATGAACCGTTACTGCAAGCCGCGTTGAACGCCACAAAACCATTCCGCGTGCGAGACTTACGAAAATATATCACCTCCAAGAATCTGGAAATTGATCATTCCAGCTTGAGAAGCGCACTTGCAATACCGATTCGCCTCCACCGCTTGAGTATTGGAACCATAATTGCCTTCGGCAAACATGACGGCGTTTTTTTCTCTGAGAACGACGAATCTCTCGCAGACCTGCTCGCCTCCCAAGCAGCCGCATCCATAGAAAGTTCATGGCTATACCAGGAGCTGCGCAGTACGCTCAATATCACGTCCATGCTTTATCAACTGAGCGTGGATGTGATCCAGACCGAAGAGTTGAGCAATGCCGCCGAGCTGATCGCACAGGCGGCGCACAGGGCTACAAACGCCCGAGAAACCGGCATCATTCTCCTTACACGTGAAGGTGAAATACAAGCCGAGGTGGAATTGGATATGAACGGGTTTCACACCCGCGGTCAACATCCCATGGAAACGGTCGATCAGGCCATTCAAACCCGGCAAAGCATTTTTATATCCTCAGAAAATGGCTCGCTCGTATGCTATCCACTGATTACGCGTGCGCGGATAGTGGGCGCGCTCTGGATGGATATTCCTGAAAGTCGCGGGCAAAATTTTGCGAACATACAAACTCTTGCCAATCAAGCCGCTGTTACTCTCGAGCGTTCGATTTTGGTCTCTGAATCACGCAGGCAGGCAAAAGAGATTGAGTCTGCGTATGAGGAATTGCAGGCTTCATACGATCAAACACTCGGCGCTCTAATGTCCACGCTGGATGCACGCGACCGCGAGACCGAAGGTCACAGTACGCGTGTCAGCCGCCTCGCTTGTTTGCTGGGCGAGAAAATTGGTTTAACGGGCACACAACTCAAAGCGTTGGAAAGAGGCGCATTGCTTCACGACATCGGCAAGATCGGCATCAGTGACGTCATCCTGCATAAGCCGGGCAAATTAACCGATGATGAATGGAAGATCATGCGGGTACACCCTGATATAGGCGCGCGAATTCTGGAGCGCATTCCCTTCCTTCAGGAAAGCATGCCCGTCGTTCGATATCATCATGAACGCTGGGACGGCAGCGGATATCCGCTGGGTTTACGAGAGAAGGATATTCCCCTACAGGCACGTATTTTTTCTGTTGTTGATGTCTTCGACGCGTTGACAAGCAGGCGCAGCTACAGAAAGAAATCATCGCCCGAAGAGGCGATTCAGTATTTGCGGGATCAATCTAGTATTTTATTTGATCCTGATGTTGTGGAAACGCTTGCAAAACTTCCCTATGCAGAATTTACAGAGGGCGAACAGATTGCATGAAACTCAAAAGACCCATATCAATTATCGGTTTTATTAACTCATTACCTTTTTAAAAGCCATAACGCTTTTTTCAACCGCCTCATCATCGATCCAATAATGTGTGACCAGCCGTAATCTACGGGGATCAAACACATCCAACAACACACCTAAATCCTTCATGCGGTTACCCACCTGCTCCATATTAACCCTGGCGTCATCAGACAAATTGAGATAAACCATATTTGTGTATGGTGAACCATCATCGACATCAATTCCCACAGTTTGCCGCAAGCCATCTGCAAGTTTGCGGGCATGAGCGTGATCATCTGCCAAACGATCTATCATTTTCTCCAACGAGATAATTCCTGCCGCCGCAACAATTCCAACCTGCCGCATCCCGCCACCTAACATCTTCCGGAGGTGACGTGCACGCGTAATGAATTTACTTTTCCCAACTAATATGGAGCCGATCGGTGAAGCCAACCCCTTGCTCAAACAGAACATCACAGAGTCAGCGGGTCCAACCAAATCCTTTACAGATACATTTTGAGCAATTGCTGCGTTGAAGATGCGCGCGCCATCAATATGCAAAGATAAATTATGATCGTGAGCGATTTCGCCGACCGTCCGGGTATATTCCACAGTCAAAGGAACGCCGCCGCAAATATTTTGTGTGTTTTCAAGGCAGATCAAACGTGTGATCGGATGATGAACATCTTCATCGCGAATAGACGCACGAATATCTTCTAATGACAAAGTCCCATCCTTTTGATTCGGGATTGGACAGGGCTGAATACCACCCAAAGCGGACATTCCGCCCGCCTCATTCAAATAGATGTGAGATTGATTCCCAACGATGACCTCATCTCCCCTCTGGCAGTGCGTCAACAATGCAAGCAGGTTGCCCATCGTCCCTGACGGAACGAACAACGCTGATTCTTTTCCCATTTTCTCAGCGGCGATCTCCTCCAACTTGTTGACAGTTGGGTCGTCACGGAAGACATCGTCTCCAACCTCCGCCTTCGCCATTGCTCCACGCATTTCAGGTGTAGGTTTTGTCACTGTATCTGAACGCAGATCAATATATTCCATACTGTTCTCCTCAGGTAATATTTTCCTTTTTTACCAACGTATTAGCCTGCAAGTCAACCAAGATAAAAGATGGCAAACCAAGTTCACTCCAGAGCGAAAAACCATGCATCTCGGTTAATCGAGACACAAACAAAGAAATCACTGTACCATGAGCAACAAGGACAACGGTTTTCCTTTGATGATAATTCAGAACGGAAAGGACAGACTGATTAAAGCGGTTATATGCTTGATCTGCGGTCTCGTTTCCAAAGACAAGCTCGGCTGGCTTGCTAAAAAATTCGTGTATAGCAATCTGAAATTGATCATTGGGAAGGAAGGGAACATTGCTTCGGTCGTGCTCATAAAGTCCATTTATTGTATAAACAGCCAACCCTAGTTTCGTCGCAATGATTTCCGCAGTTTCCGTTGCCTTTGGCTCGACACTTGAAACGACAATATCAGGTTGATATTCAATCAATCGTTCAGCTAATCGCCAGGCGCGTTCTTGTCCCTCTTTTGAAAGTTTCCATTCTCGGGCTGGTAAATTTTTCACAATTTCCGGCAGGGAATGTTTTACCAATATCAGGTATTTTTTCATTACTTAGGAGCGCAAGGCGACTAAAACCTGCTCCAATTCATCTGGCAATGGAGCTTCAAAAAGTCTGGGTTCTTTTTCCTCAGGCAGAATGATCTTCAACCGATAAGCATGTAGAAAGTGCCGTCCAATTTTCAGAGATGCCTTCTTTTTTCCGTATACTTTATCCCCAACAATGGGACATTTTAAAAAGGCGCAATGCAATCTGATCTGGTGAGTACGCCCCGTGAGTGGATGAAATTCCAGCAATGTGTGGCTTTTGAATTCCTCTATCGTCTTATATTCCGAGATGGCTTCGCGCCCCCTGCTTTCCGAAACAATTGCCATACGTTTACGATGACTTGGGTCGCGTCCAATGTGCGCTTCCACGCGACCTGAGGGTGTTGGTGGCTTGCCGTCCACAAGAGCGAGATAGGTCTTATCCACTTTCCGTAAACGGAACTGATCTTGCAACCAACGATGCGCGCGCTCATTCTTTGCAAGTAGGATCAGGCCCGAAGTCTCTTTATCAAGGCGATGAACAACACCCGGACGTTCTTCACCGCCAATGCCTTCTATTTCAGGATCATATCCCAAAACAGCGTTAACCAATGTCCCGGAGGAATGTCCGACAGCAGGATGCACCACCATGCCCGCAGATTTATTCACCACGATCAAATCATCGTTCTCAAAAATAATATCGAGCGGAATATCTTCAGCAACCAGATCTGTCGGCGCGGGTGGCGGAATCCGAACCGTCACATTGGATCCGCTTTCGAGGGGCTGACCAGCTTTCTTTGCCGCGTGACCGTTTACATCCACACAACCGTTTGCGATCAAACCCTGTATCCGTGAACGAGAAAACTCCTGCAACAGCCCGACCAGAAATTTATCGAGCCGTTCAGGAGCCTCATCTTCAAAACGGAAATTCAATACGCGCTCACTCACGTCGCTGCTTCGCTTGTCTGGTTTGCTTCTGCCGTCTTTTTAGCTTTCTTTTCGGCTCGTTCCATCATCCATACCCCCAACAGTAAAACCGCTGCGCCAACACTAATGCTGGCGTCTGCCACATTGAAAACCGCAAAATTACCGATGGAAATAAAATCGGTCACGTGTCCCATCGTGAGCCGGTCGGTCAAATTGCCGACCGCACCGCCCAATTGCATACTCATCGCAAGGCGCAACGTCCAATCATTTTTATCCACTTGCGGAAAGTAATAAATAATCGCACCGATCACTATGAAAGCCAGCACGGTGAATACCATGCCGCCATCCTGAAAGATACCAAACGCCGCGCCTGTGTTGTACCAGTGCACAATACGGGCGTATGGGCTGAGCCACTGCAACGAATCGGGTAACCACTTTGCGCCTGCGGGAATGTTTGTACGGACGAGCCACTTCGTCCATTGATCGAGCGCAACGATCACCGCCGCGATCAAGGCAATAGCCCAATATTTTTGAATTACATTTTTCACACTTCACCTCTTCAATAAAATCGACACATTCTACCATTACTCAGTGACGTATACGCGCGGCACGCGCACGCTGATGTTCGTCAATACTTCATATTCGTTGGTGCCTGCCCATTCGGCAAGATCTTCGGCATAAATGCCATCACCCAACAGAACGACATCGTCACCCACTTGGGCTTCATCATCTCCAACATTTATCATAAACTGATCCATGCAAATTCGTCCCACTTGGGGATATTTCCTGCCGTTGATAAGGACTTGCGCATGATTCGTCATGCGACGGAAATAACCGTCCGCATATCCGCACGGGATGGTCACGATTCTCGACTCCCTTTCAGCCTGCCACAATGACCCATAGCTGACAGCCCGCCCGGACTGTGTGATCTTGGAGTATGCCACTTTTGAGCGCCATTTCAACGCAGGGTGTACATCTATAACACGATCCACATTCTTCCCTGGATACACCCCATAAAAAAGTATGCCCGGTCGGACCATATCATAATTCGCCTCAGGAAGATTCAATATGCCTCCCGAATTTGAGATATGCCTTAAAGATGGAACTGGAATACTGCGTTTATTGTATATTTCCAAAACTTCCTGAAAATGCTCCAGTTGCAGCAATGAATATTTTTTATCAGGCATTTCAGAGTTTGCAAGATGCGTATATATCCCCTCAATAACTAAATGACTACACGCTAGCGATTTTTCGATCAAGGACTTCAGCTTCATATTCATGGACGCCCACCCTCTCCATGCCTGTATCAATTTTGAGATGAGTCTTGAGCCGTTTGCCAATTGAACGGGATACATCTTCTGCAACGTCCAACAATTCCAAAGAAGAACCCGTGAGGGTTAAATCATATTCAGCAAAAAAAGGAACCTGTTCAAATAATGTCCCTCCAGCAACCAGTATTGGTTTTGTAATTCCTAACTCACGAAGATGAATTCCCTCTTCAAGGATCGCAACACCAAAATAATCTACATATGGCTCGATGAATGGCGCGACGCTGTCAATACCGTGTCCATACGCATTTGCCTTCACCATTGGCATGATCATTGCCGGTGCCACATGCGCCTTAATGGCTTCGATATTATTTCTTAATTGGAGTAAATTAACTTCCAGATAGGTGGGACGAATATTTTCGGGCATAAACAGATTTTACTGCGTAATACTTAAAACACAATTACACAATAAAACTATTTCTTTCGCCAATGATATTCCACATCTGGTTCTGATTCAGGAGCAGGACTCATTCCGAATTTCTCAGCGACAAATCCGCACTTTTCATAGAAGGCGCGCGCGTTCACGTTGATCTGTAAAGTATATAACCAAAGATGCTCGGGCGAGTGTCTGCGGGCAAAATCGAGAAGCGCCTTGCCAATTCCCTGTTGTTGATAATTTGGATGGATATACAAATGGTCGATAAATTCGCTTTCCATTGCCATAAATGCAATAGCCCGCTTATTGGTCTCAACAACCCAAACCTTATTATTCTTTAAAATATGGTCACGAAAATAATCCTGATCTTCAAAAAAGAAATGTCCCTTTTCCCTCTGAAATTCAGGGAGTGATCTCTCGCGTGCCACCCGCCACAAAATGGTCACTGCATCAAAGTCACCTGCATCGTATTCCCGAATAATGAAATTATCCTGCATGTCACCTCAAGCCCAACAAATAAAATGAGCCAAATGGTTGGCGCCGCCCATTTGGCTCAAAGTTAACAAAGGTTGATTAAGTTCTAGTAATCGCGTCTACCGCCGCGGTCTCGGTCGCGATCACCGCCGCCTCTGCGACCACCGCCACCGCGAAACCCGCCGCCCGAACGTTCCTCACGCGGGCGAGCCATGTTCACAGTGAGGGGGCGTCCGTTGAAGTCTTTGCCATTGAACATGTTAATGGCAGCATTGGCTTCATCAGACGACGCCATCTCAACAAAGGCAAAGCCTTTTGAACGTCCGCTTTCACGGTCTTTGATTACCTGTGCAGAGGTTACAGTGCCAGCCTGTGAGAACAAACTCTGCAAATCAGCATCCACCGTGTTATACGGCAGATTTCCTACATAAAGTTTTGCTTCCATCTTAATGCTCTTCTCCTGAGTGTAAGCCGTGCAGTGAAGCAACTCGCACGGTGAAACGGATCAAATGTGCATGACTACGGGGATCACAGACACCCAGGCGCCAGGAAGTAAAACGACTATCCCTCTGTTGCCGAGACCGCCAAACTTCATGCATCGTACACCTTCGATTCTAGCACAAGAGCGGCAATGCGACTAGCAACTCGGCAACCAAAAACGGAGCCAACTCCCGTTCTCGCGCAGGGAAAATTGGATTCCCGCTTCGAGCGTTTCCAACGCTGACGTTTCGTCACCGCCCAGCGCGCGGGCGATGCGTTCATTCTCGATGCGTCCAAAAACACGTGTCCGAAAATTTGGGATCCACGAAAGGACCTGACCAAATCGTTCAGCATTCATTGTGACAATCGGCCACACCCGCCTTGACGTACCGCGCAATAAGAGCCAGCGAAAATTTTGCAGTGTATCGAAATCCAACTTCGCAATCGCTTCAAGGTCGTCTATCAACAACAAAACCGATTGACGCGCATTTTTGTTCTCATGCGCCCAGGAGGCGAGCGAGATGAGCAGGTCTTGTGAACTCTTATGATCTGCAGAAAAGACTCCCACAAGATGTGAGCGTCTTTTCAATACCATCCCATTCATCTGTGTGATTGGTAATGACCGCATATTGCACATCAGTTGACTTATGAGACTGCATCGCCGAGCGCGCAATGCCTTGCAAAAACGCTGTCTTGCCCGCGCCTGCATCAGACGTGATTAACATCGGTCCGGGAATGGGATCGTGCAGATTCAATAGCACAGGTAACCCATCATAAGCCATGCCCAGAAACAGGGCTTCGCGCGGGAGCGGTCCGATTTCAGCCAGGACCTGAGTCAATGGTGGTGCGGCAGGCACAGGCGTGGAAGGAGGCGTTGCGGTTTCCATCCCAAGCTCTGTCAATGCATGTACAGCCAGCGAGAATTGATGATCATTTGTGGACATACGTCCTCCTTTTTAGAACGCATGTTCTATTTTATCTTTACTCCCCCACACGTCAAGAGAATTTATATTAAAGATTCATGGCAGGATGCCTTTTTGAATCATCCAGGCATGAAGTTCAAAAACCAATCGTCCTACTTTGACCATCGGATCGGTACTGATCAACCCCTGCGCTTCCGCAAGCGAGTCGGTTTTGAGCGCGCCGATGCCGCGAATCTCGCCGCTGGTTGCAAACGAATTGAGCAATGGACCATTGATGACGAGTTTTCCCATATCTGCCAACCGTTTTAAATTTGCAAGATGTGCCTCCTGCAAAGCGGCGATCTCGGGGGTCTCATCAGGACTCCATGCTGGTCCTTTCTTGAGCAGATAGATGTAATAGACCGTCATGCCCATCGCTTCAGCTTCTTTGCGCGCTTCCAGATCATCGAAGTTCATTTTTCCTCCAAAAATAATATGCGGGCGGCATCACCGCCCGCATATTTTATTATGACGTAAAAATTTGAATGGCGCACACTCACACGCAGGAAATTATTGCTCCAGAAACTTTTTTAGGGAAGCGAGCATCATTCCCCAATTTTGCGCGGAATGATCGCGGTCTTCTTCGGTCGCGTTGTTGTCCTGGGTCAGCGAGACACTGGTGTGATCTCCCTCAGATGATAATTCGATGGTCACATTGTGATAATTTTCCGGTTTATCGGCTGCACCAGAAAGTGGACTAAAGTGACTATAGCTGATCATCTGCCCGGGTTTTCGCTGGAGGATAACACCCTTGTCTTCATAGGGTTTGCCCTCCCACTCGCCTTTCCAAATAATTGGGCTGCCCTCTTCCCAATCCGAAATGACCTCAGTGCCAAACATATACTGTTTGATAGCTTTAGGATCAACCAACGCCTCCCAAACTTTTTCGCGAGGCGCATGAATGTTTATGGAGGCACTTGCTATCAGAGACTTGTTCATATGCTGCTCCTTTCCAAAACCGGCTAATGCCAGGCACCCACAATGGCGCCCATCACAATGAAGGTGACGAGGTGATTACCGACTTCATAGTACCAAGCCTTGACACGGTCTTCAAACAGCTTATTGGTCAAGCTCGACGGAGCAACGAACCCAAGCCAGAGCAGGAAGCCAGCCATTGCGCCGGAGGCTAGTGTCGCGCCGCCCGGCGTCATGCTCCCCATCGCATGTACCATGAGAGACATAAACACAGCCTGTACAAAGGCTGAAAGCACGATCAGCCCCCACACAACCCCCATCCCGCTTTGGTCGCCTGGGACATCTTGATCCGTCTTGCCGATCGCCTTCCACCACGCAGGGTAAAACGTCTTTGGATTGAACCAGAGACTTCCAATGATCATACTTGCAACAACGCTTGCAATAACAGCCCACCAGTTGATAGAACTAAAATCCATTTCAGCCTCCTTTGGCAAATGTGGATTGACACATGTCAATCTGACAAAAATTATAACCCGAATATTTGTTCTAAGGTACGAATCTGGAGAAAGTAAATGTAAACCGTTAGCATTTGGGCCCTATACAACGAAAACGCAAACTGACGTAATAGTTTGATGCGCACAAGAAATGTCCGCGCCTCCTTCACACTGAAGACCGGCGTCAGCGTGGCAATGAAAGGTCGAATTTACAATCACAAGCTCACGGCGAATTTCGTTAAGGGGAACAGCATAGAGTTTGGGCATCAACAAGATTCTACTTGATTGGCACCCGCACGGGTTCGATTCACCTGGATTTCAAAGTACAATATCGTCGCATCCAAACGTTCGTGTTTCGACATGAAGATTCTCCAACAGACGAATCAAGGAGCGCCATGACAAAGGTTTTCGTCTCATATTCACGCAAGAACATTGAATTTACAAAAAAGCTGACGGCGGAACTCCAGCACAACAACCTTGATTTCTGGGTGGATTGGGAGGGCATCCCCCGACAGTCGATTGGATGAAGGAAATCGAAAAGGGGATCGAAGAAGCGGATACATTTATCGCCATTGTCAGCGCAGAATGGATCGTATCAAAAGCCTGTAAAGATGAACTGGAGATTGCGGTCAAGAACGGCAAGCGTTTGATCCCCGTTGTGCCGTTTGATATTCAATGGGATTCGGTGCCTGCAGAGTTATCTCATCTAAATTATGTTTTCTTCCGTGAGAGCGATGAATTCGCGGCCGCTAATTAGATGCGATTGCCCTAACCATCAAATTCAGGAAGTTCCTCAACTTGATCAAACTTGCTGAACGGTATAATCCCATTCACAATGAAAAAACCATTTGACGTTGACCTTGCACTTGAACTGATCGCCGCCGCGGTCCGCCCGTTTCCAAAGGCGGCTATGTTTGAACTGGCTGAGGCTGGATTCAATTCGCCGTTCGAGCAACTGGTCGCATGTATGATCTCAATTCGTACTTACGATGAAGTGTCTTTACCAACTGCTAAACGACTTTTTGCAAAAGCCCGCACGCCGAAACAAATCAGCCATATGACTCCCGAAGAGATCGATGCGTTGATCAATACTTGCACCTTCCATGAGCGCAAAGCGGAACAGATTCACGTCATCGCCAATCGCGTCATGGATGAGTACAATGGAAAACTTCCGTGTGACAGAGAGGTGCTACTTTCCTTCCCTGGCGTTGGGCCAAAATGCGCCAATCTCGTTTTGGGCATCGCCTGCGGACAACCCTTTATCAGTGTGGATATTCACGTCCATCGCGTGACGAACCGTTGGGGCTATGTGAAAGCCTCCGCACCCGAAAAGACGATGGTGGCACTTGAAGCCAAACTTCCACAAAAACACTGGATCGACATTAATCGCCTGCTTGTCCCATTCGGAAAACACATCTGCACTGGGAACCTCCCAAAGTGCTCGACCTGTCCGGTATTGGACATGTGCCAACAGGTGGGAATCACAGAGCACCGGTAAGTAGATCTCAGACTTCGGAAGTCTTGAAGACTTCCGAAGTCTCCCGCCATCTCGTATAATCCTCCGCAAGGGACACACCCATGACACGGCATGTAGAAAAGGATTTGTTACAAGCCCCCTTCCCACATCGTCCCCTTGTGGGATTTGGGAAGGTCGCGAAGCACGCCGAAGGCGACGGGGGATAGGTCCATCCCGACACACCGATCAATCATCAAAACCAGGCGATGCACTGACTGGCATAGGGTGGAAGGGCGGCGCGTCTGGTCATCCTTACGGATGTACGTTTCCGCCCAGCCCCCTCCAAACCGGACGGGCAACTCCTCGCTGCATCCGGCTTTCCAACATAGCACCGTCTCATGATTTGAGATGTCCAAGTTCTGCAACTACATCCATCATCAAGGTCTATTCCCTTTGTATGAGTTGCCGTCTCGGACGGCCATGTCTCTGGTCCTTCGCCCTGCACACGGCTTTCCCGTGTTCCCTGGGTGGACGTTATCCCACCGACTATTACGACCAGTCTGTCCCATCCATCCCGTTGCGTCCCAAGCACGTCTCCCTTTCACGGGCAAGGATAGATGGTTCCTCGGTAGCTGTCTGGTTACTGGAATGGGGTTGGGTTGGCTTCCGAACACGTTCTCCCTGACAGGGAGCTTGAGAATTGGGTTCTTTGTGTTGACAGGCACTTGAACCTTCCTATCGTTCGCTCAGGTTTCATCGCCAACTTGCGCTCGACGATTTACAGTTCTCCTGGCATCGCAGACCACGTATGCCAGTTCCGACTTCATCACGTCTTGCCTTCGCCAATTACCGGCTAACCCTTTCCAATCATTCTGAACGTTTGCCTTTTGGGATGTGGTCTATCCCGCACAACTCGCTCATGTTCCCTGGAAGCTGACCGGCATGAGACTTCTTGGTATCTCATGTCGCCAGGGTGAGAAAATCTGTTCCTGCTAACAGATTGCATCCATCGATGCATTAACCAGACGCCCGAACGAGCGCCCGAAGCCGTGTCGAAGTGGTGAGGTCCTAACCCCACTCATGGCAAAGTCCGTTTTCATCAGTTACCACAACAAAAAGAGCGACTCGATTCAAGTCGCTCTTTTTGTTCATTGATTATTTACCTTGAATTAAGTGCCTTATTTATGACAGATTTTCCAAATCAGCAATATCTTTAGTTCTTCCGCTTGCTTTCTTATTCTTCTTAAGATGTTCCAAATCGATCAGGTTAACTTCAATACCGTCCAGTTTGTCCACGATTCGCGCCTGATAACATTCATCAAACTCAACGCCTGAAATGGCTGTGGCGATTTCCAGCCGCATGGGAGGAAAGCCCATGCGAATGATTTTCGGTTTTTGCAGGAACAATTCGGGTGTTAAAGCAGGATCGTCAAATCCAAAAATTTTCAAAACAGATACAAGCTTTTGGGCATTATCAGGGTGAATGGCAACCCATATATCCAAGTCTTCGGTCGCGCGGGGATATCCATGATAACCGACTGCATATCCCCCAATCAACAAATAACGAACATCATGCTCTTTCAGCAATTTCAAGAACTCTTTGAAGTCGGGTGGCAGCATCAGGTCCATAATTGATTCTCCGCAAAAGTTCCATGTATTGCAGGCGTTCATAAGGTGTTCTCGAAAGCCAGTATTCCTTATCTTGCTTGTCGGCTTCTTCGAACGAAGACACAACTGAGAAAGCAGTTCTATCTATTTTGGGAAATTGAGTTTCATCCATGTATTAAGTATAGCATACGCGGACACACAGTATAATCCTCCGCAAGGGACAAACCCATGCCACGGCACACAGAAACACAAAACCTCTCTCCCGTCTCTCCTAAAGGAGAGAAGCCTTTGCTTCTCGAAAATGTACATTACTTTGGAAAGTCAACAAACCCATCGGGCTTAAGCTTCCCTTCCCGTTAGGTAAGGGCGGGGGGATAGGTCCAACCCAACACGCCGATCAATCACCACAACCAGGCGCCGCACTGAGCCTGTCGAAGTGGTGAGGTCCTAACCCTACGCATCGAAAAGTCCGTTTTCATCAATTATCTAATTGCTATTCTTCAAGCGGGTCTTCTATATCCAGTCCCTCAACCCAATCAAAATCAGACGTATTATGCGTGGCAAGAGTGAGACTGTAAATCATTGCAGTAGCCGCAATCAATGCGTCACTTACTGAAACCTTCCGTTGTTGTCTCAACTCAATCGCCTTTTGAAAGACTTCCATTGACGGATAAATCACACTCAACTCGGCAAACAGATTTTCAAGAACTTCCTTCTCTTCCGTTTTCAACTTGTGATACCCCAACACTTCCACCAAACTCATAGCAGAAGCAACGGGACTATTTTCTGCAAACCATTCAACCAGATCAGGATATTTTCCCGATGCAGCATAAATGATAAGATTGCTATCGGCAAGAATCATGAAGTACGCCCAGGCAGAGATCTATCCTTTCGCATGTTTCTCTGCCAGGAGACAGGGTTGGCAATCTCTGAGAATGTTTTCATCGTCCCCAGTTGATTCAATAATTCCTTGATTTTCCTGCTGCGTTTTGCTTCCACTGTCGGTTCGGATAATTTGTAAGGACGCAATTGCAGGAAAGTGACAAAATCAAGCACTTCGCGTTGTTTATCGGGTGGTAATTTCGACAATCGTTTTTGAATTTGTTCCATTAAAGTCATACTGGGCTCCTTTTCAACGTAAACGCGATACTCTGCTTTCGTCTCTCGCACCTTGCGAGACTTGGAAGAATTTGCTTTCTTCATGCCCAAAGTATAGCACAGGGTATTTTCGGTTTGGTATCTTTCTATTGCCCTCCGATTAGCCGACTTCCAGTCGGATTCGTGTGAATAGCGTGGACGTTCATATCATCCCCAATGGGGGCGTCCATGCGGCCAGCGGTATAATCTCCATCAACCATGCAACCCAACTTCTCATCACCACAGAAAAGGATTCCAACACCATACCCTCTCCCCGCGGGAGAGGGACAACCCGACACGCCGATCAATCAACTCAAACAGGGTGAGGTCATGACCCCACGCATCGAAAAATCCGTTTTCATCAGTTACCGATAGGATGACTGATAGCAAAATGGTAAAAACTTTGAATTATAAAAAAGTAAGATTATCCATGCTCAAGATAATATTTAGGTATTCGTTCAGTATTTTAAAACGCGCCTGGAATAAGGCAAAGAAGGAACTCGGGGTTAAGGGAGTGCTCTTAGCCTTCTTGTTATCATTACTAACTTCTCTCGTATATCATTCTGTTGTTTCACCAGACAAACAATACAACTTAGGCGAAATATATGTGGGGTTAACAATTTTCTTCGCACTGTTTGCTCTAATATTGTTTCTCTTCATCATCCTAGACTCTGCTCTACAAGACAAAGAAATAAGACAACACATTATTGCGAAGGAACAAAGAGAACTTGATATAAATGTAGATGATGAACTCGGTCTTCACGAGGGAAATTTGTTGCTACGGAATTTGCACAAAACCGAGGGTATTCATAACTTGTATGCAATTTTAGAAAAATTTGCAATGGACTATCAGGCAACGTTGATAAAATGGCTAATTTCATAGAGTAAATCATGATAATCCTGATAGCGAAGGGTATCTTGAAAGAAATTTGAGATGGATTACTGGAGGAGGTATGAAGGAACAAATATCTTTGGTTTCCGAAATGAAATCGGTACGCTTGTTGCTCTTTCTAAATATTTTAAGAACGACCAAAGGTATTGGATTTTGAAATTTCAAATGTGGAAAATGATGATCTCGTGCTCGATAATGGTGGCTCACGCAAAGGCATTTATGAGGTTTCGGATTAATATTTATGGGGAAAGGTGGAAAATGAGGTCCGAATTTAGAAAGAAGACTATATATGCTGAAATCGTTTTCATACCTAATATTACAGCGCAAGGTTACGAGTGAAAAGCTCTAATTGAGCGAGCTTTTTCTTGCGGTGTGATCGATAAGCGACAAAGTTACGTTGCTGGTAATAGCGCACCCGCTCTAAAGCAGATTGAATATCAGAAACAAATGATGGCAAGACGCTACAAAGCAAAATGCGAACTTGATAAATGGTGAGTGCAGGAGCCTGTTCTTGAAATTGAATTCTCAAACGAACCAGGAAATGATGAGCCAGAGAAACCAGGAGCATATGATGATGCCATCCGATCCAACTCCGCATCTCGTACTGATCCATGCCGACTTCGCCTTTACTCTCTTCAAAAATGGATTCTATCGGCCATCTCATGCCGCTGATCCGAACGAACTCCGGGCAGGGCGTGCTGATAGGCGCATTGCTGAAATAGTATTTGATTTCGGTGGGATCCTCCAGATTGCGGCGAATGATCAACCAGAGCTCACCGCAGGCAAGCCGCGACGCGATTCGTTACGCGCAGAAAGGCAAAATCACAAACGAGGGGACCCTTGCTGCCTTCTTTGATCACGGCTCGAACCCAATCTTGCTTTTGAATTTTCTTGCACCAGTTGCTGGACTGGAATGGGATGCTTCCTGGTATCACTCAGACGCAAACGAGTGGGAGGGCGGCCGTGACCGCTCCAGGGTGGAACATGAACCTTGGGCGGGGTACACCAGATCAGGGTGTTCTCCTTGATGGCTGTGAAATAGTGCTTTCCCGTAGCTGCCACACCGTCTCGAAACGCAGGGCTGTCTCCATACAAGGCATCTGCCGCTACCCAGAAAAAGGGCAATTTGCCTCGTTGGAGAGCGTTTTTCAACAATTCCAGCCCGATTTCCGGCTTCGTTTTGAAAGCCAGATCTTCCGGCACACCGCACCCTTGCCGTTGCTCGGCATGTTCTTCTTCATGTACCCGGTACTGGCGCAGCAGCCACTTTTCTGGCATGAACAACTGTCCTTCGATCAAGCTATATCCTTTGCGACTGGCATATCCCAAATACACGCCCACTTGCCCGTTTGCGATCTTTCCCACCGAGCCACAATATTGCGCCGCCACACCCACCGATTTAGTCCCTTGTTTGACCAACTCGATTCATCGATCAACATCACTCCATCCGCTTCCCCCAACGTCTCGCCGATCAATCCTTGATGGATCGCGATCACAGGTTCCGTTTCCCACTGGCTTTGCCCAACATAGTATTGCAGACTGCGCACTTTCTCTTTCTGTCCCAGTGCCATCTGTTCCACGTTCTTCGCGTGCTATTCCCCAGCAAGCCCTGCACATAGGTCAGGCTTTTCTTGATTTGCTCCATTCGCTGAAAGGCAGGTTTGAACAGTTTCATATATTTCTTCAATTCATTCGAAAACAGTTTGACATCTTTCGTCGACAGGTTGCATTCGGGTGCCCGACACGTTTCGATTTCAATCCACGAGCCCGAGCCTTGGCTGTACTGCTCAATTTGATTGCCTCGACCCGACAGTTTATCGTGAATGTTTCGGTTACAATTTCTTTGGGCATGGTGGTCTTCCTCTCCTTTTCACTGCTACGTGATTGGAGAAAGATACCATGCCTTTTTATCTCAAGCTATGCTGTTTTTCACTCGCAACCTTGCGCTGTAATACTAATGACCGAATTGAAATTCAACGGGTAAAGGACAAAAGATATAGTTTGAAGGAAATTAATGCAGCCTATGGGGAACTCAAGAAATATCGAAAGAGTAAATAGGTTGTTCTGAAATCTATTTGACGGGTACATTGAAAATACTAGAGGCAAAGATGGGTTTCTATATCCGCAAAAGCGTAAAGTTCGGACCAATTCGATTCAATATTTCAAAATCTGGTATTGGAATATCGTCGGGTATTCCTGGAGCTAGAATTTCCACTGGTCCCCGTGGAACTTATATTAACATGGGAAAAAATGAGTTTATTACCGAAAGAAAATTGACAGCTCTATTCCTGTCAGATCAACCTCGCAAAAAAGTCGCTTTAGGGAAACCACGAGTTCTGATGGTGAATTACCCACTGCTGACGTCGCTGAATTGGTTGAATCGTCTAACCAAGAGTTGATAACTCAAATAAATGCTCGAATAAAGCAACCAACCTACACACTACTAATCGTTTTGGCAACCATACTTGTTGCGGGCGGATTTGTATTATCAGCACTTATCGTTTCTTCAAACCTCATTATATTTGAACTCTTGTTATTGCTTATTGCCATGATGGTCGGAATTACTGGTTTGTATTTAGCATGGGTCACAAATGAACAAGAGAAACTTGCGCGGATAACTACACTTCGGTACGACCTAGATGATAGAGCCCAAAAGGCATTTACTGAACTTCAGCATGCTGTTGAGGAGTTCAGTAAAGCAGTGCGTATTTGGAGAGTTACATCAAGAGAGGCAACCTGGGCTTGGAAAAGAAATGCAGGAGCGTCATCACTCATAACGAGGGGAAGAATTACAGTAGGATGGTCAAGACCTCCTTTTCTACAAAGCCAAATCAAAGCGTTTAGTATCTCTCTAGGTTCGATGCAGTTTTTCTTCTTACCAGACCAAATATTTGTTTTTCAAAACGGCAAATATGGCGCAGTCCCTTACAACTCACTTAAAGTGAGTTCACATTCGACACGATACAGAGAGACTGAAGGTGTACCGAACGACTTAAAAGTCTTAGAATACACATGGCAATATGTACGGAAAGATGGAGGACCGGATAGAAGATTTTCTAACAACCAACAAATTCCAGTTATTGAATACGGGCAAATCGAATTTTCTTCTCAAGCAGGGATGAATTTGCATTTATAGGTTTCAAGCCTTGGGCTTGCTCAAAGTTTCGCGTGGGCACTCTCCGATTACATTAATTTCTGGAAGAATCCCCACCATAATTCGTCAAACAAAACTTCGTCAACTGGACAAGAGGAACAACCAAAGCCAAAACCAAATGTTAGAGCACAGGTATCTAATCCATACTCAATACTAAATGTCCAAAGTAATGCATCTAAAGAAGAAATCACAACCGCGTACAAGAAGTTAGCACAGCAATACCATCCTGACAAAGTAGAAGGACTGGGAATAGAATTTAAAGAGTTGGCTGAAAAACGAATGAAAGAAATTAATGCTGCTTACAATGAACTTGTAAAAAGTCTCAAAGAATAAATTCCTTGAGACGAAAATTTTCTCAATAATCTTATACCCCTTTTCCCATTGCATACAACTGTTTTTAGCCGGTTTTAACGCAACTTGACAATCATTGAGTTCATTTGCCCTGCCGCTTGCAATTTCTCAATGGTCTGGTCTGTGCGAACAATAATTGTTTTGAGTTCATTATATTGTGCTTCATCTAACATTAACAACACACCTGATTTTCTCATGTCTGTAGGATCAGAAGCATAAATCTGCAAATGGGCAGCTCCGCTATTGTGAACAACAAACTTGAACAGTAGTTGTCCTACTCTTGACTTAACTGAACCAATATTTATTTCTAGGGACATATCATTCCTTTTTTTCTCCTATTTTGAAGTCGCAACCTTATTTTGTAAGTAGAAGTCAAGTGAACATCAAACCTCTAATACCTCCCCCTCCTCACCTCCACCTCAGGATTCGCCAACTCATCCTCCCTCGCGGGGAACACCTGCACCGCGCACGCCTTGAACTCGGGGATCATCGCCTCGGGGTCGAGCGCGTCGTTCGTCAATAAATTCGCGGCGGCTTCGGCGAAATGCCACGGGATGAACACCACGCCCACCGTCGTCTTCTCGGTCACGGTGGCAGCGCAAAACAATTTCGCCGCGGCGCGAGGTCACACGCACGGGCATGTTATTCGTGATGCCGTGCATCTCCGCGTCCGCGGGGTGCATCTCCACGCGCGCTTCGGGGTACGCCTCATTCAGCGCCGAGTTGCCGCGTCATCGTGCCGCCGTGCCAGTGTTCGAGCAGCCGCCCCGTCGTCAGGATGAACGGATACTCGTCATCGGCATTCTCCATCACGGGCACATAATCGAGCGGATGAAATTTTCCGCGCCCGCTCGGGAACGTCTCTTTGAACAACGTCGGCGTGCCAGGATGATCCATCGTCGGCACGGGATATATGCAACCCGACCTTGTCGATGCGTTCATACGTCACGCCCGCATAATCGCTTCGTTGACGGACGCCATCTCACGCAGGATTTCCTCAGGCGACTCATAATCCCATTTGGATGAAGTGCTACGCTTCAATCTGACCTCGAGCCTGGTCGCCAAATCGCAGAGAATTTTCCAGTCTGGACGCGCCAGCCCTCGGGGCGGTTGAGCCGTCCGCACCCGTTGGATTCGTCTGTCGGTGTTGGTGAACGTCCCATCCTTTTCCGCGAACGGAGTCGCAGGCAGGAAGACATCCGCAAACGCGCCCGACTCATTGATGAACAGATCCTGCGAAACGAGGAATTCCAACTCCTGCATGTGCTTGCGCGTCTCGTTGAGATTCGGCTCAGACATCATCGGGTTCTCGCCCATGATGTACAACGCCCGCACACCGCCCTCATGCGCATGACCGAGAATTTCAGTGGTGGTGAGACCGAGCTTGCGCGAGAGACCGCCCGGCTCGATGTTCCAAGCCGCTTCCCATTTTTTGGCATTGTCTTCGTTATCCACGCGCATGTAGCCAGGATAATGAGCGGCATCGCGCCCATGTCGCTGGCGCCCTGCACGTTGTTCTGTCCGCGCAAGGGATTCAGTCCCGTGCCATCGCGCCCGATGTGACCCGTGAGGAACGCCAGATGGACGAGCGCCAGCGCGCTGGCGGTTCCATGCGAAAGCTGCGAGATGCCCATGCCCCAATAGATCGCGCCGTTCTTCGCCGTGGCATACATCCGCGCCGCTTTGCGAATATCTTCAGCAGGGACTCCCGAAATTTCTTCGGCATATTCTGGCGTGAACTTTTCAAGCGACTCAAGAAACTCATCGAAGCCTTCCGTGCGGTTCTTGACAAACTCGTGATTGACCAGCTCTTCTTTGACGATGACATGCGCCATCGCGCTGAAAACAGGCACATTCGTCCCAGGCTTGAGCGGAAGCCACATCTCGGCGAAGTCAACCAGGTCGATGCGGCGCGGGTCAACGACGATCATCTTCGCGCCATACTTCTGCACCGCTTCCTTCATCTGCAACGCAATGATGGGATGGTTCTCGCCCGTGTTCGACCCCGTCACGATGAACACATCGTTCATGATGACCTGCGAAGCCGTATTGCTCATCGCCGAAGAACCGACCGCCTTCTGCAACGCCACCACCGAACCTGCATGACATAAGCGCGTGCAATGATCTACATTGTTCGTCCTGAACAACGCACGGAACATTTTCTGCAACAGATAATTATCTTCGTTCGTCGCCTTGGCACAACAATACACAGACATCGCATCCGAGCCATCGCGTTTGTAGATTTCGACGCAGTTTATCGGCGGTAATATTGAGCGCCGTATCCCAATCTGTTTCGACCCAATCCCAATCAGTTGGAGATATTTGAATGTTCAATTGGTTTTCCATCTTTGCTGACGGCAAAGACCTGTTCGCGTCCTTCAGGTTTTGGTTTGCCTTCAAGCAAATATCTACGCACAAGTGGCGTCGTCACACGTTTAGGATGATAAATAAAGTCATACCCAAAACGTCCCTTTGACACAAAGATTTCCCTGATTGACAGGCGAATCAAACGGCGACGTGACTTTATAAATGAAATCATCTTTGACATGTAACTCTAAACTACACCCCACTCCACAATACGGACAAATGGTCGTAACCACCTTGTCCGCAACCACTCGATTTTCATCCAGTTTCAACTCAGCTACCATTAAGACACCTCCAAAAACAAATCAACTCGGTGGTTGAGTAGGGCGAAGCCCGTATCGAAACCACCACTAAGCAAAAGTATTCTTGTTACATGCTGGTTTCGACACCGCACCTGCAGTGGGTGCAGGTGTACGCCCCTAGCAAAAAACGCTCGGGCTACTCAACCAGCAGCTTCATCAACGTAACATAATATTTTTGAGACAATTTCTAATACCTGTTTCGATATACATTTGAATAATACAGAATTGCAGCATAGATACTTAGAAAAGCAAATGCCACGGTCCAATCAAATTTCGAATCCCGACCTCCCGTAAAAGTAATAAAGCAACTGGGCAAGCGGTCGTATTTCATCATATCCGAGAACATCCATCCCCAAAATATCAACAATGGCAGGAGTACAAGTGTCAGAATTAACCGTTCCATTTTTATTTATTATAGTACCCGTCTATAGGGTTATAAAGCTGGGCACTACACCTTCTCAACCTTCACCGCACTGACCTTGTACTCAGGAATCTTCGCAACAGGATCCACAGCATCACCTGTCAACGCATTGGCAGGGATCTCTACAAAGTGGAAATTCATGAACACCATACCGCGCGGAAGTTTACCCGTCAGGCGCGCTTTGCCTTCTGCTATGCCGCGACGTGACGAAACTCGCACTATATCGCCTGTTTCGATTCCAAGTTTTACACCATCTTCATCATTGATCTGGATCTCGCCTTCAGGCACAACCCAATCGAGTCCTTCTGAACGGCGGCTCATCGTCCCGCCGTGCCAATGCTGAAGGATGCGTCCCGTGTTTAACGTGAACGGATATTCCTCATCGGGCGCTTCCATCGGCTCGCGGAAGGTCAACGGTGTGAACTTACCAAGTCCACGCGTGAATTTATCTTTATGAAGAATCGGCGTCCCTGGATGATCCGCTGTCGGACAGGGCCATTGCAATCCGTTTGGATCAAGCCGTTCGTAACTGATCCCAGCCATCGACGGAGTCAGAGCCGCAATTTCATCCCACACGGCAGACGATCCAGCGTAGTCCCAGTTTGAAACGGAGTGAACAACATCCACTGAGTCATCCGCATCCACGCCACTCAATCGTTGACCCAGATCGCAGATGATATCAAGGTCACGCCGCGCCTCACCAAGGATCGGAAGCGCAGGCCGCACACGCTGCACGCGCCGCTCGGTGTTAGTGAACGTGCCTTCCTTCTCCGCAAAACTCACGCCAGGCAAAACCACATGCGCCATCTGCGCGGTCTCGTTCAGGAAAATATCCTGCGAAACCAAAAACTCAATTTCGCTCAGCGCCTCACGCACATGGTTCGTATTCGGGTCAGAGATAACAGGGTTCTCGCCCAAAATATACAACGCCTTGATGCGCCCATCGAGCACGCCGTTCATCAACTCAGTAACGGTCAGCCCGGGCTTCGGCGGAATCTTCACCGATGTCTGCCACGCGCCTTCAAACTTCGCGCGAACATTTTCATCAGTAACAGATTGATAACCCGTCAGCACATTCGGAAGCCCGCCGAGATCACACGCGCCCTGGACATTGTTCTGCCCTCGCAGTGGATTGACACCCGAACCTGGCACCCCAAAGTTACCCGTCAGCAACGCGAGATTCGCAAGCGCCTGGACGTTATCCGTGCCGTGCGACGACTGCGTAATGCCCATCGCCCAAAAGATGGCAGCGCTTCCCGCCTGACTATAAACCTGCGCCGCCTCAACGATCATATCCGCAGGGACGCCTGAGATGTCCTCAGCCCACTGCGATGTGCAATCCTTGACCGCATCCTTGAACGCGTCGAAGTTTTCTGTTCGCGCTGTGATGAAGTCTTGATCCGCCAAACCTTCTTCGGCGATGACATGCGCCATCGCATTCAGCACCGCCACATCCGTGCCCGAACGCGGACGAATATGGATCGCGGCAAAATCCGCCAGCTCGATCTCGCGCGGGTCGATCAATATCAATTTCGAGCCGCGCAAACGAACCGCCTTCTTCATCTCCAAACTGATGACAGGATGCGCTTCGGTCGTGTTGCTGCCTGTCACGAGCAGGACATCCGCAAGATGAATATCGCCAATCGAATTGGTCATTGCGCCTGAACCCAGTGTTGTCGCCAGACCGGCAACAGAACTGGAGTGTCAGAGACGCGCGCAGTGATCGACGTTGTTCGTACCGATCAGTCCGCGCGCCACCTTTTGCATAAGATAGTTTTCTTCATTCGTACATTTCGCCGAAACGAGAAATCCGATTGAACTCGGGTCCATATTTGTCGCGTATTTCGAGCAGACGTTCAGCGACGTGCCCCATCGCTTCATCCCACGTTGCAGGGACGAGTTCGCCATCCTTCCGCATCAACGGCTGCGTCAAGCGATCCTTGGAATGGACGTAGTCATAGCCGAAACGTCCCTTCACGCATAAGTTGCCGTGATTGGTCGGTGAATCAAATGGCGATGTCACCTTGTAAATAATATCTTCCTTGATGTGCAAATTCAACGCACACCCCACCCCGCAATATGGACAGGTCGTTGTTACTATTCTATCGGGCTTGATCATAAAACCTCTTTTCACCACGGAGACGCTGAGACACGGAGAATTTATTAACTATGTGTCTTCGTGTCTCAGTGGTTAGCGATTCTTGCGTTTCTTTCTACCAGTGTTCATCACACTAATTTCTTCGGGTTTTATTCCCTGTTCCAGCAAATATTGTCGCTTTGGTTTCAATGCACCTGTGGGACAAACTCCCACACATTGACCACACAACACGCACGTCGTTTCAGGAATGGATTTATCGAAGAACGTGCCGATCTGTGTTTCAAATCCACGCCCCTCGAAGTTGATCGCGTACGTGTATTGCGCATCTTCGGCACAGACCTGTACACAACGCCAGCACAACAGACATTTTGAGTAGTCGCGGATGTACATTGGGTTGTCGTCAATCACTTCTGACTCGCGCCGCTCCGCATCAGGGAAACGTTCCGCGCTCGCGCCGTATTCATCCATCATCGTCAGGATTTCAGGCGCATCGGACAAGTCCATGGTGGAGGCTGAGCATCTCAAGGATGGTCTTTCGTGCGCGGACAACTTTCTCGCTGCGCGTCTGCACTTTCATATCATTCGCGGCTTGAACAACACATGACGGTTGAAGCACCCGCATCCCTTCGACTTCAACCACGCACATGCGGCATAATCCATTCGCCGTTGTCGCTTCGTGGAAGCAGATGATCGGGATATCCATTCCGTTTTCACGCGCGGCATCCAGAATGGTTTTGCCCTGCTCGGCAGTCACTTCTTTTCCGTCAATTACCAATGTAACGTTCTCAGTCATGTCGCCTCATATTTCATGTGGTGGTCGAGTAGTCCCGCGTGATCTTCGCGGGACGTATCGAGACCACATACTTACAATTTCATGTTTGTTCGTTGTTTGATGGTCTCGATACACCCTTCGCAACAACCGCTCAGGGCTACTCGACCATCAGGATTTATTCAAACATCTCGGGCCACAACTTCATCGCGGATAGTACCGCGCTCGCCGCTGTCTGCCCCAAGCCGCAAAGACTTGCATCCGTCATCGTCCAGCCGACATCTTGCAGGCGGACAAAGTCGCCTTCGTGGATTTTGCCGTCAGCGATGCGATTCAAGATTTCCATCTGTCGTTGCGTCCCCATCTGGCAGGGATAACATTTGCCGCAGGATTCATGTGCAAAGAAATGACCGAGACTCTTCAACACACTGCGCATGTCACGCGTCTCGTCAAAGACCATCACCACGCCTGAACCCAGTGGCAAGCCCGCCGCGCGCAAATCTTCAAACGTCAACCCCACATCAAGCTGATCTGATGTAGCAAATGCGCCTGCTGCGCCGCCGAACATGACGGACTTCAATCCCTTTCCATCCTTCACGCCTCCAGCCATTTCGAGCAGTTCACGTAATGTGACACCGAACGGGACTTCGTACAGGCCGGTCCGTTCCACGTCACCAGAAACGCAGAAGAGTTTTGAACCGGGCGATTTCTCGGTGCCGATCTTGCGGTATTCAGCAGACCCTTGCGAAACGATCAACGGCACGGCACACAACGTCTCGACATTGTTGATGACGGTCGGTTTGCCGAATACGCCGTGTGTGGTTGGGAACGGCGGTTTGATGCGCGGGAATCCGCGTTTACCTTCGATGGATTCGAACAACGCCGTCTCTTCGCCGCAGATGTACGCCCCCGCCCCCAGACGGACTTCGATGTCGAACTTCTCGTTCAGAATATCCCGCCGACCTTGCCTCGCGCAAGGCATTCTCCAACACAGGGACGATGTACGGATACTCGCCGCGAATGTAGATATAGCCCTTGCTCGCGCCGATGGCGTGCGCGGCAATACACATACCTTCGATGGTGAGATGCGGATCGTCGATCAACAGCACGCGGTCCTTGAACGTGCCAGGCTCGGACTCGTCCGCGTTGCAGATGACGTACTTCTGATCAGATTCGGCTTTTGCGGCGCCGTCCCATTTGATTCCCGTAGGGAATGCCGCGCCGCCGCGTCCAACCAGGCCGGAGGCTTTGATCTCGTTCACGACTTCTTCAGGTTTCATCCCTTTCGCTTTTTTGAGTGCAACGTATTCACCATATTCCGCAAGAGATGTGGTTCCATTGCCGCAATTTGCGGTCAATAAACGAATTGAGCCACCCACAATAGATTTTGGGCGACCCAATTCATATGTCCCAGCTTTTAGATTGATATTTGTCTCAGCATCCGCGTCGACCAACGCGGCGGGAGCCTGCTCACAAAGCCCGAGGCATGGACTCGCTTCAATGGTCAGAGACAGGTCAGGGGTCGTTTGACCCGGCTGTAGTCCATGATGAGAACAAAGATGATTCAAAATCCCATCCCCACCCTTGAGCGCGCACGCCACATCTGTACAAACTCGAATCACATGTTTACTGGTTGGTTCATTATAGAAGAGCGAATAAAACTCAATGACACCATGCACATCAGCAAGTGGAACATGTAATGCTTTAGATACTTCCGTTGCCACTTCTTCAGAGATCCAGCCATAAATACTTTGAGCCGCGTGCAAGGCTGGCAACAGCCCTGAGCGGCCCAGTGGAACGTAAGCTTCGATTGTGTCGTGAAGGAAAAGAGTTTCTGTATTTGTCATACCTGCTCCATTCCACACGAGTATAGACCGAAACAAAAAGAAGGGCAAGCCGCCTTCAAGAAGAAAGGATGGACATCAGCAAAACAAGTGACTTTTACCGTAAGGTTAAGGGTTGAGATTCGCGGTTGGCAGATAGCGCGGCTGTCTGCGATATTGAGTTGCCTGTTCAAAAGCATAGGCAAATTTGATGAGCGTGGGTTCCTGCCAGGCTTTGGCAAAAAATGAAATGCCCACCGGCAAGCCAAAAATATAACCCGCGGGAACTGTGATGTGCGGATACCCAGCCACCGCGGCAGGTGATGTGCTTTCCATATCCCAGTTGATCGAGTCGCCGTTGGCAAGGTCGATCATCCACGCAGGTCCGCCGGATGGCACAACGATGGCATCCAATTTGTATTTGCGCATTGCCGCGTCGATGCCGTCCTTGCGTGTCAATCGATAATTCTTTGCCAGCGCATCTTTATATTTCTTATCGCTCAACGACCCCTTCTCCAGCGCCGCGATCATATGCTCCTGTCCAAAGTAGGGCATCACGCGGTCTTCATTCTCCTCGTTGAACTTGATGACTTCCTCCATCGAATGAACATTCGCATCCTTGCCCAACGATTTGAGGTATTTGTTCAAGTCTGCCTTGAACTCATAATGCAACACATCCAATTCGGTCGCGCCAAACTTATCAAAATTCGGGACATTTGCCGGGTCAACAATGACCGCGCCCAACTGTTTCATCACTTCAAGGCAAAGCTCGAATATCTTGAGGATGCGCGGGTTTGTTCCAGCCATATTTCTAGCGACACCGATACGCGCCCCGTTGAGTCCATCCAGATCGAGAAATTTTGTGTAATTGGACAAAGCCCGCTTCTTACTTAACTTTGTAGCTGAATCGCCGTTATCAACTCCCGTCATCGCCCCAAGCAGGATCGCGGCATCGGTGACCGTGCGCGCCATCGGACCGGGCGTATCCTGGCTGTGTGCGATCGGAATGATCCCGCTGCAACTCAATAACCCAAGCGTGGGCTTGATACCCACAATGCCATTCGTCTGTGCTGGACAAATAATGGAACCATCTGTTTCCGTGCCCACTGCTACCGTCGCAAGGTTCGCAGCAATTCCCGCGCCCGAACCGGAGGAAGATCCGCACGCCGAACGGTCCAACGCATGCGGGTTGCGCGTCAATCCGCCGCGTGACGACCATCCGCTCACCGAACGCTTCCCACGGAAGTTCGCCCACTCACTTAAATTGGTCTTGCCAAGAATCAGTGCTCCCGCTTTGCGCAACTGCTTCACAATGAACGCATCCTTCGCAGCAATATTGCCCTCCAGCGCCAGCGAACCTGCTGTAGTCTGCATGTTATCGTGAGTGCTGATATTATCTTTTAACAAAACAGGGATGCCATGCAATGCACTGCGTACCTTTCCCGCTTTTCGTTCCGCATCCAAACCTTCTGCAATCTCAGCCGCCTCCGGATTCAACTCTATGATCGAGTTGATATAGGCACCTTCCCTATCCACGGCGTCGATCCGTTGTAAATATAGCTCGGCGACTTGGCGCGCAGTCAACTCACCGGTTTCCATTTTTTCTTGAAGTTCAGAGATCGTCCATTCCGGCAGGATCATCCCGATCGCCCTCTTGAATTTGTTAAGGAGGCGGGCGGGATCATCTTCCCCCACCGGTAATGTAATGTTCCAATTGCGTAATCACAAATTTCTGCTCATCTACCATCGCTCTGAGCGCGTCGCGAGAAGAGATCACACCGATCAACTCGTCATTCTCAAATACAGGCAGGTGGCGGATGCTCTTATCGATCATGATCGCGACACATTCTTCGATGGTCTGGGTTGCCTGTGCATACAGCACCTTGGACGTCATAATATCGCTGACCTTCGTCTCCCGCGCAGTCCTCCCATGCAGTTCCAATCTACGGGCGCAATCCCGTTCCGAAAGGATGCCTTCCACCTTCTTCCCGCCAGAGATTACCAAAACAGCGCCGGTATTCGTGTCCGACATTAACTTAAGCGCTTCGAACACGTTCGCATCTGGCGAAATCGAAATCACTTCCCCACCCTTCTTTCGGACGATGTCACGGACAGTGGCCATAACCAGCCTCCTCTCTTCTCACTTCTCGATACATATGGAAACTTACGCAAAGTATAGACTCAAATCTGCTTTGTGGCAAGCGGGATGACAAATTTCGCTTTATTTCTGATTGGAGCGAATGCAGGAGGCGAGACATGCTCTACGCTGTCGTAGCGCTCGGTGATTTTGTGAAATAGGAGTCCGGTGTCTTGTCAACACATTTCATTCAAACCTGAAAGTCATTTAAAGAGGGGAAAAGGGATGTAAAGAATGCTTGACAAAAAGTAAATGTCACTTTATACTGCGAAAAGTAAAGTTTACTTTACATGCGAAAGGAGAGTTATGAAAAAACTAAATATGGGTATGGCTATTGCAGTAGGCAGCGGAGTTGGCGCGGCACTGGGAGTAGCGCTTGACAACATAAGCATTGGTATGGCGTTGGGGTTTGCCATCGGAGTTGCGCTGGGTGCGGCGTTTTCTTCAAGAGCGACACAGCAGAATGAAGATAACAACAGCGAGTAACTAATAAGGAGAATTGAAACATGAATCAAAAGCAAATCATGCGTCGTTATCTAAGGGAATTCTTTCTTTCAATGGGCACGTACGTGGCAGTGTTGATTCTCAGCGTAACCTTGCTCAATAAATATGAGTTCCCAAGAGTCTGGCAGATCGTCATCTCGCTTGCGCCTGCCCTGCCGATCATATTCGTGCTTATTGCCCTGATGCGCCTGCTGGTGGACAGCGACGAACTCGAACAGCGCGTCAATCTCTCTGCCACAGCTTTTTCCGCTGTACTGACTGGTTTATTGTCATTCAGCTACGGCTTTCTTGAAAACGTTGGCTTTCCGAAACTCCCAACCTTTTTCATCCTCCCCATGATGTTCCTCTTTTGGGGCTTTGGTCTTGGCTACTTCAGGAGCAAGTATCAATGAATACGATTTTTCAAAAAAAACCCGGTAGAAGGATGGTCCTATTCTTAGGTTTTATTTGGGCAGTCGTGTACTTCATCGCCCGCTGGCTATTAAATAATTACCAATTCACAGAAGGGTTGCGAATCGTTACTGCCCTCACTCCGATCATCCCTTTCGCTTTCTTTCTACTATTGATGCTGTCGAGATATCCGTCACATGGACGAACTTCAGCGCAAAGTCCATTTGGAAGCGCTTGCCATTGCCTTTCCGCTGGCAATGCTCCTGCTCATGTTGCTCGGTCTGCTTGAACTGATCATACCCTTATCACATGAAGACTGGAGCTATCGCCACGTCTGGTACTTCCTCCCGATCTTTTATTTCGTCGGACTGGCGTATACCCGGAAGCGTTATCAATGAAGAACAAGTTAAAGGTCCTGCGCGCCGAACGGAATTGGTCGCAGGCAGACCTGGCAGAGAGGCTGAACGTCTCGCGGCAAACGGTCAATGCCATAGAGACCGGGAAATATGATCCAAGTCTCCCGCTGGCATTCAAGATCGCTGAATTGTTCGCGAAGCAAAGATCGAAGAGATATTTACCCCGGAGAATGGAAAATAATACGACAGAATCAAACCAACCTCCCGTTAGAGTACACAGAGGTTGGTTTTTTTAAATGAGTTATCTCTTTATTCTGTATATTGTTCCAGTTTCGGAAGGGACTGCAAATACGAAGTAAATTGCCTTCAACTCATCATCATAAAAATGACTGATAATCCTTCCACGGCATCATTCGGATCAATTCATGTCCACCGGGGGTTACACCTGTTCGGATCGTATTGATGAATTGATCCTCCGTCCAAACCCCAAGTTCGCCACCAGGGGTTAAGTTCGGCGAAATCTATTTAACTGGTCGGGTCAGGGAAGGTTCCGCCTTCAAGTTCGTGTCCATGGCAGGTACGGCAATCATTGGTGTTGACCAAATATTCACCATACGCCACACTAACGCCGCGTTCGGGCGCGGTCACATGAACATCATGACTCACCACTTCCACAGGCAAATCTCCAATACTCCACGCTGCAATGATTTTTGCCAGAGGCTGAAATTTTGTCCATTCGTCTTATGGTTCACCGGTGGAACAGTTTTGATATAGGCAATAATTGCGCCCAAATCTTCATCACTTAGATGTGCAGTTGAAGTGACCGCTACCATAAAATGGGTTTACCATTCACGATAATTCCATGACGAATGGCACGAACATAATCTTCTGTTGTGAACTCATCTCCAATCCCACCTTCTCCAGATGTGATGTTTGCAGAGTCGATCGTTCCAAGCGGACCGCCATCAAACCAGTTCTCAACGCCGCTCAAATCCTCGCCATGACAACCCTGACATAATGTCTCAGCCCGATGTTTGCCATACTCAATACTTGCTGCATCAGTGGGGATGGTAATATTTGAAGGTGGAAAATCATACGTCTTATTGAGACGGGCATTACCCACAACGATACAACACCGCGCCTGCCACGAGCAACAACCGATCAACGAGCCAAGCACGATACCGATCCATTTAAAAACCTTATTCATATTCTTATCATCTCCTCAATAGATAAAAATAACTGGCGCAAGGAATAGGCACATGTTCGCAGTTTTTCACATTATACACTTCATGAATGATTTGGGATAACATTTGTCCTATTTCGATCAAGAACTTGACACCTGGCACCTGCCACCTGATACTTGGACACATGACTCGCTGGCTCGACCCTCTTCACGTAGACGCTTCGCCTCTTTCGCCCCTCAACCTGCCTCCCCTCATCGCGCAAACTCTCATCCGACGCGGGATCACGGATGTGGAAGCCGCGCGCGCTTTCTGCACCCCGATACCATCCCATCCATACCCTTTCCCGATATTGAAAAAGCAACTCAACGCATCAATCTGGCTATCCGCAGCCATGAAACGGTCTGCGTCTGGGGCGACTTTGATGTAGACGGGCAAACGTCAACAACACTCCTTGTGCAAACTCTGCAATCACTGGGAGCGAATGTGACTTACTACATTCCCATTCGTGGAAAAGAGAGTCACGGGGTTCATATTGCCTCTCTCGAACCCATTATTGACAATGGCATAAAGTTGATCGTCACCTGTGATACAGGCATCACCGCCCACGAAGCGATTGATTATGCCAATTCTTGCGGCGTCGATGTGCTGGTGACGGATCATCACGATTTGGGCGCAACACTTCCGAAAGCAAAAGCGATTGTCAATCCAAAGTTGCTTTCCCCGGAACATCCGCTAGCCAATCTTGCGGGCGTTGGCGTTGCATATAAACTTGCGGAAGCGCTTATTACGAATTACGAATTACGAATTACGCCTGCCGACTTGCTCGACCTTGTCGCCCTGGGTCTCATCGCCGATGTTGCCCTACTCAAAGGTGAGACTCGCTCATTGGCACAAAAAGGGATTCAAAAATTACGAGAAACCAATCGCCTTGGCTTAAAGGCAATGGCGGAACTTTCCAGCACCAATCTTGAAACGCTGACGGAAGAAACCATTGGCTTTACTTTTGCTCCGCGCCTGAACGCGCTGGGTCGCTTAAGTGACGCAAACCCTGCGGTTGAATTGTTGATGACCGATAACCCAGCCCGCGCACGCGTGCTTGCCGCGCAAATTGAAGGGTTAAATGCACAGCGCAGGTTGTTAACCAGTCAAATCCACGAGGCGGCGGAAGCGCAACTGCGTGAACATCCTGAATTGCTGACCGAGCCTGCCATTGTATTGTCACATCCCAACTGGCCCGGGGGCGTTGTTGGAATTGTGGCCAATAGACTGGTTGACCGCTATCACAAACCCGCCTTTCTGCTGACCGAATCAGAAGACGGCATACTCGCGCGGCTCCGCCCGTTCAGTGGAGGGATTACATATCACAAAGGCAATCACAGCCAACAAGGATTTACTGCTTAATTTTGGTGGTCATCCCATGGCGGCGGGTATATCTCTTCAAAAAGAGAATTTGCTTTCCTTCCGCAAGGGACTTGGTAGGGCAATCGAAAAACAACTGGGCGAGATCGTGCGTGAAGAACCAAGTTTACAGATTGACGCCTGGCTGGGACTTGATGAGATCAACCTTGAATTGGCAGATGCGATTGAAATGTTAGCGCCTTTCGGCGCGGGCAACCCAAAGTTGACTCTGGCAACACGCAACGTAAAAATAAAGTCCGTTTCAACCGTTGGGAAATCAAAGGAACATCTTCGCTTAACGGTGGGAGATGAAAGCGGACACGCGCAAAGCATTTTGTGGTGGGGCGGCGCGGGAGAAGACCTGCCAGAAGAAGGAAGTCGTTTCGACATCGCTTATTCATTGCGCGCGACTTCGTTCCGAGGACAGAAGCAAGTTACATTACAGTTTGAGGAATTTCGAATCGTTGAAGAAAAGCCTGTTGAAGTCAGAAAGTCTAAACTCGAACTTGTTGACTTAAGATTGGAAAGAGGAAAGAAGAAAGAATGGGGAAATGCTCTAGTTTGGGCTGAGGGCGCAGATAAGACAGAAGGGAAATCTCGTTTTGATTTGCACAAGGCTGATGAATTCGTAATTTATACAACTCCCCCGTCGCCTGCCGACCTTCGAACTGCGCTGGATATTGTCAAACCAAAAAAGATTTATCTCTTTGCCGTTTCGCCCAACCCCGAAAAAACCGATGAATTCCTTTCCCGTTTGGCGGGCATGGCAAAGTATGTGATCAATAATAAAGGCGGGAAGGTTTCCGTCAAGGAACTTGCAAGCGCAACCACGCAACGCGCGAGCGCGGTTCGAATTGGCTTGGAATGGCTGGCGGCTGGGGGACACATATCCATTGTCCCTGAGGAGGAGGCGTTGGTTTTATCCGCAGGGAATGGCGAGACAAATCAATATCTCCAAAAAGAATTGTACGTGGCAGTCAATGGAATCCTTGAAGAGACAAATGCCTACCGTACGCATTTTGCACGGGCAGATATCCACAACATTATGGGGTCGAAGTAATTGTGGAGGGAGGCACATAGGGAACAGTGATCGAGTCAATATTTACCGACCCACCCTCGCTATGTGTGATCACAACTGTATGCGTTCCCTGAACAAGCGTACCGGAAAGCCAGTTTTGAGTTTGTGTAACGCTATTCGATTGATCCAAATTAAACCCCAAACTATCCAACGTCACCGTCACCGTCCCAAGGCTGGGTCCTGAGAGGTAGGAGAATTCAACTTGCTGCCCGATAAAACTAAAGGACACCGCATCCCCAATCGCATAAGAAACGTGTAAAGTATCTTGATATGCCCCCGTGCTTTGGATGGGAGACCAATTCCCGCTGTAGACCAGCCGGAAATCCGTATCATCGTAAATACTAGCCCCGGGCGTCGAAGTGTTGACAGGTGTCGGTGTGGGTGTGGGAGTATCCGTAGCCAGGTCAATACTAATGGATGTATTCGTGCTTCCCTTGAAGGGCGTCGCTGTAAACTGCGCCGGGCGCGGGACCTCGGTCATTGCGGGCGCTTCCGTGGGCGCGGGGATTTCCGTCTTTATAAGTGTCGGCGCAAAGATGCCAGGTTCAGTTCCAAGATATATGAAATCAGAAGGGGTTTCTGTATCATTCGCCTGCACAATCGAGCGTGAATTATTAAACTGTCCAAACACCAAAACAATACAGAGGCCTGCAATCGAAAAACACCCTATTAGAATGGGAATCAGTATGCTTATATCAAAACGTGGTTTAACCATGGAATTATCTCTTGATTGCGGCGTTAGACAAATCCGTTTATCATCAAGGCAAAGGATACCACACAGCATGAATCATATCATCCCCCAACCAACATCCAGCAAAACATCAATCGGCAATTTCACGATTTCAAAGAGGACAAAGATCGTTGTGGAAAATGACAGTGAAAGCCGCGCAATAGGTAGAATGTTATCTGGTCATATTCAGGAGGCGTTTGGTTTTGAAATGTCGATTGAGGTAAAGCGAGAAGGGAACAGCCTGGGACACATCCAATTCAATTTGATGAACGATACAGGTTTGAGCGAGGAAGGATACGAGTTATCCGTCGCAACAGACTCACTCCAATTAAGTGCGAATTATCCCGCTGGACTTTTTTACGGAGTCCAGACTCTTCGTCAACTCCTCGGCACGCCTCAAAATCCGACTTTGGGCCTGCCCGCCATTTCGATCACGGATTCTCCCCGATTCCTCTGGCGCGGCGCGATGCTCGATGTGGCGCGTCACTTTTTCTCTGTGGAAGATGTGAAGCGATATATCGATCTGATCTCGCACTACAAAATGAATCGCCTGCACCTGCATCTAACCGACGACCAGGGCTGGCGCATCGAGATCAAATCGTGGCCTAAACTTACAGAGATTGGCGCCAGGACCCAAGTGAACGGTGGCGGCGGAGGCTTCTACACACAGGAGGAGTATAAGGAAATTGTGGAGTATGCAAAAAGTCGTTATGTGATGATCATTCCCGAAATTGATACACCAGGTCATACCAACGCCGCGCTGGCATCCTACCCGGAGCTGAACCGCTCGGAAGAGGCGACCAATTTATATGAAGGGACTGAAGTCGGCTTTAGCTCTTTCGACATCAACATGGAGGTTACTTACAAGTTTCTGGACGATGTCATCCGTGAGCTTGCGGAACTGACGCCTGACCCTTACATCCACATCGGCGGCGACGAGGCCAAATCCACACCGGAAGAGGATTACAAAAAGTTCATCAAGCGTATTCAAGAAATCGTTTTCTCGTATGACAAGATTCCAGTTGGCTGGGCAGAGATCGGCGAAGCAGAATTGGACTCGCGCACCATTGCACAACACTGGCAGGGCGCAGCTTATCAAGAAGCGAAAAAGCAGGGCTGCAAGATCATCCTTTCTCCTGGTAACAAAACATATCTGGACATGAAGTACGACGCATCATCCCCGCTCGGATTGGATTGGGCAGGGCTTGTCAGCGTAAAAGATTCATACGATTGGGAACCGGGCAATTACATGGATGGTCTCGAAGAGAGCGACATTCTCGGTATCGAAGCGCCGATCTGGACGGAAACATTGCTCACGATGAAAGATATCGAGTTCATGGCGTTCCCGCGCTTACCTGGGCTGGCAGAATTGGCATGGTCACCGAAAGGTCAGAGTTGGGAAGAATACAAACAGCGTCTTGCGAAACATGGAAGACATATGGAAAAGATGGGAATCAACTTTTTCAAGTCGCCGGATGTTGATTGGGAATAACAACAAAATGACAGTCTCTTTCTAACGTTACTGTCACCTATATATCACTTTGCCGCTTGATCCGTAATCTTCAACGCCTTATCCAGAATATCAAACCCCTCTTTCAATTGCTCTTCCGTAATGATCAACGGCGGGATGATCAACACCGTATGCCAGTGTGTATACAGGAAAAGCCCATTGTCCAAACAGAATTTTTTTAGCGTTGTCATTTCCGGGGATGAGCCATTCCACGGCGCCATTGGCTCCTTCGTTTTTCTATCCTTGACCAATTCAAAAATCCCAAACAAGCCAATATTACGGACCTCTCCAATAGAGGGATGCGCTTCGCCGAGATCGGTCAACATCCGCTTCAATATCGGACCCATCTTTGCCGCGTGTTCGATAATCTTATCTTCCTTCATCACATTGATATTCGCCACCGCCGCCGCGAGGGAGATTGGATGCGAGGTGTAAGTGAGTCCACTCTCGAATGGAGTATCGTTGAAAGCCGCCGCGATCTGTGGCTTCATCACCACCGCACCCAACGGCGCATACGCAGAGGTGAGTCCTTTTGCCATCGTTATGATATCAGGGACAACATCCCAATGTTCGACGGCAAACCATTTGCCTGTACGACCAAATCCGCTCATGACTTCGTCGGCGATCATCACGATCCCGTATTTATCGCATAAGGCGCGTACGCCCTGCATATATCCATCTGGCGGGATGATGACCCCGTTCGTGCCTGTGACCGACTCCATGAGAATGGCGGCTATCGTCTCTGGTCCTTCATAGCGGATGATCTCTTCAAGATGATTGAGATAATCCTGAGCAGAACTCTTCCTCAGAAATATCAGGGTTCGTCCGATGGAAGGTGGAGCGGTAACGGTATGGGTCAAGAAAATGCACAATGCCGGGCATCAGGTTCGGTTCCCAAACGAGGCGGCGCGGGTCACCGGTCGCTGCCATCGCTCCGGCAGTCGCTCCATGATAGGAACGGTAGCGGGTCAGGATTTTGTGTCTGCCTGTATACCCGCGGGCGAGTTTCATGGCGTTCTCGTTGGCATCCGCCCCACCGAGGGTGAACAGTACTTTGGTCAAAGCCCGATGCGGGGTTATATCCGCAAGGGCTTTGCTCGCCAGCGCGCGGATTTTGGTTGTCATCCCCGGCGCGGCGTAAGGAAGTTCCGCCGCCTGCTCCTGCATGGCTTTGATGATGCGCTCATTCCCATGCCCTACATTGACGCACATGGTCATCGAGTTGAAATCAAGATAGCGCTTATCGTCCACATCCCAAAAATAAACGCCTTTCGCCTTTTGCACCGCCATGGGATTTACCTTTGCCTGCGCCGACCATGTATAAAAGACATGTTCTTTGGAAAGCGGCAGAATCTCATCATCCGAAAGATCGAACATATGGCTCCTTTTTATGTTGCTGGGATTATAACCCTCCCTATTTTCTCAATCTATGATAAACTTCCGCCGCTCAAACAGGTACGTCTAACGTGCCTTTCCGCTCCCGGCAGACCGACGGTTTGAACAGGAGCAATCCCAAGGAAAGGAGGAATCTCTCATGCGAAACTATGAATTGGTTTGTATCTTCCAGCCCGAACTGGATGAAACGGCTTTTAAAGGCGCGCTCGAACGCGTCCAAAGCTGGGTCACCGAAGCAGGTGGAACTGTGGACAAGACAGAGGTGTGGGGACGCCGCAAGCTGGCATACATCATCCACAAACAGACAGAAGGTCAATATGTGTTGATGAATGTTACACTTGACCCCAAAGCCGCCAGCGAACTGGAGCGAAATATTCGCTTCCTCGAAACCGTCCTGCGCCACATGTTGACCGCTGTGTAAGAAACAAGTCCCTTTCTCATTTGTAACTTGGTCGCTTTTAGAATAAGGAGAATGCCATGAGCCGAGGCTTAAATAAAATTCAAATTATTGGACATCTGGGTAAAGAGCCTGAAATGCGTTACACCCCTTCGGGCAAGCCTGTGACGACATTTACGGTGGCGGTCAGCCGTTCGTGGAATACCGGGGATGGCGAACGACACAGCGAGACCGAATGGTTCAATGTGGTTGCCTGGGGCAACCTTGCAGAGATCTGCAAACAGTACCTCACCAAGGGACAGCAGGTCTATATCGAAGGGAGACTGCAAACCCGCCGGTGGGATGACAAGGAAGGCGCAAAACATACCAGCGTGGAAGTTGTCGCCAATGAAATGATGATGCTTGGCGAACGCCGGGATCACAATAACCATGTCCATTCCGGCTCTGAGACTGCATCTGAAGAAAGCAACATGGCAACCAACGAGGACGAATTTCCCTTCTAATACCTATAACCTATGGCAGGGACGAAGGCTTGTAGTCCGTGCCTGCTGATAAAAATGGAGTAATAAAAATGCCTGACGATAGAAACTCATACGGTGGACAGCAACAAGGCGGCGAACGCGGTGAGCGCCGCTTCTTTGCGAAACCGAAATTTTGTCAATTTTGCGCAGACAAGACGCTGACAATTGACTATAAAAAAACCGATCTTCTTAGAAAATACATTACAGAAGACGGCAAGATCCGCCCGCGCCGCCAGACTGGCGCCTGCGCAAAACACCAGCGTGTTGTGGCGGCGGCCGTAAAACAAGCGCGTCACATCGCCCTGCTTCCGTACACCGGACGACACGTGGAAGAGACACGCTAAACAAGACATCGAAAAGGCGATGCGGGGCATGGGATCGCGCTCAGAAATGCCGCATGAGTACCAAACAGCAAGCTAGAACCAAATTACAAAGCACTCATAAAAGTTTAGTACCTTATGAGACAAGCGGCAAAAAGCGCGCCATGTCCCATCCTTGCTTTACGGAGTATTTCGAATGCCAAAACAAAGCAATACACCTAAAATAGAAACGAAAAAACATGTAGCCCGTCTTGAGCGCGAACGCCGTCAGGTTGCGACCATCAGGACGATTGCCATCAGTATGATCGCTCTGGTTGCCCTCCTGTTGGGATACGGCTATCTCGATATTAACTACCTGCAATTACAGAGACCCGTTGCGGTGGTGAATGGTGAAAAGATCACCGTGACAGAATGGCAGGAACGTATGCAGCTCCAACGGGTCAATCTCGGGAACTCGCTTCAAAGATTTCAGGTCCTTCAGCAAAGTTTTGGGATGGATACCAGCCAGCAGCAACAGCAGATCGTAACCGCCCTGCAACAACCTGAATTGTTGGGACAGCAGGTTCTCGATCAAATGATCGACGATGTGTTGGTCCGGCAGGAGGCGAAAAAGCGCGGCATCACTGTTTCCCCGGAGGAAGTGGAGCGCTCGATCCAGGAGGTGTATCAGTTTTTCCCCAACGGAACGCCCACCCCCACGCTCACTCCCACCTCTTTTGAATTTCCAACCCTGACCTCAAAGCAGTTGACGCTTTACCCATCAACCGCCACCCCTACAGAAGTGTTGACCTTTACCCCCCAACCGTCATCCACACCAGACCTTGCTGTAACCCCCACTGCCACATCGACAAAGGCTCCTCCCACGCCAACTTTCGTCCCGGAAGCTGCGACTGCTACAGCCACACCATACACATTGGAAGGATTCAAATCAGATTTCCAGAAGACCTTGGATGAATTCAAGTCTTATGGTGTCAGTGAAGAGACATTGCGCAGCGCTTATGAAAACCAACTCCTAAGAGACAAGGTGTTGGATGCGGTCACGGCAGATGTGCCTCACACGGAGGAACAGGTTTGGGCGCGCCACATCCTGGTCCCTGATGAAGCCACGGCAATCACCGTACAAGGACTGTTGGCACGCGGCGTGGATTTTGCCAAAGTTGCCGCAGACTTCTCAACGGACACAGGCTCAAAAGACTCCGGCGGCGATCTTGGGTGGCACAGCAGAAGTTATTATGTTTCTGAGTTTGCAGATGCCGCATTCAGCCAGGAGATAGGCGTGATCGGTGATCCGGTGCAGACTCAATTTGGCTATCACATTATTCAAGTTCTTGACCGGCAGGAGTTGCCTGTTTCTGCAGACGAGTATGAGCAAAGCCGCCAAACCGCGTTTTCAGATTGGTTGACAAAATCGCGTGACGATTCGGATGTGACCACCAGTGATGTATGGAAGGGACACATCCCACCCATGCCTGAGTTCCTCTCACAATACAGTCAATAAATAATATAACCTTTCGTACCGCGACATTCATGTCGCTATTGAAAACAAAAATCGCCCAACTCTCTTGGAGCTGGGCGATTTTTCATTGTGTCATTCTTTCCGATCATCCCCGTTGCAGCATCTCATCCGTTACTTGATCCAATCTCAAGCTGATCATCTGACTTGCCGAATCGCGCCCCATCGTAATACCGTAGATCACATCCGCCACTTGCACCGTATTGCGGTTATGGGTAATAACAACGAACTGAGTATCTCGACTCAATTCCTGTAGAAGGTCGCGGAAACGACCAACATTCGCTTCATCGAGCATCGCATCCACTTCATCCATCACACAGACGGGCGTGGGCGAAACCTTGAGCAATGCGAACACCAAAGCAACAGCCGTCAAACTGCGCTCACCACCCGAAAGCAACGCCAATCCCTGCTCACGACGACCCGGCAAACGTGCCTCGATCTCTATGCCTGTTTCCACTAAATTATTCGGGTCGGTCAGAGAGAGTCTTGCCGAACCTCCGCCAAATAACCGTGTAAACAATACACGAAATTGCTTATCCACCGCATCGAACGTCTTCGAAAATTCCTGGCGGGTCAACTCGTCCAATTCAGAGATCACGTGCTTTAAGTCCTCTTCGGCTTTACGGAGATCGTCGATTTGCGCACGCATGAACGAATACCGTTCCGATTCCCTGTCAAATTCCTGCTTCGCTTCAGGATTAATGGGACCCATACGGCGTACCTGTGTTCGCTGACGTGTCAACTGCCCTTCCAAGTCCGGGGAGACCTCTGTGATCACAGGCAGCTCTTCCACCATACCTTCCAGGGGCAAAGGCACGGGGCCTGAAACGTCCGGCTCGTACTCGAACATCACCAGACCAAAATCATCGGTGATCTTCTGGCGTAGGTTATCCAGCGCCTCTTGTTTTCGCAAATGATCCAACTGCACCTGTCCATGCAAACGCTCACTGGTGGCAAGACCGCGTTGCGCATTTGCCTCTGCGTCCTGCAAACGCACTTCTTCAACCTCGGCAGTATTCAAATCCTTTTCAGCGGGATCAATATGAACGCGCAAGGCTTCGATCTGCTCATGCAACACGCTTTCCCGCTCGTGCAAAGACGCCTTCTCCATATCCAAACCGCTTAGCGACATCTCCGCTTCGTTCAAACGCGTTGCCAGTTCAAAGCGTCGCGTATCATACTTCTCAGCATCTCGCCCTCTTTCTTCCTGTCTAGCTCTTGCATCAGACAACGCGCGCTCGGCAACGGCAACACGTGTGCTCCAGTAAGAAGACTGCCCCTGTACTTCACCCAATTCCATTGCTGACAACTGCGCAGAAAGCGCACGCACATCCTCCTGAACTTTTGCAGATTCAGTTTCAACTTCAGATTGTGATTGGATTAAATTCTGTTGGATCGAAGCCGCTTCCGCCGCTTCTGCCTCTAACTGGACATGTTGACTCTTCTGCCACTCCAATTGCCGCCGCGTCGATTCAAACTCCAGCCCAGCCTGTTTCTCGGATTCCTCAGCCTCATCCAACCTGACGTGCAATTCTCGCACCGCGCTCTCGGCTTGGGTTAACTCGCTTTGTGCTTCCGCGATCTGCGATGAAAGCGATTCGACCTCGCGGTTCAAAGACTCGATCTGCACACCCAACACGGACAAGGCTTCGGTCAACTCTCGTTTTTGGCGCGGGCGACTCAGGGCGGAGGAAGAAGCGGGTTTCCCAGCGACGATCAAGCCGTCACCACGAAAAACCTCTCCGAGCAGAGTCACAACGCGCGCGTGAGTCGGAATCATATTCAAGAAACGACGCGCCGCCGACCGATCACGGACAACCAAAGTCTGACCCAGCATCATGTTGACAGCCGCACGCAAATCATCCGGCGCGTTGACGAGTTCGGATGCGACACCAAGACAATCAGGGTCGTTCGGGTTAGCTAACGGTTGGCGTTCATTTTCGCCAAGCGGAAGAAGAACCGCGCGACCGGCTTCGTCAGAAGCCAGCAATTGCAGGGCTTCTTCGATCTCGCTTGAATCAATCAGAACTGCATCGAGTGTATCGCCCAACGCGGCGGTGATCGCCACTTCAAGCTCAGCGGGAACATCAAGCGCCGCGCTCAAAGCGCCACGCGCTCCCTTAAGCCGCAACTGGCGCGCCGCATCCAGCAGCAAGCGCGCCCCCTCTGCATACCCCGCAAACGATTGCTCTGCCTGCTCCAACACTTCAAGCTGTGTTTTTAGGCGGGTATGTTCAGAAAGACGATGGGTGCGTTCTTCATTCTTAACACGTCGCTCGTTTTCAAGTTTTTCAACTACTGTTTTTTCTACTCTTTTCTTTCTCTTGCGCCTGTCGCAACTGTCCTTCAACATCTTCACGTTGCTTACGCGCTTGTGCATATTTCTCCCCCGCTTCACGTGCGAGGGCTTCGGCTGATTCGATTGCCTTGCCTGCTGTTTCCAACCGGGATGTCAAAGATTCAAGTCGTGATGTCAATTCATCCAACCGCGCCTGCGACTCCGCACGCTGAGAGTTCCACTTCTCGATATGTCCACGACCGGTTTGCAGTTTTTCTTCCAGAGAAGCACGCTCGGTTTGACGGGTTTGTAGCGCCTGTTGCGCCTCTGTATATTGTTTTTGAGCTTCATCGTACTCAGCTTGCAAACGGGCAATTTCCTGCTCTACCTCTGCAAGCCGCTCACTCGCAAGTCTCTCTTCGTCAGAGGTACGATCCTTGTCTGCAAGCACGGAGGTCTGTGTGGCAAGCAATGAACGACGGCGTTCTTCAAGCACTGCCAGTTGCCTGCTCACTTCCTCGCGCTGGTTGTGCAATTCGGAAGCCTGATGATGCCATGTGTTTAACTGGGCACGTAAACCGGACAATCGCTCACGGAACTCGTTATATTCCACCTGCGCCTTGGCATGGATCTCGCGTGCTTCCAGCAAGCGCGCCTCCTGCGCTTTGACTTCCTCGTGCGCATCGGTCAACTCCTGTTGCGACTTGTGCCAATGATAACCGTACCATTCACGCAAGATGATCTTTAGATCGGCTTGTGCGCGTGAATATTCATTTGCGCGTTTTGCCTGACGCTCCAAACTCCGCAGGCGCGGCTCAAGCTCGGACATAATGTCGAGCACACGTTCAAGATTCCGCATTGTGCTTTCGAGTCTTTTGAGCGCTTCTTCGCGGCGGGATCGATATAACCCCACCCCTGCCGCTTCTTCAAACAGCTTGCGGCGCTCTTCTGCTTTCAATGCCAGAGAGGCATCCACAAGTCCCTGACCCAGGATCGTATAAGTACGGTCTGCCAAACCAGACTGTGCGAGCAATTCGTTTAAATCACGCAAGCGGACATGCTGATCGTTCAACAAGTAATCATTATGTCCGTCGCGATAGGCACGGCGCGTCATGCCGACCTCCGTGAAGTCTACGGGAAGCCAGCCGTCTGTATTATCAAAAAGAATGTGTGCCGAAGCCATACTCCCACGGGCACGATGTTCAGAACCATTGAAGATCATGTCTTCGGTTTTCTTGCCGCGCAACAGTGTGTAGGATTGCTCCCCCAAGACCCAGCGCAGCGCGTCGGCAACATTCGATTTCCCCGAACCGTTGGGCCCAACGATGGCAGTGATCCCGCTTGCGAATTCGAAGACGGTCTTCGATGCGAACGTTTTATATCCTTGTAGTTCGAGTGATTTTAGGCGAAGAGGCATGGGGCGATTTTGGATTTATGATTTCAGATTTTGGATTTTCAATTTTAAGAACCATATGTCTACTTGAAAGATATTCCCAGGGTATCCAGTGCGGCTTGTGCGGCATTGTGCGCAGCGATATGCTTACTCGAACCACGTCCCCTGCCATAAGCCACACTCTTAATGCGAACCTCAACCTCAAACTCTTTGGCATGATCCGGGCCCTTGGATGAAATTGTGACATACAACGGGGTCCCTAGTTTTTCCGATTGCGCCCATTCCTGCAAGCGGCTTTTTGGGATCATGGATTTGGTCCAGGATATATTTCTGCGACTCGTTCAGCATGGGATGGACAAACGCTTCCACCGCGCCCAGTCCTGAATCCAGATACAACGCGCCGATCAGCGCCTCGAACGTGGAACCCAGCAAAACATCGCGTTCGCCTCCACCTGACGCAAACTCCCCGCGCCCCAACCGAAGTGCACGCGTCAGTTTCAATCGGCGGGAAAAGCTTGCCAGGTGATCATTGCGGACAAGCGCAGAGCGCACTTTGGTCAACTCACCTTCGGGCATTTCTGGGAAGCGGTTATACGCCCACGCGCCCACAATGAAATCAAGCACCGCATCACCAAGGAATTCCAATCGTTCATTGTCCTCAAGTGTGTTGGGGTTCTCGTTCACGTAGGAACGATGCGTGAGAGCACGCGTCAGCAGGGATAAATTTGAAAAGGGCAGATTCAGCCGCCGGCTTAGGTCCGAGGCGGATTCCACGTTCCGTGATTCGAAATCGTTTATCACATCCAATCTCCCGGAACTCAGGGAGCGGCAGTCCATCACAAAGCCTGTGATGAAAAATCGTTCCAGTAGTTCCAAATATCAAACGGGCTAAATTGTATCATGACTATACTTTTAGGATACAATCGTGGCGTTCTTTTTGGAGGAACCCCTTGGGCGATATAAGTAGTGAAACCAGGTTTTTGCACGCGATCGAAATGGGATTGGGCGCATGGCAATGGGGAGACCGTATCGTCTGGCAATATGGACATGGATATGGTTTGGATGATGTGCGTCAGGTATTCCAAACATCCATCGAGCAAGGCATACGATTCATTGACACTGCCGAGCTATACGGAAACGGGGTCTCGGAGCGCCTGTTGGGGGAATTTTTAAAGAGACCGACCAACCCGTGTTGATCGCGACAAAATTTTTCCCGTTGCCGTGGAGATTCAGAAGAGCATCCCTATTGAAGGCATTGAAGGGAAGCCTGGAGCGGATAGGCGTTGAAAGCGTTGACCTGTATCAGATCCACTGGCCCAGCCTGGTAATGAGCACTGACGCGCTGATGGATGGTCTCGCTGAATGTATAAAAAGTGGTCTAACCCGAACAGTTGGCGTTTCAAACTTTGGGCAATCGCGCATGCTTGCGGCATACTCGGCGCTTGCGCGCCATAATGTCCCGCTGGCATCCAATCAGGTTCACTACAGTATGTTGAACAGAACCGTTGAAAATAACGGTACACTGGCGAGATGCAAAGAGCTGGGAATTCGCCTGATCGCTTACAGCCCGCTTGAAAAAGGATTACTTACAGGCAAATACAATTCCAACAACCCGCCGCCCGGCTCACGCACAGGGAGTTATGCGACCCTTCTCCCCAAGCTTGAACCTCTTATTAAACTGATCACAGAGATTGGTCAGGATCATGGAGGTAAATCCAATTCACAAGTCGCGTTGAATTGGGTGATTTGTAAGGGAGCGCTTCCCATCCCCGGCGCGAAAAACGTAAAACAGGCAGAGGAAAATGCTGGCGCTCTCGGGTGGAAACTAAATGAAGAAGAAGTCGCCAGGCTCGATGAGATCAGCGACCAGATATTAAAGTAAAAAGTCCACCCACAGCTTGCAGGTGGACATTCCTAATTTCATAAAGTGCTTATGGAATTATTGCATCCGTGGCTGGAGGAACAACACGAAGATATATCCCAGAGCAAAGACAACCTCCACAACTAAAGCAACCCAGCCAAGTCCTTTGACGATACTGGTGACACCCATGAGCGTCACGATCACACCCACTACAGAGCCTGCCAGAGCCGCAATGCCCAGATTCCTCTGTGCCGCACCTTCTGCATCCTTGGCAAACCACAGCAAAACGCCCAAAGAAATCAAAGCTGCACCAACAACACGCGCCATGAATACTTCCTGCGCGCGTGCGGTCATATTAAACTGTGCCAATCCTGTCTGAGGCGCAATGAACAACAACAGCCCAAAAGCAGCTACAACAATCGCGTTTAACATGAACAATATTTTATAACTCATTTCATTCTCCTTTGAATGGTTGGTTTGGATTACAAAATAAATATACAACATCTTCAAATGAATTGAAAGAAATACAAATCGCTTGACCTTACATTTACTTAACATAGTGGGAATTGCCAAATCTCATTCCGCGTCTTTTGACCTTCAACCTGCCCCACCCACCCCGGCGAATCCACGCTGAAAAAAAGATAAGTCTGTGCTATAATGCCGCCATTGTGAAAGAGAACTTCTGCTTCGCCAATAATAATAACAATGATAATGACGATGGCAATATCGTTGGGCGAAGCTTGGCTGGTTAAAGAGTAGGTTCTGAAAAACCAAATCGCCCGACGCAAATGCGAAGGGCGATTTATTTTATATACACCACACCAACCGTCATTGCGAGGAGCCCAAAGGGCGACGACATCGTACTCTTTAGAGTAAGCAATCCCCACCATCGAGAGGAGATTGGTTCGGGCTGGGTTTCGATACGCCGCAAAGAACAAGAGCGCGGCTACTCAACCGCCAGCCCTCGCAATGACAGAATGAGAATCCATTATGTACAGAACGAACACCTGTGGAGAATTACGCTCCACACATGCAGGACAATCTGTTACGCTGGCAGGCTGGGTTCATCGCCGCCGCGACCATGGAGGTGTTGTATTCTTTGACCTTCGTGACCGCTACGGCATCGTCCAAGTGACGGTCAATCCCACGCTCGCAAAAGAAACACTGGAAAAGATAGAAAACGTCCGCATGGAGTGGGTGCTGGAAGTTCAAGGGACTGTACAAATGCGCCCTGAAGGCATGGCAAACCCCAAGATGCAGACGGGTGAGATCGAAGTCATCGCTACTACAGTCAAAGTGCTCAACCCTGCGAAGACTCCGCCATTCATGATCAACGGCGAAAACGACTTGCCTGATGAGAACACTCGTCTCAAATATCGCTACATTGACTTGAGGCGCGAACGCATGACTCGTAATATGGTCTTACGCCATAAGGTCATCAAGTTCATGCGCGACTATCTGGACGAACAGGGCTTTATCGAGATTGAAACGCCGATCATGTTCAAAGCAACTCCTGAAGGCGCCCGCGATTATCTTGTCCCCTCTCGCGTCTACCCGGGACAGTTCTATGCCCTACCTCAGTCGCCTCAGCAGTTGAAGCAATTGCTGATGGTCGCAGGCATGGACAAGTATTTCCAGATCGCACGCTGTTTCCGAGACGAAGACCTACGCGGTGACCGTCAACCCGAGTTCACGCAACTTGACCTTGAGATGTCATTCGTCCATCGCGATGATGTACTTGCACTGGTCGAAGATTTATATACAAAAATGATTCCTGCTGTTGCGCCAGACAAGAAGTTATTGTCGTCACCGTGGAAGAAGATTCCGTATCTCGAAGCGTTGGATAAATACGGAACCGACAAACCCGACCTGCGCTTTGGCGTGGAATTGACAAATGTCAGTGACGTCTTTGCTAATAGTGAATTCAAAGTGTTTCAGTCCACGTTAGCAAATGGCGGCGTGATCAAGTGTATCGTCGCGCCCAAGTCAGCGGACATGTCTCGTAAGGAGTTGGATGCGCTCACGGAAGTGGCAAAAACGTTCGGGGCGAAGGGAATGCCTTACTTGGCAGTAACAGCCGAGGGCGTGAAAGGAAGCGCGGCAAAGTTCGTAAGTGAGGCAGAGGTCGAGGCATTGAAGTCCAAAACGGGAGCAGGAGTCGGCGATCTCATCGTCTTCGCAACCGATACAAAAGCCGTCGCCAACAAAACGCTTGGCGGATTGCGTCTTTGGTTCCGTGACAAATTGAATCTGGCGGACAAGGACGTGCTGGCGTTCGCATGGGTGCTGGATTTTCCGTTCTTTGCTTACAACGAAGAGACAAAGGCGTGGGAGTCGGAGCATCATCCGTTCACGATGCCGAAGTTGAGCGACCTGGATAAGTTCGACACCGACCCAGGCGCGGTGATGTCGGATGCGTACGATATGGTGTGCAACGGCTACGAGACCGCTTCGGGTTCGATAAGAATTCACCGCCGCGACATTCAGATGAAGATGTTCCAAATGCTCGGTTTGAGCGATGAAGATATTCAGGCAAAGTTCGGTCACATGCTCGAAGCATTCGAGTACGGCGCGCCGCCACACGGTGGCATGGCTCCAGGCATTGACCGTCTCGTGATGTTGCTGGCGGACGAATCCAACATCCGTGAAGTGATCGCCTTCCCCAAGAATCAAAATGGGCGCGATGTGATGGCGAATGCTCCGTCGGAAGTCGAGCCGAAGCAATTGAAAGAATTGCATATAAAATTCGAGTAACAAGTAAATCTCGGTGGTTGAGTAGTGGCGCCTTGGCGCCACGTATCGAAACCACCAGTAGGCAAAGAAACTCTTGTTACAAAATTACTTTTGAAACTTGTTGGTTTCGATACGGCGGCGGAGCCGTGTAGACTTGCAACGCCGAAATGACTTTCGCCGCCTACTCAACCAACGGAGTATTTATGAAATGACCCAAACCATAGACACCAAAACCGTAAAGCACGTTGCCTTCCTCGTCCGTCTGGGAATCTCCGAAGAGGAAGCGCAAAAGTTCAGCGGACAGTTCTCGTCCATCATTGACTACTTCAACATGCTCAACGAAGTGGACACGGAAAACGTCCCGCCCGCATCGGACATCGCCAATGCAGAGAATGTTTTGCGTGAGGATGTAGTGAAACCTTCGATGAGCCACGAAGAATTTATCAAGAACGCTCCAAAATCAGAGCGTGGCTATGTTAAAGTGCCGACGGTGTTGGGAGATGAGTAAAACTTTTTGAACCACGGAGACACTGAGTCACGAAGTTTTTAAAGTTCTCCGTGCCTTCGTGTCTCAGTGGTTAGCCTTTGGACATTACGACAATCCGACCAGGTAACTGACCAACTATGCAACTAACACAACTAACCATCCGAGAAGCTCATGAACTTCTCACCTCCAAGAAAATCTCCTCCGTCGAATTGACTCAGGCGACGCTTGACCGCATCCACGAAGTGGACAAGAAGGTCAAGTCCTATGTCACTGTCACGGATGAGCTTGCGCTTGAACAGGCAAAGAAAGCTGACGAGCGCATTGCCAAAGGCGAGAACGTCACCCCGCTGACAGGCATCCCCTTCTCGATGAAGGACTGCATCTCGACGCGCAATGTCCGCACTACATGTTCATCGAAAATTCTTGAGAACTATGTTCCGCAATACAACGCCACCGTGACAAACAAACTCGCGGACTCTGGTGCCGTCCTCGTCGGCAAGACCAACATGGACGAGTTCGGCATGGGCTCATCCACCGAGAACTCTGGTACTCTTCACCACACGCAACCCGTGGAACCTTGACCACGTCCCTGGCGGTTCGAGCGGTGGAGCGGCGGCGAGCATGTCTGCAAATCTTGCAACATTCGCCATCGGTGAAGACACTGGTGGTTCCGTGCGTCAGCCTGCGAGTTTCTGTGGTGTGACTGGCATCAAGCCCACCTACGGACGTGTCTCGCGGTATGGTCTGATCGCCCTTGCATCTTCATTTGATGGCATCGGTCCTTTCGCAAGAGATGCGTATGATTGCGCAACCGTCCTCGAAGCCATCGCAGGCAACGATCCGCACGACAGCACAACTTACCATCACCTGTCCCGAATTACACCGCAAACATCGACAAACCCGTCAAAGGGATGAAGCTCGGCATTCCCGAAAGAATATTTCGTCGCAGGCATGGAAGCGGGCGTCGAGTCATCCATTCAGGAAGCCATTCGTCAATTTGAAAAACTTGGCATGGAGATTCACGAAGTCTCGCTCCCCCACACCAAATACGGTCTGCCCGTTTATTATCTTCTGCTCTTCGCCGAAGCCAGCGCCAACCTCGCCCGCATGGACGGCACGCGCTTCGGTCTCTCTGTTTCGGAAGGCGCGAAGGATGTGATCGACATCTACCTCCAAACTCGTCACGAAGGATTCGGCGATGAGGTCAAGCGACGTATCATGCTGGGCGCGTATGCGTTGTCTTCGGGATATTACGATGCGTATTATTTGAAAGCGCAAAAAGTGCGCACGCTTCTGCGCCGTGACTTTGAGTCTGCCTTCGCCTCCGTTGACCTGCTCGTCGCCCCCGTCTGCCCCACCACAGCTTTCAAGATCGGCGAAAAGACAGACGATCCGCTCGAGATGTATCTCTCCGATATTTACACCGTTGCGACGAACCCTGCGGGTGTCCCTGCGTTGGCAGTCCCGTGTGGATTCTCCAACAACATGCCCGTCGGTATGCAACTCATCGGCAAGCACTTGGATGAACAGACGTTATTCCAAGTTGGGCATGCGTATCAGCAAGTGACGGATTGGCACAAACAATTGCCGCCGCTCTAGTATGTGGTCATGGATGTTCGTTTACGTAAAAGATGTAATCTTGATACTTCGTATCGACGCCCAGATCATGCAATACCCGCAACAGTTGCGCACGATGGTCAGTGGCATGATTGGCAACATGAAGCAACACCTGCCACACAATGAGGTGTTTGTCATCTTCAGGATACTTGATCGGTTTGGTGAACAACATGTCATCTCGTAATTCGGTAAGATATGCGCGGATATTCTGCTCAATCTCATCCCAGTACGCGCGAATGGCATCTCGATTGTCAGAGTCAGTGGAAGGCAATGGATCGAGAGGCATGACGTAGCGCAATTCGCAAAACCACATTTGTTCCGCATCGATCAGATGAAGGATTTGATCGCGAACCGACCCATACGAATAATCCACTGGCTGAGTGAATTGCTCAAAGGAAAGTGAGGCGACATGCTCCCAGATCTTATGGTTTTCGGCGAAGTGATAGTTATAAAAGTGACGAAAGGCATCTGCATTCATTGTACATTTCTCCTTTATCTTTGAATAAACGGATTATAGCACGAGTGTTCTAAAAATCAACAGAACGAGACTAACCAACTATGACCCAATACGAACCAGTAATCGGACTTGAAATTCACGGTGAGCTGCTCACCAACTCCAAGATGTTCTGCAGTTGCTCTGCGGACTATGGCTCCGCGCCTGAGCCGAACACCAACATCTGCCCTGTTTGCACAGGGTCTGCCTGGCGCGATGCCCGTTGTCAACAAAAAGGCGACCGAGCTTGCCGCGCTGGTTGGACTCGCGTTGAAGTGTTCGGTCAACAAGCACAACACCTTTGCGCGCAAGAATTATTATTACCCCGATCTGCCCAAGGGCTATCAGATCTCGCAATACGAATTGCCGATCTGTGAAAAAGGCTACTTAGACGTGGACTCGCCCTCATCCCCAGCCCTTCCCCCGAAAGGGGAAGGGAGCCAGAATCCCCCTCTCCCTTCGGGAGAGGGGTTAGGGGTGAGGGAGAAATCCTCAGCGAGTGAAATGCCTGGGTTGGAGAATCAGCTTCGAGTGAGAGTTAGACGCGTGCACATCGAAGAGGATACTGCCAAACTAGCGCACGAAAAAAATTATGCGCTGGTCGATTTCAATCGCGCAGGCGTCCCATTGCTTGAGATCGTCTCCGAGCCAGATATGCGCACCGTCGAAGCCGCGCTCGATTACGCCACGAAAGTCCGCGCCATTTTGCGTTATCTCGGCGTCAACTCGGGCGACATGGAAAAAGGCGTCCTGCGTTTCGAAGCGAATATTTCCGTGCGCCCCGTTGGCAGTGACGAGTTCCGCACGCGTACCGAGATCAAGAACCTCAACAGTTTCCGCGCGCTCACGCGTGCCTCGGCGTATGAGATCGAACGTCAGATCAAAGTGTATGAGTTGGGCGGCGAAGTGGTGCAGGAAACGCTCGGCTGGGACGATGTGCGCGGCGTGACGACCAGCCAACGGTCGAAGGAAGACGCGCACGATTATCGCTACTTCCCCGAACCCGACCTGCCTCCGCTGCAACTATCGGATGCGTGGATCGAGTCGATTCGGACTCAACTGCCCGAACTGCCCGAAGCCAAGACCGCACGCTTCATCACGGACTTCAGCCTGACTCCGTCCGATGCGCGTTTTCTTACATCCGAACTTGCGCTTGCGAACTACTTCGAGAGCGTGGCAGGCAAATCGAAAAGCCCAGCGAAAACCGTCAACTCATGGATCGCTGGCGACCTGATGCGCAACCTCAACGACCTGAGCATTGACATCACGAACATCCCCGTTGACCCCGCCGACCTCGCCCAACTCATTGACATGACCACAGACAAGGTCATCAACAACAACGCGGGCAAAACCGTGCTGGCAGAGATGTTCAAGAACGGCGGCAAACCCGAGCAGATCGTCAAAGAGAAAAATCTGGCGCAGGTCTCCGACGAAGGCTTTATTCAAGAGACGATTGACAAAGTCCTTGCCGATAACCCCTCCGAAGTGGAAAAATATCTCGCGGGCAAAGATACGCTCTTCCAATGGTTCGTCGGTCAGGTGGCGCGTGCCACGAGAGGCAAAGCGGATATGAATGTGGCGAAGGAGTTGTTGGTCAAGGCGTTGGAGGAAAAAAGAAAATAGGTTGTATAATTTGCATAGAGGTACAACATGTTAATCTCTTATATTCAAAACGCCATGAAAATGGCAAGTTATGAAATCCTTGAAGATGGACAGTACTACGGCGAAATTGAAGGCTTTCAAGGATTGTGGGCAGAGGCAGAGCATCTTGAAACCTGCCGCGAAGAATTGCAAAGCGCGCTGGAAGATTGGCTTGTGCTTGGCTTACGAATGGGACATAAACTTCCTGTTGTGGCAGGTATTCAACTGGTGCCAGAAGCGGCATAATTATGCCTCCATTCAAACCCACCAAACGCAAGGATTTAATAAAAGCGCTCAAGGAAACAGTGTTTGAGGGACCATACGCAGGCGGCAAACATGAATTTTTAATTAAGGGTGAATTACGTCTTATCCTTCCAAACCCGCACCAAAGCGAAATTAGCAAAAATTTATTGGCACGCATTTTGCGCCAGGCGAATTTAACGTGTGAAGAGTGGGAAAAACTGTAAAACAAAATTAATAAGTTGCATCAAAGGGAAAAGTGGATATGAATGTGGCGAAGGAGTTGTTGATGAAGGCGTTGGAGGAGAGGAAGAAGTAATTTCGTTTTATTGACAATCGCCCTTTCAATAAAGAAGGGCGATTGTCAATAAAGCACTTTACTCATAAGGTGATGGCTGTATAATCTCTCTAAAGAGACATCCCATAATGGAAATCAATTCAAATGAGTTATTTCATCAAAGAATTATAGAGACTTGCTTGCCACTGTACGATAGCAAGCATTATCAACATGCTGCTCTTGAAAGTATGAAACAGGTTGAAATGGCATTGCGGGAAAAAGCAATAGCACCCAAAAACATCTTTGGAGTTAATTTAGTGAAATGGGTTTGGGGACACGGGGAGCATATTACTCTAAATGTTCCTTTAGGCGAGGACTTTCAAGAAAAAGCACATACTCTTTTCAAAGGGGCTTTTGGCTATTACCGAAACTATGCTGCACACGACGGGGCAAAAATAGACAAGACAGTTTGTTTGAGAATAATGGTTTTAGCCAGTGAACTTCTCGATTTAATAGCAGCTTCAAACAGAAGCTTTGAAGGAATTGGAGGAGTAAGCGGCATTATCAAGGCGGGCATATTCGATAGTGCGCAACAATTCAGAGATTTTCTCAAATCTTAAGTGGACAACAATTTATCGAGGATGATTACAGTGAGTATGAACTTGAGCTAACAGCTAGAGGCTTTAACAAAGTGCAAGAGGAAGCCGTGTTTGATTTTGGTTTCGTGCAGTATGATACTTGGGAAAGCGGAATTGACTACGAAGCAGGAATATTTGATTCGACATCAGGCGGTGATATAACCTTAACTGATGAAGGCGTTAGAGTTTTGGAAGAACTTGAGAATATGTTGTTAGAAAACAACTCAGATGATAACTAAAAACAGTTGTAGATTTTTATCCTTTTGGGAAAAAGATGACAATTTCAGATAAAACTAGAAAATTATTATGGGGACGCTCTGGAAACAGGTGCGCTTATTGTCGCCGCGAACTTGTTATGACAGCAACAAAAGATAACGATGCAATTGTTGGAGATGAATGTCACATTCATGCTAGGCAAAAGGGCGGATCCAGAAGCAACTCGTCAATGTCGATTGAAGAACTCGATGATTACGAAAACCTTATCTTGCTCTGCAAGGTTCACCACAAAATGGTGGACGATCAGCCAAATACCTATACTGTTGATTTTTTAAGAATTAAAACAGAAACACGAAAAATGGGTTCGGGAAACATTGCATAATGCTGTCTCAAGTTCCAAAACTCCATCACCAGAGTTTCTCTCACGAGTAACAACTGGCAAAGAACTATTTTCAATTATGGCAGGCGCACATTTTTCTGATTTTGATTATGACGAACCATCAAACAAAGATGAACTTGAATTCCTCAGTAGTTTCATGCAAAATTTACAAGACCGGGCAGACATTGGAGATGAGATGGAATATGGAGAAAGGGTGGAAACAAGTTACAACCTCTCTCAAGATATTCAGGCTTTAGAGGAAAAAGGCTTCGTCATTTTTGGAAAACGGGAAACGAAGAAGCTAAAAATCAGTGGCGTAGAAGACTACTGGGAGATCGCCATAATAAGAATACTACGCAATACAAACCCTATAATCATAAAAATAGATTTACCTCAATCATCTGATGAATCAAAGAACTTAGAGACCTAGAAAACATCTGAGTTCCTACTAAAATTGGGAAATTAACTTAAAAAATAAGTATCATCATCCTTGTCGTCCTGCTCGTTCTAGCTGGAGGGGTATCCTACATCTCCTATTCTGCCGCGGACTCGCTGTCATTAACAGAACTCGGAGATTTTGAAAATCTCCGAAGTTCTTTATCTTACCCTACCCAGCCATAAATAAGCCTCTGCTATAATTGGCTCAATCACAAACTAAAAGGATTCTCCACATGGCTGAATACATCAGCGTTTCAAAAATTTCAAACTACATCGAAAAAGAAGTGACCATCAAAGGCTGGGTCTATAACCGCACGCATAAGGGCAAGTTGTGCTTTTTGCTCGTCCGCGACGGCTCGGGCTTTGTGCAATGCGTCGCCTTCAAAGGTGACCTTGAGGAAGAAGTCTTCGATAAGTTGACTCGCGCCTGCCGCAAGAGTCGTCGGTCATCATCACGGGTTCTGTCCGTGAGGATAAGCGCGCACCAGGCATCCCTGGCGGATATGAATCGGTGTGAAGCAGATCGAGAGTCGTGCAAGAGGCGGACTTGGATTATCCGATGTCGCTCAAGGATCACGGTCCAGAGTTCGCGCTCGATAATCGTCACTTGTGGATCCGTATGCAAAGTCAGTGGGCGATCCTGCGCGTGCGCGTGCGGGTCATGTCCGCGGTGCGCGAGTATCTCGACAGCCACGGCTTCTTCAACCTCGATACGCCCATCCTGACCCCCGCCGCCGCCGAAGGGACAACAACTCTTTTCGAGACGCCCTACTTCGACGAAGGCTCTGCCTATCTCGCACAAACGGGACAACTCTACAACGAAGCCAACATCTTCTCGTTTGGAAAAGTCTACTGCTTTGGACCCACCTTCCGCGCCGAGAAATCAAAAACGCGTCGCCACCTAACCGAATTCTGGATGCTCGAACCCGAGATCGCTTTCTGCGACCTTGACGGTTTGATGGAAGTCGAAGAGGGTCTTGATCACGCACATCGTTCAATCCGTGTTGAAGGATTGTGCGGCGGAATTGAAATTCCTTGAGCGTGATATATCCAAACTCGAAAACGTGACTGGCACCTTCCCGCGCATGTCGTATGACAAAGCGGCGGAGTATCTGATCGCACTTTACGAAAAAGAGACCGACCCCGAACGCAAGGAACTGCTCAAATTCGAATGGGGCATGGACTTCGGTGCGCCGCATGAAACCGAACTCACCAAACTATACGACAAGCCTGTGTTCGTCTATGGCTATCCCTCCGCGGTCAAAGCCTTTTATATGGAACCCTGGCCCGATAGACCCGAAGTCTGCAAATCAGTGGACTTGCTCGCGCCCGAAGGCTATGGCGAGATCTGCGGCGGCTCGGAGAGAATCAGCGACCACGATCTACTGCTCAAACGTATTCACGATCAAAAACTTCCCGAAGAAGCCTTCAAGTGGTATTTGGAATTACGCAAGTATGGTTCTGTCCCCCACTCCGGCTTCGGCATGGGCGTGGAACGCGTCACTGCCTGGATCTGCGGCATCGAACACATCCGTGAGGCGATACCGTTTCCGCGGACGATCAAGAGGGTGTATCCATAAATAATCGGTGGTTGAGTAGACCTGCGTATTTTTCGCAGGTCGTATCGAAACCACCTGTAAGCAAAAGTATTTCTATTAATAGTTGGTTTCGATACGGCGGCGGAAGTTGAACAGTTCTACAAGGATATGTCTCAACCCGCCGCCTACTCAACCAACGTGATCTCTACGGTATCACCAACACCTGCCCGACACTGATATTATTCACATTCGCAATATTATTCGCCGACGCAATCGCCGCGACGGTTGTACCGTATTTGATGGCGATGGCGTAGAGCGAGTCACCTGATTTGACAGTGTAGGTCTTTTGCGGAGTTGGCGCGGGCGGGGAACTGCTCCCGCCCTCAGCTGGGATTGCCACCGCAACCGGTATCATCAACTGGTCGCCCGTTTTCAAGAGTTGTGGGTTGGCATTGACCAGTTCACGAACAGTCACACCGTATTTGTTTGCAATCGATTCGAACAAATCGCCTGCGGCAACTTTGTGTTTTGGAGAGGTCTTTGGTTGCTCGGTAAGGATCTTCGCACCTGCGAATTTATAGAGTTCTTCCAGCGTACCGTTGAATAGGTTCAAGTCAACCTTTGCGTTAATGCCGTTGACCACACCCTTTTCACTGTATTGCCAGATCGTCCACTTGTACCAGCCGCGCGGGAGATAGGGTTGCGAACCTTCCACGTAATTATTCGGATACTGTGCGAGCCACAACGGATAATCCTTCGCCCACGCGGGAGGACCACCACCAGCCTCAGAGAAATAATCCTGCAAGAAGTATTGACCGGAATAGATGATCGGCTTCTTGCCAAAGGCCTTTTCGACCTCGTCCAGCCAGGTCTTGGCGCGTGAGATGATCTTGTCTTTGGTTTGCCCGTCGTTCAATTCAAGATCGAGCACCGGCGGCAATTCACCGTCGTCTTTTACAGATTTGACGTAATCGATGAATTTGATAGCTTGCTTCTTCGGGTCCACATTAGCGCGGAAGAAGTGATAAGCCCCTCGCAAGAGTCCAGCCGCTTTGGCGCCAGACCAGTTCGCGGCGAAGGTTTGATCCGCATAAAAATCCCCTTCCGTAGCTTTGGTAAACATGAAACGTTGTCCTGTTGCTCGGACTTTGGGCCAATCTATGCCTGCATCCCAATAGGAAACATCGATACCCGGAACCGTTGCCATGATTCTCTCCTTGTTCGTATTGCTTAATAACAGGACAAACATAGCACAAAACAAAAACAAAATCAACCATCTTGTTATTTCGTAATTAATTTTTCTCTATCATTGCACCAACCTTTATGGTATAAAAATATTGTCCCTGCTGTGCTCGTGATGTTGCACATTCCGTTTTGGGCCAACACGTACTTTATGGGTCTCTAACTCCAATAGAAATAACACGATAGGCCTGAGCCAAGGCGGCGTTTCTGGGTCGGGACCCACCTGCGAAAGCAGGTTCAAAACTCAGCAGCACACGGCATTTGCGGGGAATCGAAATCATAGACCCTAAAGGTGTTAACACCTTTAGGGTCTTATCTATGAAAATAGAGCAAGAAACGGGTCGTCAGGAATGAGTGATGTCCATAAAATAATAAAAAAGGAGAAACCATGGACAACAATCAACTTTTCGATGACTACCAACGTATCGAACAGGCAATTCTGTATCTCGAAACCCACTACAAGGAACAGCCAAGCCTCGATGAGGTTGCCGCGAACATCGGGCTAAGCGAGTATCATTTTCAACGCTTGTTCACACGCTGGGCAGGGGTCAGCCCCAAGCGCTTTCTTCAATTTGTGACAAAGGAAAGCGCCAAGGAATTACTCAAACGATCTGAGAATCTCCTCGACACCACGCATCAGGTCGGACTTTCGAGTCTGGGCCGCCTTCACGATCTTTTTGTTACCACCGAGGCTGTGACTCCCGGCGAATATAAGTCCGATGGCGCAGGCGTGACCATTCGCTACGGCATCCACCCTACGCCATTCGGCAAATGCCTGATTGCCACAACAGACAGGGGTGTCTGTCATCTTGGGTTTGTGCAAACAAGCGAAGGGGATGCCATTGATGAACTCGTCACTGAATGGAAACAGGCAAAGATGGTCGAAGACTATAAATCCACTGAGCTGATGCTGGAACCAATCTTCGATCTCGACTATCGCGGCAAACCATTAGGATTACACTTGCGCGGAACGAACTTCCAGTTGAAGGTGTGGGAGGCGTTGTTACAGATCCCCGTTGGAACTGTGACCACGTATAAAGACGTTGCAAAGAGTATCGGCAACCCGAAAGCCTTACGGGCTGTCGGCACGGCAGTTGGACATAACCCGATTGCTGTTCTTATCCCCTGTCACCGTGTGATCAACACAGTAGGAGAATTTGGCAAATATCGCTACGGCGCTGTGAGGAAGAAGGCGCTATTGGTAAGAGAGATTATGAACACAGCATCGGTGGTGGAGTAGGACGACAATGATCGCGTCGAGCGGAGGCTTTCGTGCTTGTAAAAAGCCATAGATGAGATGCAATATCTTCACAGTGCGCTTCGTCTGCGGGTTTCGAAAAAACGCCTCAACCCTCCGCTCAGCGCGATAAACAAAAAGGACATGAATGAAAACGAAACTTTGGGTCGCTTTGGTCGCACTATACATTGTTTGGGGCTCCACGTATCTAGCTATTCGGTTCGCCGTGGAAACCATGCCGCCTTTCCTGCACGCGTCGATCCGCTTTTTGATCTCCGGTTTGATCTTATTTATTTGGCGTCGTTCCGCGGGTGATGCTATACCGACAAAAAGCAATTGGATAGCCACAGCGATTGTGGGAGCGGCATTGCTTGTCGGTGGGAATGGACTGGTCGCATTCGCAGAGCAAAAGGTTCCTTCGGGGATTGCGGCATTGATGATTACCACATCGCCATTCTGGCTGGTGTTATTTGAATCCATGCGTTCGGGTGGAGCGAAGCCTACCTGGCAGGCTATTCTCGGCTTGTTAGTCGGTTTTGGCGGTGTGTTCCTGTTGGTGGGTCCATCAGAGATCACGGGGGCAGAACATAGGTTTGATACTTTTGGGATCATTCTATTGCTGATTGCACCGATACTCTGGTCGCTGGGATCCATTTATGCCAAAGGCGCGGACATGCCCAAATCTGTCCTGCTTTCGACGGCGATGCAAATGCTGACGGGCGCGGTGTGGTTGTTCGTTATCAGCGTAGGCACAGGCGAATTACGTGGATTCAACTTCGGCGAAGTCTCGATGCGCTCATGGTGGGGACTCCTTTATTTGATCACATTTGGGTCGCTGGTCGGATTCGTGTCCTATGGCTGGCTGTTGCATAATGCGCCCATCTCGTTAATGTCCACATATGCATATGTGAATCCAGTGGTGGCGGTCTTTCTGGGAAGCTGGCTGGCAAGCGAGGCGCTGACCGCGCGCATCCTGATTGCGGCAACAATTATTATCGGGTCCGTAGTAATCATTAATAGCTCACGGCATAAACCCGTTGTGAAAGAGATGGAACTCACACCTTAGGAAAAAACATCATCTCTTTGAGGTATACCAGCCAACCGAACGTGGAAGTATAATGAGAACCCTATGGCGGCAAAAATTTTATCTCAAGGAATAAATAATTATGTCCGTATTAGAAGATGAACTCAATCGCATCCAGGGATATTCCTATCAGATCTGGGCGTTCAACGTTGTCGATTCTGAATTGACTCTGCGCGCCACCCACAAGGATAAAAAGAAACACAACGTTCACTTAACTTTCATCAATGTCCATTATTTGCAAATGCCCAATGTATGGTCTGGAAATATTACACTTGCCTCCGATGAAGAGTTGGTTGAAATTGCCGGTAAAACCAACCTCAACGAAACCATTGAGAGAATTACCGAGAAAGATGAATACCTCAATCACTTTAAGAGATTGTTTGCCCTTTACAAGGCAGAGGCAAATCACTCAACTGTTTATCTCCTGGGAAAACTTTTTGCCATTGAGCACGATGTCAATCCCATTTATTAAGTTTTGAGCATATAACAGTTGGTACAACAAAACCTCCAGAAAATGAACTGGAGGTTTTGTTGTACGTAGAAAACATTATAAGGCACGTGTATAATGAAACCAGCGATTCGGAGGTTGTCATGAACAAAGAGATATTCATCTCCTACTCCCGACGTGACCAGGAATTTGTCACGCGTCTTGCATCAGAGCTAAACGCACAGGTCGCGGGGGTATGGTTCGACCAATCTACGATCCAGGCTGGACAAAAATGGCACGATGAGATCATGGACGGCATCCGCGAGTGTAAAGCGTTTATCCTCGTACTATCGCCTGATTCGATGGAATCGCGTTATGTGCGGGAGGAAGTCAATAAGGCATTGGAACTTGGCACGATAATTTTTCCCGTGATCTATCGCCCTGCAAAGTGGACAGGGGAATTTAAGTCGCTTGTCCACGAAGTACAGACCCTCGATCTGCGCTCCGGCAGTTACACCGATAACTTCCAAAAACTTGTGGATGGTCTCATCGAAGCCGGAGCAGGAAAGGCAACAGGAGAAAGACCGTTTCTTCGTCAATCCGCAAAGACGCCCATGAGTGTCGTATTCAGCAAGATTCCCGGATGGGCATTTGCATGGGGACTCGGCTGGTCCGTCTTTTGGTTGATCGTCCTTATTTTTCTGGTTATTTTCACCACTACTCAGAGAAACATGAACAGCAATGATTTTGTCGGCTTCATCGTACTCCTCATCAGCGGGGGCATCGGGGGCGTTGCCGGAGGGTTGATCGCTGGTCTACTCACCATGCTGGCACTGCGACCGAACGCGCCCAGCATTTCATGGAAACACATGTCGCCTACTATTCGCATTTGGGGAATCAGCGGTCCGCTCGGGTTGATCGTATCAGGTCTGATCACAGCGCTGATGGTTGCCATTGGCGCGATCACTGCGCAAAACACAGAACCCAATTGTGAAGGACTCGACTTCGGTCACTGCATCGGAGCTGGAATAGGTCAGGCCATCGGCAATGCCATTGGGTTTTTCATTATCATCGTATTTGTATTTTTACTCTTCGTGATCGCAGCATGGTTTCTCACAGGGATGTTCGCAGGCTGGCAGTCAGTGCGCCACATCCGCAGGCTGGAACCGGGTATCACAAGCGGACAAAGCCGTGGCGTATCCCTCGGTTGGGGATGTGGAGCGATCGTCGCCGCGGTTGTGATGATAGTTATCGCTGGGATTATTTCAAGCGCGCTGGGTTTATAGGGTTGGGAATGAAAATAAAGCTTCTCTCTATTTTTGGCATCCTATTAATCGCATCATCCTGCACTCTTCCACTTGGGACACAAAATCAAGCGCATCTTCCCCTTGCATCCTTTAACGAAAATGACGTGCAAGTATCTGTTTATTTAGATAATCCACAACAAGATATTTACTTCCTTTCAGCGACCTTCACGCCGCCGGAAGGGTATCATCTCTACAGCAAGGATATATCGATAACTGGCGTAGACGGACTGGGTCGCCCTACACTTCTTGAGTTAATACCCAACAGCCAGATAAAATCGTTAGGAGAATTGACCGAAAGTGTGGAAGCGGAAATACCTAATTTTGAACCGAAGGAATTAATGGTCTACCCATCTGGCATAGTGACGTTAAGTCTGCCAATTGAACTTCCGCAAGACGTTGACTGGGTTGATGAAACCGTCAGCATCACGTACATGTCATGCAGTGAGCGCGGTTGCAAAGCGCCTGTAATCGGGAAACTTGTGCAAATCCGCGTTCCAGGCAAAGACACATTTGCCGAGGGACAATAAATGAAAATGAACACGAAAATCATTATTGTACTGATACCAGTTATCATGCTGGCTTGCAATTTTTTATTTCCTGCACATGAATCAACTGCACAGGAAACACCCATAGCTGACATCGTTGAAACAAAACAAAATGGATTTACCGTAGTGCGGCTTCACTCATCAAACGGCAATCTTCAAGAGTTGCTTTCAGCAGAAGCACATAAAGCGGTTGACTTGGGGCAAACACCTGTTGTTGAATTCGACGCGACATGGTGCCCGCCGTGCCAGAAAATTGACGCCGCAATCAAGGCAAAGAACCAGCTCATGTTGAAAGCCTACGAGGGTACATATATCATCAAACTGAATGTTGACGAATGGAAATGGAAAGAAAACAAAGTACAAAACTTTTATGTTGAATTTATTCCCGTTTATTTCAAACTGGACGAGCAGGGAAATCAGACTGGCGAGTCCATTGACGGTGGCGCCTGGGGTGAGGATATTCCCGAGAACATCGCCCCGGTGATGGATAAGTTTTTTCACAACAAAAATTAACTATCGGCCATTCAACATCTTCTGAATATGCTTCCTCAGCTCCATAGGCTTGATCGCCTTCACATCTGCCCTCTTCGCTAGATTTGTTCCTGGTCCTGCCAATCGTGTATACTTAAGGCAATAGAAAGAAGGCAGACATGATTTACCAAATCAAGCAAAGCGAACTCCCCAAAAAACTATGGAGTCTGATCGATGCGGCGTTGCGCGGTGAGTCGGTTTTCATCGAACGCGACGACAAAGCCTTGATTCAACTGATTCCGCTTAAGCACATGTTTCGTCCGCGCAAAGCAGGCAGCGCCAAAGGCATGGTCACCATGTCCGATGATTTCGACGCGCCGCTTGGAGATTTCGCCGAATACATGCCATGAAGATTGGGATAGGAGATCAACCATGCTTGCAGAAACCCGCTACGAACATGTTGTTTTGAACGAGGCACATGTTCCACTCATTTCAGGGACGACCATGAAGGTTGTCGAACTTGTCCTTGCGCAGGCGGCGTATGGCTGGACAGCTGAAGAACTTCACATCCAGTTTTCACATCTGACGCTCGGTCAGATTTATTCCGCGTTGGCATATTACTGGGATCACCATGATGAGTTGGATACTGACATCGAAAATCGCATCAAAAAAGTGGATGCTATTCGCAAGTCCATGCCGGTATCGCCATTGGTCAAACGCCTGAAAGACAAGGGGCTCATCTAAATGACCGTATCGCTTTATATGGATCATCACGTCCCAAAAGCGATCACAGTCGGCTTGCGCCTGCGCGATGTGGATGTACTCACAGCCCTTGAGGATGGCGCAGACCAACTCGACGATAACCTCCTACTCAAAAGAGCGCACGAACTTAATCGGGCGCTCTTTACACAAGATGATGACCTGTTGGAGGAAGCGGCAAAATGCCAGCGTGAGGGCATTCCTTTTTCAGGGATAATTTACGGTCATCAACTGCGTGTGGCAATCGGTATCTGTGTTCAGGAATTGGAAATCATCGCCAAAAACGGGGAACCGAAAGACCTTGAAAACCAAGTCATATTTTTGCCGTTATAACGTTCCCCACATCACTTCACCGATAACTGCTCACTCATCACCCTCTTCACTTTCCTCCTCAACCCCAAAGGCTTGATCGCGCTCACATCCACCTTCTTCGCCTCCACAAACTTCGCAAAGCGGATCAGTCCCTTCGCCAGCGCGTCCGCAAAGGCGGCGTCCTTTACGGGCGCATCGTCTTCATACCAAAAGCCCTTGATCTCCAGCGTCATCGTCGTGCGGTCGAGTTTCGGGTCGAGCCGCGCCACCAGGTCATCGCCATACAAGATCGGCAAAACATAATACCCCCAGCGCCGCTTCTCCGCCGGCACATACACCTCCCACTTGTAATCGAAATCAAACAACTTCATCGCCCGTCCGCGTGCGCTCACAATATCCAGCGATGAAAGGAACGTCACTTCCTCCAGCGTGGTCGTCTCTTTAGGATTCCACCCTTTGGGGACTCTTCCCTTCTCAAGCGACTCCAACGCCTTGACATCTTCTTTCAAAACGAGATATGTCTCGCGTCCGCCCTCGATTTGAACCTGCTCAAACATCCCAGACTCTTTCCATCGCACAAGCAAACTCTTCGTCTCGTCTTGCGAATAGTCTCTCCGCAGATAATCGCGCAACTCGAGTCTCATTTTTGCTTCATTCTTTAATCCCATAAAAGAGACAGCCTTGCGCGCAAAGAACTCCTCCGCTTCTTCTTCGGTCGCAACGTAATCGAATTCCTTCGGCGCGATGTTCTCTCGAAAATCATACACACGGCTAAACCCTTCGCGGTGATGGATCATTAACTCGCCCGAAAGCCACATATCGAACAACGCCACAGACGATTCCTTGCGCCCACGGTAACTCCAGCCATCCACGCGCTTGCCATCGAAATCCCGGTTCCCCAACGGACCGCGCTTCCGCAACTCCTCACGCGCAAATTTCAACACTTCCTGATGTCCATTGGGAACATGATATTTCACATATTCATCCCGCGTGCGTTTTTCCATGTGCAAACGCCAATACGGCAACTCCTGCATCGGATACATCGCCAGCCAGCCGCCATAATCAAAGAACCGGCGCTCGTCATAAGCGACTTTGTATAGATATTCCGGCTTGTAATCCAACACGCGGCTGTGCAACACAATATCCTGGCTACGCGCTGCAACGTTCAACGGATCGAGCTGCACCGCTTCACAAGTGTTAATAGCTTGCACAACACCCATTTTCCCCTTCCATCGGCGACCGGGCCAGAGTCCCTGTTTGCCAAGTACAAATCGTCGCGTTGTTTGTTTTGAAATATTGATGGGTGTCATTTATAACTACCTCTACACTCTGGTGGTCGAGTAGTTGCGAAACAACGTATCGAGTCCACAGCTAAGCAAAATATTTTTGTTACATGGTGATTTCGATACGCCCTTCGCAATGAACGCTCAGGGCTACTCAACCACCGGGTTTTACAATTTCACTCTATCCCCTCGCGTAGACGGAATCGAGATCACAAGAAAATGCACATCTTCTTGTGATTGATTTTTGAACTGATGCCTTACCTTCGGTGCGATTTCAAGTCCCTGCCCTTTTTGGATAACCACTTCACGATCTTCAAAGACCATCGTCCCTGCGCCATCAAGGATATAAAAGAACTGCCGCGCCACATTGTGATAGTGCATTACTTCCGCACCGCTCGCAGGCACTCTTTCCTGAATGACACTCATATCATCACGTTTGAGCAAATGCACACCTTCACAAATCTCTCCCCAGATGTAACTTTCCGCATTTTCAATGGAAACGATCATGTCACTATTTTAGCACAAATATTCTAATAATGAAACGTGTGCTTTTTCAGGGAGTGGCTAAGAATAAACCTAACGACCCGTCATTGCGACGAGGGCGTCAGCCCGACAACATCAGCGTAAGCAATCTCCAACGCGATGATGGAGATTGCTTTGCTCGCTCGCAATAACGGATATTTTTGGAGTTTCAGATATTCTCATTCTTCACCACCCTAAACAAAAATACCGCCGCTAACTTCAAGAGACAGGCATCGAGTTGACTTTCTCGATCATTCTGCAAAACGAACATAGGTCGCTCGTGGAGGTGGGCTGTCCGCACCTGGGACAGGCATGCAGATGCGCCCGCTCAACGTTATGTTCAATAAACAATTCCCCACTTTTTCGCGCCTCGAGAAAACGCAGATAGAATGTCAACTTTGCACCGGGGCGGGTCGTTTCGAGTTGGTTCAACAATTCCTTATAATAAATGGACTGTGAACCTTCGGCGAACGGACATTCTTCATAAATATATTCGATGCTGCGTGCAATGGAATATGCCGTCATCTCGCGTTCATAGAAACGACACAACGGCTTGACCTTGCGCGCCAACCCATCCGACTCAGGGAGAACAGGTCCCTGCCGCAGTAGATATTCACTCGACCAGTTCAATGTGTTGCCGAATAGCACGGCGGCTTCATCGTCAAGATTGTGCCCGGTCGCAAGCACAGCATACCCCAGGTCACGCGCGACGCGGTTCATCTCGTGGCGTTTCGCCAATCCGCAGACGGCACACGGCTTACCATATCCACGATGGGAAATTTCCGAAAGCACAGGGATGGGCTGTCCGTATTCTTTTTCGATGTCCACAATGTGAAGTTTGAGATTGTTCTCATTTGCAAACTTTTCGGTGAGACGCTGCGACTCATGCGAATAATTGATGCCTTCCCCTAAAGGGGATCTTCGACCGTCAATGCCCAACCCAAGATATAAACCATCCACATCGTAGCCCAATCGATTAAGAATATCCCACAACGCAAGCGAATCCTTGCCGCCAGAAACCGCAACAAGGATCTTTTCATAATGCGTGAACATCTCGTATTTTTTGATAAAGCGCTCGGTCTGCTCGGGAACCCATTCGAGATAGTGTTCCTTGCACAACGCCAGTTTGTGCTGGCGCATATTGACGGAGGCTTTCTCGCCGCATTTACGACATTTCATAATAACCACCCGTTATCGCGAGGAGCATTTGTTGCGACGAAGTAATCTCCACTCGAAAGAGGAGATTGCTTCGAGCTATCACCCTCGCAATGACAAGAGCCTCCGGAAATTACCGCGATCAACTTGATCACATCACCATCCTTCAAAATCTCGTCGTCCAGAATCATCTCACCTGAATGGGTTGCGATCACTGATTCAGACAAGATGCTGATCTTCTTTAGAGAATCAAGCAGGGTCATCCCCGGTTTCACTTCGTATTCCTTGTCGCGCAATATCAATTTTACGGTCATATTTTTCGATTCTATCATAGCCAGAATCCGTCTGGCACACCACCACAAGCCAGGAGTCGTCGCTCCATCTTCTTGACTCTCCACCTGCTTCCCTGTACGATTGAAACATGAAGATCGGGATGATGGCAGATACGTATAAGCCGTACGTCAGCGGCATCACGAATTATATCGACCTGAACAAACGCGCCCTTGAAAATGCAGGTCACGAAGTGTATGTCTTTACCTTCGGCGACCTCGACCATCAGGACGATGAACCCCGCGTCATACGAAGCCCGGGCCTGCCTCTCGCCGATACGGGTTTTTATCTCTCCCTGCGCTACAAAACGGAGTACAAGAAACTCCTCCAAAACATGGATGTGGTGCACGTCCATCATCCGTTCCTCAGCGGGCGTCTTGCCATCAGCTACTGCCGCCGTCCACAAATTCCCATTGTTTTCACCAACCACACGCGCTACGACTTATACGCGCAGGCACGTATGCCCCTCATGCCGGAAGAGGTCAGCAACGGTTTACTTCACGCCTATATGCCTGATTTTTGCGATGAAATGGATATGGTGATTTCTCCATCCAGTGGCATGAAAAAGATCCTGCGTCAATATGGCGTAGAGAGTCATATCGAGGTCGTCCCTAACGGCGTCGACCTCACCCGCTTTTACAGAGCCAAACCTCTCTCCCGCGCTGAATTCGGGTTTACAGATGATGATATTCTGTTGGTTTACGCGGGTCGCATTGCACCGGAAAAAAATCTCGAATTTCTGTTCCAGTCGTTTGCGGGTGTTTCGCAAGTCATCCCGAATGCACACCTGCTAATCATTGGCGGCGGGCAAAAGGAACATATGGAAGAGGCGAAACTGCTCCCGGCTGAGTTAGGCATTCAAGATCGTGTCCTGTTTGTCGGGATGATTCCCTACGAGAAACTTCCCTCGTATCTGGCGATGTGCAATATATTTGTCACCGCCTCCGTGACGGAAGTCCATCCGCTTTCGGTGATCGAAGCCATGGGCTCTGGACTCCCCATCCTGGGCATTGACTCTCCCGGAGTCGGCGATTCAATCGCGGACGGGGAAACGGGTCTGCTCGCAACGGAGGATATCGCCTCCTTTACAGCCAGGCTCACCTACCTGTGCCTAAACAAGGATCTGCAAAAGAAATTCGGCGCGGCAGCCCGCAAAGCCTCGGAAGAATATTCCATAGAGCGTACCATCAAGATCATGCTTGGTCATTACGCGCGCCTGACGCAAAATACCAAACCTGTAAAACCCAAATTAGATGAACGGTTACAATCCATTCTGGAAGAATTTCTGAAATGAAGCACAACCAGCGCATCGGCAAATGGGGTGAGGATACCGCCACTGAGTATCTCGCTGAACGGGGCTACGAGATCGTCACCCGCAATGCCCGAACTCCATATGGCGAAATTGACATCATCGTTAAGCAGGGTGACGTCATCATCTTCGTCGAGGTCAAAACACGGACATCGAACAAGATGGGGCTGCCTGAAGAATCCATCACACCCAGAAAACTTCAACATATGCTTGCGGCAGGCGAGCATTACGCGGCTGAGAACGAAATCGATCACTGGCAGCTGGACGTGATTGCGATTGAAGGCAAACCAGAATCCACGCCAAAGATCACGCACTTTGAGAACGCGATTTAAGTCCTTGTTTTACCAGCATACTCAATTCAATATCGCAAGTGAACATAAGGAAAGGAAACCAGCATGAAGAAAAACGTTGTCCTTACACTGACTGGACATGACCGGGTTGGGATCGTCAAGGAAATCACCAATGTACTTGTCACCCACGGAGGGAATGTAGAAACGAGCCGCATGGCACGCCTGGGCGGAGAGTTTGCCATGCTCATGCTGGCTTCACTGGACGAAAAGGATATATCCTCCCTTGAAGAAGACTTGCAAACATTACGCAACGAAGGATTTCAGATCACTCTCCTGCAAACCGAGGATACTCATGCCCAAAAATACGAAGGCTGGCTCTCTTATCGGGTTGAAGTCCAAGGTGCGGATCACGAGGGGATCATTTACCAGATCACCCAGCACCTGGCAGGACAGGATATCAATATCGAAGATATGGAAACGACAACCGTGCCCGCTCCCATGACCGGAACGCCCCTCTTCACCATGAATGCGACCATCCTTGTGCCGCCCCACTTGCCGCTCCGTAAATGGAGAGACGCGCTGAATGAAATTGGTGACAAGCTGAATGTAACGGTCAACGCGGAGAAGATCAAGTAGAGAATCGCCAGCGTACAGTTACGTATAAGGCCATTTTGTCCCATAGCAGGGAAGGAGAAAATGCGACCAACGAGCTACTTTTAGCCTTTCACTGAAAGGGTTAGAATGGTTTCACCGTCTTGATAGAAACAGGAGGCTCGTATGAGAGATACTCGATTCCATTTTTGGAGCAGGGTGGGGTCAACATTCCTTATGCTTGCGATGATCATGTCTTCAACGCTGCCCGTTCAAGCGCACAATCGCTTTGACGATACGCCGCCTGCGTTCAGTGACGGGAAATGGGTCGCCAAATTCAGCATCCACGCCATCGCGCCCACGACTGTCACGACACTCAATGTTTCCTATCTTGGGGATATGCAGTTTAACTCCTCAGGCGGAACATTGGAAGGCGAATGGCTAATGACAGGTCAGGGAACCTATACAGGGGATATCACTGGTTCCGCTGATATTTCAGCAGGCGGAAAAGTGGAAGGCTCATCGGCGGAACCACTCATCCATACGAAGAACTTCATTATCAATTTGAATATTACTGTATCCGGGTTACAGGTCAACGCCCCTGTGGATTTGGGCAGCGGCGCGCAACTTGGTTTGACTCTGACCAACGCCACCTGTAATCAAGTGACGGCAGACATCGCTGCGCCGGCGATGGCAAATTATCAATCGGCAGGAATCAACGCCAATGTAACCGGTTCCTATACTGCCATTCGCGTGGGAGACCTTACATCTTCCAACGAAACTGATTACATGAAAGAGGTCGGTGATTTGATCGATGCGGCAGAGACATTGAAGAAAAATGCACAAGCAGAGAGCGGCGTTGATTATGCCAAATTGAATGAACTCGTGACGCAGGCAGATAACCTAAACCTGGCGATGAAGAAAGATATTGCCTGCGGCTTCGGCGGAAAAAAGACCTATCTTACGATCATTACGGACGTGGTGGCTGATCTGGCAAATTTTGCCTTGCAGAACCCCCAACTTTTTACCACCGAGGAACTGAGCCGACTTGTAACGATTGCGATCAGCGTTGGCGCAATGGGATCGGGTGCAGCGAACCCTCAACAAGCCGCAGAATTGAAAGCCAAGTTCACTCAAGAGTTCAGTGACCGCCTCAACGATGCCCAAAATAATAACAATTGTCAGGATGTAACTCAAATCCAGGTGGCGGCCGGCTTTTTGGGAAGTGCCAACTTGAAGCAACAGGCGCAAGACGTTGCGGATGCGATATGTTGAGAATGATCATGAAAAAGATAAACCGTTTTTATGTTGTTATGGCTGTGATGATGTTTTCGGCGCTGGCGTGCGGACTTCCCGGAGGAGGCAGTGAGAATCAACCTGAGGCGCCGACAAAGCTCGCGACGAGCAGCCCAACCGAGGTTCGGGGTGAACCGTTTATTTCCGCACCAGGCATTGCAAACATCCAACCGCTTACAGAGATCACAGGCGCGGGAGAAAAACCGCTGTTCATGTGGGAATCCGTTAGCGGCGCCAGTCGTTACCAATTGATCGTGTTCGATGAAGAGGGCGATCCTTATTGGGCATGGGAAGGGACAAAAACTCAAATTTATATGGGCGGTACCGACACGCCGCCGCCAAACGACAGCAGTGGACCTTCCATCGATACGGGATACACATGGGCGGTTGTGGCTTATGGTTCGGATGGAAAGGTTTTAGCTGCCAGTGAGGTCAGGTCAATTTCGCCGTAGTTTACCTATTATTTCGGTCCCTCTTCCACTTCGATATGGAGTTTGAGTATCACCTTGCCCTCTTCTGTTTGAATTTGAATGGATTTGACCAGATCAAGAAATATGTTGTATTCCCAGGTTCGGAATGTAGAACTCAGGATCGATCACAATATAGTCATCCTGCAAGCTGAGTCCTTCCGGTAACACTTTAAAGAACGAACCCAACTTCCCTACCAACACAAGATTTTCCAGCCGCGCTCTAATCTGCGGATGCGCTGTAATATCCACTGACCTTTCAAGTTCCAGGTTCAAATTTATGGGTAGAAACCAAAGCGGTGTTTTCAGGTGAACAGAGACTTTATTATTTGCACGGATGGACACCCGGCACTCGTTGATTTTTTTATTCCCCCGCAGTGTAGTCTCGATCACCTCATTGATGATAAGTTCCGGCACCGGGATGGAGGCATCCACCTTCAGCCCTTCAAATTGTGAAAAGCGGTCGGCGAGCAACCTTTTAAAAATCTCATCCATCAAGCAGAATCAATTCTGCAAGAGAAGTGTAAGAAACTATCTCCACCTGCGTCCTGTCACGCCCAATAACAGGAATACGATTGCCACACCGATCAGGTACCCAAGGTTATATCCCCTGCCGTCATTGTGAACCTCGTACATTTGCACATTCGCATTGAAAAAAGAAATGATGAGAGTAACAGGGGCAATGATACCGTGCCAAAGTCCCTGCCCGATCTCTGCAACACGACCGTTATCTGCCGGTTCGTTAACCAGTGGATTTACACCGGGCGTATAAAGCACAACCCGATCGGGCGTGTCGACTTCAATACTGGAACCAGGTCCACAGCCTGTCAGCGCGAACAGCGCTAATATGCATGAAACTGAAAAAATAACCTTTTTCATTTCGCCTCCTTACTAAGCAAGTAATTCATTATAGGGATGGGTGAAAATATACTGGCATAAATTATGACAACGACTTTAAATCGAGTCAATGAGGATTTGCCCTATAGGAGTTTCCCTAAATCCACAGTGTACAGGACAAAAAAATGTCTCATGGATATTCCGAGACCGTTTGTCATTGACCTACAAACCCCTCTCCCGTCTCCCCACGGGGGAGAAACTAAACACATCGCGCAACCAGCTCCCTTCCCTTTAGGGAAGGGCTGGGGATAGGTCAAACCGACATGCCGATCAATCGTCTTTGTCTGGGAGAGGTATCATCCGAGTCCGTTTTCATCGTCACCCAGATAACGGTATAATATGAACAGAGACGTGAAAGGTTAAGTATGGCACTTCAAACCATTGACCAAATCATGAAACGCGCAGGCAAACTAACACCCTCTGAACGGCTTTTATTAGCCAGCCGTTTGATTCAGGGCGTTCGGTCGAATCTGCCATCCCGCAAGACACATCTAAAATGGCGGGATGTGATTGGGCTTTTACCCTACCCAGCGCTTGGCATGGACGCTCAAACCTATATCAGCCAATACCGCCGAGAAGATGACAGCCGCCGCGTAATTTAGTAAAAAGGAAGTTTGAAATGACCAAACAATTCAAAATTATCGTTGAGAAACATCCCGATGGCTATGTGGCTTATCCTCTTGGAGTAAAAGGCGTGGTCGTTGGTGAGGGTGACACATACGAATCTGCTCTTGCGGATGTACAATCTGCAATCGCATTTCACATCGAAACCTTCGGCACGGAAGTATTTGAATCGGAAACTCCTGTGTTGGAAGCCTTCATCGCCGAAGCAGGAGTCGCAGTGTAATGCCCAAATTTCCCGTGGACGCTCCCAAAGCCAAAGTTATCAAAGCATTTGAGCGTCTTGGGTTTCAACTTATTCGCGAAGGGAATCACATCGCCATGTCCCGTGAAAATGCAGACGGCACAAAGACGCCGTTGACCATGCCCAATCACCGCACACTTAAAAGCTCCACCTTGCGGACAATCCTCTCACAATCGGGGATTTCGAGAGATGATTTTCTAAAGGCTTACGAAGAATAAACACAAAACGGTCCCGTGGACATTCCATCCCGAGACCGTTTTTCATTCCTCACGCCAAACGTCCGCTTCCGTCCGTGAGTCGGTGACAAAGTCCGTTGACCAAACTCCCCCTTCGCAACTCCATCTTTCATTCCAAATAGTCATCCATCACAATGACGTCAATCACATCTTCGAGCTTAGACAACCTTTTATCATTAGTTAAGAAGGCGTTTGCTCCGTAAGAGATACTTGCCGCCACTTGCAATGCATCAGGCGGCGAAACCTTGTACTTCGCTCGCAGTTGCGCCGCGGCACGTGCTACATTTCGATCCACATCTACAATCGTCAGATTTGGGAAATGAACGAGAACAACTTCGTATTCACGCGCCGCTGATTCGTTTTCCAATTGCCACGGGCGGACAGTGATCTCCATCAAAGTAATTGTAGATGTCACGCCCAGCCATTTACCATCCTCTATTCCTTTGATGGTAATTTGAGCAAGCGGGGCATAACGCGGGTTATTCTCAAGAAAGTAAATGAAGACAGGCGTATCTAACCCGATAACTTTTGCCTTTGCTAATCGTTTGTTGAATTCATCCATGCCCCACGCTCCTCGTTGAGATATTTTTGAGTGTCAACGCCTTTCCAAATTTCACTGTGCAGACTAGCTAGATAATTGGTGTAGCGTTTGGGTTCAGGGATTAAAACGATCACACCGTCCTGCACATCTACGAGCAGACGGTCGCCTTTCTTGATGTTCAATTTCTTGCGCGCGATTTGCGGAACAGCGATCTGATACTTCGCGCTGACTTTGACAGAGGTGGTAGCCATAAACTCTCCTTGCTAAGCAAATTTCTTTTTCTGCTAAGCATTTTACCATAACAAAAACGGTCTCGCGGACATTCCATCCCGAGACCGTTTGTCATTCAAACCCCTCTCCCGTCTCCCCCACGGGGGAGAAGCTAAAACCATCCTCAAACCAAACATTGACCTGGAAACCCAACAACCCCATCCCTCAGAAAAGGACTCAACACCATGCCATCTCCTTTAGGACGTGTGCCCTTTAGGGTAGAGGGACAACCCGACACGCCGATCATTACGGTTATCTGGGTGAGGTCAAACCGATATGCCGATTAATCGCGATCATCTGGGAGAGGTCACCCGTCACCCCGATCAATCACCACCATCTGGGTGAGGTCCCAACACCGTCTTTCATCCTTCTATCTTCATCGTTCCCGCCTAGCCCGTTTTTCACTTGATTGCATTACAGACGAGACAATATTTCTTTTTTCTTTTCGTCAAATTCTGTTTGAGTTACCAAGCCCTCGTTAAGCATTTGTGTCAATAAGCGAAGAGCTTCCACGGGGCTATCAGATAATGCTAAGTTTTCATCTATCAAATCTGTAGCCGACATTCCTTCTTCATCCTCATCTTCAATATCAAATTCACCCTCATAATCTGCCCATTGCAGATCGCACTTACAACCCATTTCGCTAGTAAATCCTGGAATAGGCAGCTCGGGTATTGTATTTGTCGTGAAAACCTGATCGTTGAACACTAAACACAAATTACACGAATTAATATCGCCTGGATGAAAACTCAATCTTATATGTTCATCTTTTTTATAGTGAGAAATGCCCTTTTTGAATTTTGCATGAGTTAGAAGATAATTAACTGCAATTTGGATATTTTTAGAAGGCAAGATGAAAGATTCTGGTAACCACCTTTCTGGCAATTCGGATTTCCATAAAAGCTTCATGCAAGCTGCATGTCGAAGTGCTACTAATTCCTCCCGAGAGAAATTTGACAAGACCTTTGGTTGACTGATGAGGACAAAATGTAATTCTTCCACATCATAGATGCTTATTTTATATGCAGAATCAACAGAATGTCTTCTGAAAGCCTCATAGATTTTGCAGGCTTCTTTTGGGTTATTCGCTTTGAACGCATCAAATGTTGAGCGTTTTGCTAATTCTGTTTCTTTCTCGATTTTCTCATTTCTTTCGGTAATAAGCCTTAAAGCAGCATCGGAACATTTGAAGATACTGTTTCCCACTATCTTTTGCATTTCTTGTTTATCGTGAGCAACCAGGCGCTCAATTAACTCTGCTTTATTTCCAGATATAGACAGGCTTCGCTCACTTAGAAACTTCTTAAGTTGCGCAACCTGAAAAAGCTTATTTAAACCTTCTTCAACACTTGCAGGTATGAGCAAGCCATCTTCGACAAAGCGTTCGATAGCGACCTCCGTCTTTTCACCTAAAGTTTGACGAGGCCATGCCCAATCTAAAACCTGTTTGATGTCACGCGGCTTATCGAAGGCAAGAAGTAAATTGAAGTGTGAAGGGGAGTCCTTCCAATTAAAACTTGAAGGCAACTTTTGCATTTTCATCCTCTGTTTCACAGTTGAATGATTTCTTGGCAAATTTCATCTTACACTAAAATCCCCTCCAAATCGTTAAGGGTACTGAATACTTGTGTTTGATATTTCTTGTCAAGCCTATTTTGTTTTATAAGGTTGTGAAAAGGCTTTTCAACAACCAGCACATCGCAGTACGGTATTGCTGTGCTTAAGAAGGCAATATCTGTAGCGTCGTTAGGTTAAATCTTCCTGTCTCTCCATTGCTCATTGCGACTCACATTGAGTTCAATTTCAACATTTATTGTTGGAACATCATTCCAAAAAGCATCGAGTTCTTTCAGCACCAAGTGAAAAGAATTCTTGATACGTCTTGTTGAAATAACTTAAAGCCTTGGTTATTTCTTCTTCCAAAGCTGTTGCAAGATGTACCACATAAGCATGTTTGGGGGATAATTTGACTTCCTTTCGAAATGCCTCCAATTTTCTCGCCAACTCGTTGTGAGTATTCTCGAATTCTTGAGCCCATGCATTGAATTCATCATTATCATTTTCTACCAATAAACCAAACGTAGTTTCGAGCGATGTAATTTCTTCTCTTGTTTCATTAAATTGGTCTTTTGATACTTCAATGCTAATTCCCAATGCACACGGGAACCCATAACCAAAAGCAGATGGCGCTTCAGGAATTGGCTCATTGAATAGTTTTGATAATGATCTAACTAATTCCCATTGCATCATTCTTTCTTGTGGAGAAATACAAACACCTTGAGATATTTCAGCCATTACTTTTGCTAAACGTTTGCGTTGTTCTATATTCCGAACTCTTATTAGTTTCATAATAATGTTGAAATGACAGAGGGAAAATGGCACTTTTGTTTGAGACCACGGTTTGAATTTTCGTTAATACACTTTGAAACTTTTGCCCATCTTGTATTCCATAATATGCACGTGACAAATCAATCCATTTATTTTGGTCAAGATATACAATGGTTGTTGTTTCTGGGAATGCAGTAAACATCGTTACTTCCCCTCCCACCACCCCATCAACTCACTCATCGCCAGAGACGGCGTCGCATCGCCCTGCCTGCCTGAATTCCACGTCACGATCAAATCCCGTCTTCGCACGCGTGATGCCCACGTACAACAGGCGCAGGCGTTCCTTCACGTAATCCAGCCGCGAGCGCATCGTCGCCGCGCCTTCCTCGTACCAGTCATACTCACTCGATCGAACTCCAGACGCCGTCAACTGCGCCAGCGACTCCGCCGCCAGGTCCAACCCACTCCGCACGAACCACTTCTCCGAAATAAAACGGTCATTCGGCATGTTCGACGGGAAGTCATAATTATTGACCGACATCAAATACACGCGGTCCCACTCCAGCCCCTTCGCCTTGTGCATCGTCGTCACCACCACCCGTCCGCGATGCCGTTCGGGGTCAAAGCCCGAATCGTCCGACGAGAACCCGATGAAGCGCCGTTCGTTCTTCGCGATCACCGCCAGTTCCGACGTCAACTCAGGCAGGCGCCAATCCGCGTGATCGTCCGCCGCCCCTCTCAGCACCAGCGCCAGTTTATGCGCCAGCGCCAGATCCGACGCTTCGCTGAACACATCCTGCGCCAGCGTCAGCACCAATTGATCGATGGGCAGAGTCACCGCGTTCAACCATCTCTGGACATTGACTCGGAACGCGCTTAATTCCTGGATGACTTGCTCCGCCTCTGACTCACCGATACCTGCCAGCCAATCATTGGCATTTTGTGGCGCGATGAAATTTTCCACATCAACCATCTTGCGCAACAAGGTTGGAATCTGTTCAATGTAGGGACGCAGCGCTGCTGCGTCCTGCTCTGCGTCTGTCGTTTCCTCATCACCCTGGGCGGAGCGACGCTCCGCCCCTACGTTCTTCGACCCGAAAATATCCCTCCGCTACACCTCGATACGCATTCGCCAACTTCCTCGCCGATTGCGGGTCTGCCAGATACGACAACAACATATTCAACGACCCCGCCGCCGCCCGCGTCTCAGACGTGGACGAGATCAACTCGATCGGCTCGATGCCCTTTTGACGCAGCGCATTGACCACTTCCACGCCGCGGGCATTGCGCGGCACAAGCACCGCAATCGTCGGTTTTTCTTCGATCAGGGAAATCCCAAACGAATCGACATAATCCCTTGATCGACTTGACCACCGCTTCCAGTTCTTCTTCGGGCGTGTACTTGGTTGCTGATGAACTTGATCCCCTCTGGGTCATCAGGCGGATTCTGTTGCGGGTCATCTTCAGGCACAGGCACAATATGCGGCACGGATAACGCCGTCCGCACATTCGGGTCGGGATGCGATGTCATCACCCAATCAATCAAATGATTCGCCACCGCCAAAATAGACGGCTGTGACCGCCCCAACTCGGGCATATCTTCATGCGGATTGTTACGAATAAATTCACGCAACAATTCAGGTGATGCAGTGGTAAATGTTTCAAAGATCGCTTGGTTGGGGTCACCAACGCGAACCCAATTTCCATCATAATCATCGCGCTGAGCGGAGCGACGAGTGCTCTCCGAGGAGCGCAGACGAAGCGCGGGGTCACCAGTTAGTCGCGCTTCGTCTGCGCCTCCGCTATCGCTACGGCTCCGCTCAGCGCGAGAGCCACTTAGAAGTGAAAGTATCCTCTCCTGCGTCAAACTCGAATCCTGCGCTTCATCCTCCAAAATAAACGGATAGCGATAACGCAATCGCTCCAGAAATTCTTCGTCGCTTTCGAGCAGGGTCAATGCCAAACGGATGAGATCATCAAAGTCCACGGCGCCACGATAGGCGAGGGCGCGTTGATAGTCCGCGTAGATGCTGTAGCCGAGTTCGGCGAGAGGCAGAGGCGCAGGAGAAGCGTCCAGTTTGGCTCGCAGGCTTTCGGGAGTCAGGAGGCGATCTTTGGATGAACGGATAAAGGCTAAGGCGAGGGAATCCAATAGATCAGGCAGTTGCTGACGTTTGACCCAATCCATTTTGGACTGATCGAGGGCGGGGTCGAGATAATCATCCAGCGAATGCGACGCCAGCCACGCATTGACAGCCTCTTTGCGGATGAAGCCCGCCTCACGCTCGTCGATGATGCTGAAACGCTCCTCAAGCCCCACACGCGCAGGCTTCTCGCGGACGATGTCATGCGCCAGCCCATGCAGTGTGCGCACACGATATTTGAACAGCGCCTGCAGCGGGTTATCGAAGAAGCGTTTGATGCGCGCTTCGAAATTATCCACCGCCGAGTTGACGAGCGTGACGATGAGCACTTCCTGATCGTCGCCGAGCGCGCCGCTCTGAATGATCTGCGCCGCCAACGCCGAGAGGATATGCGTCTTCCCCGCGCCAGGCACAGCGGCAATGCCCAGCCGCCCGCCATTATAGCGGAGGATGTTTTGTTGGGAGGGTCGAGGGGTGAAGGTCATGGTTTATTAACCGCGAAGCTCGCAAAGAGCGCTAAGATTCTTTTTATGAACCGCTAAGAACGCGAAGTCCGCTAAGATTTTAAATTGGTTTTCTTGGCGTACTTAGCGCCCTTAGCGGTGAAAATGCTCGTCAGGGTCTTTTAATAAAGCCTGCTCGATTAGGTGGTTCTTCAAGTCCGTTTACAACTCTTTGGATCCATTCTTAATCAGTTTCACGTTCCAGTTTATCAGAAAGCCGAGTTTGACGTTCTTGAGTTTCATGTACGTGAGGAGTTGCGCCATATGGATCGGATGAACATCGTCAACGGCTTTGTTCTCAACGATAACCAAGCCATCCACCAATTCGTCAATTCGATATCCTTCGTCAAACTCTTGCCCATCATATTCGATAGGCAAAGTCAATTCAGCCTGTACTATTCTGCCACGCTTGCGAAGTTCATACACATGACATGCCTGATACGCAAACTCCAATAATCCAGGTCCAAACTGCTTGTGAATTTTGTAAGCGGTATCGACAATATCTTTCCCAATCGCTTCAATATCTGCGGTCATTTCAAACTCCTTGTTTTCTTTGCGCTCGTAACGGTAAAAATTCTTTGAACCGCCAAGCACGCTAAGATCGCGAAGATTTAAAAAGGTTTTCTTGGCGTACTTCGCGCTCTTAGCGGTTAATTTTATTTCGTCTCTCCCGAATCCACATCCACCATCAACTCCGAAGTATCCACTGCTTCGAAATCATCTCCTGTCAACACATCGAGCAGATGGAGCATATCGTTGTCCCAGCGTTCATCGGGCGCGCCGCTGACGTACCAATTCGAGCCATTGTCTGCCAAAACAATTCCGTATGTTTTCATCGCCTGCAAAATTACTTGCATTTCACCTGGAAAACCTGAGATGTCGTAATCCGCTTTCAAGCGAAAACGCGCACCCATGGGCGGCGTTCCGTTTTGCGGATCGGACGTCAGATGTCTTGCGGGCCAGATATATCCTGCGGTATCTTCCGCTGTAAATCGGATTGCATGATCGATTTCCCCAGCAGCGACCTCATCATAACGAACCAATCCGGGCAATATGGGTAAGCCCGCCGCGTCGGCGGAAGTCCACGTATCGGGGCGTAAGGCGTTTGAGTTCAAATCCCAGATCGCGCCACCGCCGCCGCTCCATTGACCGTTATCGAAACTCGCATCGAAGATTTCATACAACGTGCAGGTCTCTGTATCCACAACAAGGATGTGACGGTCACTACCCGCTTCAATATTTGGATGATCTGGAATTGGATACGGACCCGCGTCGGATTCGTCGGGATAATAAAACTCCGCCTCGTACTTCGGGACAGTTGATCCTGCCACGATGTTATATGGAATCCCGATCAGACCGCCGTCCCATTCGCCCGAACCGAAGTCCATGTGAAAGCCTTCGCTTCGCCCAATGCTGTCGATCCATGCATCAGACATCGGATGAGTCGGAAGCGAGTCCACGCGTGCATTCCAGAAATTATCCGCGGGGAACATCGGGCAGTTGGCGATCATCGCTCCGTCTGTCGGATGAGTTGTTACAACAGGCGTATCGCTATCAGGAGCAATTGCTGTTGAAGTTATTATGATCGGAGGCTCAATGGTTGGTGTTGATGTTGCTGCCATACAAGCGAACAAAAGCAACGAAACAACTGCAAACAAGATTTTTATTCTCATTGCTAAAAAACCTTTTGGAATGCACGCAGCAATTCGCCGCGTTGTTCAAATCCGCTTTCGCCGAGTTCAGCAATTCCGAGATACACGCGTTCGCGGCATCGTAAGAGAAGACCTGAGATCAGTCGCGCCATCGCCTCCTTACTAAATTGGACTTCGTCCGCATCCGTCCACATTCTGTCTGGCTGCCATGCGCGGCTCAGGACGTAGGGGTGCGTCAGCGGTTGGGATAAACGTTCATACCAGCCACTGGAACCAGGGTCGAGCCAGAATTGGATCGTCACAGGGCGGTTCATCATCAGGAAGGTATGCGCAGGCGAGACAAGCACTGCATCCTTGTTTTCGCTCCGCCAGGCTTCGATATAGGAAGCCGCGATCACACCTTCTTGAAGCATGGCAATATATTCCTTGCCCAGATCAAAGTTGGGACGATCCTTGCCCACAACCGAAGGCTCCATCGCCATGCGGAAATTCTTGACCAACTCCACCAAATTCCCTGCCACACGTACCGAGTCGAAAGTTTCGGTGGTAGCCAAATCCCTGTTGTGACAACACTTCGCCAAATAATTTACGGAAGAAATGATCGAGGGGAAGAGTACCCGAACTTCGATACTCTTCGACCCAATCTCGGATCGTCGAATAGCGATTCCCAACACTAAATGTAATGCGTTCCTGCACTTCGGGGTTGATCTCGTCAAAGGTCGAAAGCCGCAGGTCACGCTGGCGATAAATGATTTCGGTCAGAAGCTGCGCCCTCACCAGATCCAGCCCATCGATCGATTGCATCAAGGCATACGCCACGTCAAATTTCGGAGGATGGATATTCCAATGCGGGTGCGCCAGCGCCGCAAGTGTGATCAAGGCCTGAGAGGCGGGTTCATCGCGCAACGAACGTGAGGGGCGATGCGAGCGCCAGGGAATATTTCGTGCTTCGAGTCTGTTCGTGATGGAGAAGCGCAGTGCATCCGAAAGAAAAGGAGCAAGTACAACAATTTCAGAGGGAGGTGTTCCTGACGCAATGAGGCTCTCGATCTCATCCACAACCAAATCGAGAAGCTCGGGATAAAAATGGGATTGGATGGTCAACAGCGGAGTGCCATCCGGTTTCTGACTTTCCACGTGGGATTCAAAATTCGGATCGATCGCCTTGACCAGGCTCTCTCTGAGATAGGTCACTTCTTCGGTGGCAACAAACGACTCTTCCATCTCGAGCTGCCCATCGCAAAGCTGAGAGAGCGCCGCGCCGGTCTCAATGTCCGCGCCGAGGAAGTAGCGGAATCCGCCGCTGGGGTCGAAGAGCAAGAGCGCCGAGTCAAACTCAGGCAGCCAGTCACGGATGATATCGTGTGCGCGGGCATTATCTTCCTCAACATTGTCATAGATCAAATGCCGATAAGTGCGCGTCAAATAATGGCGTACCTGCGGCAGGTTCCATAGCAGATTGGCGAACACCTCCATTTGCAATGAGAAATCAAGCAGGTTGTGTTGCAGGCAATACTCACGGAAACGATTGGCGCAATCCTGCGCGTCCGCATAGACGCGTCTCTGAGCCGGGTCGCCGAAGTAAGCCGAGTTGAGTCGCGAGGCGATCTCGGTATGCGCAAAGCCGATCACCGCGGCTTTGTTGAGATTATCAATGATCTGTGAATACAGGCGGTTGCGGTCAATCGTCACCGATTCAAAATATCCCTCGTCCAATAACGGGCGGACAATGTGCGCCATGTAATATTGCGCGGTCTCGAGGGAGAGAAAGATGGGAGGTTGACTTGGGGTTGCGAAACCTGCCGCTTCGGCTGCGATGGGCCAGAACAAATCCACCATGCGGCGCGCAAGACCTCCCATCGTGGCGGAGGTCACTTCTCCGCCCGCAGCGCGTTCAGGACTATACAGCAGGTCAAGATATGGCTCCTGTAGTGTCCGTTGCGGGGTGAGCATCAGGATCGATTCACCCGGCACACCCTGTGCGAGCAGGTAGCGCATTCGTTCGACGCCCGCGGTGGTTTTCCCCGTCCCTGCAGGACCGGAGACGAAGAGTTTAAGGTCAAGGGATGATTCCACAATTTGACGCTGGGGCAGGTTGAAGCTTGTCATGAAGCGAGGGTACAGGATGGATGTCCTTTTGTCAACATATTTGAACCGGGATTCCGTTTATGTTATAAATATTTCATGACGTTCCCAATCGCCTTGATTCTATTCATTATCGCAGTCGCGGTGGTTTTATTTGCAACTGAGAAGTTGCGCGTGGACGTCATTGCATTGCTTGTATTGCTCACACTTGCACTCACGGGGTTAGTCACGCCTAATCAGGCTTTTTCCGGTTTTTCAAGCCCTGCTGTAATTACCGTATGGGCAGTGTATATCATTTCGGGCGCATTATTCAAAACAGGCGTAACCAATATCATCGGTGAACGTATTTCACGTTTGGCAGGTAACAGCGAGCCGCGGCTGATCGCGATCATTATGTTGACCTGTGGGACCATGTCCGCATTCATGAATAATATCGGAGCGACGGCTGTGATGTTGCCCGCCGTTGTGGGGATCTCACGCAAATCGGGAATTCCACTTTCGAAATTGTTGATCCCATTATCGTTTGCATCACTGATGGGCGGAAACATGACCCAGATCGGGACTCCGCCGAATATTCTCGCTTCCAGCATCCTGACCGAGCGCGGGCTACCGTCATTCGGATTCTTTGATTTCACCCCGATGGGGATCATCGTTTTTCTTACCGGCATCTTCTTCATGGTTTTTATCGGACGCCATCTACTCCCCTCACGAAAGAATGTTGAAGATGTCCAGGCGGAGGTCCTACGCGAGTATGTCACTGAGTTACACGTTCTTCCCAACAGCCCCCTCATAAATCAAACGCTCGCAGAACTCCGTCTTGCAGATCATTACGATATCAACATCCTTGGCATCATCCGCGAAGGCAGAAAACTTTCACGAATAAGCGGGTTGACAAGGGTTGGACAAGGCAACACGCTGATCGTCTCTGGCGATGTTCAATCCATCATGGGCATGGTTGACAAATTAGGATTGACAGTCGAGACACACAAAAAGTTCGAGTTGTCTGATCTGGATACGGACACCGCGCACGTGTTTGAAGCAACGTTGATGCCGAGATCCACTATGCAGGGGAAATCGCTCCGACAACTCAATTTTCGGGATCAGTACGATCTCACCGTTCTTGCCGTTTCGCGTCAGGATAAAGTTCTTGTCAAACGGCTGGGAGATTTGAAACTTCAGATTGGCGATTCTTTGTTACTTAGGGGACCCCGCCAGCGTATCCCTGAGTTTCGCGAAAGTTATCCTCTTGTTGCACTGGAGCCGGTGATGTCCGAAAATCAACGGCGCGGGAAAATCCCGCTCATGCTTGGGATCATGGCGCTCGTATTGGGACTGGCAACTTTTGCAGGTCTGCATATATCCACGGCGCTGGTGATTGGGTCGGTGCTGAGTGTGTTGACAGGCGTCCATAGTATGGACGAGGCCTATGAAAGTATCGAATGGCGAAGCGTATTTCTGATCGCGGGTATGCTGCCGCTCGGGATCGCCATGGAAGAAACCGGCACCGCTCAATTCCTGGCAAACAGTATCGTAAATTTTGCAGGCGCATTTGGTGTTATCGCGGTCATGGCGGGCATTTACATCCTGTCCGGGTTGATCACCGAACCCATGTCCAACGCGGCGGCAACAGTGTTGATGGTGCCCATCGGGATTGACATCGCGCTCCAACTGGGCGTCAATCCGCAGACCTTCGTGATCGCCATCGTGATCGGCGCATCCACAAGTTTTCTTACGCCGGTCGGTCATCAGGCAAACGTGCTGGTCATGGGCCCCGGCGGGTATCGCTTTGGAGATTATACAAAAGTGGGATGGTTGTTGAATGTGTTCATCTTTATCGCTACCATGATCTTCCTACCCATGTTGTGGCCCTTATAACGGATATGGGTGCAAAACAACCTCAACCTAAAGTACATTCTCCCTCGTGAACCGCAAAATGTGACCAAATCCCTGGCTGTCACCCTGCCCAAAGTAGGAGGCTGCGCCTCACGCGCAGGGTTAGCTTGATTCTGTGCAATGGGGTTTTCCACCTGTTGACATAAACCGCACCCCACATGTATAATATCGTCCGCTTCTGCCCCAGTGGTTGATTCTGGGGTAGTTGCTTGTAAATAACCAGCTTCCCCGTTCGCAGGCGATGGATAAAGTCTAAACGTAGACGAAAAACCCGCAAGTACACGGCGAAGTGATGACTGGAGAAAAAAATGAGATTCGCAATTGTAGAAAGCGGCGGCAAGCAATACCGTGCCGTCGAAGGGCGTACCATCGAAGTGGATCGCCTTTCCGTGGAAGCGGGTAAAAAATTCGACATTGAACGCGTCCTGCTTATGGCAGACGGCGACGATGTCCTGGTCGGAACACCCACTGTGGATGGCATTGAAGTCAAGGTGACGGTGGCAGACCACATCCGAGGTCCCAAGATCGACCGATTCAAATATCGCCCCAAGAAACGCATCCGTGTACGCGGCGGACACCGTCAGCATTACACGCTCCTGAAAGTGGATTTTATCGGCAGACCGGGCGAAGAACGCAAGGTCGAAGAGCCTGTTGTTGAAAAGAAGCGGGCTGAAACAGAAGTAGTGGTTGAAGCGCAGCCAAAAGCTGAGATGAAAGCGACCAAGTCCTCGGCAAAGAAGAACTCCTGCGAAAAAGGTTGCGACCACGACCAGGAAGTCCGCTACAACCAAGTCGTCTTCCAAGACAGACACGAAGAAAAAGTAAGAGAGGTAGTCATGGCACATAAAACAGGTGGAGGCTCCACCAGCAATGGACGAGATTCAAACGGACAGCGCTTAGGCGTGAAAAGGTATGCGGGTCAGTTTGTGCTTTCTGGTAATATTCTTGTACGCCAGCGCGGCACGAAGATCAAACCGGGCTTGAATGTGAAGGTCGGCAAGGATGATACCTTATTCGCAGTCGCTGACGGTATTGTGATGTATGATGTCACACATGGGCAAAAGCGTGTGAACATCGTCCCTCAGGTAGAGAGTTAACATGAAGGCTGATATTCATCCCACTTATTACACCGATGCCAAGGTAACGTGCGCATCCTGCGGCAAGACCTGGACTACAGGTTCCACAAAAAAAGAATTCCGCGTGGATATTTGCTCGAATTGCCACCCATTCTTTACAGGTGAAGCTTCTCGTCTGCTCGATATTGAAGGTCAGGTGGACCGCTTCTACAAGAAGCTTTCTGCGCGCCAGACCTATGTTGAACAACAACAGGCCAAGGAAGAACTTAAAGGTTCACCCGAGCGCCCCATTGCGGATTTGGCTCTCACAACTCGCGCACAGGACGCCCTCTCCAAGGCGGGTATCCAGAATGTCGGTCAACTTCTTGAGAAACTAAAAGGGGGCAACGAGGCGGTTCTCGCGATTGCAGGCTTTGGACAGGCTTCCCTGACCGCTGCAAAGAAGAAGTTACGTTCGCTCGGCTATGAACTCCCTGATGCCGCGGCGGCATAATCCTTCGACTGGTTCTCAGGGTTGCAGAATAAGTAATCTCAGGTAAACTTATAGGCAGATGTGAAAGCATCTGCCTGTTTTTTTATTCCATACTGTCATTGCCCATGCAAAGACGAGAGGTGATATGCGGCATACACACGGTTCCATTGAAGTAGTTTGCGGCTCGATGTTCAGCGGGAAAACGGACGAGTTAATCCGAAGGCTGGTTCGGGCAACAATCGCCAAACAAAAGGTGCAGGTATTCAAGCCTGCCATAGATATTCGTTACGCTGTGGAAAAGGTCACATCGCACGCAGGTTCGGACTTTGATGCGACACCCATTGAAAAATCATCAGAAATTCTTTCAAAGATAGATACGGATACCACCGTCGTCGGGATTGACGAAGCGCAGTTCTTCGACCCTGAAATTATTCAGGCGGCGGAAGCGCTCGCTGCACGCGGGATACGCGTCCTGGTCGCCGGGCTGGATATGGATTTCCGCGGCGAACCGTTTGGACCCATGCCCATCTTCATGTCCATGGCAGAACACGTGGATAAACTCCATGCCATCTGCATGGTCTGCGGAGACGAAGCCTCCCGCACACAGAGATTGGTTAATGGCAAGCCTGCACGCTATGATGACCCGGTCGTGATTGTTGGCGCCTCAGAGCTATACGAAGCGCGTTGTCGCATTCATCACGAAGTCCCGCGCTAGCGGGGCGAAGTCCCGCGTAAGTTGGATCGTTTTCGAGTTGCATTGTTGCCTGATTATTTGATCACCACAAGACAAAAACTATCGAACTACCCAACCACCACACTACTGGACTAACAAAATGCAATATTACAAAGACATCCTTGCCGAAACTCTGATAAGCGAAGAAGCCCTCCAGTCACGCATCAAAGAGCTGGGAGCGGAGATCAGCGCCGACTATCCAGACAATAACCTGTTGCTCATTTGTATTCTACGCGGGGGTGTTCCTTTCCTGGTAGATCTAAGCCGTCAGATCACAACGCCGCACATGATCGACTTTATGGCAATTTCATCCTATGGAATTGGAAGGCGGGAATCAAGCGGCACGGTGCGGTTGACAATGGACCTTCAAACTGACATCCACGATAAAGATGTCCTTCTCGTGGAAGACATTATAGATAGCGGGCACACGATTGCCTCGGTACTTGAGCTATTACAAGTGCGCCAGCCCAAAAGCCTGAAAGTATGCGCCCTGCTCGATAAAGCCGAGCGGCGTGAAGCGGTGGTTCCCCTCCATTATCGCGGCTTCAACATCCCGAACAAATACGTTTTTGGTTACGGTCTCGACCTCGACGAGTATTATCGCAACCTGCCCTTCATCGGCGTTGTCGACCTGGATAAATACAAACCACCTACCTAAACCTCGCGCTGGGCGCAGGGACGGCAATTTTGCGTTCCGCAGACGAAGCGCATTCCCATGAGCAAATATGCCTGATGATCCTCAAACTACCTCCCCCTATGCCGGACGCTGGGTTGCTCGTGTCCGTGGCAGGATAGTCGCTCAAGGGGGTACACCCGAACAAGCGTTATACTCTGCGCAGAAAAGCAGGCACAAAGAAAAGCCTGAGATCATTTACATGCCCATTCCATTTTCGCATTCACCTTTGATAGACAAAGTCCGTGACGCCTTGCCCGATCAGGAAATTTACCTCGTCGGCGGCGCTGTGCGGGATATGTTACTTAATCGCCTCTCACCCGACTTTGATTTTGCCGCGCCATCAAACGGCATTTCCCTCGCTCGAAAAGTTGCCAACTCCCTCCACGCTGATTTCATCGTTCTGGACGATGAACGCGACACCGGTCGTGTGATCGTATCCGGAGACGATGGCACACGCACCTTCCTCGATTTCGCCACCTACCGCGGCGGCACAACGCTGGAAGACGACCTGCGCGCCCGTGACTTCACGATCAATGCCATGGCGTTCGACCTGCACGCCGAGACGATCATTGATCCACTCAACGGTGCGGCAGATCTGCGCGCCAAGTTGATCCGTGCCTGTTCATCAACATCGCTACAAGATGACCCTGTACGCATTCTGCGCGCAATTCGCCAAGCCGCGGCATTTGAATTCAAGATCGAACTCGAAACGCGCAAAGCGATGAAAGAAGCCGCGCATTTATTGCCTAACATCTCACCGGAACGCCAACGCGATGAATTGTTCAAAATCCTTGAAGGTCAAAAGCCTGACGCGTCCATGCGGGCTTTGGAAATGCTTGGTGTATTCCCGTATCTATTACCTGAATTATCCGCAATGAAAGGCGTGGAACAATCCGAGCCGCATATCCATGATGTGTGGGAACATACCCTCAGCGTGCTGGGCTATCTCGAAAGCATCTTGTCCGCACTCGCGCCAGGATATAGTGCGGACGATACGAATGATCTGTTCACAGGCCTGCTGACCCTTCGTATCGGAAGGTTCCGTGAGCAAATCGCCGCACATTTTGCCGCATCGCTAAATACGGATCGTTCCGTCCGTGCCGCGTTGTTTTTCGCCGCGTTGTATCACGATGTCGAGAAGCCAGCTACAAAGTCGATAGATGAGTCGGGGCGCATCCGTTTTTTTGATCATGACGTTCAAGGCGCGGAGGTTGCGTCTAAACGCGCTCATGACTTCAATCTCAGTAACGATGAGATCGAACGCATCCGCACAGTCATCAAAAACCATATGCGTTTTCATTTCTTCACCAGCAGACTGGAAAGCGATAAGCAGGAACCATCACGGAAAGCCATTTATCGTTTCTTCCGCGATTCGGGAAAATCCGGAACCGACCTCATATTGCTTGGTCTCGCAGACCTACGCGGCACACGCGGACATACGCTGACACAGGAACACTGGTCAACCGCACTGGACGTTGCACGCATCCTGCTTGAGAATTATTGGGAGAAGCCCGAAGAAACCATCTCCCCGCCGCGCCTGCTGGATGGAAATGAATTGATACAGGAATTGAAACTTGAACCAGGGAGAATCATCGGCCAGTTACTTGAAGCGATCCGTGAAGGACAGGCGACAGGAAAAATAAAGAGTCGCGAAGAAGCCCTGGAGTTTGCTCGCGATGAAATGAAAAGACTGGATGCATCATGAATATTGTATACTTTGATCTAGAAACCCAAAAGATATTTGAAGAAGTTGGCGGGCGCGACGCGTCGAAGTTATTGCTGGCTTGCGGCGTGACCTGGTCAACAGAACGAAATGATTTTGCCGTATATTGGGAAAAGGATGCCCCGGCTTTGATCGCAGAGTTAAAGACTGCAGATCGTGTAATCGGTTTCAACATCATCAATTTTGATTATGAAGTATTGAAACCCTATGCTCCGCACGAAAACTTTCGCTCCACTCGTTCGACGGATATGTTACAGGATATTTTTCGCACGTTGAATTTCCGCATCAGCCTGGATTCCATTGCCAGGGCAACGTTGGGTACGACAAAAACTGCCGATGGATTGCAATCAGTTGAATGGTTCAGGAATGGGGATTTAGATAAAGTTGCTGAGTATTGTAAAGCCGATGTGGACATTACGCGCCGAGTTTATGAATTTGGGCGAGACAACGGATTTGTGTATTATTATTCAAAGCTGGGAAGCAAATTGAAAGCTGCGGTGAATTGGAAATAATATCGCGTCGAGCGGAGGCTTTCGCGCTCGTTGAAAGTCGTAGACGAGACGAAGTATTCATGCAAATTGCGCTTCGACTTCGCTAACGCTCCGCTCAGCGCGACAAGGATAAAGGAGAAAACATGGAAAAGATAAAAATCAATGATATTGAGCTTGCTTATGAACGAAGAGGGACGGGAACCCCGCTGGTGCTTCTACATGGCTATCCGCTTGATCATCATCTCTGGGATGATGTTGCCCCTTTGCTGGGAGACACCTTCGATCTCATCATCCCAGACCTGCGCGGGTTCGGTGAATCCACAACAGTGGATAGGCAATTTTCAATGGATGATTATGCATCAGACATTGCAGGTTTGCTTGATATACTGGAGATACAAAAAGCCGCTATCGCCGGTCACTCCATGGGTGGATACGTGGCATTGGCATTTGCACGATTGTATCCGGAGCGGGTTAACGGCCTTGGCGTTGATCTCATCGCAAGTATTGGCTGATCCGCCAGACCGCAAGGAAGGACGTTACAAGTCCGCGGCGGATGTGGAGCAAAATGGCATTGGCGGCGTGGTCGAAACCATGACGACCAAGTTCACGTCCGATCCCACCCTGCAAATTTTTGCACGCAAATCCATGGAAGCGCAAAAACCAGCCGCATATATTGGCGCTCTTAAAGCGATGGCGGAGAGACAGGACTCTACCTCTCTGCTTTCCTCATTTACTTTTCCGATTGTGCTTATTCACGGTGACGCAGATATGCTCATCCCCGTTGATCGGGCACGTGAAGTGAAGGCGGCGATTCCGAATGCCTATCTGGCAGAGATCAGCGGCGCAGGTCACATGCCGATGATGGAAGCAAAAGAGAAAACCGCCGAAGCGTTGGAACATTTTGCCAAATAACATGAAAGTCCCCATCTTGAAGCGACGGGGACTTTCGATATAACAGAATCAGTTTCGGGCTTGGGCAGAAGCGGGGTTTTTGTCTACGAAGCGGTAAGGGGGTTATTTAATGAGTTGCCTGCCGCAACATTTGAATTAAGACTTCCAGTCACACGACGAGTCAGACGGTTGATATGCGCCACAAGAACCCGGCTCGGGGTGGGCTTGGTCAGGTAATCATCTGCGCCTGCATCGAGAACACTCGCCACCATGGATGGGTCATTGAGTGCAGATAACACAATGATGGGTGTCTGGCTGAATTCGCGCACTGCCCTGCAAACCTCCCAGCCATCCATATCAGGCATCATCAGATCGAGAATAATCAGATCATATTCGCCTTCACGAATAAAACCCAATCCTTCCGAACTGCTGTTGGTGGCCGTCACATCAAACCCGTGGGATTTCAAAAGCACAGACAATAGATCTGTAACAGCCGTATCATCGTCAATAACAATTATTTTTGTTGTCATAATCAATTCCTAAGTACCCATATTATCACCGATTTACGGGAATTTGTACTTTGCAGGCAATTAACAGCTTGAACCAAAATCGCTTGAAATGACTGACAAATGGAAGGAGAAGACATCACTTTTATCATAAATTCTTTGTGGTAAACTTCACGCTTAGTGAATAACTCACCTTATAACACGAGTAGAGTCAGGGGAGTTCACAGAGAAAACAAAAGAAAAAAATTTAAAAGAATTTTGTGGTCTCTATGGTTACGCGCGTAAGGTGGCTGAATATTTTTTACATGTCTTGGAGGACAAATGGCAACAAAAAAAGTAGCAAAAAAAGCTGTAAAAGCAAAAAGCAGCGCAAAGATCAAACCGGCTAAAAAAACCATAAAAGGTAAGAAGTGGGTTTATCTTTTCAATGAAGTAAAAGCCGCTGAAAAATATGCTGGCGATTGGGAAGGCGTACGCTCCCTGCTGGGTGGTAAGGGTTCAGGTCTTGCGGATATGACACGTGCAGATGTGCCTGTCCCGCCCGGGTTTACGATTACAACCGAAGCCTGCAATGAATTTCGCAAAACAGGCAAATTCCCAGCTGGAATGTGGGATCAAGCGCTCAACGCAATGAAAACCACCGAGAAGCAGGCTGGAAAAAAGTTTGGCGACCCGAACAATCCTTTGTTGGTATCCTGCCGCTCTGGCGCGAAATTCTCCATGCCCGGCATGATGAACACCATCCTCAACATCGGTATGAACGATGATGTTGTGAATGGCATGATCGAGTCGACAGGCAATCCACGCTTCGTGTGGGATCTGTATCGCCGCCTGATCGAGATGTTTGGCACCACCGTCTTCAACCTCGACGACGAAGTCTTTGAGCACCCAATGGCTGACTACAAAGCCAGCAAAGGCTACAAAGTAGACACCGAGATGACCGCCGACGATTGGAAGGCTTTGGTCTCAACGTTCAAAGAAGTCTTCAAGAAGGAAGTTGGTTTCGATTTCCCCCAGGATGTTTACAAACAACTTGAATTGGCGACCAAAGCCGTTTTTGAATCATGGAGCGGTAAACGCGCTATTGATTACCGCCGCGCCACTGGCATTTCCGATGATCTGGGAACCGCCGTCAACATCGTGACGATGGTCTTTGGCAACACAGGCGATGATTCTGGTACAGGCGTAGCGTTCACCCGCGACCCCTCCACCGGCGAAAAAGTAATGATGGGTGAATATCTCTTGAACGCCCAGGGTGAAGATGTGGTGGCGGGCATCCGTAACGCCGACCCGATCGAGCACCTCAACACCAGTATGCCCAAAGTGTACAAGCAGTTCATGGACATCACCAAAAAACTGGAAAAGCACTACAAGGACATGCAGGATGTCGAGTTCACCATCGAGCACGGCAAACTGTGGATGCTCCAGACCCGTAACGGTAAGCGCACCGCCAAATCCACAGTGAAGATCGCCGTGGATATGGCAAATGAAAAACTTAATCAGCAAAGAAGATGCTGTCTTGCGCGTCACACCTGAAGTCGTGGATGCGTTATTGCACCCGCAATTCAACGAAACAGAAATGAAGACTGCTGAGGACGAAGGCAAATTCTTCGCCAAAGGCGTCAACGCCTCTCCCGGCGCAGCAGTTGGACAGGTCTATTTTGATGCGGATACATCCGAAAAAATGGCGAAGGAAGAAAAACAGCAGACCATCATGGTGCGTCCGTTCACCAAGCCTGACGATGTTCACGGCATGATCTCTGCACAGGGCGTGCTCACCAGCGAAGGCGGCGCAACATCCCATGCCGCAGTGGTAGCTCGTCAGTTCGGTATCCCATGCGTGGTCGGCGCATCCGCGATCAAGATCGATCTTGAACGACGCGAGATGACCGTCGGTGATGTTACTGTCAAAGAAGGCGAATGGGTCTCTGTGGACGGGAACACCGGCAAGGTCTTCCTCGGCAAGATCGCCACTTCCGCTCCTACACTCGAAGAACAAACCGAATTGCTGACCCTGCTCAAATGGGCAGATGAGATCGCCGCCCGCAAGGACATCCGCAAAGCCCCCAAGGGTTGGCCCACACGCGGTCTACAAGTTTGGGCAAATGCCGATTATCCCAAGGATGCCCAACGCGCCCGCGCATATGGAGCCGTGGGTATCGGTCTCTGCCGCACCGAGCACATGTTCTTTGAACCCGAGCGCCTGCCCATCGTGCAGGATATGATCCTCTCCGGCACAAGCGAGGGACGCACCGCCGCCCTCGATAAACTGCTCCCCTACCAGCGCAAGGACTTCGACGGTCTCTTTGAAGCGATGGACGGCTACCCCGTTATCATCCGCTTGATCGACCCGCCTCTGCATGAGTTCATGCCCGACGAAGAAAAACTTTTGGAAGAAGTCATCACGATGCGCGTGAAGGGCGAAACCGAGGGCTTGGACAAGAAAGAGCATCTGCTCAACTCGATCAAGGGACTGCACGAGTCAAACCCGATGATGGGTCTGCGCGGCGTCCGATTGAGCATTTCCATGCCTGAGATCGTGGAGATGCAAGTCCGTGCCATCTTCGAAGCCGCGGCAGACTGTACGTTACGCGGCATCGTGGTCAAGCCCGAAGTGATGATCCCGCTCACTGGTACGGTCAAAGAATTGGAATGGATCCAGCCCAGACTCGAGCGCATTGCTGCGGCAGTCATGGGCGAGAAGAACGTACAGTTCGACTATAAGTTCGGTACGATGATCGAGATCCCACGCGCGGCAGTGACAGCAAAAGAAGTCGCTACGCACGCACAGTTCTTCTCCTTCGGCACTAACGACCTGACCCAGATGACCTTTGGTTATTCCCGCGACGATGCAGAACGCAACTTCCTGGTCACCTATGTAACGGAAGGCATCCTGCCGAAGAATCCGTTCCAGACCTTGGACCGCGATGGCGTGGGCAAGCTCATGCAATGGGCGATCACCGAAGGACGCAAGACCCGCCCGAACCTTGAAGTGGGCATCTGCGGTGAACACGGCGGCGACCCCGACTCCATCGAGTGGTGTCACCTGATCGGTAACAACTACGTATCCTGCTCCCCATTCCGCGTGCCGATCGCACGTCTCGCCGCGGCGCATGTGGCGTTGAAATATTCCGGGAAGAGTATTGCGGAAGATAAGTAAAAACTGACGTTAGGGTTACGAGAAGTACGATATTAGAAAGCGGACACACTTGCGTGTGTCCGCTTTTGATTCGGGTAGAAGAGATTTTGGCTGAGGGTGCGTCGCACCTGACGGGTTGGATTGATCTGATTAAGCAGATTCAGCTATTCAATGTTGATAGGGGATTGCTTCGTCGCAAAAATGGTGCGACTCACTCGCAGATGAAGCGGGATTATATCTTCCCAGCGACATAGTCCAGCACATCGATCTTTGTCAGTATCCCGATCGGCTTACTGTTTTCCACAACGATGAGGGCATAACCGGACTTCAATGAATCCATCGCTTCTTCGAGAGGCGTTTCGGGCGGGAAAACTGAATCGGCATTTTGGATGAGATGGTCAATGGGTTCTTCGTTACTATGGTCATGCTTTTCGATCATGTGATTGAGCATATCCACTTCTTCGATAAGACCCACCAGCTCGCCGTCTTTGCCGACAACGGGCATTTGCGAGACGCTGTGCTGATGCATCATCGAAACCACCTTGCGCATGGAGTCGCCAAGCTCAGCCGTGTAGAGCGCCTTGTTGGGCTTTGCGATCAACAGATCGCTGAGCGACATCTCGCCGAACTCCATCGAAAGGAAACCGGATTCACGCATCCACTTGTCGTCATAAAATTTGGAGAGATAGCGTGAACCCGAATCGGGCAGGATGACAACGGGCAAACGGTCTTTGGGCAGTTTGCGACAATACTTGATCGCGCCCGCGATCGCCGAACCCGATGAGCCGCCCGCAAAGATGCCCTCCTGCCGCACGAGTTGCCGCGCCCACAAAAAGGACTCGCGGTCGCCGGCGCGCTCGATGGCATCCACAACGGACAGGTCAAGCGCGGTGGGCAGAAAATCTTCGCCGATGCCTTCGACCTTATACGTCTTGGGATACGCGCCATCGGGTATCGTGCCTTTGTTCTGCCAGATCTCAGTCAGTATCGAACCTTCGATATCCACGCCCACAATTTGGATATTCGGATTCCTGGATTTGAGATAACGCCCCACACCTGTGATCGTGCCGCCTGTGCCCATGCCAATGATGACATCGGTCACACGTCCATCGGTTTGATCCCACAACTCGGGACCGGTCGTCAGCTCATGCGTTTTCGGGTTATCGGGGTTGTGATATTGATTCGCCAGAATTGCATTCGGGAGTTCACGCGCAAACTTCTTCGCCACCTCATAATAAGAGCGTGGATCATCCGGCTCGACTGCCGTCGGTGTGATGACCACCTTCGCTCCATAGGCACGCAATAACAAAATCTTTTCATTGCTCATCTTATCGGGCATGACAAAGATGGTTTTATATCCTTTGAGCGCCGCGGCAATGGCAAGACCTACACCTGTGTTGCCGCTTGTCGATTCGACGATGGTCCCGCCCGGCACGAGCTCTCCCCGCTTTTCAGCCTGCTCGATGATAAACGCACCAACTCTATCTTTGACCGATCCCCCCGGATTCATGAATTCCAATTTTGCGTAGAGTGGAACAGGTAAATCTTTTCCAATTCTTGAAAGCCGCACCAGCGGCGTATGCCCCATCGCACCCAAGACATTGTCATACACACGCTTTTCTGTTGAGACTGGTAAGATCATTTGGTCTCCTTATTGGTATAGAGGAATTTTACCTCATCAATAAAAAATCCCCCGTGAAAGCGACTCACACTTACAATCTACATCTTGACAGAAATTTTGGAATCATCCATAATGGTTCCAAAATGGAACCAAAAGGAAATCTCATGGTTACAGTCACGATCAAAAATATTCCCGAACAAATCTACGAACGTATCAAAGCACAAGCCAGGAGCAATCATCGCAGTATCAACGGTGAAATCTTATCCATTCTGGAACAGGCAATTTCACTGCCGCCCATCGACGTTAAGGCAACTCTCCAACGCGCGCGCAAGGTACGGGAATTAACCGCAAGCTATATAGTAACCGCAGACGAAGTCGAAAAGATGATCAATGAGGGTAGAGAATGATTGTCGCGGATACAAACTTAATTGTTTATCTTTTTATCACAGGCGACCAGACAACTCTGGCGCAACAGGTATTGGAAAAAGAATCTTATTGGATCGTTCCCCCGCTCTGGCAAAGCGAATTCCGAAATGTCCTTGCCGCATATATTCGCCGAGGAATGACGCTAAAGCAAGCCAAACAAATTATGGAGAATGCGTTGCAAACTTTGGAAAGTCAGCAAGTGTCATCTTCTGCGAACGAGATTCTAGAGTTGATCAAAATAAGCGAATGTACCGCATATGATTGTGAGTTCATCGCGCTTGCCAGACAATTGGACATACGTGTTGTCACAGCAGATAAACAATTGCTCAAGCAGTTCCCAGAGTGTGCAATATCACTTGAGAAATTTGTACAGTAAACAAAAATCTCCCGCCAAAACAGCGGGAGATTTTTTATCCTTCATCCTTCCAACTTCATCATTTCCCCTACCCAAACCACTTCGCCCAACGATCCGTCTCAAACTTGATCTTCTGATCATAAAATTCTTTCGACGACTCGGTCAACTCCACTGCGGGACCAGCCTCCGCAAGGAAATTCCCTTTGATCATCATCGCTTCGCCGTTGCCCACTTCAAAGTAACAACCGCCTTCACCGGAGAATTGAGCGGTGGGTTCTTTGCCAGTGAACACATCAGCAATGCGTTCGGCAACAGTTTCGCCCATCAACTCAGCGAACAAGCCTGCTTTGGGCAACGCCTTTTTGTTCGCCAAAACAACATGCGTTGTATCGCCAATGGCATACACGCCTTCAAACGATGTTTCACAGGTGCGCGGGTTGATCTCCACCCAACCTGATTCGCCAGTCAAGTCCGCTTTCACGCACAACCTTCTGCGCTCTGTGAGGCGGCACACCCAACAGCAAATCAAATCCAATATTGTCGTTTCTCAAAAACAACTTCACTCGCTTCCACTCTCAACGCCTTGTGATGTCCATACGTGCGAATTCCAATTTCGGTCAGCATCTACTCTCCACCGAATCACAACTCGCCTGACTCAGGATCGGCAACGTCACCGGTTGCGGCGTGAACACTTCAATCTCGCTTCCACACCGCTCTTCTTGAACTTATCGTGGATCAACATCGCCATCTCAAGCGGCGCAGGCGGGCACTTATACGGTCCGCCAAAAATCCCGATCACCAGCCGCCCGCCCTTGAATTCGCTCAACGCCTTCTCCGCACGCGGAATATCGTTCGGGTCATACACGTTGTACGCGTGTTCGGCAAATCCCGGCACAGCAGATGGATTCAACTCCGCGCCCAAAGCGACGACCAACGCGTCCGCCTGGATTTTTTCTCCATCAACGATAGCGGATTTCTCTTGAGGATCGATCGACTCGATCGTCGCCCGCCTCACATCGACCCCGATCCTGCTGAGGCTGTCTATCGGCTTTTGCCCCGCCTCAAGCGTGGACTCACCCGTCAGCGCCCAACTCTTGCGGAACCCAACCATGAAATATGGTTGACGATCCACAAGGATGACTTCGACATCATTTCCAAGTTTTTGTTTGAGACGATGGGCAGTTGCAATACCGCCAAATCCACCACCGAGAATGAGTACACGTTTCATAATTTCTCCAACTCTCCCTCATCCCCAACCCGCGTAGCGTCCCAGTGGGAGAAGGGAGTCTGTCCCCTCTCCCTTCGGGAGAGGGTTAGGGTGAGGGCTAATACAACGGCAAGTTCGTATCTACTTCTCTTGCCCAGGCGTTGATACCGCCTTTGAGGTTCTTCACCTTCTTGAAACCAGCGCTCGCCAGCAATTCCAATCCACGAGCGGAGCGGTACCAGACTTTACAGAAGATGACCATCTCATCAGCAGAATCCAATTCAGCGAGCCTGCCTGCTAATTGTCCCAGCGGGATATTGACCGCATTGGGCAAAGCAGAAATCTGCAAGTTCATGCGGTTCACGCACATCCAACAACTTGAGATGATTGGTCTTCACACGTTCAGCAAGTTCTGTTGCGGTGATGTCGTAACCCTGCCAGCAGAACCTTCTTCATGGTCATGGCTGGGAACGCCGCAGAACTCTTCGTAATCGATCAATTCTTTGATGTCGGCATTCGGTCCGCACACGCGGCAGTTGGGATTCTTCTTGAGTTTGACAAAGTCAAAGGTCATATCAAGCGCGTTGTATAAAAGCAATTTACCAATGAGCGGTTCGCCAATGCCAAGCAAAACCTTCAACGCTTCCGTCGCTTGGATCGTGCCAATCGTGCCGGGCAACACACCCAACACACCACCCTCCGCACACGAAGGGACAAGTCCCGGTGGAGGCGGTTCGGGGAAGAGACAGCGATAGCACGGTCCCTCTTTGGCGTAGAACACGCTCACCTGTCCGTCAAAGCGATAGATGGAGGCGTACACATTCGGTTTGCCGAGGAACACCGCCACGTCGTTGGTGAGATAACGCGTCGGGAAGTTATCGGTTCCGTCGAGGATCATGTCATAGTCACGCGCGATGCGAAGCGCATTTTCGGAGGTATACGGCTCGTTGTAGGTGTCAACTTGAATTCCGGGATTTAAATCCAGCAGCTTCTCTTTTGCACTATCCACTTTGAGTTTGCCAACAGTGGATGTTCCATGGATGACCTGACGCTGCAGATTCGACGAATCAACCGTGTCGTAATCCACCAGCCCAATGCGACCGATACCCGCCGCCGCAAGATAAAGCGCAACAGGCGAGCCAAGTCCGCCGGTGCCAACGATAAGGACAGATGAATTCTTGAGTTTGCGCTGACCTTCAAGTCCCACTTCGGGGATCAAAAGGTGACGCGAGTAACGCAGGATTTCGTCACGAGAAAATTCAGGTAACATGTTAGCCTCTACTTAACCGTCATTGCGAGGAACGATAGTGAGCGACGAAGCAATCTCCTGCACGGGATGGAGATTGCTTCGGGCGAAGAACATCGCTCGCAATGACATCCACCGCAATGGATGGAATCAACACCAGCTTGTCATTATCGTTGATCGGTGTTTCAACACCTTGCAGGTCTTTGATGTTATTCTCGCCAATGAACAGATTGACGAAGGGGCGCAGTTCGCCGCCTTCGTTGAACAGATGCGGCTTGATCGTGGGATATTGAGTCGTCAGGTCGGTGAGCGCTTCTGAAATATTTGCGCCAGCGACCGTGATATTGCTTTGTCCGTTGGTGTATGCACGCAACGGGGTTGGGATTCGTAAAACAGGCATGTAGTTTGTTTCTCCTAAAAATTATGTCTCGATAGGCGTGCATCGAGACCAGTAAGTAAAAGTTTCTGTAACAGCATTTCACTTCGTGACGCTCTACTACTGTGAGGTCTGATATCTGATTTATCAAAGTCTGTAATTGCTCCATCAATTTTTCAACACGAGTGACACCGTTATTGACATAACGTGCCTCGCCATGTGCATCGAGCAGAAAAGTGGTCGGGACGCTCATCACGCCCCATTGCTTTGCCAGGTCAGGACGTTGGGTTGCATCTATCTCAACCACCTGCAACTCTATCACCCAGCAATGCACATCACTTTATTGAGCGCAGGACGTTGAATCGTCTTGCAGGGCGCGCAATCAGGCGTAGTGAAATATACGATCACTGGTTTATTCGGCAAGCGAGCTAAACAAGGATGGCACATTGCTTTGCCTGTCACCAACAATCGTTGATTGACAACCAATATACAAACAATCCTACGGCAATAATACCGATTGTCAGCCAAAACGCAATAAGAATATCCGAACTCATGCTTTGGCTCCCGCTTTTGGCTTCATGCCAGGGAATGTCCCTTCGGGAGCTTGTTTACCAAAGCCAGGCACATTCAAACGAGCCAGCCAGTAGTACATGGCACAACCTACGCAAAACCCGCCAAATGCATTCAGGGATGCGAGAGCTACCACAAGCCAGACCAGCGCCCAGCCAAGAACGGTCGAGCCAAGGAACAAGGCAACCGATCCGGCTGTCATGAATACAAAGCCAAGGATCTGTGAAAAGCGATGCGGCTCAGGATTATCGTCCAGCACATCGGGTTTCATCCAACCTTGTGGCTTGAGAATGGATTTATAGATAAAGCCAAATCCCGGAACTTTGAACGCGGAGCCGAGTCCCATGACCAACGCGACGAATGCCGCAAGAATAGGCAGGTTCAAAATAAATGCCAATATGTTGAAGCCAATGATAAATAATTGATTTGCCTTGAGGGCAGAGTGATCCACTTTTTGTAAGGTTTGCGGTGTCATATTTTTATCCTTTTGGAGTCAGCCAGCTTGCTGGCGTAATTCGGGAGCAAGCTGCCCGACTCCATAAATTTACGCGATTTTAATTTCTTCCTCATCGTACTTCGAGCGGTCTTCGACCAATCTCCACGAGCGGTGACTGACAACTTTGCCTTCATCCACACGTGAGATGATATAGGAGAAGAATGGTTGTGCCCATTCACGGTCATATTCGGAGGGGACGTTCGGGCAATCGGGATGCGAATGGAAGACACCGATCAGACTCAGCCCGAGGCTGTCCGCTTTTAATTCGGCTTTGAGATACTCTTCGGGCGTGATCAAAAAGCGATTGTGCCGCGCTTCCTCTTCACGCGCATTCGGCAAAGCGAGATTTCTTTCACCTCGCCATCGTCACCGATCAAAAAACCGGCGCCTTCTTCCGGATATGCTTCTTCCAAATGCGCATTGATTTGTTCAATTAAGTTCATTAGAAATATTCAACATATTTACTTTATACCCGCTTCGACTGCGTTAGCACTCCGCTCACGAAGTCCCGATGATTTTTCGGGAGCGCGAGGTGTAGGTTCCCACAGGGATTTGTCACTCAAATATTTATAACCGGCATCCGGGAAAAGTGTAACAACCACACCATCGTCAAGCTGACTGGCTACACGTAAAGCCGCAACCGCCGCAGCACCTGAGGAAATACCCACGAACAGACCTTCTTCATGCGCCAGACGCAAAACCATTTCGTGCGCGTCTTCGGTTCTGATTCCAAGCGTTTCATCGGCAAAGTGACTCATCATAAATTCCAGGCTTGATGGCGGTCGGCATGTGCTTGAGTCCCTCAAGTCCATGGAACGATTCATCAGGTTGGAAGGCAATGATTTTTACATTTGGCAAGTTGTCACGCAGATAACGTCCCGTCCCCATCAGTGTGCCGGAGGTACCAAGACCCGCAACAAAATGCGTGACGTTGCCATTCGTCTGTGCAAGGATTTCAGGTCCCGTTGATTGATAATGCGCCTGCCAGTTGGCGGGATTGTTATATTGATTTGCATACCAGTACAAGTCTGGTTTTTCTGCCGCAAGTTTGCGAGCCTCAAGGATGGCGCCATCTGAGCCTTCGGTGGGGTCTGTCAAAATTAACTCAGCGCCCAAAGCTCGCAGGATGGTCATGCGCTCGGGGCTGGCGCTGGCAGGGAATGGTCAACGTTACGGGAATGCCCAATGCCGCGCCAAATGTAGCGTAGGAGATTCCCATGTTGCCAGAGGTTGAGTCAAGCAGGCGTTTGCCGTTTCCGAGATCGCCATTTGCAAGCGCGGTGCGGATAATGTTCAGCGCGGGTCTGTCCTTGACGGAGCCGCCCGGGTTGAACCATTCAGCTTTGGCAAAGACTTGTATACGCGGAGACAGGTTCGAGGCGTCGCCTGAGCGTGTCGAAGGATCACGCGGCGAAGCGGGAGAAGAGGCGTGTTTCCAACGTGAGCGGCAGGTCCATCCAGCGGGATCGTATTTGTTTGAGTTAATCGGTAGTCCAGTAATGTCATAATAGCCTTGTTAAGTTAAATAAATAGCAGTCAGCGGGTAAACAAAAAGACGGCGAACAATCGCCACACAGTGCAAAATTTGCACGCGGGGGTCGTCCAACCGTCTGACCTGTCCCCTAAAGGGGAATTCCGTTGACTGCGGAGGGAAGTCTCAGGCGGTGGCTACGAGCCCCGCCGTATACACAAGCAATAGTTAGATAGTAAGCATGTTCATAAGATGACGGGTATTTTACTGTTCTTACCTAAATTGTCAAGGATAATATGTCTGACCTATTCATCCGCCCGCTGCCGCCATGAGAATTCGCACAACATCGTTCTCACCAACTGATGTTTCATTCCCATTCAAGTTCCTTCACATTCACATCATTCACGAACAAATTGAAATGCCTGCGCAATTTTCCTTCACTGTCAAACACATGAAATTTGACGCAGGGATATTTTTCAACCGCATTCTGCACGGCTTCCAATGCGGTAGTGCCGGAGACCTCAAAATGAGTTTGCTTATCTGTGTAATAACTGATGACGCTTGAGACACGAATGGTGGGCATAGGATTATTGTACCCGTAGAAACCGTAGACATGAAAACAGGTACACAAGTCTTCCAACCTGTGTACCTGTCTACTTCTGCAACTGTGTAACCTTCTCTTTACTCTTCCTTCCCTTCCACTTCTTTCTTATGCGCGTCGATGATCTGCCCGGCAATATGTGTCGGTACAACGTCGTAGTGATCGAACTCCATCGTGAAGTAGCCGCGTCCGCCCGTGATCGAGCGGAGTCTGGGTGGTGTAGCGTGTCATCTCAGCCATCGGCACGTGCGCCACAATGACAGTGTTACCGCGCTCAGAGTCTGTGCCCTGTACGCGACCACGACGGGTATTGAGATCGCTCATCACATCGCCCATGTTCGCATCAGGGATGGTCACACGCACATTCATGATCGGCTCGAACAACACCGGACCCGCTTCCTGAACCGCCAACTTGAACGCTTCGCGTCCCGCAATTTCGAACGCGACCGGCTTGGAATCCACTTCGTGTTCCTTGCCGTCATAGACAATGACCTTCACATTGCTCATCGGGTAACCGGCGAACGCGCCGCGTTCCATCGTCGCTTTGATGCCCTTTTCAATCGGCGGCAAATAGGATTTGGACAAGTTCATGCCCACGAGTTCATCGGTAAATTCAAAATCGCCTTCATGGTAGGGTTCGATACGGAGATGGACTTCTCCAAATTGACCCGCGCCGCCCGATTGTTTTTTATGGCGATACTGTGCGGAAGCCTTCCGGGTGATCCCTTCACGATAGGGAACTTTCGGTTCATGTGAGTCCAGCCCCACCTGGAACTTGGTCTGTGCGCGATGGATGGCGACATCGATATGCTGGTCGCCCATGCCCTGCAAAACCGTCTCATGGGTAATGTGGTCGTTATACCAGGTGAGTGTCATATCCTCTTCACATAGCTTGGTCAGGGTTACCGAGATTTTCGCTGCATCCGCTTGGGTCTTGGGTGTGATCGCGACACGATACAATGCGGCAGGGAATTTCGGCGGAATAAACATTAGTGGATGTCCCTTATCGCAGAACGTATCGCCTGTTGCAGTGACGTTCAATTTGGACACAGAAGCAATATCGCCCGCATGAACAACCTTTGTGGCGATCTGTTCCTTGCCGCGCTGGAAGTGTAAACCAGACATACGCTCATCTGCACTTTTGGTTTGATTCCAAACGTGCATATCGGCTTGGACAGTTCCAGACAATATACGGAAATAAGATACTCTGCCAACAAACGGATCGGCTGTCGTTTTCCAGACATACGCCGCCAGAGGAGCATTATCTGCAGGCTTTAATTCTTCCTCCCCATCCTTGCCCTGTGCCATACGGTTGGGACCATCCAACGGAGAGGGAATAAGATCAATAATGTCATTGAGCAAGGCGATGATACCGATCTCGCGTGCGCCTGCCGCACAGAACACTGGCACAAATTCTCCAGCGTAGACAACATCCTCGAGTCCACGCACCATTTCTTCGTCTGTAAGAGAGCCGTTCTCGAGATATTTCTCCATCAACTCGTCTTCCCCTTCTGCCGCATCTTCCACCATCTCAAAATGTGCCGCTTTCGCCGCTTCCTTCAATTCGGCGGGGATCTCTGCAGTCGTATTGCCATCGCCCATATAGGCTTTCATGCCAATGACATCCACCACACCTTTGAAATCCTGCTTTTCGCCAATGGGGATATGAACCTTCACGACGCGCTTGCCATGTGCCGTGAACAAACTCCTCGATTGCGGCAAATGTTTTTTCAAAATCGGCATTTTCACGATCCATCTTATTGATCACGAAAAAGCGCGGCAGGTTGAACTCATCTGCGTAACGCCAGGCAAGTTCTGTCCCCACCTCGATGCCCGAAACCGCGTCCACTAAAATGATCGCGCCGTCAGCCACACTCAAGGCAGAGATCGTCTCGCCCACAAAATCGGTGTAGCCTGGCGCGTCAATGACGTTTATCTTATGATCGCGATGCTCAATGGGAATGACACTTGAATAAATGGAAATTTTTCGGCGATTTTCCTCCTCATCATAATCCGAAACCGACGTTCCGTCCTCAACTTTTCCAAGACGTGTGGTGGCCCCCGTCGCGTGCAGAAATGCCTCCGCCAACATTGTTTTACCCGCGCCGCCATGCGAGACCAGCGCAACGTTGCGAAGAAACTCGGTGGTATACTCTTTCATGAAAAAGCCCTTCCTATTCAGTTGGGATATAAAACAAGTTGCGTGATTGTAAAAGAACTCAATTGAATTGTCAAAGTGACAACCATCGCCTTTTGGAAATGACATTTCAAAACTGACCCACATCCTCGCATGTGCAAAACCTATTCCGCCGCCTTATTTTTCAATATTGGTATTTCGCTCAACCGCCATGGGATACGGGCATCAGTCCGCCTGAACTAATCGAATTCATTCAAAACAATAAACCAGGTCGCGCCATCGATATTGGTTGCGGTACCGGCACCAACGTAATCACGCTGGCAAAGGCGGGCTGGCAGGTTACCGGTGTAGACTTTGCCCCGCGCGCCATAAAAATGGCAAAACAAAAAGTCAAGCAGAATGGCGTTCAAGCAGAGCTATCCATCAATGACGCTACAAGGTTGGAGGGGATCAATGGTGTTTTTGACCTTGCGCTCGACATCGGTTGTTTTCACAGTATTCCCAAAGATGGACAGATAAAATATCTTGCTCAGCTGGATCAGATCCTCGCCCCAAACGGCTTCTGGCTCATGTACGGATTCTTCAACACCGATCCGCTTCACACAGGACCCGGGCTTGCTGAGGCAGATATAAGCCTTATCTCATCCCAACTCACTCTCATCTCGCGCCGCGATGGTTTCGACAAACGGGAAAGACCCTCAGCATGGTTCTTATTTCAAAAACGATCATGAAACCTGAGATTCGCATCTTCAAAGATTTGGAAAGCTTAAGCCGCGAGGCGGCAACTCTTTTCGTTGAGCAGGCAATACAATCCATCGCTGAGCGCGGTCGCTTCCTCGTCGCACTCAACGGAGGCAGTACACCCAACCGCCTCTTTCAACTTCTGGCAGCCGAGTACAAAGATAAAGTGGATTGGAGCAATATCCACATCTTCTGGGGCGACGAACGATGCGTCCCACCGGATGATCCCGGAAGCAGTTATGGACAGGCGCGCGAGTTTGTTCCTGAGACATGTTCCGATACCTGACTCGAACATCCACCGCATCAAAGGGGAACTCGAACCTGCTGAGGCTGCGAGAGACTATTCCCTCACTTTGAAAGAATTCTCGTCTCCCCAGCTCGAATTTCCACGCCTTGACCTCGTCTATCTCGGCATGGGGGAAGATGGACACACTGCATCCATGTTCCCCGGCTCACCCGTGGATGTGACGGCGCCCACGCTTCCCGTTACCGCACATTATCAAGACCGTCCCGCCAACCGGGTTACATTGACACAACTGGTCTTCAATCAAGCACATATTGTCGCTTTCATGGCAACGGGAGAAAAGAAGGCAAATACTTTGGCAGAAGTGTTAAGTGACAGATATAATCCAAGCTTATATCCTGCCCAAAGGATCGAACCCAAAGACGGAAAACTGATCTGGCTGGTGGATGAAGCCGCAGCAGATAAACTGCCGAAGAAATTGAAAATAAAATACTGTGGAGGATAAATAACCTGTCATTGCGAGGGCAATGGTTTTTCGCCCGAAGCAATCTCCTCATCGAATAGGAGATTGCTTACTCTAAAGAGTACCATATCGTCGCAACGAACGCTCCTCGCAATGACAGAAATCAAAGGAGAACATTATGGAATTAGCAATGATCGGTTTAGGCAAGATGGGAATGAACATGGCAACGCGCCTCGTGCGCGGCGGACATCGCGTGGTTGGCTTTGCACGTACCGCCGCAACAGTCGATGAGGCTGTTAGTAACGGCGCTGAAGGCGCACATTCGCTGGAAGAAGCCGTGAGTAAACTCAATTCGCCACGCATCGTTTGGGTGATGGTACCCGCTGGCAAAACAACAGACGATACGATCGACAAGTTATCCAGCTTGCTGAGTAAGGGCGATATCGTCATTGATGGCGGCAATTCCAATTACAAGGACTCTGTCCGCCATGCCGCGATGCTCGAACCCAAGGCTATTGATTTTGTAGACTGCGGCACCAGCGGCGGCATCTGGGGCATCAGCGAAGGATACAGCATGATGATCGGAGGCAAGCCCGAAGTCGTGGAAAAGATGCGTCCCATTTTCGAGACTCTCGCCCCGGGCGTGGACAAAGGCTGGGGACGAGTCGGTCCGCACGGTGCAGGACATTTTGTCAAAATGATTCACAACGGAATTGAATACGGTATGATGCAGGCTTTTGCAGAAGGGTTCAGCATCTTGAAAGCCAAAGAAGAGTTCGAGCTTGACCTGGCACAGATCTCACATGTCTGGCAATATGGGAGTGTGGTGCGTTCCTGGCTATTGGATCTTGCCGCCAATGCACTGGACGAAGACACGGAACTTGAGAACATCAAGCCCTGGGTGGCTGATTCAGGGGAAGGCAGATGGACTGTATTTGAAGCCATTGACCTGGATATTCCCGCGCCCATCATTACGCTGGCGTTGCAAATGCGTTTCGCCAGCCGGGATGAAGAAAATTACACCGCCCGAATGCTGGCTGCCTTGCGTAATCAATTTGGCGGACATGCCATCAAGAAAGCGGAATAGATTATTTATGTCATTGCGAGGAGTGCGTTAGCACGATGTTGCTTCGCTCGCAATGACGGGTGATACTTATGAATAATGGCTTACCGGTTTCCATCGTTATTTTTGGCGCATCAGGCGACCTGACACAACGTAAACTTGTGCCGTCGCTTTTTAACTTATATCGTAAAGGGCGTATGCCAAAACAATTCCGCATTGTTGGTTTTGGCGGCACAGCTTTTTCAAACGATCAATTTCGGGGGCATCTCACCGAAGGGATGAAACAATTTGCATCCTTTGAATTCACCGATGAAAATTGGGAAACTTTTGCATCGAACCTTGTCTATCTGCAAGGTCACTATACCCATCTCGATGATTTCAAAAAACTCGGCAGCTTTCTGAAAACATGGGAGATCAGCTCGGGCAATCGAATTTATTACATGGCAACACCTCCCGGTGTTTTCCCAAATATCATTGACCTGCTCGGCGCTACAGACCAATTGACAGAATATGACGGCTGGCGGCGGGTGGTCATCGAAAAACCATTCGGTACCGACCTGGCATCTGCCCATCGTTTAAATGAACAAATCCATAAAACGTTGAGTGAGAACCAAATCTATCGCATCGATCATTATCTTGGCAAGGAAACCGTTCAAAACATTTTGGTTACGCGTTTTGCCAACACGATCTTTGAGCCTTTATGGAATCGAAACTACATCGACCATGTGGAGATCACAGTTGCGGAGGAAGTTGGGGTGGAGCATCGCGCCCGCTTCTATGATGGCATCGGTGTGGTGCGGGATATGTTCCAAAACCATCTATTACAACTCACCAGCCTTGTGGCAATGGAACCGCCTGCTTCTTTTGAAGCTACCGCTTTACGGAATGAAAAAGTCAAGGTGCTCAGTTCCATTCGCCCAATGAAAGAGGAAGAAGTTGTGCGCAGAACGGTACGCGCTCAATATGATGACTACCGCGCAGAAGAAGGTGTGGATGAGACATCCACCACCCCCACCTATGCAGCGATCCGCCTGCAAATTGATAATTGGCGCTGGCAGGGTGTCCCATTCTATCTGCGTTCGGGCAAACGTTTGAAAGAGAAACTCTCGCAGATCACGATTGAATTCAAGGAACCGCCGCATTTGCTCTTCCCAACTAAAGACGGCAGGCTGACACCCAATATGCTCGTTCTATATCTACAGCCCGATGAAGGTGTGCACTGGCGTTTTGAAGCCAAAGTGCCGGATACTGTTTCCCAGATGCGTTCCGTAGACATGGAATTTCATTATGCAGATTCCTTCGGAACGACCGCCCTTCCGGAGGCCTACGAACGTCTTCTTCTGGATACGATCACAGGAGACGCATCTCTCTTCACTCGTGCGGACGAAGTCGAAACCGCGTGGGGATTGATCGATCCCATCATCCAAGCCTGGGAAGACCCTTCAAATAAACAGCCCCTTGCATCTTATCCATCCGGTTCATGGGGTCCGGCAGAGGCAGATGAATTGCTCGCAAAAGATGGCGGACGCAAATGGTCCACCTGGGATGGACGAAAGGAATAGAAAAAACAACCTGACTTATCAATAGGTCAGGTTGTTGATAAGAGTATTTAAAGATGGTTCGATTGTTATAGAAATGATTAATTGAGGATCTATTCACCAACTGTGATCAGATCCTTGATGCGCTCAAATGTGACAGGACCGATGCCGGACACATTGACAATATCCTCAATACTCACAAAAGGACCATTCGCATCCCGATAGTCCATGATCTTCTTGGCTGTTGTCGGTCCAATACCAGGCAGAGACTCAAGCTCGGCCTGCGAAGCCGTATTAATATCGATCAATTCCGAACTCGATGTCGGAGGCTCATTCTCCAGGCCGGGTGTCGGGATAACCGGCGAGGCTCCCTCGATATAGGTAATTTCAAGTCTTTCGCCGTCTTCAAGTTCGCGCGCAAGATTAATGGTTTCTGTATCTGCTTCAGCGAGAAAGCCACCCGCGGCAGAAATCGCATCCTGCACACGAGCGCCCTGCGGAAGCGCATATACTCCCGGGCGCGGCACTGCCCCGGTGATGTGAACAACAATGGGCTTATCCGTTGGCGCTGGGCGTAACGTAACCGCCTCCCCACTCGGGTTACGCGCCACGACCCAGATCAAAGCCGCAATGAACAAGCCGAACAAAATTCCCGAAGCCATATAGAGAACAGATTTGATGGTTTGCATTGATATTATTTTACTGCAACTTCATGATCAGCAAGCGTTCTTCTCTTTGGGCAAGGGTCGTCACCAAACCTGCCAGCTTGCTCATCCGTTGAAAATAGCGCGGCATCTCTTCATAGGAAATTCCGTGAAAACCGAATTTTTCATACAATCGTCCAAGTGACGACTCACACATCAGATACAAAGGACGCCGACTATTTTGCAAAAGATATTTGATGATGGCTCGTGCAACACCCTTTCCGCAATATTCTGGAAAAACAGCAAGGGAAGCCAGTTCAAGGATATCTGTCCCGTGAGGCTTCAACTGACCACAGCCGATCATTTCATCCTGTTCGTTGACCGCCACGATAAAACGCTTCCAATCCAGACCCATCGGGTTGATCCCGGTTAAATGGATTAATTTTTTGATGGACGGGAAAATCCGCATCAGAGGCGGGACGAAGAGTAAAGTTTGTCATACAGCATCCTTATCCGCTACTAGATCGATCCCGCCGCGACAATAATAATAAACGTCGCGATAAACCAATGGATCAGGAAGGGCCAGATAAACGATTTCGTTCTGTATGCCACCCAACCGAAAGCAAAGCCTCCAAAGATGGTAGAGAGAGTTTCCAACTCAGGTTTGCCATTGTGCATCAACGCAAACGGGACAGCTTGCAGCCACAACGATTCAGGTCCAAATTTGCGGGCATAGCCGAACAAAATCAAGCCACGGAAGAGGAATTCCCAGCCGATTAAGTCAAGAAAGGTTGTCCATGGAAGTCCTTTTGTATATGGTTTGTAATACTCCTGCATGGACGCGTCACCGCTACCGAGATACCAAATGATCGGCGCCATAAACAGAATGCCAATGGCTGTAATGATTAAGCCGGCCTTCCAATCCCCAAGAGAGAAACCATATTCTTTGGGATTTTCCCGAAAAAAGAAAATAATAACCATAAGAGGGATAACAAGATATAGGATGACACGATCCCAATATTTGTGGGCAGTAAAATGGTGATAATAATCCATCATCAACAACAAAGTGGACACAATGGTGATGGTAACGATCTTCCCGTCAAATTTTAGTTTTTCGCCGAGGAGAAAATTCATAGTATCAATATCCAGTTATCTGTAGGGGCGACCCGCCTGAAAAGGCTGGTGCTTGAACGATCAGGAAGGGTCGCCCTTACTCAGTATGGGAAATAGGATTGGTTTCCAGTGGGTCCAAGCAATTGCAATATTTTATCCGCATCGCGATGGAGTTCAAGTCCCCAATTCACTGACAGAAGCAATACCGCACAAATGGCAAAAACCACAACAACCTTGCCCATGTTTGATTCAAACCAATGCACACGCAGGGGAGCCAACCCATTGACCCAAACCTGTGATGCGAGGATGGCAATATAAGGTACCAAGTGCAAGGTGGAAACGGTCTTCCGAGAGGATAAACACATGTGGCGCAATATATCCGATCAGCAAAAGAGAGAGCAGGATATGTTCAGGTCTCCAGCGTAGAAACGATAATCCCAAAGCGGCAAAGGTGGAAATGAATATAAAGGGCAATAGCAAAATTGCAGAGATCGTCAAAAGAAGTGGAAACGGGATATATCCCAAGAAGATCGTTCCCATAAAAATACATCAGAACACGCTTTTCAAGGCCAAAGAAAAATCCCAGACGATTGACAGCGAGAGGAATAAATCTCTCAGGCTGTGCTTCGATAAATTCAATCGCTTTTTGTGTGCCGATTTTGTCACGCTGTGCATCATCGAGAATGGTCAACAGATCAAGCGAGGGACCGAATACAAATGAGCCGTTACCATTGGGATGGTAGCCAAGATACAAGTTGTAGCCCATTGATGTCTCGATACCTGTCAATTTGTGATGAAGAAGCGAGTTACGGATGATCCAGGGGGCAATCGTTAAAGCAAAAGCAAGAGCCACAATCATGGCGCCGCGTTTTTGTTGGAGGGAAAACCATATCCAAAGAACAGCCAGACCCACAAAAGGAAGAATGACAGAGCGTGTCAGTGCAGTAAGACCGAGGAAGAGTCCGGAGAGTAGAAAGTAGAAAGTGATCGGCTTCTCAATCGTGGAAAGAAGAAAGAGGCAAGAGACAAGCAGGAGAACAAAAAATGGATTTTCCGTTCCAAGACCAAGAGGATAAACAAGAAGTATGGGATATGCGGCAACGACCCAGGCAGAAAGACGCGCAACTTGTTCTCTTCTAACTCTCAACCGTTCCCCTTCCTGAGGAACCGGGAACAATCGTTTCGCTACCAAATAGGTCAAGGGAGCAAGTGGCGCGCCCAGAAAAATGGCTTGCGTCAAACGCGCGGCGAAGAAACGAGAGAAACCTGTCCCGCTGAAAAAATAGACGATGGCAAGAAAGGCTGGGTAGAGCGGCGCCCGAAACGAAGTGGAAATGCCAAGGATGGGATCATAGTCCTTAACGCTGGTCAGGTCGAAGCTTGTGCTGAGCGAGGTCGAAGCATCCACAAAAGAGGCGAGTTGATTTAAGTCCGCTTGTGCATACCAGCGGAATCCATGTCCGGCTGAGAGACTGCGTGCCAGCATGTCGTATTGAAACATATCATCGAGTCCGATACCCAGACCCACGCGCAAGCAGCACGGGAATCAAGCGAAGAATGAGGGCAACAATAAAGATTCGGAACGCAAATGATGTGGGCATAATTTTAAGGGTGCAACGCACTATATCATTAATGGCTGAACATAAAACGGATTGCACAATTTTACCGTGCAATCCGTTTTAATTTACGCCGCTACATGCGTTTTGGCTTTGAGCTTTTCAATGCGTCTTGCAAGATACGGCATGAAATAGCCTTCATACTTCTCCCATAATTCGGGGCGCGCCCAGTCGGTACCTTTGACGCTGCGGCGGCAATTCTCACTGCCGCAATAGCAGGTAAACTCATCATAGGATGTGCCATCGCACATGGCATAATCAAATGTAAGTTCTTCACCTGCATGGATGTCGCGCATGGCAACCAGACCGATCTGCCCTGAAAAGCCGACGTTCGGTTCGCAGGAATGGTTAAAGCAATCGCTGGGCTCCAAGGGTTCAGGGGCTTCAAGGTATAAACCCTCTTCGATCTGAAGGATGCGCTGTGTGAAGTGAGTCATATTGGGATCGAGTTCATTCTCAGCCACAATACGCCCTCCCCACAAGCAGATTAACTCGCCTTTCCTGATCGGTTCGCGGGCAAATACGCCACAACCGCCTTTCTCTTCGAACACGCCTGAATCGCATTTCGGGTTTAGGTAGGAGATAAATTGTCCGGTCATTCTTTCCTTTCTTTTTGGTCCACAGGACTGCTTCGCCTGTGAAGGCATTTCGCCCAGAATATTCATAGACTTCGGAAGTCTTTTTTGAAACCTTCTCGAAGGAGAGTCTGCAAGGAAGACTTCCGAAGTCTCAATCACGAAAGAATCAAAAACAGTCAAAACAACAGCTCTTAACCACTGTGTTGACTGCATAACGTTAAGCAGTCCCGCCGCCTCACCAAGTCTTAGTTGGAGGGCGGCGGAAGCCAGATTTCATTCGTGGCGTAATTTAGATAAAGGGCACAAGTATTTCTTCATTCACTCGTGCGAGTTGTTAGAATATTGAACTCTCCTTTTTAGAATTAGGAAAATTGTAACGCGTTAATCCGTGATGTCAATCGTTTGAGAAAATGAATTTTGGGATGAATTCCCGCTTCGCGCCTGACCGGAGGTTGATTCTGCTCAAAACGCCTCTTCTCCCCTCAACCCATTGCCAGCATCACCATGGCGCGGAAACCGTTATACGCGGACACCATCTCCTGCGCGGACAAAGACACTCGCGTTCCATCGCGTTGTGCAAAGGGAATCCGCGTCGCCCGATCCGCCATATCCGAAGTAAAGAACTCAACCGTCACTCGAACAGGTGTATCCAACACGAACGGATGCGGCACATCACCATCTATCAAACGCTCCACCGCGCGCGTCGCCGACATAAAGATCAGCTCCTGCGAAACCTGGGGAGGCAAACACTCTGCGGCAAAACGCCCGGTTGCCTGTTTCACCACAGCCGTTTCCACATCTCCAAGCAATTCAACAATTTGTGCGCAAGCGGTTTGATCACCAGATGCCATAATAACTGGCACACCAAAGTGACCTGCCACTGCCGCGTTCAAACCATATTCCCCTGTCAATATATCGTTCAACCAAACATTCGCAACTGTTTTTGACGACCATGTATGATCGAGAACCGCGTTCGGCGTCCCATTGCGCGCATGATACCCAATAAAGAAAACACCATCCACACTTTCATCAATCCCCTGCATCATCGAAAGCGGAGAGGGCGAGCCGGAATTCAGTCGCGTACGCGGATCAAGTTCCTCCATTAGAATATTCGAGCCATCCCAGTGTCCATCCGCAACGATAATCTCGTCTGCGCCTGCTTCCGCTGCCCCGCGAACCGCTGCGTTTACATCCTGCGTCATCAGTTTGCGAAAACGCGCATACTCCACATGTCCCGGCGTGACTTGATCCCAAGTGGTCACACCTGTAATTCCTTCCATATCCGTTGCAATCAAAATCTTCATATGGGTTTCTTGACACTCCTCGCCATCCACCTTTCAACCAACTTCCCCACCAGTGGATAACGATAGTCATCGCCTTTAAGCACGCGATAACCAGCCCACTGTCCCAAAATATGCAGCAAAGGCACGATCAAGACGACACCCAAAGTGATCAACATGGAAATTGCAAAAATGACCAATACAATTCCCATGGATGAGTTGATATCTGCATTCCTATTCAAGCTCATAACAATCAGTAAAACCATAAATCCGGCTAGATAAACAAACCCAGACCCAAAATACAGTAACAGCGTCCCAGACTGATAAACCAACGTTTGCGCAGATTGAAACTTCAGGAAATGACTGCGTTTGCCTTGTAATATCCACGCCGTGAGCGGGACAAGCATTCCCCACAGTAGCGATGATGACGCTGAAATGCCCCATCGCCGCGACCCAGCGATCTTCATGATCTTCGATCAGCCATGCTTGTTCTATCAGCAGTTTGATTGGATCATATCCCAAATAGCGCTCAAGCCGGTTACCCATGAATGGATAACGAAAATCTTTTCCCAACGCACATGAAACAGTCGCAATAATCGGAAGAAGAAAATAACCGCCAAACAAACCAAAAATAAGTAGCACATAAACACTTACCCAAATTTCCACTGTATTTAGTTCCCTAGCAGCGTTGATTGTCGGCAACATTATGATGACAAAGATAATCGCTGCTATCCCGGAAAACAAAACCCAAACGGTATACCCCAATGACTGATACCCCAATGCCTGCAAACATTGAAACGAAACGTAATTCGATTTCCGTCTCTGCTCAGACCAGCCTATAACCGGCAGGAGAAGTCCCATACCGAATGCCAGCGCAGAGAGATGCGATAACACCGCCCAAACCCGCTCTTCTGTTGATGGAACGATTTTCATGTCATCCTTTGTTTCGTTGTGAATACGGATATTTTATCAGAGGGGATGGAAGGGTTATAATCGCAGCAGATCAAAACCGGAGGAACCATGTCCGAACTTGCACTTTTCCCCTTGAGCGATGAACACAAAATGATACGTGATGCCGCCCGCGATTTCGCCCAAAACGAGATCGCCCCCATCGCGGCAGACTTTGATGAAAGCGGTGAGTTCCCAATGGCAACCATCAAAAAGATGGGCGGAATGGGATTTATGGGCATAGAGGTGCCTGAGGAATATGGCGGTGCAGGGATGGACGCCCTCGCCTACGTGCTTGCCCTTGAAGAAATCTGCAAAGCGGACGCGTCGCATGGCGTCATTATGTCTGTGAATAACTCGTTGTATTGTCACGGCATACTGAAATTCGGAACTGAAGAGCAAAAGAAGAAATTCATCACGCCGATTGCGTCCGGGAAAGCCATCGGCGCTTATTCGTTGACTGAACCACAATCCGGCTCGGACGCAGGGACAATGACATCGCGCGCAATACGCGACGGCGACTCGTACCTCTTGAACGGACGCAAATCCTGGGTCACAAGCGGACCGGTCGCTGATTATTTTGTCGTTTTTATGATGACCAACCCTGATAAAAAGCAAAAAGGCGTCAGCGCGTTTCTGGTGGAAGGCAACACACCTGGACTCACGCGTGGTAAGAAGGAGCCGAAACTTGGAATCCGCGCATCCGCAACGAGTGAGTTGATCTTCGAAGATTGCCGCGTGCCTGCGGAAAATCTTTTAGGCAAGGAAGGTGAAGGTTTCAAGATCGCAATGACCGTGCTGGATGCCGGTCGCATTGGGATTGCGACACAGGCGCTTGGGATCGCGGAAGCGGCTTACGAAGCAGCGCGCCAGTACGCGGTCGAGAGAGAGGCGTTTGGTCAACCCATCGGAAGTTTTCAAGGGACCGGATTCAAGATCGCAGATATGAAGACTCGCATTGAAGCATCCCGCTTATTGATCTATAACGCGGCGCTGGCTAAAACGAAATCCAAAGAGACGGGTGAACGTTATTCCCTGGAAGCATCCATGGCAAAATTATTCGCCTCTGAGATGGCGATGTACGTAACGCACCAGGCGGTGCAAATCCACGGCGGCATGGGATATAGCAAGGAGCTGCCGGTCGAGCGTTATTTCCGTGATGCCAAGATCACAGAAATCTACGAGGGCACAAGCGAGATACAACGGCTGGTGATCTCAAGAAGCGAGTTGGGATTGAAATAAACGCATTGCCTGGAGCATGCAATATGACCGAGACTACACAACCCGAAGAAAGCCCATTGAAAAAAGAGAATATTGCCCTCAGAAAAAAGATCGACGAATTAGAGCAGGTCTTGGGAAAGATCGAAGCGGGAAAATCCAGCGTTATGGAAAGCGCAGATCAAACACTATGGCAAAAGTAGATGCCCAACTTGAAGAATGGGGAAGATCCATGTGTGAGATCAAAAACGAAAGCGGGGTACTACAATTCCAACTCTGGCACACCGGGGATTTGGATTGGCTCTGCCAATAAAGACCATCCTCCCTGACGCAGAAACAGCCCCCCGCTCCGTCGGTCTCGGATGAACATTACACGTTTGGACCTGCTTCAATAATTTCCTTCGGTGTACCTTCTTCAAACTTTGCAAAATTTTGTTTGAATCGCATTGCCAGGTCCTGGATACGGCGGTCATATTCCTTTTTGTCGCTCCATGAAGAAGAAGGATCAAGCACTTCATCAGGCACATTGGGGCAAGTTATCGGCACATCAAACCCAAACAAAGCATCCTGTTTATATTTCACCGTATCCAGGCTGCCATTCAAGACAGCAGTCAACAAGGCGCGGGTATATTTGATCGAAATACGTTTCCCTACACCATACGGACCGCCCACCCAGCCCGTGTTTACCAGCCAACATTTGACCCCATAATGTTCGATCTTATGACGCAGTAATTCAGCATACTTGTAGGGATGGTGAACCATGAACGGCGCCCCAAAACAAGCGGAGAACGTGATCTCCGGCTCTTTTCCCAAACCGACTTCTGTCCCGCCAACCTTTGACGTATACCCCGAAATAAATTGATACAATGCCTGATTCGGAGTTAACCGCGCAACCGGCGGCAGGACCCCGTTCGCGTCGCACGTCAACAGAATAACATTTTTTGGATGTCCGGCTTTCTTCTCAGGAACGGCATTTGCAATAAACTCCAAAGGATAAGAGGCGCGCGTATTCTCGGTAATCGAGTCGTCGTTCAGGTCGATCATACGCGTAATGGGATCATAGGGAACGTTCTCGAGGATCGTGCCAAATCTTTTTGTTGTCCCGTAGATTTCCGGCTCAGCAAACTCAGATAAGCCGATCACCTTGGCATAACACCCACCTTCAAAGTTGAACACGCCACTATCGCTCCAGCCGTGTTCGTCGTCTCCAATAAGCCGCCGCGCGGGGTCAGCAGACAGGGTCGTCTTGCCGGTACCGCTCAACCCAAAGAACAATGCGACATCGTTTTCATCATTCGGGCTTACATTCGCGGAACAGTGCATCGATAATACCCCCTCAAGTGGAAGTAGATAATTCAACAACGTAAAAACAGATTTTTTCAATTCACCCGCGTATTCGGTATTTCCAACGATTGCGAGTTTTTTCTCAAAATTCAAAATGATGAAGGTCTCGCTGTTTGTGTTATCAACCGTTGGTATGGCTTTAAAGCCCGGCGCCCCAATGATCGTAAACTCAGGGACAAAGCGTTTGTACTCATCCAATGACTGCGGCAGGATGAACATGTTACGCACAAACATGCTGTGCCATGCCCGCTCCGTAACAAAACGGACCGGCAGGCGGTACTGTTCATCCGCGCCTGCATATACATCCTGCACAAAGACATCCCGGTCTTGCAGATAGCCCAACATACGCGCATATAAAGAATCAAATTTTTCGATATCAAACGGACGGTTATGTACCCCCCACCAGACGTTATTTTCCGAATCCGTATGGCGGACGAGAAACTTATCTTTGGCAGAGCGGGCGGTATGCCTGCCTGTATATGCCACAAGCGGTCCCCCTGCTGTAATGGCTCCTTCCCCGCGAAACACTGCCTCTTCGTACAAAGTCTCTGCGGTAAGATTCCAATACGCAAGGCGCAAATTGGATACACCCTGGTTCGAGAGATTGAAATCCGCTTTACGAGATTGAGCAATTGATTCAGCAGGCGTTTTGATGTTCAACAAGTTATTCATTCGTTATTTCCTTTCGCCCGTTGTGGGCATCGGTCGAATTTTATCTCCGTAGTTAAGTTTGCATCTTTGCCTCAAAATGACACGACACAAACTGGGAGTGTCTTACATCCAATCACGAGTCAACTTCCTGTCGCCAATGTAAATCTCGTTCGGGCTGGCGGGGTCGAGCGCCCACTTGATGCGTGCAATGCCATCGGTCACATCTTTCACTGTCCCTGAGAAAGAGAGGCGGATGTGTCCTTCCATTCCAAAATCCCTTCCCGGAACAGTCACAACCATTGCCTTCTTAAGCAGAAAGCGAGACACTTCCACTGAACTTGAATTGAACGCCCGTAGATCAGGCAGTGCATAAAAAGTTCCCATGGGTTCGATCAGCCTGGCTCCAGTAAACGACTTGAACTCTTGTAACAGTACATCCCGATTATTTTGAATCTGAAGACGCAGCGCATCCACCACAGACTGCAAACCTGTCAGCGCTCCCTCAGCCGCCGCCTGGCTGACAGGCGACACGCCTGACGTTGTCTGCGCAGTAACATTCGTCATGACGCGCACAAGTTGACGAGGCGCGATCGTCCAACCCACACGAAAGCCCGTCATGCCATACAGCTTCGCCACCCCATTGACAACGATGACATGCGAATCTTCAATATCCTTCTTTGTAAAATGGTATGCTGGAACTGCCTCATTTCCATCAAAGGTCAATTTCTGATAAATATCGTCGCAAATCAGGAATATACCTTTGCGCTCGCAAAGGTCTACAAGTTTTGCGATTAATTCCGCCGGATAGATGGCGCCGGATGGATTATTTGGGCTATTAACGATGATCGCACGGGTGAATGAAGTAATGGATTTTTCAATATCTTCATAGCGGGGTATGAAAGTACCGTCTTCCGGGGTTACGATCACGGGTTTCCCCAAACACATCTTAACGATCTCTGGATAGGAGACCCAATAAGGCGCAAGGATGATCACTTCATCCTGCGGATTGAGGATGCTGAATATAATATTGAATAGTGATTGTTTTGCCCCGTTCGTGATAATCACATTTTCAGGAGCGACAAGCCTGTCGTAGTTTTCCTCCGTATAGCGGATGACAGCCTTTTTCAAGGAGGGTATTCCGTCACTCGGCACATACTTGACATCGCCGCTGGTCAACCTTGCGGCTGACGAGAGGATCGCATGGATGGGCGTCTTGTTCTTTGGCTCTCCAATACCGAGGTTGATGACGGCTTCGCCGCGTTCACGTAAAAGCCGCGCTTCTTCGTTCAACGCCAACGTAGGCAATTCCACAATTTCGGTGGCAAGTTTGCTGAGTTTCATGTAGCTCCGTTTAATAAAAAATATCTGGCTGGGATGAACCCAAACCAGATATATTCATAGAACCGCAGATAAAGCGGCACTGACAATCCAATTGTCAGACAAATTTACCATGTCGTCATTATACTACATGAAAACCTGTGAAATTAGATGACAAAACTCACTAAATTACCTTGATATTGACTGAAAAAAGCCTATAATCACAGTCGATTGAACTCACTTCCATTCCTTTGAGGAGGAAAAATGGCAGACAAAATGGATACGCAGCAAATACCGGACGAGGCGGATGGCAAGATCAAGGACATGGACAGGTATGTATATAACATGTATGAAGACCAGATCACCTATTACAGAAAAAAGGCAAGTTCCAATAGAAAAAACTATAAGGGATATCGTTTTTTCACCGTACTGCTGGGATCGCTGGTTACCCTGATCGCATCTCTTTCCATTTCAGAGCTGATCAAATCCGTGGGGTGGCTGGGCAACACGTTCGCCCTTGCCACACCCATCCTGGCCTTCCTCCTTACGGTCATCAATACCTTGTCACAAAACTTTCAATGGGGTGCAACGTGGCGCGACATGAGCATCAATGCCCAACGACTGGAAAAGGAACGCGACCGTTTTCTAGCCACCCCTGTCGGCAAAAGAAATTATAAACATGAATTAAGCGTTCTAAACACAATTGTTCTCCAGGAAACCCAGGCTTTCTTTCAAAGGATATTGGACGCTGAAGTAGTCCCAACGGACACACCGCCCCCCGAAGGATAATGATCAAATAACACCAGCTATTGACATGTAAATTTATCAGGTTCAGGGTCGGTCGCCAAATTCCAGATCCGGTCAAAATCCTGCAAATAGAGCCTGGCAATATCGGGATTCTCGATAATCAGGACATTTTCATCGTTGCTTGTTTCGGCATTCGTCGAAAAATTCAATGAACCCGTAATCACATACCGCTCGTCGATAACAATGACCTTATTATGCATAAAACTTGGATTCCCATCGCGGCGGACAGGAACATGCGCGCAATAGAAGGTTTTTAATTCAGCGGCATCTGTATCACTCCCTACTTTTTCATAGACGCCAGCCACATTCACGCCAGTCTGTGCGCGGGCGATCATCGCCGCCGCCAGTGGATAATCTGTAAAACTAAATGCAAGGAAACGGATACTTGAGGTCGCGGTATTTACCAGAGGAATGATCGCCTCTTCAATCGCATGATCCTCTGACGTAAAAATCACGTAGGCAGAAGAACCGTGGATGATCGCCGATTGGTCAGCCAACTGCGAGGGCGAGCGCGGACCGAACTGTCCGTCCCACATTTCCTGAAATTCGCGTTCATAGATCACTGCTAATTCGGGGGATTGGATTACGATCGTATTGTTATCCTGCTTGAAAATACCGTTCACCGTAATATTTGTGGAACCTGTCCATACCGTCTGATTGTCAAAGATCCAGAACTTGTTATGCATTAAAGCAGTCCGGTTATCTGAACGGACTCCAATGCCTGCATTCTCCAGCATCGCAAATTGACCATGACCGGGTTCCTCATCTGCTATCAAACCACTCTCATCATCCGTCACCCAACGCACATCCACGCCGCGATTGTGCGCCGCGATCAAAGCCTCGGCAACCGGCGTCAGGTCGAATTCAAAGGAGGCGATATGAATACTGGTCTGCGCGGCATTGATATGATCGATCAACCTTCCCTCAATGGAATTCTGCCAGTTCGCAGGGTCATTCACCGTTAAGGGGTTGGTGAAATACACCTCCCACCAACTGTTATCAACAGAGGAAACTGTTGGCTCAACTAATACAACGGGTGTATTTGTTGAGGACAATGGGTCCGGTGAAAATGGAGTCTCCGTGATTTCCATAATAGGTGGCAGGGTGTCCGCAACCACCGCGGAAGGCGTTGGAGATTCGGAAAATAAGCCGCCTGCATCGATCCCGGTCAAAGAATAAAAGACCCCGCAAATGGCAAGCAAAACGACGACCAACAATCCAATAATTCCGCCCTGCGACTTTGATAGCGAGCTTTTGCGCGGCATAAAGTTATCCTTTCGGCTTACGATCCTCAAATAAATTTTTCAGCCACATCACAACCTGTTGTGTATTTGCATCGGATGGTAATTGCGCCAGCACCTCATCCATGTCAGGCAAAACAAACGACTCACCAAATAAAACACGTGCCTGTTCGCCAACCCAATTCCACAAAGCCATGCGGGACTCGACATCCAGTGTATTGGCTTCACCCGTCCAGCGCCCTACGGCACGCATCAATAATCTTAATGCACGCAGACGCGGCGCCATGTGTTCTTCCGCCGCGTTATCATCCAAGCCTTCCGTTTCATTGACAATATTTTTTGCAGTTGCCTGTCCCCATGAAAGCAGTTCGCCTGCCGCATCCTCATCCAATGACGCGGCAAGCGATTCGTTACCAGCCATGCTGCCAATTACTTGATGGAATCTTTTTTCAAGTTCACTCATATGGCGAGTATAGCAGATTTGCTATTTGAGAGCTTCAAAGTCTTTTGGATTCCCCAACGGCAACCGAACTGCGGATGCATCGATACGTTTGATCAAACCGGACAGGACATCTCCGCTCCCCACCTCGACGTAGGTCTGGATCCCGTTCCCAAGCATCAACTGCACGGACTCCGTCCAGCGCACGCGCGACTGCATCTGCGCTTTGATGTCATCTCGCAATTCATCTGATGCCAGCATCGGTTTTGCATGGACATTTCCAATCACAGGGATTGCGGGTGTTTCAATCGTACACGCGTCCACAGCCGCATTCCAATCATTTTGAATCGAGTCCATCAACGGAGAGTGGGCGGCAATGCTTACCGCAAGCGCCTTTGCCCGTTTTGCACCTGCGGCTTTGGCGCCTTCCATGGCGCGTTCCAGTGCAGACTTATGACCAGAGATGACAACCTGCCCAGGACAGTTATCATTAGCGACTTGAACGATCTCATCAATCGTGCTGGCTTCCGCACAGACTTTATCGAGCGTGGGAATATCCACGCCCAGGATCGCCGCCATGCCCCCGGGGTTAAATTCACCGGCGCGTTTCATGAGTTCGCCGCGTATGCGGACGAGTTTGAGTCCATCGCTAAAGGATAAGGCTCCAGATGCAGTCAGAGCCGATAATTCGCCAAGCGAATGTCCGGCAACAGTGGCAGGCTTGAAGTCCGGGATAAAGATGCGAGAACGTCTGATACGCGGCAATCGAGTGGACGAATAAAGCTGGTTGCGTGTTAACCGTCTCATTGAGTTCCGTATCGGGTCCATCCCACATTAACTGGGAGAGGGAAAAACCGAGAATAAAATCGGCTTCATCAAAGAGCTGTCTGGCAGTGGTGAATTGCACGGCGAGGTCTTTGCCCATGCCAACAGCTTGCGAGCCTTGACCAGGGAAGATAAATGCAGTGGTTTTGGGAATGAGATTCATTGTGCCTCCATAATTTCGTTGCAGGGGGCGGAGCGTCGCTCAGCTCCCTGCAACCATGACCATTAAAACACAAACGGATCGTGTTCGTCACGACCCGTTTGTGTAGAGGCGAGGGTATACCGCCTTACAATTCTTGTTTCTTTTCCTTCTTGATCGCGACAACTTCACGTCCTTCGTAATATCCGCAGTTTGCACAGACAGTGTGTGGAAGACGCATGGAACCGCAGTTCGAGCAGGACGTGAGATTGCGGGGCTGCAAGGCATCATGGGCGCGGCGATTATCGCGGCGTCCCTTTGAGTGTTTGCGTTTTGGATGTGGGGGCATTCGGCTTACTCCTTAATAGTTTTCTTGCTTACCAGTTTTTTCAATCGAGCGGGCAGATTATAGCGGCTGGAGGGAGGGGCGTCAAGTGGAATTATCGTATAATCCGTAACCAAGATCTCGTATTGCCCTTCTGCCATAAAACATGGTTGAGTGTTCACGCAAACGGTAATGCCAATAAATAAAAGGAGATGAAGATGAAGTTTGCGAAAATTGGGGCAGTTTCATATGTCATTTGGGGATTGCTTCATATCGTGGCGGCGTATGACGAGTTTACACTCGGGGCAAGCCTTGAGCGCGGGTTGGTGCAGGGGAAAATAAACCAGGGCGCATGGGACCTTTTATTCTTTGCATTCTTTGGGATTGCCGTCGCAATCAAATACAATTGGAAAAACGGTATTTTGGGCTATTGGCTCAACTTGATAGTCATAAGCGCAGCGGACATTGGCTTCATCATCTTTGTGCTTTTGCCCGGTCATGTAGCAGTGTTCCCCGGTATTTTAGGTCCAGTGTTTTGGATTACTGGGGCGGTCTTCTCCAGCCTGGGGATCAGAATAATGGGAACTGACAAATCCCAGTCGCTCAAATCGCCATGACCGTACCCAGAACTGTTGCATCACTGTTTGAACAAGAACCAGCACGATGGGGACTGCGCGGCGATCCATATCTGTGGAAGGAGATGCGCGAGCATTTCAAGCAAACTCTCATCCCAGCAACAGCCGATGACCTGGTTGACCTTATAGAGGCAGCTTTTAAATCTTTGACTGGTCACTCTGTCTCTGAAAGTGAAGCCTTTTTCGTGGAGCGCTTAAGTCATGGCGGCATGTCAAGCGGGGTGGTATCACCGGAGTTTTGGAGAGTTAAAGTCATTCCATTAATGCGCATCCGCTTTGGGGAATGGTAACAAAGATAAACTTTTTTGCCATCACATCCACGTTGGTTGCGATCTGCCTGGATATACTCTCTTTTTTGCATGGTATTTTCCCTGACCCTCAGTGTATGCGCGCACCGTCTTATTCGGCTAATTTTCTCGAAAACAAGCCCTATCAGTTACAATCATCCCGTTCTCTCTGCAAGAATTGATCACGCGCTCGAGAGCGTTTCCGAGGCATGGCAACGATTATGAAGAGGAATAATTTCGGAAAGACGATTTTGGATACTGCTTAATCGAGACGAATCCCCTGGTTTGAAGTTGCAATGATCGTTGTGGTCATGTCAATTGCTCTATATGCTGCTTTTTCAGATGCTCAGAATCTATCATTGCGCTGGTTCACACGTGATGACGCCTACTACTATTTCAAGGTCGCTCAAAATATCAGCGAAGGACATGGAAGTACATTCGACGGCATCAATCCCACCAACGGTTATCACCCGCTTTGGATGTTGGTCTGCATCCCCATTTTCGCTCTTGCCCGCTTCGGTTTGATCCTGCCATTACGCATTCTCCTGCTCGTGATGAGTGGACTCTCCCTCGCGACGGGCATCCTGCTCTACCGGCTGATCGGCAGGGTCTTCACACCAGCCATCGGGGCGATTGCCGCAATCTATTGGGTTTTCAGTTATGACATATTAAAACGCGTCTATCAGCAGGGATTGGAAACGGGTATCGCAGCTTTTTTTGTGATGCTGCTGGTATATAAATTATTTGAATTTGAAAAGACCTGGCACAATGGCAAGGCGAGCAAAAAGCAAATTGCAACGTTGGGATTGGTCGCCGCGCTGGCAATGTTCAGCAGATTAGACCTGATATTCCTGGCTGTCATGGCAGGGATTTGGGTTGTATTCAGAGGAAACCCTTTACGGCATTTTCTCCTGCTCGATATCGTTTCCATTTTTTTCTCAGTGTTATTGGCGATCATGATACGCATCCCATTTCAAGAGTACTACAGGTTTTCGGAGGTCGCGGTGCTGACAATCGCATTAAGCCTGGTGATCAATATCCCCATCGCGTATGCGACCGGCTTGTATCAACGTTCCGTCTTGCAAAATAAGCCAAAACTTTTGCTGCGGATCGCATTATGCACAATCATCGGGTCCACGCTGGTCGGGTTGATCATGATCGCGCTGACAGGTATTTTGTCGCTTGAAGGTTTCCCGCGCACCGTGATCTTGTGGAATGCGCTGATTCTATTTCTCTTCTTTGGGACAAGCAGGTTAATCGCTTTCGCGCTGGGGACAAGTAACCCAACTCCAAACCAAAGCGACTCACCCAAAAATGAACTTAAAGCAAATTGGAAAGCATGGTTCAGCGATGGGCTTGCCTATTACGGTGTTCTCATGGGTCCGCTGGGGATTTATATGCTTTGGAACAAAATTGCCTTCGGCACATTCTCCCCTGTCAGCGGACAGATCAAGCGCTGGTGGGGATCCCTCTCCGGACGGGTTTATGGGGGTCCGTCACAGGAGGCGCTTACATTTTTTGGACTCAAATATTCAGGCGATAGCAATGCCTTTCATCCCATATCCACTTTATTTGGCAGATGGGCCGAAAATTTCCATAAGGTACGCATTATGGACGTCTGGCGCTATCTCATCATCCTATCCATATTCGCAATTATTTTCTATCTGATCCTGTCGACCAACGGGAAAAAGGCAAAGAGTGCGATTACGCGATTGGGCATCCTACCGCTTCTATGCGGCGCGTGGCTTCAAATATTCTATTACCATATAACAGGCTACTCATCCATCAAGGAATGGTATTGGGTCAGCCAGTTGATTCTCGTCACACTTTTACTCAGCCTGCTGGCGGGGATGGTCTATCAAGGACTCAAAAAGATTCCTTATATACGGTACGCACTATGGCTGCTTGCCCTCGGCTATGGACTGTATTTGGGTTTCGGATATTGGCAATATGTTGAACACACCATGACCTATAACGAATGGGCATCCGACCAGCCTGTAAACGATATCGCGGCTTTTCTTGAAAAGCATACAGAGCCGGGAAGTATTATTGGGATGACCGGAGGCGGGAACGCCGGTTATTTCATCAAGGATCGTACGGTTGTAAATATGGATGGTCTGATCAATAGTTATGAATATTTCCAATTGCTCAAGAAGAAAGAAGCGGGGATATATTTTGCAGATATGGGATTAAACTATATCCTTGCCAATATAACCATTCTGAACGGGTCGCCCTATAAAGGTCAATACACGCCCTATACCGAATGGACAGATATTCGATACGGCGGTAAGAACCTCCTTCGATATCATCGGGTTCCGCAATAGATGGATGTCCGCTTCTCGCTGTTGGTTGAGTAGGATGACAGTCCGTATCGAAACCCAGCCGGAACCTGTTTCGGTTAAAACAAATAAACTCATGCCTATAAAACGACCCTTCGGTGTAACTCTGCTCCTGTGGATGGTGTTAAGCCTATCGGCATGGGGTGCGATCAGATTTTTTGCCGCCCTGCGCTGGTGGGGCATATTAGCCGAATTCGACGCCCGTCTCAGCCCGCTGTATTTGTCCATAACGGGAGCAGGTTGGGTCGTAGTAGGAGGCGCTCTTCTCGCTGGAATGTTGATGATCAAAACCTGGGTACGTCCGGCAATCCTTACATTCATCTCGCTTTGGCTGATAGAATACTGGATCGAGAGGCTATTTTTTCAATCGTCCCGGGAAAACCTGCTCTTCGTACTAATAAGTTCCATGATTGTTATTATTGTGACAGTTGCCGTTACATCTCTACAAAGTACAAAACTCTTTTTTACAAGAAGCGAGGAACATGAGCAACCATACAAAAATCCAAACTCTGAATGATCAAAAAGCGAAATCCCGCCTGGGTGGCGGACAGGAACGAATCGAAACCCAACACAAAAAAGGACGCCTGACCGCACGCGAGCGCCTCGACCTGTTACTTGATAAAGGCTCCTTTCGTGAGGTGGATGCCTTCGTCCAGCATCGCACGCACGATTTCAATCTCGATCAACAAAAATATATGAGCGACTCTGTTGTGACCGGCTGGGGGACGATCGAGAACCGTCTGGTGTATGTCTTCTCACAGGATTTCACCGTGTTCGGCGGGAGTCTGGGCGAAGTGCACGCCGAAAAAATTTGTAAGATCATGGATATGGCGATGAAGAACGGCGCACCCGTGATCGGATTGAATGATTCGGGTGGAGCGCGCATTCAAGAGGGCGTGGTCTCACTGGCTGGATACGGGGACATCTTTCTGCGCAACACCATGGCTTCAGGAGTGATCCCGCAGATCAGCGTCATTATGGGATCCTGTGCAGGCGGCGCGGTCTACTCCCCTGCCCTGACAGATTTTATTTTTATGACGCGCGACTCTTCCTACATGTTCGTAACCGGACCCGATATTGTTAAAGCCGCCACGCATGAAGAAGTAGACTTTGAAGGCTTGGGCGGCGCTTCCATACATGAGGAAAAATCGGGGGTATGTCATATTGCGGCGGATAACGAAGCCGACACGCTGTATCTTGTCCGCAAACTGTTATCCTTCCTTCCACAAAACAACATGGAAGACGCCCCTTATGTGAATAGCGGCGATGATACATTGCGAACCGATGAAGCATTGAACAGCATCATTCCTGACGACGCGAACAAACCCTACGACATGCGGGAAGTCATCCGTATGGTCATGGACAAAGGTGAGTTCATGGAAATTCAGGAAGGCTACGCAGGCAATATCCTGATTGGGTTTGCGCGGCTGGGCGGACATACAGTGGGCATCGTGGCAAACCAGCCGGATGTGCTGGCGGGCGTTCTGGATATAAAGTCGTCTGAAAAAGCCGGGCGCTTTATCCGCTTTTGTGATGCGTTCAATATTGCGGTCGTGACATTTGTGGATACGCCAGGCTATCTTCCCGGAACCGACCAGGAACATCACGGCGTCATCCGACGCGGTGCAAAACTGCTGTATGCCTATTGCGAAGCAACCGTCCCAAAATTGACGGTTATCACGCGCAAGGCTTATGGCGGCGCATATTTGGTGATGAGCAGTAAACACGTACGCGGCGACTTGAATTTAGCCTGGCCCAGTGCAGAGATCGCGGTGATGGGTCCGGACGGCGCGGTGGGCAAGGTGTTCAGCAAGGAATTGAAATCTGCCAAAGATTCGGATGGGAAGAAAAAGGAATTGATCGAGGAATATCGTGAGAAGTTCGCCAATCCCTATGTGGCGGCGGAACGCGGGTATATTGATGATGTGATCGAGCCAAAAGAGACCCGCCCACGTTTGATCAACGCACTGGAAATGTTGAGCAACAAACGAGATTCGAATCCCGCCAAGAAGCACGGGAATATTCCGTTGTAAATTTCCGTCATTGCGAGGAGCGTCCTTGCTCTTTGCGACGAAGCAATCTCCAAATCGCGTAAGAGATTGCTTCGTTGGGCTAAAGCCCTCCTCGCAATGACATCGTGAGGTGTCATGTTTAAAAAAGTTTTAGTGGCTAACCGTGGAGAGATCGCTGTTCGCATCATTCGCGCCTGCCGTGAGTTGGGCGTGGAGACGGTCGCTGTCTATTCAGAAGCGGATCGGCGCGCGTTGCACGTCCGATATGCGGACGAGGCGTATTTATTGGGTGCCTGCGCCATCGCGCAAATCCTATTTGCGAATGGATAAAATCCTGGATATTGCCAAGAAATCCGGCGCGGATGCGATCCATCCCGGTTATGGATTTTTGGCGGAGAGAGAAGATTTCTCTGCGGCATGTGAAGAGAATGGCATCGCGTTCATCGGTCCCAAACCATCGTCTATTGCGGCGATGGGAGATAAAGCTGAGGCGCGCGCGACAGTGATCAAAGCCGGTGTGCCTGTCGTGCCGGGGACGGAAGATGTCGGCAACATGACGGATGACAACCTGCTCAACATCGCCCCGAAAATTGGCTTCCCGTTGTTGATCAAAGCCACGGCGGGCGGAGGCGGAAAAGGCATGCGGGAGGTAAAGTCGATTGAGGAGATGCCAACCCTGCTTGAGTTGGCGAGGCGGGAGGCGGAATCCGCTTTTGGCGATGGGAATGTTTATTTGGAGAAACTTGTCGAGGGTGCGCGGCATATCGAGATCCAAATCCTGGCTGATTCGCACGGAAATGTGATCCATCTCGGCGAACGTGAATGTTCGCTGCAACGACGACATCAAAAGTTATTGGAAGAAGCGCCGTCATCCGCATTGGATGAAGATCTGCGGCAACGTATGGGAAGTGTGGCAGTCAAAGCCGCGCAATCAGTCAATTATGTAAACGCAGGGACGATAGAATTTTTACTCGACAAGGATAACAATTATTATTTTCTTGAGATGAACACACGTTTGCAGGTGGAACATCCTGTGACCGAAATGGTGACCGGCATCGATATTGTTAAGGAGCAGCTTCGCATTGCGCGTGGACGGGCGCTAAGCTACAAACAGGAAGATGTGCGCTTCAACGGTCACGCCATCGAATGCCGCATCAATGCCGAAGACCCTTATAACAATTTCATGCCGTCTACAGGACGTATTACGCACAGCCTGCTCCCCACCGGACCCGGTGTGCGCGTGGATACGGGTGTATATCCCGGTTTTGAGATCACGCCGTTCTACGACCCGATGATCGCCAAGTTGATCGTGTGGGGCGAGACGCGCGCCCAAGCCATTTTGCGGATGCGCCGCGCGCTCGAAGAATATCGCATCGTGGGCGTGCGGACGAACATTCCCTTCCACCAGACCATGATGGATTCACATCGCTTCATGGGCGGACAATACGATACACGCTTTGTGGAGGAACGTTTCTCAATGGAAGAAGCGGAGGAGTATCGCGAAGATTACACGGAGGTCGCTGCCATTTTTGCAACGCTGGTTGCACACCGCGAAACGGAACGCACTACGCATGTTGTCAATCGCAACGAGCGTGATACCAGCAACTGGAAATGGGTTGGTCGTTGGGAAAGAATGCACAGATAGTTTTTGAACCGCGAAAGTCCGGTGGTTGAGTAGCTGCGAAGCAGCGTATCGAAACCACCAATACGCAAAGATAAACATGTTACAAGAGTATTTTTTGATAACTGTTGGTTTCGACACCGCATCTGCGGTGGGTGCAGGTGTACGGCGGACAAGCACCGCCTACTCAACCAACGAGTTGCTTCTGAAACCAAAATATTGACAAGAGATAACCATGAAATATATTGCAACCGTGGAAGGCAAGGAAATTCTCGTTGAAGTGTTGGACGATAAACACGTCAATGTGAATGGCAAGGTGTACGAAGTGGATTTCGAATCCGTCGTCGGGCAGCCTGTTTATTCGTTGATCGTGGATGGCAGGTCACACGAAGGCTATGTTCGACTCGGTGATGACGATACGTTGCTGGTGCTATTACGCGGGCGTTTGTTTCCAGTACTCGTGGAGGATGAACGCGAAAAGCGTCTGCGCGCCGCGGCAGGCGGGGGCGTGGCAGAGAGCGGCGAGTTCCATCTCAAAGCGCCGATGCCCGGGCTGGTCGTCGCCATCCCGGTGAGGAGGGGCAGGCAGTCAAAAAGGGACAGGTTTTGATCGTGCTCGAATCGATGAAGATGCAGAACGAATTGAAGTCGCCGCGTGACGGCGTGGTCAACCGCATCAAGGTCAAGGCGGGCGAAAGCGTGGAACAAAAACAGGCTTTGTTGAGCGTGCAATAATTCGTTGGTTGAGCAGGCAGTCTCGCGCTGAGCGGAGTGAGGAGTGTAAGTTGCGACGAACGCAGTCGAAGCGTTGTCCGCCGTACACCTGCACCCACCGCAGGTGCGGTGTCGAAACCAACAGTTACAAAGAGTATTTTTCTAACGAGAGAATTTTGCTTATGGGTGGTTTCGATACGTGGCGCTTAAGGCGCCACTACTCAACCACCGAGCCTTATGGAGCAATAAACAGATGCAGGAGATCGAAGCCAAATTCTATGTGCGGGATTTGAAGAAGATCGAAGCGCGTCTCCAACCCCCACCGCCCTTCGGGCACCTCCCCCAAATTCGCAACAAAACGCTTCAAAAATTTATAAATTTTTATTCTCGAATTTGGGGGAGGCTGGGAGGGGGTTTGATTCAGCCGCGTGTGTTGGAGATGAACATCCGCTTCGACAACCCCGATGGCGGACTCAGTTCCGAGCGGCGCGTCCTGCGCCTCAGGCAGGACACCGAAGCCAAGCTCACCTACAAAAGCCCCAGCACAAACGAACAAGGCGTACTTGAGCCGCAGCGAGATCGAATTCACTGTGGAAGATTTCGAGAAGGCAAAGTTATTTTTGGAAGCGCTGGGATATCAATCCATTTTTTATTATGAAAAATATCGAACGACATACACTTTGGAATCAGCAAGCTTGCTTGCGACATTCCAACAGCATACCCTAAGGGGCACACGAGCTATTGGAATCCAAAATATTCACATCATGCTCGACGAACTGCCCTACGGAAACTTCGTCGAGATCGAAGGCGAGACTCCCGAATCCATTCGAGCCGTCGCTGACTTGCTCAACCTGAAATTCGACAACGCCACCCCAACCAGCTATCACATGCTGTTCGTGCAGTTGTGCGAGAAACATCCCAAACTTGACCCCAAGACTCTATCCTTCGCCGCGCTGGAGGGATTGAATATTTCGGTTGAAGAGTTGGGTGTCCGTGCGGGGGATGCGTGAGAGTGAGGAGTATAATTTAAGGAAGTTTTAATTCACTGCAGCCTAATCTCCAAAATCCGTTTAGGTAGATTAGATTAGGCTGTATGTAATAGATAAGCTGTTATATGACATGCAGCTAAACATCTAGTTGGGCGGTTGTCATCGACATAATGTAAAAGATTGGATTGAATTTGTTCAGTTGGTTGGAAAACAAAATTGAAACCTGTAAACATCTCAATACTCTCTCGCAAATTCTCCATTCTCATATTGTTTCTATCTCTTGCTGCCTGTGATACACCAAAACCCAATGTTGATTCAACTCCATTGGTGAGGGCTCAATCGGGCTCAGTAGATAAGATTTATTCACTGCTGAATGATCTGGGAAACCGATTGCCATCAGATGAAGCAGGGATTGCAGTTGGTTATGTGGAAGGCAATAATACGACAATTGCCTTTGTTGGCAACCAGTCATTTACCGAAGAGACCCTTTTCGAATATGGTTCGATCACTAAAGTCCTGACCGCCAATATCTTAATGCAGCTTGTTAATGAGGGTAGCTTGCGCCTCGATGATAGTTTAAATAAATTTTTACCAGAAGATATCCAAGATCAGCGATGGGAACCGATCACATTATTTCGCCTCGCTACACATACTGCTGGTATTCCTAACTCACCCCCCAGCTTAAGTTCGGTACAGCTTGCAGAACGTGGAATTGATCCGTTTGCAGACTACGATCAAACAATGTTGTATCAAGATATCCAAGAAACGAAAGCTATATCTATTGACAAATGGAATCAATCAAACTATGGTTATGCTTTACTTGGGTTAACTCTCAGTCAACGAACAAATATCGATTATGCCGACCTAGTGCAGCAACGAATCTTTGACCCATTGGGAATGGAAGGCGCCACTATTGATGGTTGGAGTTCCGATAATATTGCACCACCCTTGAATTCAAGTGGTGGTGATAGCAGCTACTGGAATTTCAAAGCCTTCGCAAGTACAGGTGCTCTCAGAGGTAATATCCTTGACGGAATATCTTTTCTAAAGGCTTCCATGTCCGCATGTCAAAGTAACGACATAGTTGCACGCTCAAACTGTCAAACACAACAGCCCACCAATATCCAGATTAGATACAAAAATACACAGATGGGGTTAGGGTGGTACTTAACTCTGAAAGATGATGACATAGTTATCTGGAAAAATGGGCTTACTGGAGGATATTCTGCTTTCATTGCGTTCAACCCTGATAAACAAGTTGGTGTTGTTTTGCTTAGCAACGTGGCATTGTTTCGGCATTTTTATTATTATGCAGATAACAGCATTGTAAGTTTTTTGTTTTCCGATTAATAGGTAGTGATTATGCAAGTTATGAAACTCAAGGACAATCAAGAACCGCCCAACATCGCGTGCACAGATGAAGTGGGAAGTCAAGGGAGCCACATAAAGGAAATAAATCAGAGCGCAGGGGAGCGAAAAAACAGCAACACCTCCACACCACTTTTACAGCGTTGTGCAAAAGCGTTGACAAGGGTTGTATAATATTAATGAGCGCCGAGCCCGCAAAACCCCACCGTGGGTCTCCTTAACCGGAGTTACTTATTTGGGACGGCGCTCCTTTCCTTTAATTCAGAGGGTGGTAATGGAATGGGTTTCTTCGAACCCCAGGGAATGCTGGTCAGGTCACTTCCCAGTCCCAAGGCATCCATGCGAATTCGTGCGAACTGGGCTGCCGTTTGTCCTTTGGGTCGATTTGCCTTTCCAACCGTGTAGGCAAACTTCAGCATCTTCTGTGCCACCGCTTCCGGCTCGGCATATTTATCTGTTTTGCCCTGCAGCACAAACCAGACCGCGATCAACAATTTGCGGGCGATGGCTACGATCGCCTTGTTGCGTCCCAGGCGTGGTTCCAGTCTTGCCAGTTCTGCCTTCCAGTGGGGATGCGAGTTGGCAGCTGCATTGGCGGCTTCGACCAACACCGTGCGTAGATCACGCCGTCCGGCTTTGGTGATCTTCCCAGTCCGGCTGGTCATGCCGCTATCATGCACACGGGTTCCCAATCCAGCATAGCCCACCAGATATTTTGGCTCTGCAAAGCGTCGGATATCTCCGATGGCTGCCCAGACGGTCATCGCAGTGACTACGCCAAAACCTGCCAGGTGCAGCAACCGTCCGATCTCTTCCTGCTCTGCCGCCATGCCTTCCATGATCTCGGTCATGTCTTTCACCTGCTTTTCTGCGAACCGTAGCGTTTCCAGGTCACTTTGCAGATTGAGCTTTTCCAGTTTTCCTAGCGACAGCGACATCCACCACTCCTTATTCTTTGCTCCGAACGGATTGCCTGTAGGCGGAACCAGGTGATGGCGTTGGATCACGGCATGCAGACGGTTCTTCGCCTGGGTCGCCAGTCGCACCATCTTCTGCCGCTGTGCCACCAGTCCACGCGCTTCCCGAATTTCCTGCGGCGGGATCCAGATCCCAACCAGCAAGCCTTTGGCCAACAGCCGTGCCAGGATCGAAGCCGCGATCTTGTCGTTCATGACCTGCGAGCGTGTGATCAGTGCCACGTGTGGTGGATGCACTACCGTCACTGAGCCTACATACTGGATGAGTTCATCGTACAACTGCCAGGTGTTGGTGGTCATTTCCAGCACCACCTCATCCTGTTTGGTCAGGTTCTTTTTCATCCACGTTTCCAGGCGGAACAGTTCCACCCGTCGGGCAGGCAGCACGACATTCAGATCGGCGTCCACTCCCAAAGCGATCAGGTAGTGTTTGTGCACATCCAATCCGATATACCGTCCTCACTGTGTTCTTTCAGTGTTCGAAATCATTCATAGGGGTATACTCCTGTTTGGAATGCTGGCAATCCCTGCCAGCCGAAGGTCGGGCACGTTTCGTTTTTAGGGCCGCTGGATCACATTATCCCCGTTCTTTGGGGACACAGATGCGAGCTGGGACATTTACTTTGCCCTTCTCAGTGAAGCGGATCCGAACGGGACAGTCACATCGTCCCATTCCTTCGGAAACACTTGAGCGAGCTTGTTCTCTTTGACGGAACTTCTCATGCACGTTTCGACTGGACCCTCACGCAGCGTTCCCGGGTACGCGTGCCCGTTCACTAAACAAACGGAGCATATCCAAAAACGTGCCCGACCGCAACCCGTCGGTTGCTGCTTTCATGCTAACACTTGACGGGTGGGAGTTGCGCCATTTTCGAGCATTATCCACAGCCAAACAGAATCCTGCTCTCGAAGTTTTATCCACGCCCGCCCACTTGCGGATAACGCAAATCATTGGGCGGCTTGTAAATAATTTTTAGGAGTAAGAAGTATGGCAACTCTCTATTTGATGGTTGGCCTTCCTTGTTCAGGAAAAACAACGCTTGCGCACAAGCTTGAACGTGAACAATCGGCGCTTCGATTGACACCGGATGAGTGGCAGATACGTCTCTTTGGTCAAGATGCAGAAGAACCAGAACATGATGCCCGGCATAGCCTAATCGAGTCCATGCTCTGGAATATAGCCAGTAGGGCGCTGGAATTAGGGACGAATGTTGTCCTCGATTTCGGCTTTTGGGCGCGAGAAGAACGTGAGGATTATCGATCGCGAGCAAAACAACTTGGCGCCAGTAGCGAAGTACATTATCTTGATGTATCGGAGGACGAGTTGTTGAGACGGCTTGAGGCAAGGAATTTGCAACCATCACAGGAAAGTTTCCTTATTTCCAAAGAAGCAATGAAGCCATGGATTACTTTCTTCCAAAAACCAACACCTGACGAACTTGAGCGGGGAGAATAAGAGAAAGAAAAATGGTAATGCCGCGCCACCAGTCCTAGGGGAATAATGCAAATCGTTGGACAGAAGGAACGCGTAAGGAATTGACGAATGATATTACCAAAGAAGCGAGACCCCAGGTTCATCACTGTGCGTCGCGGCGGTACCCTTCAGGACGCCGATCATCATCTGCTTGCGATATGGGCAGCCGATTGCGCACAACATGTGTTGCACCTATTTGAAGAAATGCAGTCCAATGACGAACGTCCACGTCGAGCCATCGAAGCGGCGCGCGCGTGGACACGTGGGGAACTCAAAATGATGGAAACACGCGCTGTTAGGCGGTCATGCAATGGACGCAGCAAGGGATTTACATGGAGCGGCGCGTTTTGCCGCGTATGCTGCTGGTCAAGCGGCAGTAGTTGCGCATGTAGCAGCGCATGAATTGGGCGCAGCAGCCTATGCAATTAAGGCAGTGCGTGAAACAGCACCTAAAGATCGCATTGAAGAATTTGGTCGCAGTGAGTGTCAATGGCAACGCACACAACTTCCGAGCGAAATCCGGGATCTCGTACTTGACGACCAGAAGTTGCGCAACGAAATCTGCTGGTTCGTATTCGATTGCTAACCAGCTCACTTGCCCCACTACAACTACCCTTGTTAGCGACTTTTGGTATAGCCATTTGGAATACAAGGTAAAAAAACAAGATCAGATTATAAATTTTAAAAAGAGCCCAAAGTGCCAACCCACCAACATCCCCAACTCTCAATAACCTGGAACCAAGTCGCCGCCTTTCGGCTGGCGCGGCATCATCTCTTGAAGCGCGCGCCGAGGAAGAATCTTTTATCAGTGGTCAACGATATGTGCGGTGCGCAGGCACAACTGGTCTCCGCGGCGCAAATATCGCTTTGGTCGCGGGTTCGTAATTTACAGATCAAGCATATCGAAGACGCCATGCACGAACGGACTCTGGTCAAGGCATCGTGCATGAGGCGCACGTTGTTTCTTGTCCCTGCGGAAGATTTGGCGGTCTACGTTCGCGGCTCCGGTCGCCGCGCACAAAAGGAGATCAACTGGGCGCTCAAACAAGGCATCTCCCAACGCATCATAGATAAAACGATTGACAAGACACTCGGTATATTGGATGAACCCCTCACCCGCTCCGAGATTGCCGAGCGTGCAAGCCGCGCTTTGGGCGTACAAAAAAAGGCGGTCAAGGGCGGCGGCTGGGGAAACCAAAAAGAAATCCCCGCTGTGCCGGTCGGTCATCTCACATACCCGGTCGTGTATTTGCTCCATGTTGTGGCGGCACGCGGCATCGTGTGTTACGCGGAGTATCGTGGCAGCGAGCCAACCTTCGTCCGCGCCGATGCGTGGATTCCGGACTGGCAGGATGTCCCTCAGGAAGAAGCCGAGAGTCTCACTCCTGCGCAAGTATCTGCGGTCTTACGGTCCCGCCACGCCAGCGGACTTCGCCATGTGGTGCGGCATCTCGCAGACCGAAGCCCGCGAGACTTGGGCACACGAGCAGGATGACTTGGCAACGGTGGATGTGGAAGGATGGGAAGCGACCATCCTGCGCGACGATCTCAACGCGCTGACCAAAGCCCGCTTCGACCGCCCATCGGTCTGCCTCCTGCCATACTTCGACACTTTCCTCATCGGACACCGTACTCGCGACCACCTCGCCGCGGTACAGCATCGCCCGAAAATTTACCGTCCGCAAGGCTGGATCTCCCCCGTCGTTCTCGTAGATGGTCGCGCAGTAGCAACTTGGAAACACACACAAGAGAGGGGTCACTTACGTGTTGAGGTAACGAAGTTCGAGTCGCTATCGAGACAAGTCAAGGATAGGATAAATGAAGAGGCACAAGACCTCGGTCGCTTTCTTGGAATCCCAAACATGGATGTTCACATTGATTGAACACAGAACATAAATACAACGCTGTGTAAGACCTAAAACCTACATCTCCCTGATACTCCTTACAGTTCCCTTTTAGTTCCAACGGGGTGATCCTTCAACCATGTCCACATGCTAGAATTACATCATGTTGAACATGGAGCCAATCCAATTATGACCAACCGCCGCGCCCCATCCAAGATCATCCCACGCGCCTTTCCGGGCATCAAACCCAACGAGATCGAAGAACTGATCGCCAACAGTCAAATCCGCTCCTATCCACCGGGAGTGGTACTCTGCCATGAGAATGCCGTGGAAGATCGTTTTTATATGATCCTCGAAGGTGAAGTGGAAGTAACCAAGAGCATAAACAACAGCGATGCACGCCTGCTGAAAACGCTGACCGCTGGTGATTTCTTTGGCGAAATGGCGTTGATCCACAATGCGCCGCGCGCGGCAACCGTCCGGTCAAAATCAGACCTTACCACCCTCGAACTGGATAAATCCGCTTTTGACCGCGTGCTCCACAAAAGCAGCAGCATCGCCATGGCAATGATCAGCGAGATCAGTAACCGCCTGCGTCAAAACGATCAGATGGCTGTGGACGACTTGCGTATGCGCGCCAGCGAACTGGCAGAAGCGTATCAAAAACTTGCCGAGCAGGAACTGGCACGCCGCGAATTTCTCTCCAATATTGCGCACGAACTCCGCACACCGCTCATGATCGCGACCGGATATCTCCAAATGCTTCAGAGAGGCATCATGGGCGGCGACCAGCTCACGGCCGGGATCGAGACGGTGGCGCGCAACGTTCAACAGATCGCCACACTCGTCAATGACATCCTCTTTCTACAGGAAATGGATCTTGTCCTGTCCGAATTCCAGGCTGTAGATATGAACGAAATTGTGCGCGCGGTGATTCAGAAATATCAAGGCCCGGCAACCGACCTAGGAGTCGGACTGCGCTTCACGCCAAGCCTAAACCTGCCTCCGGTTTCAGGCGACTCAAAATCCCTCGAGCGCGCGCTCATGGCGCTCGTGGATAACGCCATCAAGTTCAGCCCCAAAGGCGGAGAAGTGGAATTTCATATCAGCACAAAAGACGATAAAGTCCACGTAGCAGTAGAGGATCACGGCATCGGGATCAAAAAAGAAAACCTGCCGCGCATCTTTGATCGTTTTTATCACGTTGAAAAACATGAAGACAACCTCTTCGGAGGCATTGGATTGGGTCTGGCGATTACACGCCAGGTTATCGAACAACATCATGGAAGCCTGGATGTCGCCAGCATCCCCGGCAAGGGAAGCACATTTACCGTTACATTGACCCAATGGAAATAGACCGGGATCATAAATGGTAAGGGCGGACATCCCAGATGATACAATTGCCTGGCGAAATTAGTTTAAGCAATGACCAGCAAACCCACCATCAGATTTATCCACACCTGTCCCGTTCATCAAGACGCAGAGAAACTCGCTATCGTGGCGGCAATCCCCATTATCCTGCTTTACATTCCACTTCAAAACTACGTTATCCGCGGTCTTACCGCAGAGACGGTCAGGGAATAGATCACCATGCCAACACTACACACCTCACAATTTATCTATGGCGGCGACTACAATCCCGATCAATGGCCCGAAGACGTTTGGCAGGAGGATGCAAGCCTGATGCAGGAAGCGGGCGTCAACCTCGTTTCCCTCGGTATCTTCTCATGGACAAAACTGCAACCCGCGCCGGATACCGAGGAAAGACCCGGCTATCGGTTCACATCCGAAGATCAAGCGAGAATGCTGGCTGACACTATGACCATCGTCCGCGCAGTTCCCAATGAACACGGACTGGGCATTATGTGGTGGGATGCCACTTGGACGGCTGTGCCGGGCAATGGCTGGGATCCATCCCATCCCTCCTTCGGGAATAACCGGGAAAACCAGGCGTTGTTCAGTTACAATAATCGCGCCCTCCCGGCAATGAATCTATTCAACCAAACCTGATAAACATGTTTGATACTCCGCATCGCCGCTTCAATCCCCTGACAGGCGAGTGGGTGCTTGTCTCGCCCCACCGCGCCAAACGTCCCTGGCTGGGACAAGTGGAAAAATCCCCGCCGGAAAATCTCCCGCAATATGACCCAACCTGTTATCTGTGCCCGCACAATGAACGTGCAGGCGGATTCAAAAATCCAGATTACCAATCCACCTTCGCCTTCGATAACGACTTCGCCGCGCTGTTACCTGATGAAATTCCTAATCACGCCTCTGACCATCCCCTGCTTGCCTCTGTTCCAGAAAGAGGACTCTGTCGAGTCGTCTGCTTCTCGCCGCGTCACGATCTGACTCTCCCTGAGTTGGATCAACCTGCCATCGAAAACGTCATTGCCACATGGACAGGACAAACTGTTGACCTCAGTAAAAGAGATTTTATTCGTTACGTGCAGGTTTTTGAGAACAAAGGCGCGGCGATGGGATGCTCCAACCCCCATCCACACAGCCAGGTTTGGGCAAATGAACATATCCCCAATGAACCCGCCAAGGAATGGGAACAACAAAAGGCATACTTCGACCAAAATGGTCGCACGCTATTATCCGACTATCTGGCAGAAGAACACAGGCGCAAGGAACGTATCTTGTTTTCCAACGACCATTTCACGGCGTTGGTCCCCTATTGGGCCGTATGGCCCTTTGAAACGATGGTCATCGCACATCGCAATATCACACTTTTAAGTGAACTCACCTCTGTTGAGGTCAGCTCACTGGCAATGATTATGAAACAAGTCACCACACGTTACGATAATCTCTTTGAAATATCATTCCCTTATTCAATGGGCTTCCACCAGGCACCCTTTGATAATCAGCTTCACCCTGAATGGACATTGCACGCGCATTTCTATCCTCCGCTCCTGCGGTCTGCCACCGTGCGCAAATTCATGGTTGGCTATGAAATGCTTGCCATGCCTCAACGCGATATTACACCTGAATCCGCCGCAGAAAGATTACGCTCATTATCTGACGTACATTACAAACATTCATGAACATCATTGACCAACTCGCAACAACCTATCGTGAAAAATTCGGGCAGGCACCCGCCCACATCGCCCGTGCGCCTGGGCGTGTAAATTTATTGGGGGAACATGTAGACTACAACGATGGATTCGTTTTACCCGCCGCCATTGATCGCGCTACGCATGTTGCCTTTTCGCCAACGGATGCGCCTCATTCCACGCTTTGGGCTGTGGACTTGGATCAACAAGCCTCTTTCTCGCTTGAAACTCTCGCATCAAAGACCCAGTCTGATTCCTCTCCCATGCCGGAGTGGGCGTTGTATCCTGCCGGAGTAATGAAGATGCTTCACGAAGAGAACTTAATTGTTCCTAACATGACCGCGCTCTTTTCATCCAACGTGCCGCAGGGATCGGGGTTAAGTTCATCCGCTTCGATTGAAATGGCTTTCATGATCGCATGGCAAACACTGGGCGGCTGGAACCTCCCAGCCATGCAACGTGCATTATTGGGACAAAAAGCCGAGAATCAATATGTTGGAGTTAACTGTGGCATCATGGATCAATTCGCATCGGCATGTGGAGTGGAAAATAAATTACTCCTGCTCGATTGCCGCTCGCTGGAGTGGAAGACGGTCCCACTGCCGGAGAACGTTTCCATCATCATAGCAGATACCACCGTGCGCCGCAAACTCACGTCTGGAGAATACAACAAACGACGTTCTGCCTGCGAAGAGGCGGTGCGATTATTACAACAGGATTTACCAGATATCAAGTCACTGCGGGATGTGAGCGTGGAGGAGTTCAATCGGCTTGCGAACAAACTTCCGGAGAAAATCGAGAAGAGAGCGCGTCACGTGGTAGAGGAAATTGGGAGGTCGAACCAAGCTGAGGCGTTGCTGGAAGCGGGTGATATAGAGAGTTTCGGCAAGTTAATGAACGAATGCCACGTCAGTTTGCGTGATCTATATGAAGTGTCCTGTCCTGAGTTAAATGTGATGGTAAATATCGCACAATCTCTTGAGGGCTGTCACGGCGCACGGCTCACCGGAGCGGGATTTGGCGGCTGTACGGTCAATCTGGTTACAAATGAAAAAGCGGAAAGTTTTGCGCAAACGCTGGCAGAGGGATATGAAGCTGAGACGGGTCTCCACCCTGAAATTTATATTTCACACGCATCGAACGGCGCAGGGTTGATAAAGTAACGTATCCTTTTTTATGAATTGCAAAATTAATTAATAGAGACTTCCACCAGATATCTTGGAAGTCTCTATTATTGTCGGGGTGGGCGGATTTGAACCGCCGACCTCACGGTCCCGAACCGTGCGCTCTACCGGTCTGAGCCACACCCCGAATTGGACATGTCTCGCTAGTGAGGAAAGCGTGCGAATTATACCATCGCAAGTTGTTTTAGCAAGTCGTTATGGGTTCAATAAAATTTCCTGGCTGTAGAGATAGAACAAGCCGGGAATTCGGTCATCGTCCTGTCGGATGGTCAGGCGTGCAAGTGTTGGCTCAGTCACTTTATAGGGGATTGATGGTCTCGAACAATTGCGGGTTGAGATTATTTACATTCAGAATTCGCAAGCCAATGGATTTTTTATCGGGACTGATCAACTCAAGGATGACTGAATTCAAATTGAAGGGCCAAACATCCCCGCGCACATTCAAGACTCCATCGGAAGCTGTCTCTTTCAAAAGCGGGCTAAACACCCCAACAGGTTCTGACGGGTTGCCCGGCGGGTTGATCTCATTATTCCCTGATGACAACAAGAGCACGCGAACAGAATTCAAAATCTGCATCCTGCCCAGCTTATCCAGCGAACTGACGGTGATACGTCCCACTTCCGCGGCGGCAGCGAATCTCAAACGGGATTTTGATATTCTGAAGAACTCCCTCATTCGACGTGGGCACGTGTTTGACTATCCGCGAGAGCAGGCGCCCATCTTCGCCGATCAATTCAACCTGCATGGACTGACTGTCGCCAATCTTGACGTTCATGCGAAGCGACAGATGGGTGAAACAACTTTCGACATGGGTCCCGGTGCGATGAATTGGATCGCCGCAGGGTTTGTGACGGGGAATGGTTGTCGGGGTGTATGTAGGGAAAGTTGTGGGGTTAGTGTTGGTTCAGGAATATTCAGTGGGACATTCCGTTGGGAACGAAGCGATATAAGTTTCAGTCGCAGAAATACTAACTGCTTGCGCTGTAAGCGCGATCACTGTCGGCAGGTATTCAGGAGGATAAGGCGTGGGGACAGGACTTGCAGCTGGGGATGTGCACCCAGCGATCAGTCCAAGAAGAGAGGCGAGAAGAGTTAAGTTCGTATTTCATCGATTAATAAAATGCGTCGCACACAGTTTACGGACAAGTCTACATCAAGGCGAAATTGAGTAAAATGGACTTCGTCCCAACTGTAAAGGTGTGGCGCACCTCTTTCATAAGTTACAGTCCGTAAATCTCGCTATATTTTTTCGTGAGATAGCGGACGTAAGGTTCAGGTGTGATCTTGGAGCCGGTAACCGTTTGCACGAGGTCCTGCGGATCGTACTTGCGCCCATGCTGATGGATATTCTTGCGGAGCCAGCCAAGGAGTTCGCTAAAGTTTCCCTTACGGATTTGCTCATCAAGATCGGGAATATCGCTGTTGATCTTTTCCCACAATTGGGCGGACACAAGATTGCCCAACGCATATGTGGAGAAATAGCCGATCGAGCCGCCAGACCAGTGAATATCCTGCAAGACACCTTTGGCGTCATTAGGCGGCGTGATGCCGAGATATTCCTGCATCTTTGTGTTCCAAATTTCGGGCAGGTCTTTGACAGCGATCTTGCCTTCGACCATGCCGATCTCAAGCTCGAGGCGAAGCATGATGTGAAGGTTATAGGTGGCTTCATCAGCATTGACACGGATGAGCGTAGGTTCAACCTTGTTGATGGCTTTGTAGAAAGCTTCGAGGCTGACGTCACCCAGTTGTGATGCAAATGTTTTTTGAAGGCAGGGAAGAAATGTTCCCAGAAAGGCAGTGAACGACCTACAAGATTTTCCCACATACGGGATTGCGATTCGTGCACAGCCAATGACGTTCCACTTGCAAGAGGCGTACGCTCATACGCGGGATTGACGCCCTGCTCATACATGGCATGCCCGGATTCGTGCATGGTGCTAAATATTGTTGCAGTGGGGTTGTCTTTTTCAAATCGGGTCGTGATGCGCACGTCATCCACACTGAAAGTGGTCTCGAAAGGATGGGGCGCCTTGTCCTGCCGGCCGCGGTTCCAGTCATAACCGAACTGAGTAACCACATTTGCGCCGAAATCGATCATCTTCTTTTCATTGAATTTCCCGTAGAGGAAACCATCCTGCACTTGTTTTGCAGACGCAATAGCTTTGATCAATTCCACTTGTTTTGGGCGCAGTCCATCGAAGATGGCTTTCACTTCGGCGGTCTTCATACCGGGTTCGTAATCATCCAGCAGCGTGTCGTAGGGATGATCGGCGGGCGGGAAGAATGAAACATATTTTTTGACCAGATCCACCACTTTTTCGAGATGAGGTTGAAAGACCGAAAAATCCGATTTGCCTCTGGCTTCCATCCACGCTTCGAACGCCTTGGAGGTGACCACGGCTTGTTCCGCAATAAATTCGGGTGGGACGCGGCGGGCTTTGTCGTAATCACGTGCGGCCACACGGATCAGCGCGGCTTCATCAGAATCGGGGTCTGCAAATTCCGCTTTAAGGTCTTCGATCAACCTGCCAATCTCATCGGTAATGAATTTTTCCTGTGCGATCTTGCTCAAAGTGGCAAGTTGTTGTCCACGCGCTTCGTTGCCGCCTGGCGGCATATTCACCTGCTGGTCCCAACTCCAATACAGAGGCGGCTCTGCCAATGTCGGCAACTTCACCAAGAAGTGCCTTTAATTGATTTAACTTTTCGCTCATTGATGCTCCTATTGAATGAAATGACATCTCACTTTACAATGTTTTGAGATGCTATCCTGTTTTATTTGATTACGCAACCTTCCAGCGTAGGGCTTCCCCGCGCAATGCGGACAAAACTTCAGCCGCAATATCTTCCGAAGCCCGGGTTTGGGCTTCCATGGTCTGTGCGCCCACATGTGGAGTACCGATCACGCGTGGATGTAAAACTGTTTCGGTTAAACCGGGTGGCTCCTGGCTGAAAACATCCAGCGCGGCGCCTGCCACCTTGCCGCTGTTCAATGCAGCCAGCAAAGCCGACTCGTCAATGATACCACCGCGCGCCGCAGAGACAATTCGCACACCTTCTTTCATTTGGGAGAAAGCCAGCGCGCCAACCATATCACGAGTCTGCACGCTCAATGGCAGATGCAGAGTGATAAAGTCTGCACAGGCGTATAACTCGTCCAGCGCCAGGGGTTCCGCGCCGCGGCGCTTGATTTCATCTGCCTCGATCAGTGGGTCGTAGGCAACAACAGTCATACCAAAGGCGGCGGCACGTTTGCCCACCTCTGCGCCGATGCGACCAAAACCGACAACGCCGAGAGTCTTTCCGTTCAACTCGACACCTTCAAGTTCTTTCTTTAGCCATGTGCCACTGCTTCAAGCCTGCATCTGCACGCGGGATTTCACGCGCAGCGCCAGCAACAGACCAAAAGCCAGCTCGGCAACCGCCAGCGTGGTGGAAATCGGCGCGTTGACCACCGTGATATTGTGCTTCTTGGCAGCTTCGAGGTCAATGTTATCCACGCCCACCCCAGCGCGCCCGATCACTTTCAGTTTGGTGGCGGCTTCCATAACGGAAGCAGTTACCTTGGTCCGACCACGAACGATGAGTCCATCATAGGCAGGAATCTCCTTGAGGAGATCCTCCGCTGAAATATTATTGCGAGTCTCCACAACAGCAGAACCGCGCAAAATGGACTGTCCGCTTTCATCCAGTCCGTCTGTAATAAGAACGTTGTATGTAGCCATGTTTTATCCCTTTCGTAAAACAAAACAGGTCATACCGAAGCATGACCTGCTATTGATTATTCGTATCTCAACGCTTCCACTGGCTCCAGGTTCGCGGCGCGGCTGGCAGGGTAAATGCCAAAGAACAGACCAATGATCGCCGAAAAACTTGTCGAAAGCAGGATGGCATCTGTTCCTACGATGGGCGTAAAATTATTACCCGTCGCAGTAGCGACCTGACCCACTGCAAAAGCGATGAGCCAACCGAACATGATCCCAATCATGCCTCCGATCAAACTAAGTAAGGATGACTCGGTGAGAAATTGAAGCAGAATATCTTTTTTACGGGCGCCCAAGGCCTTGCGAAGACCGATCTCACGCGTTCGCTCTGTAACTGAAACAAGCATGATGTTCATAATACCGATGCCGCCAACGAGCAGGGAGATGCCCGCAATACCGCCGAGGAAGATCGTTAGAACGCCTGTGATGGTTTCGAATGTTTTGAGAAAGTCCTGTTGTGTAAAAACCGTAAAATCGTCGGCGCCGATCGGCGTGCGGTGACGCTGGCGCAGAATGTTTGCGATCTCTTCCGATGCACTTGGCACAGCTTCGGCAGTAGTGGCTTGCACATATAGCACATCGATTTCGTCGCGTGAACTGCGTTTGATAAGACGCGCCTGCGCTGTGGTAAACGGGATATAGGCGTTGCCATCTTCACTGCCAAATGACCCGCCGCCCTTCCCCACCGAAACGCCGATGACGCGAAAAGGTTGTCCTTCAATACGGATCGTCTCGCCGACAACTCCATCGTGACGACCAAAGAGCGCGTCTGCGGCATCCGGCCCCAAAACCACCACAGACATACGTCCAAGTATTTCCTCTTGATTGATAAAATCACCCTCGGCTATTTCAAGGTTACGCACCGCAGAGTATGCTGGTGTGACGCCCACAATGGTTGTCGTGGAATTTTCACCGCCAAAAGTCAGCGTTCCATTTCCTTGTATGACCGGCGCAACCGATTCTACAGAAGGCGCGGCAAAGGGATCGGCTATCGCATCTGCATCAGCCAGCGTAAGCGGACGATCGTTATTTCCACTTCTACTGCGGACGCCTGGTCCTCCCTGGGAACCGTCCTGACTACCTTTGAACACAAACAATAAGTTCGTACCAATACTGCTAATGGAGCCTGTAATGGATGCTTGTGCACCATTCCCAACCGCGAGCATGGCGATCACCGCGGCAACACCAATCACGATCCCAAGCACAGTGAGACCCGAACGCATTTTATTGCCATTTAAACTTTCAATGGCTTCAAGAAGGGCTTGTCCAAAGGTCATTGTTTCATCCCATCATGTTGTATACCGGAAGATTCAAGTTCCCCGTCACGCAAGCGGATCACACGCTGGGTTTGCTCTGCAATTGCGGCGTCGTGCGTGACAATGATCAAGGTGGTCCCACTGTCTTTATTCAAATTAAGCAACAGGTTCATAATTTCCTTGCCAACTTTTGAATCAAGATTTCCAGTTGGTTCGTCTGCCATGATAATGGCAGGGTTATTGACAATGGCACGCGCAACCGCCACACGCTGTTGCTGTCCACCTGAAAGCTCATAGGGGCGATGGGTCATGCGGTCGCCCAGTCCCACTGCTTTCAAGGCTTCCATGGCGCGCGCACGACGCCCATCATTCGTGCCAGAATAACGCAGCGGCAATTCCACATTGGTGATGGCAGTCTGGCGTGAGAGCAGGTTGAAGCTTTGAAAGACAAACCCTACTTTGCGGTTGCGAATGCTGGCTAACTGGTCATCATTCAACGAAGCGACGGGTTCGCCATCAAGAATGTATTCACCGGATGTTGGGCGATCCAAACAGCCAAGTGTGTTCATCAACGTGGACTTGCCGGAACCGGAGGGTCCCATGATGGAAACCACCTCGCCGCGCTGGATATTAAAGGAGACGCCTCGTAATGCATTTACAAGGATTTCACCCATCTTATACGTTTTCACGATCTCGCGAGCTTCGATCACCCAATCCATATCAGCCTCCAAATGGACCACCATTAATGGCGGGTGGATTCAAAATGATCGAGTCACCTTCTTTGATGTCACCACCGACGAGCACGCTATCGATACCGGATGATGAGCCGAGTTGGACCTTAACGGGTTGAGGCTTGCCATCAACAAGCGTGTATACCACTCGTTCCGCGTCCACCAAACGCACCGCTCGATTGGGAACTAACAAGACATCTTTTTCCTGATTAACAATAATACTGACCGCAGCCGTCATACCAGGCTTTACCAGTTCATCAGCATCTGACAATTCGACGGTGACAGTGAAATTGACAACACCATTCACATTATTGCCGACCTTGGCAACCTCTACAACCTCTCCTTGATAAGTCTTGTTCAGGATGGCATCAAAGGTAAGAGTGGCAGGTTGACCAACCACGACGCTGTTGATATCCACTTCGGAAACTTCCACATCCACCAATAAACTCGATAAATCATCAATACGAAACGCCGTAGTCCCTGCACTGATCTGATCTCCAGGGAGCGGATAGGACTCCGTCACAATACCGGGAAAAGGTGCAATCACGCGCGCCAGGTTAAGGGTCGCTTGAGCCGCGTCCACCTGTACTTGAGCAGCGGCAATTTCATCTTTATTTCCGCTGGTCAAGCGATCATACTCGCGTTGTGCATCATCCAATTTTGCCTTCTTAAGCGCCAGGTCTTCATCGGCTTTTGCAATGGTCGTCGCGTCAGGATGCTGTTTGTATTCCTTCAATACGGGAACAGTCACCCCATAACGTTTTTTGTATATGATCTTTTGGACGCGGATCCTTCCATTCAATTCATTGCGCCAGTTATTGGCTTTATCGTAGGCGACTTGGGCGTCGCGCAAAGCGATCACAGACTGAGCGCGCGCTGTGTCAGAATTAAGCAGTTGGTCCAGGTCGGACTGTGCATTTGCCAGATCAGCCTCTGCCATGATGACACTTTGCGGAAGGGATGTCTTTGCGAGATACGCCATGACAAAACCTTCGGGAACGTTATCCCCCACTTTCACATTGACGGTATCTACAGTCCCGGCTGCCTGCCAGATCAATATAGCGGTCTGCTTCGCGCGTACAGTGCCTGTTGCCCCGATGGTAGCGGTCAGATTCCCGCGTTCCACGGTAGCCGTTTGGAACTGGCTTGCCGAATCTGTATTCTGTCTGCCGCGCAGGACAAATGCAGAAGCCGCAATTGCAACAATCAACAAAATAATAATGATTGTTCTGTATTTCTTTAGAAATTTACCCATTACATTCCTCCACGAGGGGCTGCCTCGCAATTTGAAAAATCGACCTTGCCAAACCGATGTTATACCCTATAAATATGAATTGACGGTGAATTTCCCCGGGGTCTTATAAATATTTAACATGCTGAAATACGACGATTGTCGCAGGCTTTGATAACATTGTCTCATACCAGACTATTAACGGAATAGTCTCTGTCTTTATTCGGAAATGTATCAGCCTCTCGAAATGTGATGATTGTCATCTGGTTTGGTGACATTCTCGCCTGTGGATAGCGGCGCTGTTTGAGTATCATCATAATGAAGTTTTTGTTGCCACCCGGAGGTGTTAATGCAATTTATACCAAGCGAAACGCTCACAATTGATCGCAGAGCCCGGGCAAATATGCCCTTCTATGATCTCGATTTACGGTCTCCGATTGAACGACGGTACGATTTTGGAGATGTGGTAATAGATTTTAGCCCGGAGCGAGCCATGGTTGAAGCCGCGCGTTGCATTCACTGCCCAGACCCGGCTCCCTGCATGACGGCCTGTCCCACACATAATGATATTCCCTCTGCCATGTGGCTCATCGAACAGGGACAATTCTCAGAAGCCGCCGACCTATACCATCAGACGAGTTCCCTGCCCGAAATTTGTGGGCGCGTCTGCCCGCATGAACAACTTTGCCAGGGTTCATGTGTGTTGAGCAAACAACATGCTCCTGTCCTTTGCGGGGAATTGGAAACGTTTACCGTGGATTACAAACGCCGCCATGAAGGACACATTATTCCCCTCGCTCCGCCTACGGGCAGGCGGGTTGCCGTTATCGGAGCCGGACCTGCCGGTTTGGCTTGTGCCGACCAACTCGTCCGCCGCGGACACGATGTGACCATTTTCGAGTCAAAACCCGCACCCGGCGGTTTGCTTGTCTATGGTATTCCTAATTTCAAACTCCCGAAAGATGTCTGGATGGAAAAGTGGGAAGAGTTCGAACGTGCGGGAGTCAAGTTTGCAGGCGACACTTATATCGGAAAAAACAAAACGATAGACGACCTGTTTAACGAAGGTTTTGACGCGGTCTTCGTTGGGGTGGGATCGGAAATCGATGCGAAGATGGAAGATACACCAGGAACAGACCTCCCCGGAGTCTATGAAGCGACAGATTTCCTCATCCGCGGCAACGTGGACCCTGACCTGCTTCCGTCCGAAATGCAGCGACCGCTCGAAGTGGGCAGACGCGTCGTTGTGATCGGCGGCGGTGACACCGCCTCCGATTGTCTGCGGACTGCCTTGCGGTTGGGATCTGAAGAAGTGACCTGCCTTTATCGCCGTACAGAAAAAGAAATGCCCGGCGGAAGAAAAGATCGCGCTTTTGCAAGAGATGAAGGTGCAAAATATCGCTTCCTCACACAGCCTATAAAATTCACTGCAGGTGACGATGGAAAACTTGCGGCTGTGGAATGTATTGAAATGAAACTTGGCGAGCCGGATGCAAAAGGCAGGCGCAAACCTGTTCCCGTTGAAAACTCAAACTTTATCGTTGAATGTGACACTGCCATTCTTGCGCTCGGCTATTGGCCCGACCCTATCATCGGCAAGACAACACCCGACCTTGAAACATATAACTGGGGACTGGTCAAAGCGGACCAACAAACAGGCGCGACATCACGCGCAGGCGTCTTCTCTGGCGGAGACTGCGTAACCGGACCTGACCTGGTCGTTACCGCCATGGTGGGTGGACGCAAAGCCGCTTGGGCAATTGATGAATATCTGAAGAACAAGAATAACTAAAGTAAATACTTGCTGAGGGCAGGTTGACCAAGAACTGACAGGATATAAACCTGTCAGTTCTTGTTTATGGTTATTTAATGCCCACGGTGACATATTGCGCTTTCCCACCTTTGAAAAAGCGCAATATGTCACCGCTCTGGGTATAATCCCGGCATGTTATTTCGCCTCGGGCGTATTGTAGATATTATCAGTATCCTTATCGTTCTTATCATCGTTGGGGGAAGTGATTCGCCGCGCTTTACCGGCGAATCAGACCGTGTGCGTGCTTACACGCGTGAGATCGAATTCGATTATCCAAATTGGGTCTGGGATGCCGCATGGATCAAGCTTGAGCAAAGCGCCCTCCATTCGCCGTTTATCTTCGAGCGGGGCTCCAATAAACAGATCGTATTTGAATATCTCCACATAACAGAACAACTCACCCAGACGGAAAACCGCATTGCACAAATCTTCGCAGACCCCGACTATCACGGATAAAGACACGGCCAGCGCCTTCCTGCGCGCACAACGTGACAAACTTATTGAAAGACAAAAAACGCTCGCGCCTTTCGCCGAATCCATCTTACAGAGTCAAATCAGCGAAGCTCTTTCACAACTTGGGCTGACCACAGGAGGTCAACCCCTGCCACCTGTCCTGTACCACATTTCCTCCACACCGCTCGCGCTTATCGTTTCCGAGAGAGGTCATATTCAACAGATCGCAAACATCTCGGTTCTGCCAACGCTTACGCTCGACGAACAGATCGCGCTGGAAGACAATATTACAAAGTCACTCGATGTTTCGACGCTCGTCGTCCCCATCGGAGGCGTGGGCGTGTACCCCACCCTGGTGACGGAAACCACAGACCTGCGCTGGACTCTCAGCACCATTGCCCACGAATGGACACACAACTACCTCAGCCTGCGTCCGCTGGGACTCAACTACAGCACCACCTCTGAACTCCGCACCATGAATGAGACCACCGCCAACATCGTCGGCGAAGAAGTGGGACATCTCGTGCAACAGAACCACTATCCTGAATTGCTCGCCTCTTCTTCTCCCCCCAACCTGCTTCAACAGAACATATTTTTTTCACGCTCACACAACCTCGACGATCCGCCTCCCTTCGACTTCCGCGCTGAAATGCACGAGACCCGTGTCAAAGCAGACGAATTGCTCGCAGAAGGAAAGATCAAGGAAGCCGAAGCGTATATGGAAGCGCGCAGACAAATCTTCTGGGATAACGGATATTTGATCCGCAAATTAAATCAGGCTTACTTCGCATTTTATGGAGCCTATGCCGATGTTCCCGGTGGAGCGGCAGGCGAAGACCCCGTCGGTCCAGCAGTGCGTGCCTTGCGCGCGCAAAGCAACTCGCTCGAAGACTTTGTCAACACCATCGCATGGATGACATCCTTCGAGCAATTACAACAAGCCATACAACGGTAATTGTGCATTCGTTCTCCCAGCATTGTCATTTCGAGCGCTAGCGAGAAATCTTTTACCTGGTGTGGCGCAGATTTCTCCTCACAGAGTTTATCCTGAACAGTCCGAAGGGCTCGTCGAAATCACAACCGTAAAAACACTTATGCGACTCAAAACTCTTTCCTTTCTTTCCCTCTGTCTTCTTATCATTACATCCTGCTCCACGCCTGTCGCCACGCCTCCCCAACCCACCCCTACCCATCTCAGCATTCCAACAGAGGCTCCAGCCTGCACTACACTCACAACCGCCCCCACACCGGGACCGGACGCCCCTTCCTTATTTCCGCCTATCAGCGAATCAGACCATGTTCGCGGACCTGTGGATGCCACTGTTACGATCATGGTCTATGGTGACTATCAGGATGGTCGAAGCGGGATATTGGCAGAAGCCATCAACCGGATTATGAGCAAATCGCCGGACGAAGTACGGTTGGTAAGCCGCGTCTTCCCGCTGGTACCAGCCAACGACAAAGCCCTGCTTACCGCACAAGCCGCCGAAGCCGCGGACAAACAAGGCAGGTTTTGGGAAATGTACGACCTGCTGTATACGGGACAGGCGAGTTGGGTCAATTTATCAGCGGCGGATTTCGAACAATGGATCACTGCGCAGTCCTCAGCTTTGGGAATGAACGTCAGTCAGTTTCGAGCAGATCTGAATAGTGAAGGAGTCGTTTCCAAAATCCAAAAGATTGTGGATGAAAATCAAAAATCCGGTTTACCCGGGGTGCCGATCATTGTCATCAATGGCGACCTTTATACCGGACCGCGAAACTATGGAAGCCTGATGGATATTGTGCAACTGATCGCGCTCGGAAAGCGACAATTCACATCCTGCCCACCCGCGATCATTCAAATGAACAAGAACTATGTCGCCACACTGCACACAGAAAAGGGCGATGTGGTCATCGAACTTTTTTCAGACAAGACGCCGATCACTGTTAATTCATTCGTATTTCTCGCGCGCAATGGATGGTATGATGACATCACATTCCATCGTGTTGTCCCCGATCTGTTTGCGCTCACCGGCGATCCGAGTGGCACAGGCAAAGGCACGCCAGGGTATTACGTGAAAACTGAAATACTTTCCGATCTCAAATTTGATAAACCCGGCATGGTGGCAATGGCAAATTCGGGACCTGATACAAGCAACGGTCAGTTCTTCATCAGCCTTGCACCCATCGAACAATTCAACGGGAAATACGCCATCTTCGGACAGGTGCTCAGCGGCATGGATGTGTTGAAATCCCTCACGCCGCGCGATCCCCTGCCGGGCGTGGAGGCTTCAACTGCGGATAAATTGTTGAGCGTGACGATTGAGGAAAGATAGAGGTTATAATCGCAACAAATGAAAGATCCAAAAGATAACCTTCGACTTTATATCGAAAATGCCCGCGAAGTATTGGATGTAGCCAGATTAGAATCTTGTTAATGATTATTATGGATCAGCCTGTAATCGGGCATACTATGCAGTTTTCTATGCCGCCAGCGCACTTCTGTTTACAAAAGGGATGTCTTTTGGAAAGCACAGCGCGGTCATTTCCGCTTTTCGCCAGCACTTTATCAAGACCGGTGAACTGGATGTAAAATGGAGCGAGACCTACCAGCGCATCATGTCGCACCGCCAGATTGGCGACTATGATATCAACCTGCGAGTGGAGAAGGAACAGGCTGTGGGTGATATGAAGGATGCTCAGGCGTTCATCGAAGAAGTTGAACAATGGTTACGAAAGAACAAGCTGCTTTAAAAAATCTGTCGGAAGCCGAACGTACCGCCGTGCTTGACTTTTTGACGCGGGTCCAGTCATCGTACGGCGGACAAATCCAGCGGGCAATGCTCTTCGGATCAAAAGCCCACGGCGAGGCGACCTCCGATTCAGATATTGACGTGTTGTTGATCGTCGCCGAAGAGACCTGGCAATTCCGGGACGAAATCTGCAACATCAGCGCCGATGTCTCATTGAAATATGATTTATTGCTCGATGCCGCGTGTAATCGGCGAGGCACGATGGCAATACATGTCTGAAATTCAAGCGGGTTTGTATCAAAATATTTCAAGCGAAGCCATCCCCCTGGCGATCTAAAAATTATTGCCCAAAGCATAAGTTGCGTGGACTATAGATAACTATCTTCGGACAAGCGCTCAGCGGCATGAGGCGTTGCCCAAAACCCTCACCCTGCCCTCTCCCAGCGGGAGAGGGGGGAAGTCGTCCCGACAAAAAATGTCACAATCGGGGTGAGGGATGGGACAGGTGCTCAGCGGCATGGATGTGTTGAAATCCCTCACGCCGCGCGACCCACTCCCCGGCATGGAAGCGCCGCCTGGGGATAAACTATTGAACATCAAAGTTTCGGAACAATAATGAAGAAAACCCAAACCCATCTTGCATCCCTTTTTGGTTTCCTGCTATTCATTCTGGGAGCCGTCCTTTTTTTCTTTAGCGGTCTGGTCCTTGCTCTTTCTGCACTGACAACATTCTTTGTCAAGAATCAGACCGACGCCCACTCCGCCATATTTTTCGTCGCGTTTAGTTTTGAAGGGGCGATTCTTGTAACCGCATCGATCATAGCGTTTCTAAAATTTCTGAACAAACCAGCCGCTGAAGTACCCATGTCCTTTTCTCTTTCGTGGTGGCAAATTGCGCTGGGCATCATTGGCTCTGGTCTTTCCCTTTGGATTGGGAGCCAGCTACAAACCCTAACTTCCGTGAACTGGATTGTTCTCCCTTTCCTCACCCTTGCCGCAGTCGCTCTGCCGCTGTGGACCATTCTTGGCATGGGGACAAGAAATACACTCCGCAGTTCAAGATGGCGGACCTGGAGCGTGCTCGGTCTCAGCATGACTTTAGTGCCTGTGTTGTTGCTCATTGTGGAATTATTGATCGCCCTCGTTATCATCCTGATGGTTACTGTTTATATTATCGCACAGCCAGGCGCAGCGGCTGAATTTCAAAGCTTGTTGGCACAGCTCAGGTACATCAACCCGGAATCCAGTGAAACGCTGAAGCTTCTTATCCCTTTCGTGACCAAGCCGGGAACCGTAATAACAATATTGATTTACCTGGCTGTCCTCGTTCCCCTGGTGGAGGAACTTGTCAAGCCCCTTGGAGTCTGGATGCTTGGCGGAAAATTGAATTCCGCCTCACAAGGATTTGCCCTCGGCGCTTTAAGCGGAGCAGGGTATGCCCTGGCAGAAACAACCAACGTGAGCGGGCAGGTTGAGGAGTGGGGAAGTTTGCTTTTCACACGTATCGGGACCGGCCTATTACACGTTACCACATCTGCCTTGATGGGCGCGGCAATCGTCATGGCATGGCGCGAACGTCGTTACCTGCGGCTTTTAGGAACATATCTTATCGCCATTTTTCTGCACGGACTTTGGAATACCGCCGCAATTGCTTATGGTTTCTCCACACTGACAGGTATGTTCGCGCAAGAAAATCAATTCCGATCGCTCCACCTCATCGCGATAATATCCATGAGTGTTCTGACAGTTGCCTTGCTGGCAACCCTGCTCACAACAAATTACAAACTAAAGCGCGCCGCCCCGATAAACAAAATACAAGAATCGACTCCGATGGAAAACACCAATGACGAGCCGCTTACAGTAACCTGAAAACGAACATGGTAAGATAATTTCATGTCTGTAACTTCTTATTCCTCCAGCGCGCGCGCTGGCGACCTTGCCGAACTTGTCGGCTTGCGGCATAAACATTTCATTCTCAATTTGCAAGCGGGCGCAAAGTTTGAAACGCATCGCGGCATCCTGCAACATGACGATCTGATCGGCAAACCCTGGGGCACACAAGTCTTCAGTCACATCGGCGCGCCGTTCTTCCTGCTCCAACCGTCACTGGCCGATCTGCTTGTTGATTTGCCGCGCACCACGCAAATCCTTTACCCGAAAGATATTGGCTTCATCCTCGTGACGATGGGCGTGGGAGCGGGGCAAAAGGTGATGGAAGCCGGAACAGGTTCCGGATCCATGACGACCGCGCTCGCCTACGCTGTCGGACCGGAAGGACGCGTCATCTCCTATGAAGATCAAGGAGGATGTCCAGAATCTGGCACGCAAAAACCTGACCCGCTTCGGACTCGAACTCACGCGTGGATTTCAAACTGCGCGACATCCAACAGGGCGCCGACGAAACTGACGCTAACTCCTTCTTCCTTGACCTGCCTAATCCGTATGACTACACCGCACAAGTCCGCGCCGCACTCAAGCCCGGCGGATTCTTCTGTTGCCTGATCCCCACCTTCAATCAGGTTGAAAAAACTTTATATTCACTGAGGCAACAAAACTTTGCATTCATCGAAGTATGCGAAATATTGATCCGCTATTATCAAGCGGAACCTTCACGCCTGCGCCCCACAGACAGGATGGTCGCGCATACCGGCTTCCTTGTTTTTGCAAGAAAGATCGAACTCAGCGATGACCCGCGCGGAAAGAAATTATCCGAAGAAGCAGGTATGAATATTGAGGAGAACATCTAATGCGCCGTATGTTCCGTCGTGATCGAAGAAAAGGATTTTCGCGTGCCATCCCTCCTATTTTGCAGGAAGCCAATCTCGCTTTCGACAAAGGCGAGTATGGACGCGCCGCTCAACTCTTTGAGCGAATTGCAGAGCCTGCCGATGCCCGCAACGGACCACGCGCGCCCTTGTTTCACTTACAAGCCGGGCGCGCCCGCGTCCTTGCCGGACAGGTTGCGCTGGGGATGCCATCCCTGAAGCGCGGATTGGAGTTACTCGCGCAGAGAAAGCAGTTTCAAAGGCTCCACCATATGGGAATGCGGACCGTGGCTGAATTAAACGAGCGCGGTTTCAAGAACGAAGCCACAGAGATCGAAATATGGCTGAAGACCTTACAGCCATCCATGCCGTCATTTGAAACACCCGCATCGCCTGCCAAAAAACCCGCCCTCCCAACCCATTGTCCCTCCTGCGGCGCGCCGCTTCGCGCTGACGAAGTCGAGTGGCTGGATGATGGCGCCGCGGAATGCGGCTACTGTGGAAGCCCTGTAAGAGAATGATCGCAAAACCAGGCAGATTTCAGATTCCTTTCCCACCTTGCAAAAATCCATCAGCGTTTTACTGCTATCACAAAAGATATGTCCATTACCCTCTCCGAAGAATCCATCTCGCAAAGATTACAGGCAGCGATCTCAAGCCGCGCAGCCTTCCTCTGACGGCTTCTCTGAGATCATCATCGACAATGAGACACGCCTGCGCTGCGCAGCGGTACTCATCCCGCTGGTGTGGCAGGATAACGAATGGCATCTCCTTTATACACGCCGCACAGACAGAGTCGAATCACACAAGGGGCAAGTCTCCTTCCCAGGCGGCTCGTGCGATGACGGCGAGACCACGCCCGAACAAACAGCTCTACGCGAAGCCGAGGAGGAGATCGGCTTAAATCCAGGCGATGTAAAAGTTTTGGGGAGACTTACAAACCTGATTACGATTTCGTACTTCCGTGTCACGCCGGTGGTGGGCGTCATCAAGTGGCCCACTGTTTTTCGTGTGGGAGAGCATGAAGTGGCGCGCGTCTTTACGATTCCGCTGGGGTGGCTGGCAAATTCATCGAACCGCTGGCAGTTTGAACGTCCGGAGTCGAGGCGGGCGCTTATCGCCTATCATCCTTATGACGGTGAATTACTTTGGGGCGCAACCGCGCGCATGACCGTCGATTTCCTGAACGTGCTGGGATATTGACACGTCATTGCGAGCCCGATAGGGCGAAGCAATCCCCTACAATAACGATGTCTACATCTTGACCAGGAGATTGCTTCGTCGGCAACGAACGCCTCCTCGCAATGACGGAAACAAAAAAACTCCCCGATCAAAAACATCGGGGAGTTTGCTATTGAAGAGAGATTTACTCTTCTTCCTCATCTTCCTTCTTGCCGCGTTCCACAGACAGGGATGGTTCTCCAGCAGCGGGAGTGACAACCGCGCCTTCGACGGGAGCGGCAACGACTTCTTCTTCCACCTTCGGAGCAGAAGCTACACACACCATGGTATCGGGGTTATCCAACACGTGGATCTTATCCGAAACAACCACTTCCCCAACACGAATGCCATCGCCCACGCGTTTTCAGCGCGCTGATATCCACATCGATGCGTTCGGGCAGGTCGGTGGGCAAACATTCCACGTTGAACTTTTCCAGGTTGTGCACGAACACCGCGCCAAAATCCTTGACCGCAAGCGACGTACCCACGAAATGCAGAGAAACGCTGGCACGCAGTTTCTCTTTCAGGGATACTGCCAGAAAATCCACGTGCAACAGGCGGTTCTTGATGTAATCGCGTTGCTTTTCACGCACCAGCGCCGGATATTCCGTGCCGTCCACATCCAGCGTCACCAGGCTTGAAGAGGTGACCTTCGCCAACGCCAGCGATGCGCTGTGCGCATCCAAAGCGATCACGATCGGCTCATTGTGTCTGCCATAGATCACCGCAGGCAGTTTCCCTGCGCGGCGTAAGGCTTTCACCTGTTTGCCAACCACATCACGTTTGGTTGCTTTGAGTACTACTTTCTCCATCTTTACTCCTCGAGCGCCTCTCACCTGTTCATCTAACAGGTTACCTTCGCTCTATGAAATAGAATTTCTGTAGTGACGATTAAGTCGTCCCAAAAAAGCGACTACCCTAAAGGGCACTTTGTAAAGTCGCTACTACATTCAAATTAATCCCGCCGGAACAACATGCGTCCCAGCAACAACATCAACCCGGCGAACAGCCCGCCTGTGAGACCCGCGATCAACGCGCCGCGTGTATCGAGCACTGTAGTTACGTCACCATGTACAGTTCGAGCCAGCAGGATACCCGTTCGGGATTCGTGTACCTGGACTTCACGTCCCACAACGAAACCCGCCACGCCGCGATGGACATCCACGCCTCCCGCGACGACCACGCCTGCATATCCGCTAACGGACATTTTCTCAGCCTGGGCAAATCCAACAGCGCCGCCCTGCAAAAGAACTTCCCCGGCATTCACCCTCGCCATCGCGGACTGGTGCGCATTGATGTGGTTCGCCTTCACGCCGCCTGCTGCACTCTGCTGAAGCTCAACCTCATCCGCAATAATGACCTGCGCGTCGGCTTGATGCATCTGCACCACCTCCGCGCGGATATTGTGCACAGTTGCCTTTGAGATATTCGTCACCTGCGGTGAGTCAATTTCGGGGAAATCGTCGTTTTCTAGCATGGCGGGCAGGATTTTACCATAATAATGGCTCTATAACTCAGTATCAGACCTTGGATTTAGTATCACATCAACATATGCGCCGACAAGTTTTCCCGTTCGAATATCATTCTTCACGATTTCACAGATCACCACTATTCGCAATAAGGTTTCTTGCCGGGTAGAATCTAAGATGGTCTTGCCAAGTACTGGTTTCATGATAATCCTACTTTGATCAAGTAAGATTGTACCTTTTGGAGACATACTCTAGCGCCAGAGTATGTAATCTCATTCTCAACTTCGATCCATTCACTATTTTTAACTGCCAATATTTTTGGGGGAGACGCTGCATCAAACATCACCGAATATCTTGACACGTTATGAATTGTGACGTTTATCTGAGAATCAAACTGAAACATTTTCTGGTCGCCGTCCACGCTTAATTGCAAAGTTTTATTCATATCAGCTACAGGGATTATCGATAAGAATTTTTTCTCTATGTCACTTGTTTGATGGTTCGTGTTGTTTGAGCAACTTATCAAGATGGCTGATAAGAAACAGCATAAAACAATCAGATTGGTTTTATGTTTCATAATTATTGTGATCTCTTTTTCATCGCTTCTGCCACCTCATGAGACATGTCATCCGTCCGCTCCTCCAAATGAGAAACAACGCTCTTATAACTCTCATTGTCACGATTTTGGCTTAACTTGTAATTCGCTTCCAACCGGGTCACTTCAATTTGAAAAGCAACGACGCCATTCATCTCCTTTTCCACAAAATCCTGTGGCAGTGTCTCCATGCTGTAGGAAGAACTATCTTCGTATTTGGCGACCAACCGCGAAAGGATGCCATAGGACTTCATCGTGGCCGCTCACGATCCGTGGTTTTCCATACACGTGGACGCTTTGATAATTCCACGTCGGCACATTGATATGGTTGTACCAGGTCGGCGAAATATATGTGTGCGGTCCTTGAAAGATAATCAACACTTCTGGATTCATCTCAAATGTCTTCCACAATGGGTTCGCCTTGGACATGTGTCCATTGACAAAAAGTTTTTCACCGTCTTCAATAACTTCCATCAACAAATGACTGGCGGTTGGTTTTTCTCCATCATAAGTCACTAACGTGGCAAAATCATTTTGCTGTAGAAGTTCCAATATCTTTGCACGGTCTTCTTCTCGGTAAAGTTTGGGTGTATACATCTAAGAATCGCCTCATGCCTGGGTGTGAGAATTTCTTTTTACAACGGCAGGTAAACAATCTGGTTCTCTAATTCCCCGCTTTTGCACGCATCAACTATCAATAGAATGTCATTAATTGCAATGCCCAATGGAACTGTGCGACTAACTTCAATCACACCCGGCATGTATTTTCCTGACGAAATACGCTCGTAGGCATATTTTGTGATGGTGGTTACGTCATGAGTCAAAAGTATTCTATTTTGCTGAGCCGCCCATTCAAGCACATCGGGGTCGTCTGCAGAAGACAAGCCAACATCCTGAACTCGCACAATATCAAGGCCGGATTTAACGCGTAACAACCCCCGAACGATTGTGTTGTTGAAATTTTCGTCAGCGACCAATAGCAACATGCTAATGCTTTCCGCTTGCTCGCCGGGCTAATAGTCGCTCGCGTATCCCCGTCGCATTGAACTTTGCTTCATTTTTCTTTCGAACTTCATTTGTAAGTATTTCCCTGCTTTTGAGATATTGATCTACTTGTTCTTTCCTATGCAGGTAATATCCGATCACGGCATAAATATCCCCTAAAGGCACAACGGGATATTGATACGCAATTTCTTCGGCAGTGGCGCCTTCGGCAAAAGCCGCGACAATGGTATCCAAAGTAACACGCGTGCTGCTCACGCGAATGACCCCGTCTTTATCTGTGGTCAAAGGGATGATCTCAGTAAGTGTTGTAGTTGCCATTGCATTGTCCTTCCAAGTTTTCCAAGTATAGCACGCTTGATTATCCCGCAAAATGGTCTTTACAGTACTCTCACGAGTATAATCCCGACATCTTATTCAATGGAACCCTTATGAAACGCTACCTCCTCTTCACAGTCTTCATTTCCGGCATGACCACGCTCGCCGCAGAACTTGCCGCTTCCCGTTTGATCGGTAACGTCTTCGGCACAAGCAATATCGTTTGGGCGAGCATTATCGGACTCATCCTCATCTATCTCACGCTGGGATACTTCCTCGGCGGCAAATGGGCGGATGCGAACCCGACTCCCGCCGCGCTGTATCGAATCCTTGCGTGGGGCGCGTTCACGCTGGGACTCGTCCCCTATATCGCGGGACCCGTCCTCAGGTCCGCGGCGAGCGCATTTGAGTTTTTACAGATCGGCATTTTGGGCGCGTCATTCATCGCTGTGTTGATCCTGTTCAGCGTGCCAATCACGTTGCTTGGAACCATCTCTCCTTACGCGATCCGCCTCAGCGTGGACGACACTTCACACGCCGGGCAGATCTCCGGTCAAATTTACGCCATCTCAACGCTTGGTTCGTTCATTGGAACATTCCTCCCAGTGCTGGTCACCATCCCTGCAATTGGGACGACGAAAACATTTTTGTTATTCAGTCTTACATTGTTATTTGTTGCACTGGCAGGGCTTGGAAAATTTGCCAGTCAAAAAGAAATGCTCAAGTATTTATGGATGCCAATCGTCATTGCGATCATTGCCGTACTTGCGGCGGGTCAATCGCTCAAGCAAAACACCGGGCAAGTTTACGAAACCGAGTCAGCATACAATTACATACAAGTGGATAAGATCAATGGCTTCACAATTTTGCGACTGAACGAAGGGCAGGGCGTTCATTCCATTTACAGCCCTGACACCTTGCAATACGATGGTCCTTGGGATCAGTTTCTTGTCAGTCCCTATTTTTATGCCAATCGCAAACCATCGGATATAAAACGCGTCGCCATAGTAGGACTGGCGGCAGGCACGACCGCGCGTCAAATGAATGCGGTCTATGGCGATATTCCCATTGATGGGTTCGAGCTTGATCCCAAGATCGTCGAAGTGGGACAAAAATATTTTGACATGAACATGCCGGACTTGAACATCATCATCGGTGATGGACGACTCAACCTTGAACAAAGCAAATTCAAATATGACATCATCGCCGTGGACGCGTACCGCCCTCCCTACATCCCTGCCCACATGACGACTCAGGAATTTTTCGAGATCGCCGCTTCACACCTGACCGATAGACGGGGTCCTGACCATCAACTCTGCCTCCGTCCCCGGCGACCGCCGCCTCATCAACGGACTCGCCACAACGATGGGCACGATCTTCCCCTCCATTTACACAGTGGACATCCCCGGCTCATTGAACACCATGATCTTCGCCACAAAACAGAAAACAAAGCCGGAAGATTTCACTGCAAACCTGCTTGCGCTATCCAATGACCCTAATGTGAATCCATTACTGATCCACACCATGCAAGTGACATTTTCCAACCTGAAGTCTGGTTATGAAATGACCACCGTCTACACCGACGACCACGCCCCCATCGAATGGATCGTCAATGACATGGTGATACGGTTTATTGTCGGTGGCGGGACAGAGTATTTGCAATGAGATTCGTAACGCGACATTGCATGTCGTCTCACATGGCAAGAGCGACATGAATGTCGCGTTACATGCGCGTTTGTTGGAGAATTCATGAAATTGAACATCCTATCCTGGCTCGTCACCATCCTCGTCCCCATCGCTCTTATCGGACTTGGTATACGCGTCCTACTCACTCCCGTATTCCTGAATATCGAATACAACATGCCTTACTTCCCGCCCGATGACTACGGTTTCACCAAAGCGGACCGCTTGAAGTGGGCGCCGTACGCGTTGGACTATCTGGTCAACAACGCGGATATTTCCTATCTCGGCGATCTGAAATTCGACGACGGGACTCCAATCTACGGTGAAAGAGAGCTGAGTCATATGAGCGATGTCAAGCGCGTGACGAAGGGCGCGTTGAACGTCTGGTACATTTCGCTGGCGCTGTTGGTCATGCTTGGAATTTGGTCATGGCGCGGGGACGTGGACGCAGACCTATCGTCAGGGCTTGATGCGAGGCGGATGGCTGATGGTTGGGTTGTCAGTTGCCATAGGCTTGATCGTCGTTGTCGGTATTGCCATTGATCCAGATATCTTTTGGAATTTCTTCGCGGGATTTCATAGCCTGTTCTTCACTGGTGATTCGTGGTTGTTCTCTTATTCAGACACATTGATACGCCTGTTCCCCATCCGCTTCTGGCAGGATGCGTTCCTGTTCGCGGCGATCATTGCGTTGGGAGGTGGGATCGGCTTAGGGTTGGGGTTTAGGCGGTAATAGCGAGTCCCAAAGGGATGATATGCGTCGCACCATTATGAATGAGATAATTTTTAACGGTGGATTATTTCCATTACAAGAGGCTATTTCTATCGTGTTGGTGCGACGCATCCCTCCGTTGAATGATGTATAATCTCGCTCGAGGAGAATCAAACATGACAGAGACTTTATCGCTTGAAAACAAAGTTGCCGTTGTCACCGGTGGTTCGCGCGGCATCGGTCGCGCAGTGGCATTGGAACTTGGCGCACGCGGCGCGGCAGTGGTCGTGAATTACAATAAATCATCCGAAGCCGCGGATGCAGTGGTAAAACAAATTCAGGACGCAGGCGGGAAAGCTGCCGCCTTTCAAGCAGATGTATCCGATATCAAACAAGCGGAAGCGTTGATCAAATTTGCCATCGGAACTTTTGGCGATTTGAGTATTCTCGTCAATAACGCAGGTATTACCAAGGATACCGTCATCATGATGATGTCCGAAGCCGATTGGGACTCGGTTATTACAACCAACCTAAAATCCACGTTCAATTGCTCGAAAGCCGCTGTCAAACACATGATGCGCAAACGCACAGGCCGCATTATCAACATGGCATCCGTTGCCGGGCAGATGGGCAATCCAGGGCAGGTAAATTATTCCGCCTCCAAAGGCGGACAGATCGCCTTCACCAAGTCGCTGGCGCGTGAAGTGGCGGCGCGCAATATTACGGTCAACGCTATTGCACCAGGATTTGTAGACACAGAAATTCTGGATGCCATGTCCCCTGAAACCCTCGAAGCCGCACTGAAGTTAGTTCCATTAGCGCGCAAAGGGAAACCTGAAGAGATCGCCTACGCGGTCGCCTTCCTTGCCTCTGACCAGGCTGCATTCATCACAGGTCAGGTTTTGGGCGTGGATGGCGGTATGGCGATGATGTAAAAGAAGATATGTTCTGGTGGTTGAGTAGGCGGCGACAGCCGCCGTATCGAAACCACCCTATAAGCAAAATAATTTTGGTTAGTGGTGGTTTCGATACGCCCTTCGCAAAAATCGCTCAGGGCTACTCAACCACCGGCATCAGGAAAGAATAAATAATATGACCGAATCAACCAAACAAAGCAAAACCACGATCGCACCCGATGTGCTAATCACCGTCACGCGGCTGTCGGCGCTGAGTGTTCCCGGCGTCAGCCGAATGGCGCAGGTTACGGGTGGGGTGAACCGTCTCTTCAAGCGCGGCATCCATGATGGGGTGCGGATCGAAGTCGAGGATAATACCGTTGTCGTTGACCTGTATCTCATCCTTGAAAAGGATGTGAACATCCGCGAAGTGAGCCGCGAAGTACAGGGGCAGGTCGCCCGCTCCATCCAGGAAATGATCGGCATGGAAATCGGAAACATCGAAATTCACATTGAAGATGTCGATTATGCGGAAGAGGCGGCGCCCGCATGAAACCCCGCACCAGGGCACGCGCGTTAGCCCTGCAGGTACTTTACGAAATTGATGTAGCCAATCATCCTCCAGCCGATGTGTACCAGGAACGGCTGGGGGAAACCCCGCTTACCGACGATCTTGCTGAATTCGCCCGCCAGATCATTTTTGGCATTCTTCCCCTCACAAGCGAACTCGACCTTCTCATTGCAAAATATGCGCCCGATTGGCCCTTCGACCAGATCGCCGCCATAGATCGCAACATTCTGCGCATGGCGTGTTGGGAAATTGCCATCTATCACGATACACCCCTTAAGGTTGTCATCAATGAAGCCGTGGAACTTGCGAAGTTCTATGGATCTGATTCTGCTTCGCGCTTTATCAATGGCGTGCTGGGAAGTCTTGCCGATCACCAGCACGAGATCAAACAAAAGCTTCAAAAGGCATAAGTATTTCAAATGGAATTCCTAGGCGTTGGACCTCAAGAACTTATCTTCATTGTCATCATCGCGCTGATTGTGTTGGGACCCAAAGATATGCAAAAAGCGGGAAAGACCATTGGTCGATGGTTAAATACGTTGATGAGATCAGATGGCTGGAAGATCTTTCAACAGACCTCGCGTGAACTACGCAACCTGCCCACCAATCTGATGCGTGAGGCAAACATGGATCTAAAAGAAACTGAGGACGAGATCCGCCGCTCGATCGATCCGCGACATAAACCAACCGCCTCTTCACCTACCCCAAACCTGCCTCCCTCCGAAAAAACGGACACCACACCCCAACCGCCCATCATCAACACCCCTCCTGATGCCCCAACCATCGAACCTGACTCTGAAAACACAACAAACAAACATGACTAAATTCTTCAAAACGCTCTGGCGGGTGATCACCTTTCCATTCATACTCATCTTCAACATCATCGCTTTTCCGTTCCGCGCCATTCGCCGCGCGTATCGCTTCTTGAACGATGAGCCGAGCGACGATCACTCCCTAACCGACACGTTCGCCGGACTTGTCACCGATCCTGATGTTCGTCAAAGCCTTTGGGATCACGTCGAAGCCCTGCGTGGACACTTACTGCGCATTGTTATCAGCCTTGCCATCGGCGTGGGTATCTCCTTCAATTTCGCAACCCGTCTGATGGAATTTTTAGCCATCCCTGTAGGTGGTTTGGACAAACTGCAAGCCATTGAGGTGACAGAAGAGATCGGCGTCTTCATGCGCGTGGCGCTTACAAGCGGTATTGCAATCATGCTTCCCTATATCGCTTTTGAGATATGGCTGTTCGCCGCACCCGGCTTGAAGTCGCGCGAGCGCAAGTTCGGATTATTCGGAATTCCGATCGCGGTGATCCTTTATCTGGGCGGCATGGCATTTACTTATTTTGTCCTTCTGCCGCCAGCCCTGCTCTTTTTAGGGAACTTCACCGAGATCGCCCAATTCTGGACGGCGAAAGATTATTTTGGCTTCGTCACCGGTCTGATGTTATGGATCGGTCTCTTTTTTGAATTCCCGCTTATCATATATGTACTGACGTCCGTTGGGCTTGTCAAGCCGCATATCCTCCTGCATCAATGGAAACTTGCAGTCGTCATTATCTCGATTATTGCAGCGGCAGTCACACCCACCGTGGACCCGGTCAACATGGGGCTGGTCATGCTCCCGATGACCCTGCTATACTTTGTCAGTATTGGGTTAAGTTACATCGCCTACGCCGGGCGAGCCAGAAGACAATCAGCGAAGGAATAGTCTATTTAACAGGACCAAGCCCAGGCTTGATTTGAAGCGTTGAGGAGAAAGAATGAAGTCACACCCCATTGTGCCGCGTCCCGTTTTATTATTCATTGTCATCCTTGCATTGGGCAGTCAGGCTTGCGCCATTTCGCTATTTCAGCTCCCAACACCAGCCGCAGGCACGCCCTCCGCTCCTGGGGGACCCACCTCCACACCCGCGCCGCGTGCGCAAGTGACCTTCAAAGTCCAGCTCCCCGAACCCCTACAGCCGAACGAGATCCTCGCGATCAGTGTATTGGACGAAGTGACGGGACTCGCGCTGAACTCCACCGATTACCAAATGACGCAAAGCGATGCCACCTCCTATTCAGCCATACTGACCATCCCCGACCAGGCGGTTGTAAAGTATCGTTATATCCGGCGCGGCGCAGCACGCGTGGTTGAAGATACAAATGCTGATGAGGGCATTCGCTATCGTCTGTTATATATCAATGGACCCACCGAGGTGGTGGATACCGTAAGTTCCTGGGCAGATAAACCCGTGAGCACAATTTCCGGAACCATTGCTGGAACGGTATTAAACACAGATACGGGTGCACCCATCCCGGAGATCATGGTCACGGCTGGCGGCGTACAAACACTGACCGACTCTGCCGGTCGCTTCCAATTGACAGGACTACGCGGCGGCAATCATACAGTTGTCGCTTACGCATTGGATGGTATGTTCCAAACCTTTCAACAAGGCGCCACGGTTGAAGGGAACAAAGGCACACCCGTGGAAATCCGCATGAAACCGGTGCCATTGGTAAATGTGATCTTTACGGTGAGCGTCCCACAGAACACACAAAGAGATGTACCGCTCCGCATGGCTGGCAGTTTGCTCCAGTTTGGCAACACCTTTGCAGACCTGCACGGCGGGCTTAGCACAGTGGCAGATCGTATGCCGATCATGACCCCGCTTCCCGATGGGCGATATTCTGTTTCCTTATTTCTGCCTGCGGGCGCATATCTTGAATACAAATACACGCTGGGTGACGGTTTTTGGAATTCCGAATTCAATACCATTGGTCAATATGTGACGCGGCAAATGACCATTCCCAGTCAAAACGTATCCGTTAACGATGAAGTCCAATCCTGGCAGGCGGGACCCAACGCCCCCATTTTGTTTGAAGTAACAACGCCCCCCAACACACCCTCCGGCGACCTGATCTACATTCAATTCAACCCATACGGCTGGACACAGCCCATCCCCATGTGGCCCGCAGGGAATAACCGTTGGGCATATAAACTGTATGGTCCACTCAATATCATTGGCTCATTTACCTATCGCTACTGTCGTAATGCGCAATGCGGCTCCGCGGACGATGCATCCACCGCCGGAGATGCCGCACACGGACGAAACGTTTCTCCCACCCTCGCGGCGCAGGATATTCAGGATACGATCAACCAATGGGCGTGGCAGCAGGATACTGGCAACGCAACTCTCGTTCAAACGGATATTCCCGCACGCGGCACGGGCTTTGTCGCCGGGGTTGAATTCCAATCCTATTATGAGCCAAACCTGCCAACATTTACGCCATACGCACTGCAAAACATTCAAGCGTTCAATGGCAATTGGGTGATCTATGACCCCAGTTGGAGTTTCGCCCGCTCCAATCCATTGAACTTCGCGCAGCAACCGGGGAAGGATCCGTTCTGGAGCGATACAACTTCTGAGATCGCCTACGCACGCGCCCTCAACATGAACGTGGCGCTCTTCCCACAACCGCGCTTCCCCACCGATGCGAACGACTTCTGGAAGAACGCTCCGCGTGATTCGGGTTGGTGGGATAACTGGTTCAACCACTACCGCGCCTTTGCCCTCAACTTTGCGGATATGGCGACAAAGGCGGAAGCGCAGTCCATCATCCTGGGAGGCGAATGGATTGCTCCGGCTCTACCTGGGGGAAAACTTGCTGACGGTACCCCAAGCGGGGTCCCCGCTGACGCCGAAACGCGCTGGAGGAATATCGTTGGAGAAGTCCGCCAGCATTACCGCGGGCTGGTACTTTTTGCGCTTCCCTATAACAACGGCATTGATGTGACGCCCCCGATCAACCTGCTAAAAGATACGGATGGCATTTACCTGCTTTGGTATGCAAAACTCAGCGAGCAGGCAAATCCCGGTGTTGGCGATATGACCGAGGCAGCAGGACGCCTGCTGGATGAGAACGTCTACCCCGTGCAATCACAAACAGGCAAGCCCATCATCATTGGCATCTCTTATCCATCTGCGACCTACGCCGCAACAGGCTGTATTCCCGTGGGAAGCAATGGCTGTCTCGATTGGACTGCGCTCAGCAGACCGAATGCAGATATTGGAACGGTTACATTAAACCTTCAACAACAAATGGATATTTACGACGCCATGTTCCACGCCATCAACGGACGGTCCTGGGTCAGCGGACTGGTCAGCCGCGGGTACTATCCACCCGTTGAATTGCAGGATAAATCTGCATCCATTCACGGCAAGCCTGCGGCAAACTTATTATGGTATTGGTTTCCGCGTCTGTTGGGGAACGTCAAGTAAACAGGATCAACTGTGGGCTTAGAAAGAGGCGTAGTGACTACGTCTCTTTTCCATTATGAATGTGTTCTACCTATCGCAAATAGATTTCGCCGGAGGAATGATGTCCAAACTGAAAACCATTTCCAAGAACCTGGGGATCGGTCTGCTTGTAATTGTTTTGTTATTAGGCGGCGGGGGCGCATACTATTTCAAAAGTTATCTGCCAAACACGGTCGCGCCAAAATCATTTCCACAAATTGATGGTGAGATTCAACTCGAAGGTCTTGATGGTGCCGTCGATATCTATCGCGACAACATGGGCATTCCCCATATTTATGCAGCTACATCGCACGACCTCTTCTTCGCACAAGGCTACGTCCACGCGCAGGAACGTTTCTGGCAAATGGATTTTTATCGCCATGTTGGCGAAGGCAGGACGGCTGAAATGTTTGGCAAGAGTCAGGTGGAAACAGACGCTTTCCTGACAACACTGGGCTGGCGCAAGGACTCTGAAAAAGAGTATCAGGCCTTTCGCACCGGAATCAAAAGCCATATTAACGGCATATGCAGACGGGGTTAACGCTATCTTAAAGACCACGATGGCGAAGCCGTTAGTCTCGAATATGCCATTCTTAAGTTATTGAATCCTGATTACAAGATCGAATCCTGGACGCCGCTCAACACGCTTGCCTGGGCAAAAGCGCTGGCATGGGATTTGCGTAGTAATATGGATGAAGATATTCAGCGCGCTGTTCTCCTAAAAACACTCTCACCCGGGCAGGTGGCAGAACTCTTTCCTCCGTACCCTGCCGACCATCCGGTTATCGTAAATAAGATCGGGGACAGCTCTTCCAAGATCACAAACAACCCGCTGGCAGTGGATATCCCCGATGAAACGCTTGCGGCTCTTCAACACAATACTTCTCTTCTGGATAATATGCTTGGTCCGTTGAGCGACGGAGTGGGTTCCAACTCCTGGGCGGTCTCTGGAAAACTCTCAGCGACAGGTATGCCACTTCTTGCAAATGATCCGCATCTCGGCATTGCGATGCCCTCTATCTGGTATCAGGTGGATATGCACTGTATGCCAAAAAGCGATCAGTGTCCATTTGAAATCGCAGGCTTCTCTCTGGCGGGCGCGCCAGGCATTGTTCTCGGTCACAACGATCACATTGCCTGGGGATTTACATTCTCCTACGAAGATGTGATGGATCTATTCATCGAAAAGGTGAACCCGGAGAATTCGAATCAATATGAAGTGGATGGCAAATGGGTGGACTTTGAAACTCGTAAAGAGACCATCAACGTGGTTGGCGGTGACCCTGTTGAACTGACCGTTCGGTCAACTCGTCATGGACCTGTTATTTCCGAAGTATTCGGTCCCCTCAAAAATGAAGGAGATCCCAAGGACAAAGAATTTGTTCCCTTTAAGGAACGCGTCGGGGTTGACCTGCCGGAAAATTATGTCATTTCCCTCAGTTGGGCGGCGCTTCAAACAGGCAACCCCTTTGAAGCGATCTTTGGATTCTACACCGCCGAAAACTTTGACCAATTCCGTCAAGCTGCGAGCCTCTTCCATACCCCGGGACACAACTTATTGTATGCAGATACCGCTGGAAATATCGGCTACCAAACCTCAGGAGATGTCCCCATTCGCAAGAAAGGCGATGGCACAATGCCCGTCCCCGGCTGGACAAGCGAATACGATTGGACAGGCTATGTTCCTTTCGATGAATTGCCCTACACACTTAATCCTATTGAAGGATACATTGCCCCAGTAAACAACAAGATCGTAGACGATGGGTATACCCATTTCCTCACCGCCGATTGGGATTATGGCTTTCGCGCCAACCGAGTCGTCGAAATGCTACAGAACGCGCCCGGCAAAATTGACATCGCCTATTTCCAAAAAATGCAGGGCGATGATTACGATGCCAGCGCCGCCACACTTGTTCCAATCCTATTGAACTTGAATCTCGACGATTTACATCTGGACGATATGCGTGCCCTGCTTAAGAATTGGGACTACCAGGCCCAAGCCGACTCTGCCCCCGCCGCGCTCTATGAAGTTTTCTGGAAACATTTGCTGGCAGACACCTTTAATGACGATTTACCAGAAAGATATTGGCCGTCCGGCGGCGACCGCTGGTTTGAAGTGATACGCAATATCACCTCAGACAGTCCATGGTGGGACGACAAATCGACAAGCAATATCATAGAAACGCGCGACGATATTTTTGCACGCGCTTTCAAGGAAGCGGTTGATGAAACAGAAAAAACTCTTGGAGAAGACACATCGAAATGGCGGTGGGGCGACATCCACGTGGCAAACTTCCGTAATGGCACATTAGGCGAATCAGGTGTCCCTCCCATTGAAGCGTTATTCAACCGCGGTCCATTCCCGGTCAGCGGCGGAAAATCCATTGTCAATGCCACCAGTTGGGATGCAACGGAAAGTTATGAGGTCACCAATCTCCCGTCCATGCGCGCCATCTATGATCTGGGTGATTTGAATAACTCGATCACGGTTCACACAACAGGACAGTCTGGTCACGCCTATAACAAGCATTACATTGATATGGCTGACCTGTGGCGGAATATTCAATACTATTCCATGTTGTGGGATCAAAAAGCAGTCATGTCACAGTCTGAAGGACATCTGGTGTTGGTACCAAAGTAATTCCCATCATTATTTAATCAATCAGCCTCCTGATTATTCTTTCTTATCAGGAGGCTTTTATTATTTGGCGTCTTTTGGCAGTTGATTAACTGTTTTTGGCAGTTCTTTAGGGGTACGATGAAATGGATATTCTTAGTTGACTTTGGAAACAAAGTCAGTATACTGATTAACAGGTCTCCATCCCAGTGTGGGTTGGGCATCTGGATTAAGCCAAAGGAGGCAATCATGTTTGGGAAATACAAATTTGCTCATAGCTTTTTATCCATCATCATCATATTGACAATGACTCTCTCCGGTGTTCAGCCATTATCCGTCTCTGCCCAGGGACAAGGCGACGGCATCAAACGCGAGGTCAACGCTGAAACCGGCAAGGTCAGTTTCATCGCTCCCGAAAGTGGAGAGGTTCTTTCCGCCTCCCAAGCCTTGGGAGCCAATCTGGTTGAACGATCTTCAAACCCGGCCATGGCGCTTGCAGAACGCTTTGCGCCTGAGTTCGGGGTGAACAATCCCAAACAAGATTTGACATCCATGCGCTCCACCGAAACTGACGATGGACGCGTGACAGTTCGCTATCAGCAGAACTATCAGGGCATTCCGGTCATGGGTGGAGAGTTGATCGTCAACACCAACGAGGCTGGCGACCTGTATTCGATGAATGGGGAAGTCTCACAAAATCTCTCGCTTCAAACCCAGCCGACAATTGAACCTGGACAAGCCAGCGATACTGCCCTGCAAGCGATGGCGAAATGGTATCAGGCAATGACAAAGGATTTCGCAGTTTCCACACCGGAGTTGTGGATCTTCGATGAGAGCCTGTTGCAACCCAGCACGCGTCCGGCTGAACTCGTTTGGCGTATGGAAGTGACAGCCAAAGACGAAAGTCTTCCTGTGCGCGAGTTGGTGCTGGTCAATGCACAAAAGGGAGGCATCAGCTTGCATTTCAACCAGATTGATGACACTTGGGAAACAACTGAAAAAACTGCTCTAGAAGTTACCAACCCCAAGGCTGCAACACGAAAGACTGTCGACTTAAAACCCACCATCTCTACAACCAAATTAACCAAAGACTTCATGCCGACTTTGTTAGGCGCCACCTGGTATGTCGCCACAACAGGAAATGATTCGAATTCCTGCTCCGCCACAGGCTCCCCCTGTCTCACGATCAACGGCGCAATTGGCAAGGCAACTGCAGGGGATACGATTTTCGTAGCAATCGGAACTTATACGGGAACCGGTACTGAAGTGGTACTAATTAATAAAAGCATTACGCTATCGGGAGGATGGAATGTAGGTTTCACAACGCAAAGTGGGATGTCCACGATTGATGGACAAATGACAAGAGAAGGAATTTCGACAGTAGATAGTCCAACTTTTATAGTCGATCGTTTCATTATTCAGAATGGATATAGTGATAGTGGAGGAGGCATTGGTAGCGCTGGAATAATGACACTGAACAATAGCGTTGTGCGTGGAAATATCTCCACTATATCCGCTGGAGGGGGTATTGGAAACAGTGGTACGCTGACACTAAACAATAGCACTGTGAGTAATAACTCAGCGCCAGGTAGTTTGGTGAACAGTTGGGGTGGCGGTGGAATTTACAATTCCGGCTCTCTGACCATAAACAACACAACAATTAGCGGTAATACCACTGGGGCTCGTGGTGGGGGCATAATCAATTATTCAGGTACCGTATTGGTGTACAACAGCACTATTAGCAATAATAGGTCAAGTAGTTATGGTGGCGGAATTTATAATAATTCCGGATCAATACCATCTGCCAATGTGACCATTAAAGAATACCATCTTAGCTAACAACACAATTTCAAGTGAGGCATCCGATTGTATAAGTGTCACTAGTGCAGGTTATAACCTTGTTGGGAACACTATCAGCTGTAATTTCACACCAGCTACAGGTGACTTGACCAATGTTAATGCAAAGATTGGACAATTAATCGGGACTCCTGGATATCACCCATTATTATCAGGAAGTCCAGCTATCAATGCTGGTGATCCAGCAGGTTGTTTTGGAAGTAGCGGATTATTAACTGCTGATGAGCGTGGTGTCAATCGTGTGGGCCGCTGTGATATTGGGGCTTATGAATACGCTACCCCTGGGACTGCAGCTACTGTTTTGCTTGTCAGTGGAAACAACCAACGCGCTGCACCCATGTTCACTTTCTCTGAACCACTGCAAGCCGCGGTTGTTGATAGTCAGGGAAGCCCCATAAGTAACAAAACAGTTTTATTCACGGCTCCGGGTAGCGGTGCAAGCGGCACATTTTCTAATACAGGCACAAATAGCACATCTTTTCTTACTGATGCTGGTGGTGTTGCAACCACGTCTGCTTTCTCTGCTAACAATCAGCTGGGTACTTACAGTGTTCTTGCCACAGTTTCTGGTCTGCCCGGTTCAACTACATTTTCTCTTACAAATGTGTCTCCATTATATGTTTCATCAACCGGCAGCGATTCTAATAGTTGTGTATCCATAGGGACACCTTGTTTAACAATCAACGGAGCAATTAGTAAGGCTATTGCAGATGATACGATAATGGTTGCTGGTGGAATATATACTGGAGCCGGACTTGAGGTTGTTTTGATTAATAAAGACATCACCATATCAGGTGACTGGAATACGAGTTTTACAGCAAGGAATGGGATATCCATAATTGACGGCCAAGGGTCTCGTCGCGGCGTAACTGTTACTAGTGATATAACAGCTATTGTTGAATATTTCACTGTAAAAAATGGATCTGCAGATTTTAGTGATGGAAGTCAGGGAGGCGGTGGAATTCTAAATTATGGAATTCTGGAAATGGATAATAGCACTGTTAGTAATAATAATTCACTTGGTAGTGTTGAAGGTGGTGGCATCAAGAATTATGGCACACTTATTCTCAACAATAGTACTATTAGCGGTAATACAAGTATAGGTGCTGCCCGCGGAGGGGGCATTGCCAATAACGGCAATGCCACTATAAACAACAGTACGATTACTGGAAATAGCGCAGGCAACGGTGGTGGCATAAGTAATCTCTATGGAAATAATCTAGTGTTGAGAAATAGTATTGTTGCCGGAAATACAGCGCCCATTGGACCGGACTGTTATGATAATTTTGACTATATCGGTTCTATTATCTCAAACGGATACAATCTTATTGGGAATACTGCCAACTGTTCCTATATCCCCAATACAGGTGATCTAACCAATATCAATCCGAAACTTGGCCAATTGATCGGTTCACCGGGAACACATCCCTTGTTATCGAATAGTCCTGCTATCAATGCTGGTAACCCTGCAACTCCCGGTAGTGGAGGAAACGCTTGCTTCGCTACCGATCAACGCGGGATCGCTCGCGTGGGACGATGTGATATTGGCGCTTACGAGTACATCACACCGGGTTCAGCTGCCGCATTCGGGATCACATCGGGAGCTAATCAAAGCGTTCCCCTCGGCGCTGCTTCGGCACTTCCGCTAGCGGTCTATGTAGTAGATAGTCAAGGTAGTCCAGTAGCAGGGATTACTGTAATCTTTACTGCCCCAGCCTCCGGCCCCAGTGGAAAATTTTCAAGCACTGGCACAAATTCAATCACAAGTACCACGAATGCAGGAGGAGTTGCAGCAGTTCCCATCACTGCCAATTGGCTATTAGGTAGCTACAATGTGATGGCTACTGTCTCCGGACTACCTGGTTCAGTAAATTTCGCGCTCACCAATATTGGTTGGTTCGTTTCACCTACTGGTAGCGATTCTAACGCCTGTAATTCACCGTCTGTCCCATGTCAAACTATTAATGGAGCTATGAACAAAGCTAGTTCGGGGCAGAGCATCTTAGTAGGAACTGGAACCTATCCAAGTTTAGTCATCTCAAAATCCATTTCTCTCTTTGGTGGATGGAATAACTCTTTTATCACTCAGAATGGCACCTCAATTATTGATGGCCAAAGTACCCAGATTGCGGTAAATATTACAGACACGGTTACTGCTATAATAGACCATTTTGCTATTACGAATGGATACAATGTCTACCAAGGAGGTGGAATTAGATCGCTTGGCAATCTGACGCTTCTTAATAGTACCGTGAGTGGGAATACTGCGCGGGAACCTGGAAACAGCTATGGTTATGGAGGCGGCATTTTCAACGCAGGATCACTCACATTGAAAAACGTTACCATAGCTAATAATGATGGTTGGGCAGGGGGGGGTCTATACAACAGCGGCGCAGTTAACATGTATAACAGCATCATAGCCAACAATACCGGAAATGCCGGACCGGATTGCTATTGGATCGCCATAAATATATCTGATCATAGTCTAATCAGTGATGACACCGGATGCACTATTACGAATAAGGTGGGAAGCCTTTTCAATATAGATCCTAACTTTGGTTCTTTCGATGCCACAGGTGGATACTATCCTTTGTTACTAGGCAGTCCCGCCATTGATGCAGGTGCTCCCGCCTCCTGCCCTGAGACTGATCAAATAGGCACCTCTCGGCCCAGGGAGCATTCTGTGATATTGGCGCCATCGAGTATCAGTTCAATCATGATGTGAACAATCTTCTGATCAGCACCTATGATTCTCAGAACACCAAGAATTTAGCCGAGCAGTTTGTCTGCGATCAAACCGATCTGGATTGCCTGGCAGGAGATAATCAAGCTAAGAAAGCCCACATCTATGCCACTGGTGTGTATAACCTATACAAAGACAAATTCAATCGCAACAGCATAGACAATAACGGTATCGAGATCATCTCCACCGTCCATTATGGCAATAAATATGGCAACGCCTACTGGAATGGTTACATGATGGTGTACGGCGACAAGTACGGCTTTCCTCTGGCAGACGACATCGTAGCTCATGAACTCACGCATGGCGTCACTCAGTATGAGTCCAACCTGTTCTACTTCTACCAATCCGGCGCTATCAACGAGTTTATCTCAGACGTGTTCGGGGAATACTACGATCAAACCAACGGTCTCGGCAACGATTCCGAAAGCGTCAAATGGCTGTTGGGAGAAGACACCACAGGTCTGGGCGCCATCCGCAACATGAAGAACCCGCCTCAAAAGGGCGATCCTGACAAAATGACCAGCTCAAAATACCGCAAAACACTAAGTGACAACGGCGGCATCCACCACAACAGCGGGGTCAACAACAAAGCCGTCTATCTCATGGTAGATGGCGGCACCTTCAACAAGAAAACCATCACAGGTATCGGCTGGGACAAGACCGCCGCCATCTACTACGAAGCCAACACCAATCTGCTGACTTCCGGTTCAGATTACTCCGATCTGTATTACGCCGTCCAGCAAGCCTGCTCCAATCTGATCGGACAGATCGGGATCACTTCCAATGATTGCGTTCAGGTCCAGAATGCCCTGCTGGCCGTCGAGATGAACAAGCAGCCTGCCTCCAAATTCAACCCCGATGCAGCGCTCTGTCCTTCCAACATGTCCACCGATTCTTCGCTCATTTTGTATGCAGGATGACTTCGAGAGTGGCGATGCAAACTGGACTGCACAAGATGCCTGGTCACTGGATGACTGGTATGCCGCCAGCCCCACCCATATGTTCTATGGCGATGACTTTCACAAAAGCACCGATGCATCGCTCACCATGTCTTCCCCGGTTTCCTTACCGGTTGGCTCCAAATCCTATCTGCACTTCGACCATGCCTTCCTGTTGGATTACGGCGTTTATCAAGGCAAGAATTACTACTTCGATGGAGGCGTGCTCGAGTACTCCACCAACAATGGCAGTACCTGGAAGGATGCCAAAGGTTTATTCTCCGCTGGACAGAAATATAAAGGCACCATTTCCAATTATCCCGGTGACACCAACAAGCTCAAGGGACGTTCCGCTTTTGTGGGAGACAGTCACGGCTATGTTTCATCTCTATACAATTTGAGCTCGCTGGCTGGACAAAATGTTCAATTCCGTTGGCGCTTGGGCACCGACAGCACAGTGTCTTTCCTGGGCTGGTTTGTGGACGATGTGCAGATCTACACCTGTATTTCCAATCCTTCCAAGCCGGTCTTGAAGTCTCCCAAGAACAATGCCCTCGTCAAGGAGTACACCCCCGATCTGGACTGGTCTGACTCAACACCCGCGCCCGATCATTACCAGTTGCAGATCGCAACCGATAACAAGTTCAACTCCCTGGTATACGATGAGACCAGTCTGCTCACCTCCGACTTTACGGTTCCCGCCGATCTTGATCCGAACACAAAGTACTTCTGGCGGGTACGCGCCTTCAATATTCTCAACATCCCGGGGAGTTGGTCGAAGGTTTTCTCCTTCCGCGCGGTCATGCTGGCGCCGGTCTTGCTGACCCCTACAGATGGAGAGACAATTACCACTCGCAAACCAACTCTGGATTGGGAGAACGTGAGCGGTGCGACCAAATACAATATTCAGGTCTCCACCAGTACAACCTTCTCCAAGAAACTGTTCAATGTCAAGCTCAAGGGTTCGACCTACAAGATTCCCTCCAACCTGCCTTCCGGGAAGACCCTCTACTGGCGTGTGCGGGCGCTGGGTCCCAACGGTCCCAGCAATTGGTCCTCCTCCTTCTCCTTTGTGACACCGTAGGGAAATCTTTTTCAAAAGTAGGGCGGGGTAACAACCCGTCCTACTTTTTATTCTCAAAGCCACCCATGAAAAGAATATCACGCCAAGATAACTAAACGTTAGATCGACCAGATCAAAGGTGCGGCTGGGGAAAAGTTTTTGAGAGAATTCTTCGAGTCCAATGAGTAGGGCGAGGATCAAGCCGCATCTTATGGCAAGCAGCCTGGGGTCCAGGTTGGGAAGCGAGCGGATGAGGGTCAGGTCGATCAGCAGGGTCAGAATCCCATAAAGCATGAAGTGTCCCGCCTTGTCGCCATAGGGAATCTTATTGACGACTCCAAAGATGCCTAACATGTCATTATCCGCCAGGACGATAATGGCAACAATGAATAAGCCGAAGAGAATGGTGAGCCACTTCATAAAAAACGAGACGCCTAGGGCGTCTCTGCATCCGGCAATTTTGTTGCGCGGCGGGCTTTCCACCATTCGTAGAACATCGGCACAACTGAGATCAAGATGATGGCAACAATGACCAGTTCGAAATTATTCCTTACGAATTCAAGATTGCCAAAGAAATAACCGAGCAGGGTAAAGATCAGCACCCAACTTGCCCCGCCCGCAATATTGTAGGTGGCAAAATAACCGTAGGACATTTTGCCAATGCCCGCCACAAAAGGGGCAAATGTGCGGACGATGGGTACGAAGCGGGCAAGAAAGATCGCCTTGCCGCCGTGCTTTTCAAAGAAGGCATGGGTCTTATCGAGATATTCCCTTTTGATCCATTTTATATTGTAGGCACGCTCGCCAAGATAATGACCGATGGAATAATTGACGGCATCGCCAACCACCGCCGCAACCCCCAACAGCCCAATCACAAGCCAAACATTCAACGAGCCCAATGCCGCAAACGTGCCCGCGGCAAATAAAAGGGAATCGCCGGGCAGGAAGGGCATGATCACCAGTCCCGTTTCGATAAAGATCACCACGAACAAAATGCCATACGTCCATGCACCGTAACTGGAGATGATCCCCGCGAGGTACTCATCCAAATGCAGGAAAATGTCGATAATATTTTTCAGGAATTCCATATCCTTTATTGCTCTCTTTCAGGGTTTTTGAACAGCGGACGCAGATTATACCTTGCTTTCCCGGCCCGATTCGATGCGACTTAACCAATCGCCAATTACAAGAATGATAATGCTACCCAGCGACGACATCCCAAGATTCAACGAACCAAGAGGGATGAATATCCAGCCGCGCCAAATGCCAACCAGATGACCGACAACATAGCCTAACACACTCAAACCAAGATATAAAAGCAACCGCCAAAAACCGCCGCCGCGGATCAAATGATAAAGCGCGCCATAAAGTAGCGCGATGAGAAATGCAAATAACAATGTAGGTAAAGTCATTGAAAGCTGCCAACCCTCTCAATTTATCAGCGCTCAGACTATACGCAAGCGCTAGACGATAATTCCGCCGCCGACTACTACATCACCTTGAAAGAAGACTGCCGCCTGCCCGGCCGTAATGTCACGCTGCGCCGCGTCAAACTGGACGTGAACCTGATTCTCACCCATCGGCGTGACCAACGCTTCAGCCTCCTTCGCCGTATAACGGATCTTCACCTCGGCGCGAAATGCTTCCAGTGGAGTTTCACCGCCCACCCAATTGACATCACGCGCGCTCAGTTCACTCGAACCGAGTTCTTCTTTTTCCCCAACCACTAATGAGTTGGTCTGCACGTCCTTACCCAGTACATACAACGGGACAGCAGAAGCAAGTCCCAGTCCCTTGCGCTGACCGATCGTGTAATTGGCAAGTCCATTATGCTCCCCCAATGACTTTCCATCACGCGTGATGATTTCACCCGGCTTGAGCATCTCCGCCGCGTTGCGTTGGAGAAAGTTGCGATAATCTTCGCCAGCCAGAAAGCACAAGTCTTGCGAATCTTTGCGGGAGGCGGTTGGCAATCCATACTTTTCTGCGATTCGACGAATCTCTGGCTTGGGATAATCACCAATAGGGAACAAGGCATGCTTGAGTTTTTCTTGATTCAAAACATGCAGAACATAGGATTGGTCTTTGTTCCGATCCACAGCGCGCAGCAATTCGTTCTTTCCTCTTTCATCTTTCTTGATCCTCACATAATGTCCGGTTGCCATATAGTCCGCACCCAAGGCAAGTGCATGATCGAGCAAAAACGTCCAGCGGATCTTGCGGTTGCAGATCAGGCATGGATTCGGAGTCTCGCCGCGCCTATAGCCCTCCAGAAAGTATTCAACGACAGTCTCACGAAAAACGTCCTTGGCATCCAGAACATAAAATGGAATATCCAGTTTTGCCGCGACTCGCCGCGCCTGCGCCATGGCATCCGGCGTGCAACAGCGGTTGGATTCTTCCTTGCCCGGTTCGCTCCATAAGCGCATCATCATGCCAATGACCTCATAGCCTTGCTCTTTGAGCAAGGCAGCGGCAACAGAGGAGTCCACCCCTCCAGACATGGCGACAACAACTTTAGTCATAAGAAGATTTATTTACCATTCAAACCACGAGCTTTTTCAACTAACCCTGGTAACATTTGCAAAAAGGATTCCACGTTTTCCGTGGTCGTATCTTTTCCCAGCGTCACACGCAATGACCCCAATCCCCACTCGCGGGATAAGCCAATCGCATTCATCACTTCGCTGGGTTCTGGGTTGCCCGTTTTACAAGCTGAACCAGATGAACACGCAAAGCCCGCGGTATCAAGTAACGTCAAGAGAAAATTCCCATCCACATCCTTGAACGCAAAACTGGCATGTTGTGGCAGGCGGGATTCCATATCACCCGTTAATTGGGAATCGGGAATTGTCTCAAGCACAGTTCCAATAATCTTGTCACGCAGCGACTGAACGTGAGCCACGCGCTGTTCACGTTCTGCATGTGTTATGCGCAAGGCTTCTGCAAATCCAACGATATACGGTACATTTTGAGTCCCGGCACGCAGGTTGAACTCCTGCCCACCGCCCGTCAGCTGAGAGACAAGCGGCGTGCCTTTGCGAACATATAATGCGCCAACACCTTTCGGTCCATAAAATTTGTGCGCGCCGAGAGACATCATATCCACGCCAAGTTCGTTCACATCCACAGGCAAATATGCGGCGGCTTGAACCGCATCCGTGTGAAAGAGGATATCGTTCGCTTTACAAATTTCAGCGATTTCTTTGATCGGGTTGATCGTGCCGATCTCGTTATTGGCATACATCACGGAAACAATAGCGGTGTTATTGCAAATTGCATTCGAGACAATTTCCGGCGTGACCATGCCGTATTCATTCACATCCAACCATTCGATCGGAAAGCCCTCGTATTTTTCCAGGTGCTTCAATGTGTTGACTACAGCGGGATGCTCGGCGCGTGAAGCCAGGACCCATTTTGCACCGGTCTTTTCGCGCATGGCATATGCCGCGCCGCGTATTGCAAGATTGTCCGATTCGGAGCCGCAGGAGGTGAAAATAATTTCATCGGGGCGGCAATTCAAAATGGAGGCAACTCTCTCACGCGCGGAATCGATCGCAGATTCGGCAAGCTGTCCGAAGCGATGGACAGATGACGGGTTGCCAAAAGAGGCGCTAAAGTAAGGAGTCATCGCCTCCACCACGCGCGCATCCACGGGGGTGGTTGCGGAATAGTCCAGATAAATCATCGTCCGAGATTATAGCACGCTCATAATAGGAACTATGTAGGATGGTCATTCGTTAAGCGTTGTACAAATGCCATGTAAAATAACGTCTCTTTGAAAGGAGCATAAATGCTTAAGTTTCGATTAATAGCCAGCTTAATATTTAATAAGCACCATCCTGCTTTCAGCCTGTGGAAGCGGCGAACCCTCACCGACACCCACGCTAAGCCCGGACGAAATAAAAACGCAAGCGGTTGAGACATTCTCTGCGGATCTGACTCAAACCGCGCTTGCCGCGCCAACGAGTACACCTTTCCCCACGCTGACGGCCTCAGCGACCTTCGCCCCGTTCGCAACCAGCGAAACTACACTGCCGGTCAATTCAGCGCCCACCACTGGGCCAGCGGTGACATCCTGTTACGGGCTCACATTTGTAAGCGATGTGACCATCCCTGATAATACACAAATGACCGCGGGAAAAAGCTTTACCAAAACATGGAAGGTCCTCAATTCAGGATCATGCGCATGGGACGCAGGATTCAAATTTGCACTCACTGGCGGAAACGCCATGGGGGGATCAACGGTAACTCTTTCCTCCTCCGTTGCATCGGGCGCGCAATATGATATTTCCGTTCCGATGACCGCGCCAGACGCGTCGGGTACCTCTCAGGGTAACTGGCGCATGTCCACCGCGGGTGGAGAGTTTTTCGGCAACGAAGTCTATGTGATCATCGTGGTGGGAGGTTCAGGCGCAACAGCTACAACGGGCGCGGCAACCAGTACAAGTGAGCCGCCAACTGCCACAACAGAGCCATAAGCAAAAAATCCCTTCTCAGTTGAGAAGGGATTTTTTCATAATTCATTCCACTAAAACACTTCCAGTGTTCCACGGCGCTTGGCTACCACTTCAAACACCGCAAACAAAATATTACCTGCAAAAAAGTATACAAGTCCCACACCCAATTCACCCAACAGAAGCGGAGTGACCTCCAGCAAGCCTGCGCCGCCAACCAGCAAGCGCGCCGCAGCAATTCCACGTGTAAGTGGCAGGGCATACGAAATGGCTTGTACCCACACCGGAAGTTGGGCAATGGGAATATTTGCGCCCGAGAAGATCAGCAGGAGAAAATATACAAAGTTATTGACGAACATCACATTGACCGTGATGAGTGCGAGGCAGCCCATCAATAACCCAAGTCCGCAGGTGCTGATGGTTGTCACGAGGATCGTCAACGCAAGCGCCGGGATGTTAGTGTGCGACAAGTCAAGACCCATCAGCACAACGCCCCACACGAAAGCGATGACCACGCCCAAGGCGCCATCCATGATATTCATGAAGGCGCGCCCCATGAAAACAACGAGTCGATTCGCAGGCGTGCCGAAAATATAGCCGAGGGTTCCGCTGTCGCGGTCGCCGCCAATGCTCATGGTCATGCCGTAGATGCCGCTGACTGCCGCGATCTGCAGGGCGTTGCCAACGATATAAAACGAAGCGTTGTCCGCGCCGGTCGCGTAGGTTCCCAGATATACAAAGAAGAACATCTGCGCCAGAGGCATCACGATCTTGGATGCCATGTATTGGATCGGGCGCATCCAGTGGAAGAGGGCAACATAAGAAAGCAGTGCGCCCTGCCAGAAAAGACGGAGGTTATTGGTAAGAGTTTTCATAAGAGATCTCGTTTCATGACAACTGCGCTTCGTCTGCGCCGCACAACGACCGTGCGGCTCCGCTACCCTGCGGGCACGATGTCAGCACGACGATTCTTTATTCCATTCCAAGCGTGGCGTCAGCGCGGGCTTTGAAGAGCATGAGCTTGAATAGGCGCGAGGCGATGAGAAGGTCAATAACGGAAAAGAGAAGCATCATGCCCCAGGCGAAGAAAGTTTCGTTTAAGGACGCACCGCCGGTCGAGGTCCCGTGCAGAGCGACAGCCGCCCAATAAGGAGGAAACAGGTAAGAGACCGGGGTCGTCCAACCGGGGAGAAGCGCGACCGGGAAGAGAAATCCGCATAAGACGTATACAGGGAATTCCATCGCGTTCTGCCAGGCGCGCACACCCGGGTTCATCACAAAGAGAGGCGCGATAATGAGACCAAAACTAATGAACGCAACAATAGAAAAAATGATAGACACAAAGAAAAGTATCGGCTGTTGCATTTGAAGAGAGTAACCAAACGCAAACACCGCAACGAAATACCCAAGCGCCATGGACGCCAGAGACTGCGTGACATTCGCCAGGTTCTTCCCAAAGACGACCACTTCAAACGGCGTCGGGATGGCAACAAGCGCCTCAAGTGTCCCGCTCCATCTTTCGGCGCCGATGCTGTTGCCTGAAATGAAAAGCAGGCTCGACCATAATCCCGTGAGTCCACTGCCGACGACAACAAACATCGCCGCATCTTCACCTTTGCCTTGAAGCATCCACAGCCCAAGTAACGCAATGATGATCGGCTGAAAAAGAACGGTAAAAATAATGAAGCCGTCTGTCATTTGCTGGCGGAAGTGTCATCTCGGCGACAACCAGAATCGTTCGCCAATATTTAATAAGCACACGGATATTCATGGATTACCTCCAACAAGTCTCACATAGGCGTCTTCCAAAGTTGGTTCGCGGACGATGACCCTGCCAACTCTCAACCCCTCGAGCGCAGACATGACATCGGGCACCGCCTCCGCCCCACGGGACGTCTGAATCAGCAACATTTGCTTTTGTCCCTGATCCTCAACGGATACCGCGTCCGCAAACGGGAGGGCGCGCAACTTTTCGATAATACTCTCAGGTGCGCCGAAGGTTTCCACTTCGACGACATTCAGGTCACTCACGTGAGTCTTAAGTCCACTCGGAGTATCGCTGGCAATGATACGTCCATGATTGATGATGGCAATGCGGTCACAAAGCGCGTCAGCTTCGAACATGTAATGCGTTGTGAGGAGGATGGTCTTCTTCTCAGACTGCAAACCCAGGATCACTTGACGGAACTCTCGCGCACCGACAGGATCAAGTCCCAGAGTTGGCTCATCGAGGAAAAGGATATCAGGATCGTGCAATAGCGTGCGCGCCACATGCAGACGCTGTTTCATGCCGCGTGAATAACCTTGCACTTTTTCGTCGCCGCGTCCATTCAAGCCGACCATGTCGAGCAGGTAGGGAATCCGTTTTTTGGTGACATCGTAATCAAGGTTATACAGGCTGGCAAAATATCGCAGGTTATCGATCCCTGAAAGACGCCAATACAAGCCGCGCTCGCCGCCGAAGATAAAGCCGATCCGCCTGCGGACTTCCTGAGCCTGGGACACGACATCAAATCCTTTGACAGAGGCAGACCCAAGCGTAGGGATGAGAAGCGTGGTCAACATCTTGATCGTAGTCGTTTTACCGGCTCCGTTGGGTCCCAGGAGTCCAAACAGTTCGCCCTCTTGAACTTCAAAAGAGACATCCTCCACTGCGACCACTTCCCGGGCTGTGCGTTTGATAACACCGATCTGTGACGAAAAAACACGTCGGAGATGTGAAACTTCGATTGCGTTCACTAAAGCGCTGTGCATTTGATTCCTTGTAAATTGGGATTGGCAAATTGTACACCCCGCACGCTCCTTTATACAAATGCTTTATGTGCGCGCGGGTGCATGATTTTTATTTTATGATTCATTTACATCCGTTTCGGGTATGATGTGTTAGATTCTGCGTTCAGTTTGAAACACCAATCAGCAAGCTGATTGATTCCAAAAATTGAGGAGCATATATGATCGTCGCTTTATTCGACGCAGATGGGACCTTATACACAGGACAATTTGGGCGCGGCTTGATGAAATATTCATCCGAGCATAACCGCAAATTCTTTGCAAGACGTTATTATGCGAGCATTGCCCCGGCTTATCTCTTGTACAAAATCAAGCTTATGAGTCGCGCAAAAATGCAGCATTCTCTGCTCGCCTATCTAAGCGGCATGTTGGAAGGATTGGATCAGGAAGAAGCCAACGCCGCACTGACATGGCTGTTGAATGATTATCTTCTGCCCACCGAACGTTCTAATGTCTTCAAGCGATTGAGAGACCATCAATTAAAGGGACATAAGATCGTCATTGTCTCTGGGATGTTTATGGAGTGCGCCGAGATTTTCAGGAACATTATTGGAGCAGATGGCGCCATCGGCACACAACCAGAGTTCAAAGATGGCAAATATACAGGGAGAACCATTCCGCCATTGGTTAGTGGAGAGACCAAAGTAACCAAGGTACAAGAGTTGGTCAAGTTACGAGGCTGGGATGTGGATTGGGCTGCGAGCTATGCCTACGGCGATTCCATCACGGACAGCTACATGTTGAATATGGTTGGAAACCCAGTTGCGGTTTACCCAGAGAACAAATTACACGCACTGGCAAAAGAAAAGAATTGGGAAATACTGGGAACGCCGAGGGAATAATGATACGAAGTTTAGAAAATCATCCAAAGATGCGTCAAAGTGCTATAATAAAAACAGAGCAAGGAGTATCCCATGACAGAACATGAAAAGAAATGGAAAGAGCAAATCCCCGAAGAGACCCGCGAGCATTATAAAAAGGCGCGCGAGGAAATGCGTGAAGCGGTAAAGGGGTTTCTACCTGAAGGCTTTTTAGAACACCGCCATGCCGCCCGCCGTGAAATGTTGCTAGCCATGCGCGGGATGCTCGACCACGTCATCCAAAAGATGGACGAAAAAGCGTAAACAGTTTATCGCTAAAAATATAAGAGACAACAAAGCAATTCCCCTTTGCTTTGTTGTCTCTATTGATTTAATCTTTAGAGTCGGACAGCTTGCTGTCCGTATAAATCCATCAGCAAGCTGATGGATTCCATAATCACTCTTTCCTTGAAAACAAAACCCACAGCAATGATATCAACGCCGCGCCCAACATCCCCTGTCCGTACATAACATTCCCCGCGTTATAAAACGTCACACCCCCGATTAACAGACCAATAAAGATCAGCCCGCCTGTCAGCCTATCCACAGAACGCGTGAGAGACTTCATATCGCGGCTCATCTGTGGAGACTGCACCATCAGTCCGCCACTTTCCGTTTGTGCCAATACACGGCTGGCTTGCGATGGCAATGCGATCAACGCCTGCAACATGCTTCCAAGTTCTTCGAGCCAATCGCCGATCCCTGTCTTTGCTTCCTGCTCGATCAGTTTTCGAGCATACGGTGAAATCTGATTCCACAAATTGAAATCGGGATTCAGCCCGGTACACATACCCGATAAGATCGCCACTGTGCGCGCCAGCATGATGAGATCATTCGGCACCTGGAATGGCATACTGAAGATCAGGTCACGATATTGGTGGGCAAACTTCCGCAGCTCATCAGGGTCCGTCTTGCGCAACTCGCTCATGGACATTCCCCAGAAACGATCAAAGACCTGCGCTTCGGCTTGCTCGATCAATTTGGTATCCGCGCCGGGCAATAACATGCCCAAGTGTTGATAGGCTTTGACAACGCGCGGCGAATCCTTTGTCCCAATACCGATCAACATTTCACGCAGACCATCACGCACACCCACAGGCACGCGGGCGATCATGCCAAAATCCACGAAGGTCAACTGCCAGCGGCGCGGTGACCCGTCTTCGGTATCCAACGGCGTCACGAACAAATTTCCCGGATGTGGGTCGGCATGAACGAAACCGTCTTCGAAAATCTGTTTGAGATATGTGTCCAACAATTTGTTTGCCACATCGCCGCGCTCAATGCCCGCCTTTGTGATCTCTGCATACTCCGTGATCTTAATGGCGTACACATCTTCCAACGTCAGCACACGCAAAGTCGAAAGGCTCGTCACAATACGCGGCACATGCACATCGGGATCGTCCTTGAAGTTCTCGAAAAACTTTTTTGCGTTCTCCGCTTCGTGCACATAATCGATCTCTTCCAAAACCGTGCTGGAAAACTCACGCAATAACGCAGGCACATCCGCATGTTCACGGACGGGGCGATAACGCATCAGCCACGCGCCAACTCGTTTAAGGGCAGATAGGTCAACGTCCACGATGGAGGCGATGTGCGGACGCTGAACCTTCACGACGACATTTCGGAATCCGCCCGCTTCATCCTCGACCTTCAATCTGGCGCGATGAACCTGACCTAATGAGGCGGCTGCAAGCGGACTCTCGTCAAACCACTCGAACTTTTCAGTGAGCGATGCGCCCAATTCCTGTTCAGCCAATTCTTTGATCGCAGCATATGGTTCCGCCGGGACCTCATCCTGCAAATTGGCAAGCTCATCGGTGACTTCCTGAGGGAGCACATCCAAGCGTGAAGACAGGAACTGCCCCACTTTGATCATCACCCCGCCCATGTGAAGCGCCAACGCGCGGAAGCGCACCGCCTCGCGCCGAAAACGTTCGGCACGTGTGCGACGAGTCCATTTGCGGAAACCTAATTTGGCAATGACCAGTTCCCAAAGAATAAACCGTGCAATAACCCCCGCAAAGAAATACAAAATTCTGAAATAACGTCCGCGTAAGCGTGGTGGCTGCATTGAAACTCCCAAACTATAACGTTCTGATTATATCGCCCGTATGGCGATGTCCTTTCGTGTCAAAAATCACAACCTTCAGGCAATGGTCCTTGCGATTCCACATCTGCTGCGAAGTCTGACGCCAATGCAATAACATCGAAGCCGCCCCCGACCGTGCCTTTCAAAACACTGCCACCATACCCGCCTGTGTTCATATGTGCGCGGACATAAACAACTGTATTGGATGTGATCGGCACAGGTCCACCCGAGCGCGTAAAAGGTTGTTCGTCCACATGGCTGTGCAAAAGAATACGGCGATACAACAACTGTCCATCTTCGCTCAACACTTCCCACCAATCTGCGTATTGATCGCAACCCGTATCCGGGCTGGAAATTTCCACACCAAATTGATAGGCATTGGGATCGCCAGTCACATTGACGGTTAATACATTGGCAATGATCTGATTATTCAAAACGTGAACCTCCTGGGTCAGAGTTTGAGTTGGCATCATCTTGGATACGATATTCCCACAACCAGCCATGACAAAAACAAACAAAATGCAGATAGTCACATGGGCATTCTTCATTCAGGCAATCATACCCCAAACCCATTACCAGAATTAAAAAAGCGGACGAACCCATTCGTCCGCCCATAATCGTTCTTCAGGTTATATACCGGCGTTATTCAGTGCGTTCAATATCTGAGAGAGCGCTGAAGTAATGGCAGGATGGTCGACCTCAAAAAGGTCTATCGCATCTTGTATCCGATTGAAAAGTGTGTCGTCATCTTCTTCAGCCGGATCGAGAAATTTTTGAATATCTGTATTGATATGACTCAATAACTCCCGCCCTTTTTCGTCGACGGATGTGGTTTGTTCGAGTTCGTTATGGAGTTTTTCGAGAAGTTCTCGAAGATTTCTGGTCGGTCATGGGAAACTCTCCTTCACGTAGAAGTTGGATATTCTTTCTGCCTTTATTTTACAACTTTTCAATACAATATTTCCTGATTCGCCTGCTCGATCTCTTCATAAACTTTTTTGACTTCCTCTTTCATCTCGGCAGAGACACCAGCGGTCTGCGGAATGAACTTGACCATATCCCGCGCTTGACGAAACAGGTCTTTGACATTGGCGATGTAGGAAAAGTCGCTTTTACCGAGTCCGGTTGAAGGGACGGGAAGGTCCCGGGCTTGTCGAATCAGTTTTCGGGCGCGGAGGATACGTTCTGCGGCAGGGATAAGTTTGGGCATATTTCCTCATTAATCACAGTTCATTTTTCAGGTCAACCTTATTATAATCAGATGAGTTTCCAAATCATGAATGGGAATGATGAGATTGATTTTTAAATGCAGGAGGCAGGAATGAAACCAGTTAGATCGAAATCAGGATTCACCCGTTTTGCGAAGTGGACAGCGCATGCCACAGGGCGACCGATTGCCTTTATCATTTCAGGGAGCGTGATCGCGCTGTGGGCGGTGACAGGTCCCTTATTTCATTACAGCGACACCTGGCAGTTAGTGATCAATACCAGCACCACGATCGTAACATTTTTAATGGTATTTCTGATTCAGAATACACAGAACCGCGAACTCGGAGGCGATCCAAATCAAGCTGGATGAATTGATCCGTGCAATGGAAGGCGCACACAACGCGTTGCTGGATCTTGAAGAGTTGGAAGATGATGACCTTGACAATATCCGCACCGAGTATCAGAAGCTGGCAAACCTTGCTCGAAGCGAGTTATCCAGCCGGAGATATGCTACTGGCAAGCCCAAATTGGAAGAGTCCCCTACGAAAACGAAAATGCCAAATCGTAAAAAATAAGGTATTCCACCATCCCGGCCCTACACGTCCGGGAGTTTTCGCCGGAACCATGATGTGAAGGCGGGAATGAAGGAAGTTCATTCCTTATTCAATAACGATGCCTTCCAAATTTTCTTCCGATTCAGGGTATTTCATTTTCAATCCTTCGAGCGTGTCCACCAGCACGGACGAGATCACCAGGTCGCGAACCCATTTGCGGTTGGCAGGGACGATATACCACGGGGCATAAGCGGTACTGGTCTTGCTCAACACATCTTCATAGGCTTGCATGTATTCGCCCCACAGTTTGCGTTCCTCCAAGTCACCGAGGCGGAACTTCCAATGTTTGGTGGGGTCATCGAGTCGGGCTTGTAATCTTTCCTTTTGTTCGTCAAGGTCAATATGCAGATAGAACTTTAAAATGGTCGTCCCGTTTTCGGCGAGCATGCGTTCAAACTCGTTGATCTGATCGAAGCGTTTGCTCCACACCTCCTGCGGGACCAAATTGTGCACGCGCACCACGAGCACATCCTCATAATGACTACGGTTGAAGATAACCATCTCCCCTTTGCCGGGAGCTCCCTTATGAACGCGCCATAGAAAATCATGATCGAGTTCTTCGGAGGTGGGCGCTTTGAAACCGACAACGCGGACTCCGGCCGGGTTGACGCCATCGAAGACGCGGCGAATCGTTCCATCCTTTCCGCCTGTATCCATCGCCTGGAGCACGATCAACACTTTATGCTTGTGTTCGGCAAATAACAATTCCTGCAATGACTCCAACTTGCCGTTCAGTTTTTCAAGTTGGACAAGACCTTCCCTTTTGCCGCCTTTGAATTCGCTGGTATCGTTCGCATCCCACTTCGAGAGTGTGACCTGTGTTTTAGGCTTGACCTTATATTGTTTCATGGACTGTCCTTTCCGGCTACATAATAATATCCAATAACTCGTGCAGGCGACTGATCTCGTATGTGATCGGTAAATCTTCGGGACGCGCTTCTGCAGCAGGATTGAACCAACAGGTGTCGATACCATAGTCCACGCCGCCGCGCATATCAGAGGTAAGACTGTCGCCGATGATCAAGAATATCTTTCTTGAGAGGCTGCCCCAATCGCGAAGAGGCGGTCTCGAAGAAGGCGGCGTGCGGTTTGGCGGAACCAATCTCTTCGGAGATGATGATGTCGGTGATGAAATCACGAATCATCGAATGCGAAAGGCGACTCCGTTGAACAGCTTGCAAACCGTTCGTCACGACGGCGATCTGGCATACTCCCTGTAAAGACCGTAAAACATCATACGCGCCGTCCATCAGCTCGGAACAGATCGCCAACTGCTCCATGTAGATGTCACTCATCTGGTCAGGGGAACCGTTAAGCTGCAGGGATTCCAGCAACAACTCGAAGCGGCGCAGACGCAAAACGGCGGGTGTGATCTCCTGTTTTTCGAGAGCCTGCCAAAGGTCATGATTGATGCGTTGATAAATGCCAAGATAATCCTCTTCAAAGAGCAGAGTCAACAAGTGGAAAGTCTGCCTGAGAGCGGTCGATTTGGCCTTGTTGTAATCGAACAAGGTTCCATCTGCGTCAAACCACAGCCAGGGGTAATGTTTTTTCACAGGGTTCTCCATTAAGGATAAGAGGGGTGCAATTGGCGCTTCACTTTTTATCCGTTCATTTTTACCATGCTTTCAACTTTGATGGACTCGAATGAGCTGTAAGAAAATGATAATTTTTAGGCAAGTTGTTCTTAAGACCCATACACTACCATGTAGCCGTCGAACCAATAGAATATTTTCAAAGGAGATCGAAAATGAAAAATCTAAGAACAGCCAAAATTTTTGGCACTCGTATCCTACTGGCAGTGGTGTTTATTCTTCCTTTGATCCTGGCATCCGCCAGCCCCGCGCAAGCCAAAGGGAATTTTTACCCGGCTGGCGCGGTCTACACAATCACAAATTCAGCAGATGGTAACGAGTTGGTGGTTTACCAACGTTCAATTACCGGATCTCTTCACTTCCAGGGATCGTATTCCACAGGCGGGCTGGGAACCGGTGCAGGTCTCGGTTCGCAGGGAGCCGTGATCCTCAACCATAACAATCGCCTACTCTTTGCCGTGAACGCCGGAAGCAATCAGATCTCAACATTCGCAGTACTAGGACACACGCTCAAGTTAATCGACGTCGTTGATTCGGGCGGCGAAATGCCGATCAGCCTGACCGTCCAAAACGGATTGCTTTATGTATTGAACGCTGGAGGCAGCGGCAATATCACCGGGTTCAGAATCCGCTGGAACGGATCGTTGACTCCGGTGCAAAACTCAACCCAACCCCTCAGCAACGGAGGTGTGGGAAACGCTCCCGGACCCGCGCAAATCTCGTTCAGCCCGAATGGCAGACTCCTGGTGGTTACCGAAAAAGGGACCAATTTGATCGACGTCTATCAGGTCAATCATGGAGTCCCAAGCGCACCTGTTACACATCCTTCCGCAGGCGAGACACCTTTCGGTTTTGCCTTTGACCGTCTCGGACATTTGGTTGTTTCAGAGGCTTTCGGTGGAGCCGCTGATGTAAGCGCTCTTTCCTCCTACAAAGTTTGGGGGGATGAATTCGATGTGATCAGCCCCTCGGTCGGGACCACTCAAACAGCTGCGTGCTGGGTCGTCATTTCCAGATTTGGCAGATATGCCTACACTACGAACACTGGAAGCGGTTCGATCTCGAGCTACGAGATCGAAAAAGATGGTTCGCTGACATTATTGGATGCCCAGGCAGGCCTGACAGGCGACGGCAGTAAGCCGATCGATATGGCGCTCAGCGATAATGGAAGATTCATGTATGCACTGGGAGGAGCCAGTCATACGGTCAGCGTTTTCTTCGTGCGATTCAATGGAAGCCTTGTACCTTTGGGTGACGTGGAGGTGCCGGAGGGATCCGTAGGTCTGGCGGCACAATAACCTTCGAATACATGTCAAATATGCGATAGAAACAAATGAGCTACATTGGTTCGACATAAAAAGAGTTGGCGGGAAATGAACCCGCCAACTCTTTGTCTTTTCAGTTAGGTTGACCTTATCCAGATACTTTCATGAAGGCGCATAATTCCTAGCCTCGCTTTTCAGCCACGCAAGCATGTTTTTTATACTCCCCGTTGCCATGGCTATACTTGTATCCGCCGCACCATAATAAAACCGGAGGGTATCACCGTCAGGCGCGATGGTATAACCGCATGGAAAAACAACCTTGTCAACATCGCCATGCAATTCATAGGCTTCTTCAGGGCTAAACACCCATTCATCGCCGCGTTTCAAACAGCGTTCCGGTGCATTCAAATCGAACAAGGCAAGTCCCAATCTGTAAATTACACCGGACCCATTCTGCTTGACACCGTGATAGATCATCAACCAGCCTTCAGGCGTTTCAATCGGAGGAGGTGAAAGTCCGATCTTGTTGGCGTCCCACCAGCCACCAAGACGTGCTTCAAGAATCTTTTTGTGCCCACCCCAGTTGCGCAAGTCTGAAGAGTAGGATATCCATATATGCGAGCTAACTGTGCCGCCTGGGCGATGGATCAAAGCCCATTGACCATTGATCCTATGGGGTAGGAGCGCTGCATCTTTATCATCGGGTTGCATGATCACCCCATACCGCTCAAAGGAATGGAAATCGTTTGTAAGCGCTAAAGCCACACCCGGTCCGCCGCTTGCGTACGCGGTATAAGTGATGGCATATTGACCTAATTCAGGAACATACGTTATACGCGGATCTTCTATACCCCACAATTCATCGGGGTAGCGTTCCGGATCAGCCATTAGAGTAGGTTGAGAGTCGATCTCCCAGTTATCAATTCCATTGGCAGAACGCGCACTGCATAAATGGGAATGACCACGCCTGTCCTCCACCCGGCATAACAGCAGCGTGGTACCGTCAGCAAGTAATGTCGCGCCGGGATTGAATACGCTATTAATCTGATAAGGCCAGTTCGCGGCTGTCAGGATCGGGTTGAGTTTGTGGCGTTGAAAGAGTTGCGAGGGTTGAATGGTCAATGTGGGTATCCTCATCAGTCAGTATGATATTTTCTGCAAGACGTAATTCCAATAGTGATTGGAGAAAGGCAAGTGTAGATTCCGCACCCTGGTTCTCGTTGGGGCGATCAGGGTGCAAACCATCGCGACAACCACCTGTGGTCGGGTCGTATACAGGGAGGTGCAAGTCGTTTCGCCCGAGGAACCACTCGAAGGCGCGGCGGACTTCCTGTATCCACATTTTATCTCTGGTGAGACGGTGAGCTTCGAGGCAGGCCGAGACCATCGCCTGCGCCTCGACAGGTTGTTGATCGAAACGGGCACGCTCGCCGCCTTGTGTATAAAAGCCATTGGAACCAATCGGAACAAAATGTTTTCCTTCCGTATGAGACCTCTGCAAATTTGCCAGCCAATCGAGGGACTCCAAGCCAACATTGGTCATTGCAGCATTGGAGAGAGACTGGCCGCACAATAGCATTGCATGTGGCAACGCTGCGTTGCAATACGTTAACTTGTTTTCGAACCAGTTCCATCCATCGGCACGATTGTTTTGATAAAGAAGCAGCAACCGTCCCGCCAACTCTTCCTGTACCTGGGTAACGCGACGGTCGCCAGCAAACCGTTGCAAATATTCATAGATACCAATCAGTGCGAAAGCCCAAGCACGCGGACTGGTTGTTTCCAGGATCGTGAGTAAGGACAGTTGGAATACACGGGCATCCACGTTGTGAAGGGTGGACGTGTTCGAACGGCCCAATACTGTGCCGAGCGCCCATAACGCGCGACCATGGCTGTCATCTGAGCCGCTTTCTTCGAGCCAATTGCGTTGGTAATCCATAAAGTTACGGAATCGTTTCGTGTCAGAATTGAAGGCATACCAGGTAAAGGCGAGATAACGAGTTGCCAATTCAGCGGCGTCCTTGTTTCCCAACTCATCCAGAAACACACTCACGATCAAGGCACGGGCATTATCATCCGTTGTATACCCTTCACGGTAGTTGGGTATCGTGAATATGGCATGCTGAAATATGCCGGTGTCGTCCGTAAGGTGGCGCAAGTGATCCAGTTTGAGCGGCGGTAACTCCCAGGCGCGTTTATCCAATGGTTTGATCGCGAATTCAGCTGCCGCAAAATGATGGTGCTCAGCACGGGCGCGTTCAAAGGTTTTCATATACATACGGGAAACCTGCGGCCAGATCATATCCCTGCCGAAAAGATAAGCGCGTTTTCTCATGGCGTGACGTTTAAACTCGTTGTCCAGTAAATCAATTACCTGCTCAGCCAACGCCTGTGGATCACTAAAGGGCACCAAGACTCCGCGCTCATCAGCCAGCATTTCCTCCGCATACCAATAGGGCGTGGAGATCACCGCCTTCCCGGCTCCGAGCGTATAGGCCAATGTACCGGAGGTAATTTGCGCCGCGTCAAGATAAGGGGTGATGTATATGTCCGTTGCGCTGATAAACTGAATAAGTCTTTCTATTCCTACAAAGCGGTTATGAAAGATCACACTTCCTTCCACGCCCTTTTCATGAGCCAGTCTTTGCAGGGATAATCGATAAGCTTCACCTTCGTTACGTATAACCTGAGGGTGGGTTGCACCGACGACGATATACACCACATTTGGATGTTTCTTCAAAATAGCCGGTAGAGCCGCAATGACATTCTCAATTCCTTTATTGGCCGAGAGCAGACCGAAACTAAGCAAAACGCTTTTGCCTTCGACCCCAAACAAATCCTTATTGAAACTTGGATCTACAAATGGCACATCGGGGATGCCGTGCGGGATCAGATCAATCTTTTCATCAGGAACGTGATAAATACTTTTCAGGAATTCCACGCCTCGTTCGCTCATAACTACCACGCGGTCCGACAAAGATGCGACTTCTTCGAGCACGCGACGTTGATCAGGATTAGGGTCCTGTAAGATTGTATGCAACGTTGTGACGACAGGCATACGTAATTCGCGCAGGAGCGTCAGAATGTAACTGCCTGCACGTCCTCCAAAGATACCGTATTCATGTTGCAAAGAGACCACATCCACGTTGTTGGTGTTCAGAAAATCCGCAGCACGGCGATAGGATTCGATATCCTTCTCAGTGAGTTCAAAACGGACACGCGACGGGTACTCGTAACCCGCTTCAGTGTCGTTGACAGGCAAAGCAATACACGCAGTCCCTTTATATTCCTCGGCGATGGACTCGCAAAGGTCAGTGGTAAATGTGGCAATACCACACTGACGCGGCGAGTAATTCCCTATAAACGCAATGCGTTTGACGATCGAGCGGGTGGCTTTATTCATAATAAATTCTCCATACTAAGATACTCTCATTCATTCTTCGTTTTGTTCTTTACGCTCTCATGCTGGCAAAAGAAATACCGCCAACCCAATAACGGGTCAGCAGCAAGCACACCGCACAAATCCAGTTATTCAATTCTCAATTACACGTTCATTGGATACATTTATTTTGAGACTACTGAGAGCTACATTGCCGATGTTTTAACCTCGAGCTGTTTGAGAATTTCCATCAACCCTGCACCATCGTTGGGTTCCACTGCCCATAAAGCGATCTTGTTTTCCTTGACAGTAACCTTTGTCTTTTCAGACCGGGTGGAAAAAGTCTTGTTTGTGGCAGAGATCACCCCCATATCCATATTCGTCAGATCGAAGGAACCCCTGTGGGTGCCACTTAACTGTGAAGTGGTTTTGACAACGTTACCATCCGCACCAATAGCTTTGAAATGATAGTCCAGGTCTGGGAAGGCTGTCTTTAAGCTGGCACTCATTCCAAGCCAGGTTTCTGCATTAATCGGTTCAGGGACAGGTCCGCTGAATTGAAAATCATCCGCAAGCATGGATTTTGCATTCTCGAAATCACCCTTCTGGACAGCGTCCATGAGGGCTTGTACGGTCTCTCTCTTATTCATGATGTTTTCCTCAAGTACTACTAAACGAACTCGTTCCAAGTAAATGGGCTTTGGTATTAACGAGTGTTCCCTATGGAACATCCTCCGTTTCCCCCACTTGATAAACATATCGTTTATGAAATGCCTGTATTAGTGTAACACACTAATAGGTAATCATACGAGGCTTTATTGCGCTAACAAAGCAAGTAATTTCTCAGCCATAACCTCCAACTGCACATGGACAGATTTCCGCAAGGCTCTGAGGAAGCGCGCAAACTCCAAAAGGAAAATATATTACTGTCGTGCAAAGAGCGCTTCATCGCTGATTACGAAAGTCTGGGATTTGAACACATGAGTTTGTCCAAGTCCACGCACGAGGACTCGGAGTGACACAAAGTGAGGCTGGGATTGTAAAAACTCCGACCTTCACAAACAATCTTCAGCGGGGCTTTCAGCGCATATTTCCAAGTCATTTCTCCCATGCTGTTACGCAAACAGGAGTATACTCGGGCTACAAAAAGAGACGTCACGACGGGAAACATTTATATGAATGACGAAAGCAAAGCTAACGGCAAAGTATTGCGATCTCACGGCCTCATTCTCCTTTCCATGATGAATCATACGGTATTTATTTCCATTCCGCGAATGAAGACGGCAAACCTCTGCTGAACGCTTCCGGTCTATAAGCATACGAGCCGAGAGCCAGATAGACAGGAATTATAAAAGCATGATGTCTTGGGAAAGACAACTATTTATCCATAGGCAACTTTTGTTCAGAGTAATTTCAATTTTTGGTTAAAGTAGGCTGTGTTACTCCTGTGGTTATCCAAGGAGGTGAATATCTTTCAAAGCCACCCTCACACTTCAAAATATCATCCATCATAAAAATTTGTATAGGAGACAACAATGAACAAGTGGTTCAAAAAAAGTTTATTTGCCTGCTTAACGCTGGTCTTGCTGGCAGCAAATGTATCACCCACCATTGCTCAGGCGACCGAAACTCAAAACGCTCTCGCGCCGCGTTTCGCACAAACCAAACCCATCCACACAAAAATCACAGATTGGCAGTCGCGTGATGTGATTCAGGTGAAGTTCGCGGAAGGCTCAACGTACAGGCTGCGGAACGGGGGCATCACGTCCCTGGGATCAGACCCGTTGGACGGGATAAAAGCCGTCTTTCAAGCACATCCGGTAAAGCAGATCGAGCGTCTTTTCACTCTCCCTGAGGAGCAAATCGAGGCTGATAAAGTGGACATCCAAAGCCTCTCGAATGAACAGCTGCCGGATCTGAATCTTTGGTATCGAATCACTCTGAGCAAAGGTACGGACGCAGAGACGCTGATCGATGCCCTGAATGCACTACCCGAGGTGGAGCTTGCAGCGCCTGCCCTGCTGCCTGCTCCCCTTCCCACCGGACCCAGTAATGATGTTCAAACTTCCCCATTGCCAGCGCCATTACTAGCTTCCCCGAATTATATTTCACAACAGGGATATCTAAATACCGCTACAAATGGCATTGATGCAAAATATGCCTGGGGCCTTCCCGGGGGGAACGGAAAGAAAGTAACGATTGTCGATATTGAATATAGTTTTAACAAGAATCACGAGGATCTTCCAAACATACCGCTTATCGGCGGGAAAATGTATAACGGCTTTGGGAATGACCATGGTACAGCCGTAATGGGCGAATTGGTCTCCAAGAGCAATTCATACGGGGTCAAAGGCATCACCTATGCAGCCAAGGTAAAGTTTTCGTCGGCGTGTATGAACAGCAGTTGCAGTAACTATAACCCTGCCAATGCCGTTAATACTGCAAGAGCCAAAACTGCCTACGGCGATGTCATCCTGATCGAACAACAAACAGCAGTTTGCGGCGGTTCTGATTATGGACCTTTGGAATGGGATCAAGCCGTTTTTGACGCTATACAACTTGCAACACAGTCCGGTAGAATCGTGGTGGAGGCGGCGGGCAATGGTAGTGTAAACCTGGATGGCGCGGGCTGCGGCACCGCATTCAACAAGGCGGTACGCGACTCAGGCGCGATCATCGTAGGCGCCGGTTCCCCTCCATCCTACCCGTGGCAGGTTGACCGGTCTCGTTTAGACTACTCCACCTATGGCAGCCGCGTGGATGTACAAGGATGGGGATACAACGTAGTAACAACGGGATACGGGGATTTACACAAAGGTTCCGGCAAGAACCAATGGTATACCGCTCAGTTTAGCGGCACATCAAGCTCCTCTCCAATTGTTGCCGGCGCAGCAGCCATCCTGAGCAGTATTGCCGAGCAAAACGGATCGCAGAAAAGTCCCGACTGGATCAGATCCACGCTGACAAGCACCGGTAGTCCGCAACAGAGCGATCCAAGTTATCCTTCATCGCAGCATATCGGTCCGAGACCAGATCTGAAAGCCGCCATCGCACAACTAGGTCCTGATTTCACATCTGACTTCGATGCCGATGCTTTCGGCTGGAGTCAAGTAAAAGGTAACTGGAGTATCGTTTCATCCACCTACTCGACGCCCGGAATTGTAAACAGATGGTCCAGCATTGTGCATAAAGATCCGTACACAACATTGGATTTCCAGGTTCGCATGAAACGCCAGGGCTGCTTGACTTGTGCCAATGCGATCATAGTCCGCGGAACCACGAAACCGTTAAAAAAGGATTACTGGTGGAATAAAGGATATTCATTCCAATATGCCAACAATGGATACATCTCGGTCTGGGAAATTAAACCGGGAAAGGTATCTCATCTATTGAACTGGATACATATCGATGTAATCAATGAAAGTGACTGGAATATCCTACACGTGGTTGCCAATGAGAATGATTTTAGTTTCTACATAAACGATACACTGGTTTGGACCGGTTCAGATTCAACCTTGAAAACCGGGCGTGTTGGCATTGCGGCCTATAGATACAACGATGCCGATACTTCCCCTGAAAATTTCTCGGTTGATTGGGCTTCGATGAGCAATGTGGCGCCTCCGCCGTCTGTGCCCGCCGCACCCATCGAGTTGGGAGCTTCAAATACTGACTGGACAGATTATAGAGTAGCGCCTCCAAGATAAACAAAGTAAACGTAAGCCGCACGATAAGATCCAAAAGAGACGATCCGCCGGCGGGTCGTCTCTTTTGGAGAAGGGTTATCCATGAATAAAAACAGTATGAAAATACCCATTCATTGGTTTCTAATGGTCCTGTTCGGTTCCCTGCTATTGCCGGGTTGCAGCGCCAGCCTGCCAGACAAACGCCCGCCGCTCAAGCCAAGGGATCTTCCTGACAAGCCGGAACACACGGAGATCGGTCCGCTCACGTTTGGCGGCATCATAGTTGTAAAATTCAGCGAGGGCAGTGACGTCCGCCTGCGAAACGGAAAACTTGTATCCCTGTCAAACGCATCCGTCGAAGACGTGAACCAGTTGTTCGATCAATATCCATTGTCCAATATCGAACGTCAATTTACACAGCCTGAGCAGGAGATCGCCAAAGAGCAGGAGCAATTGGAAATCGAAACCGGCGAGGACGTCCCGGATTTGAATCTGTATTACCGATTATTCCTCCAGAATCCTGGGGATGCCGAAGCGTTGATCGATGGGCTAAACAAGCTCGAGATTGTTGAACTGGCTTACCCGGATATCACACCCGCACCGCCACCCCAGTAGATTTATCCGCCCTCTGCCTTTTACTCTACGAGTAAATTTCAAGGATATTTAAAATTGGGTGACAGTCACTTCGCTCGCCCTTCAATTCTCTTTTGGCCCGCTTTCGCCCCCCACAAACGATTCTCCATCGAGACTTGTGATAGGTCATCCCCTCGCGAAGCATCCTGTAAGGGCAAGTACGACATTCGATAAATCACCCATCGTTTCATAATTAGGAGTTACGCAGTTCAAAAGCCATCGCCACGAATTGCACGAATTTTCGCGAATTAATAAAACTTTTCGCGCCCATTAGCGAAATTCGCGGCTAGGTTTGCACATCCCTGACTCTTTGCCTTCACCAACTGCGTCAGTCCTAATAATTTAACACAAGACACTTAATTTAAATTCAGCCAAAGAAGATTTATATGGGGTATAACAAGGATATGGATATCGTTGGTTGCATTCGTTAAAGCTTGGGCGGGACAACAGCAACCAATCAAAGAATCAAAGTAGAGATCTGCCATCCGATGAAGCGCGTAACAACGATGCCCCTTCCCGTCTGTCATTACACTCGCATGGACAACTTCATTTCAGAACAGGACCCGATTCGAGTTCAGAGCGAGTCGTTCCTTCACATGTCTTAACACAAAAGGAGTATCCCATGTTAAGAAAACGAGACATTAAAGCTGGAAAGTTTTATGTGAACGCTGGGAGAAAGGTCGCCCGCGAAGTTTTGCGAACCAACGGTGAAGTCATCGTGTTCAACACCTATCACCTGAACACTGGGTATTCATGCGGTTTACCCAGTGAGTGTAAAGTGCAGGATTTTGCCCGCTGGGCAGAGCGGGAAGCCTCTTTCACAGAAGTAGCCAGTGCGCAATATCAAGAGATGGAGGAGCGATTCAACGCACCACAACCATTCAACTAATTTTTTGGGGGGTATCTGCATCATCTATGCCGTAACTTCGCGAGCACTTCCATATCGGCTGAAATCAACTTCACAAGGAAGTCTATATAATACTGTGCTTCAAATCCTGACAGCATAGACATATGCAGTACGGTCTGGGCAACAAAAAGCGGACAAGTTTTCCTTGTCCGCTTTTCAATCTTGAATTCTATATCAACCCCCACCAACGCTTCTCCGTCGAGACTTACGGTTGATTCCTGCCCAACCCCTCCCCAAAGACGGCAGGAAAACTTTTGGGAGGGTGCCTGAAGGGCAGGAGAGGCTTCCCCCCGCCCAATTCTCTTTTGCCTTGTTTGCAATTTGCATATAACTTTGAGCAGGTAGTCATTGACCGCTGTATCACAGACTCCTTACTACTTGTTTGTCTAGCCCTTATCCCGCCAGACGGAGTCACGCAGGATGAAGATGGCAACGATAGCCAACGTCACTATCCCGTAGACGCCAATATCGAATGAGAAAGCATTATCAAATGGCTTGAAGCCCAATGCCACAATGAAAGCCACAACCTGGTTGTTGAGGGCGTGCAGGTAGGCAGACAGCAGGACGCTGCCCGACTTGAGCACAGCATAACCGAGAACAACGGCAAGACCGGTGGTGTAGAGCGCCATCAACAGTAAGCCAAGCAACGGGTGGCCTGGATAGTTGTAACCCATCAGAATGAGCGGCCAATGCCAGGCTCCCCAGATCACGCCCAATAGTAGAACGCCGCGCACCCGGCCCAACTTTATCAGCTCGTTTTGCAGGTATCCCCGCCAACCGTATTCCTCACCAAAGGCGATGACAATAGCCAAAATCGGCGCCAACAAAACCGACTGCACTCCAGCTAATATCAGGAAGACGTTTTGACTCAGACCCGGCAGGGCGGGTGGCGGTGCCAGCGTAGTTGAGCCCAGTCCAAAGGAGGCGTTGAGTACCGTCTGCAGAACATAATAGGTAATGAATCCCAATCCAAGGAATAAATAATAGCGCCAGTTGCCCCATGCCAACCCAACCTGGGCCATTGCCTCGCGGCCTGCAACGAAACGGAGCACGATAAGCACGAGCAGTCCCACGAGTGCCAACAGCAATGGGATGGTGGCCAACAAGACCGTGGTTTGCTGTGATGGAGCCAACCACAACACACTGAGGGCGCCAATGGCATAGATCACCGTTAACAGCAGGAAGTAGTAGTAGAACCAGCGTCCCCGCCCTACCGGACGACTGCGATGGATAGGACTTTCGGGAAAGAAGAACAGACCCAAAACAATGGCACTGAAGGCAGGCAGAAGCATCTGCAATTGCAACACGGCAACGATCCCCGGGGACTGTAAGACCGCCGCGCAGATAAATGACCAGATCGAGCAGATAGGTCAGGCCGAACGTAAGACCGAGGAAAGCGCCCACGTGTCGCCAGTTGGGCGCGAGACTGGTATCTGTGCCAGTGTCTATATTAGTCATACTTCACAACCTTTGCAAACTGAAAGGTGTTACAGGTTTCTATAAATGTTTGAGTTGAGGTAACACGCAAAAATCTTTTTATTACCAGTTATTATAAGCCTTTAAAAAAGCCCGCTCCTATTTTGGAGCGGGCTGAAAGAATCTCTGACAGTTTGTACCTGAAGGTAGCCAAGCTAATTTTGGGAAGCTTGAACCATCTTCTTCCCCTCTTCCGCCGCGTGAGAGACGTTATCCAACTGTTTGACGAGCAGGTCCTGTCCCTGATGGCTCAAGTCATGGGCTTTTATCTGCACATCCGCTTTGATCTGATTGGCTTTGGTTTTGACCTGTGCGACCGTATCTTTCATGGTTGTGGCTGTCCGGTTGCGTAATTCCAGCGCGCCCTTCTGGAGGTCGGCGCGGGTCTTGTCTCCGGGTTGTGGGGCAAATAGTAACATTGTTACGGCGCCAACCAAACCGCCAACGATCATCCCGATGAGGACAGATAATAGATTACCTGACTTTTCTTCTTTAAGTTCCAATTCCTGACTGTTGGTATTCATATTTTCCTTCTTTCTGGGTAGTTTTGGGGAACGACCCGAACAAGTGCTTGATTTGTTGCCCGGGCGCCAATATACTGGCATTGAGTTCTCATATCAACATAAGCCAATTGATTGCGCCCACTATAGTGGTAACATGCAAAGTATGCAAATCCTATTAACCTTATGTTAGAAGTTTCTCATTGTCCTTCATATCGGGACTAATTACCTACCAGAAACAGTTATTTGTAATGGATATTGGACTGCGCACACAATTCTCTTATGCTTACCTTTCAACCCCCACGGACGAACCCCGTTTAAACTTGTAGCTGGTTCTTCCAATTACCAACTCTTTTCATTTTCCAACGTATATCCATATGGAGCCACCATGATCCGAAAATTCTCTCTTCTCTTCATTGTCTTATTACTTTCGCTGTTCATCACCACACCCGTGCTGGCTGCGAAATCATATTACGCCGAACGGTTTGACGTGCAGATCGACATTCAGGAAGATGGCTCTGCCATTATCACTGAAACCGTAGAGTTTCACTTTGAAGGCGACCCCTTCACTTTTGCATTTCGCGAAGTCTCTGCCACTGAAACAGATGGCATTACATTTCTGGATGCAAGCATGGACGGAACACCCATGCCTGAGGGAACAGGTGCAGGTCAGGTCGAAATTGAAGCGGGGAATCCGCTCAAAGTGACGTGGCATTTCCCGCCCACGTCTGATACGTTGCATGTCTTTGTCATCCGTTATCGTGCCGATGGCATCATCCGCACAGGAGATGGAGATACACTTATTTGGCGCGCCGTGCCTGAAGATCACGATTACTCCATCAAACATTCCACCGTTACATTGACCTACCCACTGCAAGCGACTCTGATCGCAGAGCCGACCCTCAATCGAGAATTTGAATCTGCTGCGACAGATAATCGCATCATCCTCACCGCAAATGGACTCGCTAAAGATGAAGATCTTATTCTGACGGCACGCTTCGCACCTCATAGCCTTGCGCAGACCACACCACAATGGCAACTACAAAATGAACAAGAACAAGCGGCTACCGCACGCGCATTGCCCGTTGGTTCGGTTGCCGGTGTTTTGACCCTGGTCTTCGGCGCCCTAGGTTTATTCACCTACGCCCGCGCCAATGGACGTGAGTTAACCATTCCTGCCATTGTAGCCAATCCAAACCCGCCCTCCGATATGCCACCAGCCATCATAGGCAAGTTAACGGGTCAGGCACATGGCTTCATGGGCACGATCTTTCAGCTTGCACAACGCGGCGGCCTGTTGGAAGTAAGCGAAGAAAAAGGGGTTTGGGGATCGAAGAAATACGTCTTGACCCGCAAAGAGGTCTCAACATCCCTGAGCCCGCACGAGCAAGGCTTGTTGGATGCAATTTTCAAAACTGGAGAAGCGCAGGTGGATATGAGTGAGGTAGCTGGGCGGCTGGCATCAAAACATAAATTGTTTGATGAACCGCTGGAACAGGAACTCATTCAACGCGGCTGGCTTGACCCACAGCGCAAAGCAAAACGTACAACATTGCTGGGCAGCGGGATCATACTCATGTTCTTTGCGATTGCTTTATTTCTTGGCAGCTTGGTCGGGGTCAGTATAGTCGTGAATAATCTCAACCTGGTTGGGGTTCTTGCTGCACTTGCCGGGATAGGCATTAGCTTGTTTCTGCTATCCATCGCATTGCTGATCTATGCATCCATGTTCTCCACCCTGACACCATCAGGCGAAGAGCAGGCAGCCCGTTGGAAAGGTTTTGCAGAATATCTTAAGCAGGTCAGTAAAGGTAAAGAACCTGCCATTAGCGCTGACTATTTTGAGCGCTATCTGGCTTATGCCGCAATATTCGGCTTGGGAAAAAAGTGGGCTGAATACTTCCAAACTTTTGATGGCATGCCACTGCCGATTTGGTTCCACGCAACCGCAGGCAACAACGCCAATTTCGGCGCTATCGTAGCTGTTATGTCTACATCTGATTCGGCAGGCGCCAGTGCAGGTGGTGGAGGCGGTGCAGGGGCTGGAGCTTCGGGCGGCGGGTCAAGCGGTGCAGGATAAACTCGATATGGGTTGAATTTGGAGAGGACAAGATAAAGCAACCGTCATATCCCAAGAAAGCATATAGTCACTTCGTGCGCCACACAATCCTCTTTTGCCCTCCTTTCGACCCCCACGGACGATTCTCCGTCGAGACTTATGGTTGGTTCCTCCCCCAAATACGACGAGGAAAATTTAGGCTACGCATACAAAGTTTAAATCGTCGGATTTGGGAGGTACCTAAAGGTATGCTACGCGAAGGTGCCCGAAGGGCGGAGGGGGTCGCTCCCCGCTCAATTCTCTTTTGCCTTGGCTTGAATTATTTGAAAAAAATCTAAGTTCGACTGTGTAACCACTTACATATCTGATTAACGTTTTCAACAATACTGACTGTCCCATCAATAATTAGATCTGCTTTTGATTTCAATATCCCCGAAACTTGCGCCTCTGTAGAATGAGATTGTAGAGCATGAGCATCATTTATATTATCTCTCGTAGCCAATCGAGCATTTACAAATAAATCATCTATCTCAATATAAAGGAAACAAATTGATGGGTAAAGGATCTGACGTAAGCTAGTTAACACTTCTGAATGACGTACACCATCAAATACCACCCCATCTCCCGTTTTCATACAGAATCACTTTATACTGATAAGAAAAAAATTTCAACACCTTTTAGACTTTCTTCTTTCTCCAAGAGCTTGAAGTTGCTCCCTCGTAGGTGTATCAATTCCTAATTTGGTCATTTCCTTTCTTAAATAGTTACCAAAGCTTATGTATTTCCACCCTAATTCATTAGAAAGTTCCGTAGAAAGTGTTGTTTTACCACTCCCAATTGACCCACAAAAAGCTACGGAACTAGTCATTATTTATCGGTACCAAGCCCCGAAGAACGCAATACAACCCATCCACGGCGATCTGCCTTAGAAAAATTTACTGGGGGAATTTGAATAACATCTTTTATTTCGCATGAGGGCTCGCATAAGAAGCATGTTTTCGTTGATGCCAAAACTCAGGGTCTTGTGCACATAATGCAACTGAAAACTCCTTCCGCAGGTGATACTCTCAAGAATTTTTGTTGAGTTGATAAAACCAAACATTCGAGATACTGCACAATCCTATTACTGAACCTCCAGAACGTTTCAAAAGAATAATGTCATCAGGTTGTACATGCCCATAAGGTGGTTGTTTTTTTATTCCAAATCTGGATTCCACTGTCTTTTTTCCATCGATAACATAGGAACGATATGGCTCAACAAAAACTCCCAAATGTATACCAAGTAAGGGCTTTTTGTTTTTAACGATTTCGGTGAGACATTTACTCCAATAATCATCTTTTTTTAACGAACGGTATTATCTTGTTTGAAATATAGCTACGCCAACCTTGCATCGATTATCCTCTATAAACCATTGAATATCAAAAATCGGTTTGATAGTCCTTGCTAATTCTTGATCAAATCTCTCAACCAAAACATCAGGCACACATAAGAATATCCTTCTTAGGATATTGTCTGAATCGATTTTTTCTAGGCGTAAAGACTCCTACCTTTAGGGGTACTGTTCTTAATAGGATAAGTGATGGTGAATTTCCTGGATTTTTTCAACAAACTTTCCATTCTACTGATGTAACCCATTAACGTTATAGAAGTAAATGTGACGTAAGAATAGATATCTAGACCCACTTTTAGCAGTTCGTTATAAATCTCAAATTGTTGGTCGAATAAATCAAGGAGAGCTGGAACGTATTAAACGAAAACGGTACTGATCGTTCATAACCTTTGAAACAAGCCACACGCGAATACTTCGGAAACTCAGATATGTTTTTACGCTGCTCTTCGGTAAGATATGTCCAAAAGTACCTATTGTTGGTCGTCATCGGAACAGAGAGAAATCTTCCCATCGAGCTTATGGTTTCTCTGAAGAGATTGCATTGTCCACAAAACCCATTCTGGCACAAGGTCTGGCTGCCCACCTGATAAATCTATGACATCTAGATTAGCTTCTTCCTTCATATACATCGTAATTAATCGTTCAAACGTAAAATATTCTGACATACGCCTATCTGCCGAGAGTCATGCTCTTCTCATAACGATCCCAACATGGACAATTACACACTGCTTCTAAAACCCTTGTGCGCGTACATTTGCATCTGCCTAATAAGAGCGAGCTTTTGCCATGGCAATATGGGAAGAGGATTAGATGACCAATCAGAATATTGTTGAAGTCAAAATCTCTTATTCTTCCATATCCATCGCAATTTAGTGGGCGAGTTAATCCAACTCCTGCTTCGACCCAGCAAGACGAGCAATTAGAATCGTTTGTTAATCAGAAATAATTGCTCGATCACGAAGGGATTTAGAAAACTTCTCAGTGTCAATTTGTTTCATAATATCTTTAGGAAGAAAGCTTTGTTCAACAGGAGGTCTCTAAACACTAACTTGCAATAAAACAGCATACGTTCACAACGAATATCATAAGGAGATTAGTCAAGTATTCAAGTTACTATCAGACAAGAGCTTATTGCTCGGGATTCCATGCCAATATTCAAAGCATTTTCGACAGCAACATGCTAATTCATGTTGAGCGTAATATATTTATTTCCTTCTTGCGAGTTTGCTTTACATCAAAGGCGTTTGTAGGGGACAAAGATTTCGTTAGTCGATTTAATGTAGCTTGGCGCAGAAGCACTTTTCCATTTCGCCTTGCATAGTTCTCTGCTTTCTGATCAATCGTTTTATGGCAATAATGATGCCGAATTATCTCTATAGTTAAGAGACCTAAACACAAAGTTTACGTCACCTATGTCTCTCTGATCGATTCGCTGCAATCAATTAGCGGCGCTCAAATACGGGCAATTACCACGCTCAAATTTTGCCATTTCGCGGTCCTAAAACAATGGTGATTAGGCACGCAGACAGAACTAGTGGAACATAAATTATAGTTCCCGTTTTCGAGATTTAGAATTTGAATTTCTCATTCTCATACTCAGATACTCTAATGCACGAACAAGTAAATCTCGAACATCTTTATACAACGACTCGACATTTACCGTTTCGTTAAACACTGTCGGATCTATCGTAAGTGGCGAAGGCTCGCTAATTTGAAGATTGTTCGCTGATACCTACCAATTAACGTTATTGTCGACGGAAAGTCAGTGAGCCAAATAATTTGCGAATAAATCAAAAGGAAATCTTTCAGCTACAATTTGGATAACGACAGATTTTAACTTTTCTACACGACCATAGCGTGCTAAGCGGAAAGTTCTGCAAATTCTTCCGCGCGACACGGAAAACAGTGAGATTCTGATGCAACTCAGTAGCCTCGGTTTCAAATCATCTTGCCAGGCCGAATTCCGACTGTAAAATTTTGAAACTCCTTGATATGAAACCATGTGAGGCATTGACCAGCTTCGTGGAATTCTTAATCACAATTATAATGTTCCCTGAGATATTTCAAACATGCACCTGAAATGCGTATTTACTAGGGATGAATTTGAATTCCGGGAATCCTAGGCTAACGAATGATCCATCACGGAATATATATTTTCTAAGTCGGAGTATTTCCAAAGTTCAAGATATTTTCGTTTTTAAAACCCTCAAGTGCAATATGTGCATAAAGAGCATACATGACTTGCTTGTTTGCGAATCACACCAATTATTAAATTTGATACCTTCAACAAGATTAGGGCATTTGCAAACATAGGGTTGCCGTCCAATATTTGTTCGGATAGCAATTTATAAATTTTGGAAATAAGATTTGCAATCTGGTTAAGCAAATCACTTTTTTGAACATCAGCATCAAAACTGTACGTATAGCAATTCTTTTGGAAGGATACTACTCAATAAGAAACTCTTTTTTATCTCCATCGGAATCGTAATCGTTTGAACAATGAGTTAATTGATATTGGTACAACTTGGACCGAGGGTCAAATCTTGCAATGTACATCCCATAGCTGCCAGAAAATCCTTCGCAATGTTGTAAAAACAACATCATGATGTCCCTTTACAATTCTTGAAATACTTTGAGGCGTGATTTCTGCCCGTTCAGCTACATCCTTACTACTTAGGTTTTTACTGCAGCCGAAGCTCCCGAAGCCGTTGACCAATATCTTTGGCCTGCTCTTCAGCTTTTTGAGCCCAGTATGATGCAAATAATGGGTCACTTGCAATCAGTCGAAATCGTTAACGAAGGAATTTCTCGACTTCATCTAATGCTGTTGGCAAAATCAATTCATATGAATTGAATTGAATACCCTTCCAATCGGGGTTATGTGTGTTTGAAGGAAGGATAGATGTCACGATTTTAATTTGACTACATCACTATTCTCAAAAACGACATCAATTTTCTCCCCATTGACCTTTACAGAGGCTATTCTTTGATACTTGGGGGCATCCCATGATTTTTAAATTCAGTTTATAATATCTGAGCTCTCCGAATTTAATCTGTTCCAAGCCTCACAGATTTTTGTTAAAATTACTGCTCAGAAGGGCACGAGCTCTTTTCGTTTTTTTTTTTAACGATTAATTGTTAGAATTGGCAATGCCACCACAATTTCGCCATCAGGAGAACGAACATGACAATGTGGCATATGATGACGCTGCGTCACTTCAGAAGGATAAACGTAGATGGCAAGAAGACCATCGTGTGCAACTTTCATCTTACAGATTATAAACGCATACGTTCATTTGTCACGATATTCTAAAAATAAGAAACTGTAGTTCTTGCATCATTTCGGTTCGGCATAACTAATGCTTTCGCTTTACTTCACCAACCTCCCCACCAGCGACCCGATCCACGTGCCGAGCGCCCAAGGGATTTGCGGGAAGAGCAGGATGCCTATCGCTCCGAGCAATCCGCCGCCGAGGATGAAGATCATCGCAATCGGTGTTGCCAGCAGGAAGGCGATCAGCACCACCCAACGTTTGGCGGTGGAGGTCTGACGGTTGAGGAACGTGACCAAAATCCACCCGCCGATGGAGCCTGCCAGAAAGAAGAGGATGTAATCTACGATGGTGGAGTCTGTGTTCCAACGCCCAAAGCGCATGTAGAACGCGGCGACTTGATACACGACGGTGAGGAGTCCCACTAGGAAAGGCCAGTAGAGGGGTATCTTTTTCAAGTCAACACACCTCTCCTTCCGACTCTACCGTCGCTTTCAACATCTTCTCGACCATATTGAAATCTATCTTCTCAGGCTTCGAATAACGGATGCAACCTTTGCCAAGCGTCACACCGGGGATGTTGAGCAGATAGCGGTGCGCACGCATCACGTCCGTGCGGAGGATGTAGAGGGCGATGAAATGCTTCTGGCTGGCGAAACCCACTTCCGACACACCGTTGCGTGAGTAACCCGGCATCCCGTAATCCATGGATTCTTTGAATCCGGTCAACGTGGCGCGGCACAGGTCACGCAGTTGTTTTAGTGCGGCTTTCCGTTCGGCGGGAACTTCTTTGAGATAGGCGGGGACAGTTTTGGCTTGACTTTGCATATCATTCTCCCGTCATTGCGAGGAGCCCGCAGGGCGACGAAGCAATCCCAGGTAACATACATAATATTGGTTAGTTGAGATTGCTTCGTCGCTTCCGATGGTCGCTCCTCGCAATGACGGTTAGTAATTTAACACTCACTAAATCCACAAGCGTAGCACTTGCGGCAACCTTCTTCGTTGACCACGGCAGCTTCACCGCATTCAGGGCACAGGTCACCGATGCGCATCTTTTGCGTCATCACTTCTTCTTCGATAGTGTGACCGCCACCATTGCCGTTTCCGTTGCCATTGGTCTTCTCTTCCATCAGGGGCAATGCACCGGATTTTCCCACAGGGCTGCTTTGCTTGTCACGCAGGTACATATCCAGTACCTGTCCGATGCCATCGGGCAACGAGCGCACACGGTTGGGACCCAGTCCCAGTGAGCGACCGCCGCCGATGCCCATTAATTGTCGCACCACTTCACGCATCCGATCGGTCGGTTTGATGGGCGATGAAATACGCAGGATGTACGAGATGAGTCGTCCGATCGCTTCGGAGACTGCGGCGGTCTCTGACCCAGCCTTCGCTGTGTTGATAAAGGCTTCGAAGGGTTCATCGCCGCCGTTCTGATTGATCGTGATAAACGCCTTGCCCGCGGGCGTGTCCACGCTGAGGTTTTGCCGGTCAATGCACGGGGACGAGGCTTCTTGGGGTCGTGAGAAAATGTCGGCGAAAGTTCAGGCTTACTTGTCGCGCTGACATCGTGCCCGGAGGGTAGCGGAGGCGTAGCCGCAGTCGAAGCGGGCGCATCTTTTTTATCCACAGTCGCCTTCGTCTCCAACACCACCTTATCACGTGAACCGGTCACATAGACGGTGATGCCTTTGCATCCGAGTTCCCACGCCATCATGTATGCCTTCGCCACATCTTCTTCCGTTGCGCCTTCATGGAAGTTGACCGTCTTCGAAAGCGAGTTATCCACGAACGCCTGCAACGCGCCCTGCATCAACACATGTTCCTCGGCGCTGATATCACCAGACACAACGAACGTATCACGCACCGCCTGCGGGATCTCCTTGATGCCCTGGCACGTGCCTTCGCTCATCACCTGCTCGACGATCTCCTGTCGCTTCTCTTCGCCGAGTCCCAGTTTCTTCAATGCTTCATCGAAGCGCGGGCTGGCGTATGTTAATTTCAGGTCCTTGCCATTGTCATTGACGTGGCGGATGTACGCCAGCGCGAAGACGGGTTCACAGCCATAACCTTCACAACCTGCGACGGTGGCAATCGTGCCTGTCGGTGCGACCGTGGTCTGCGCGGCATTGCGGATGCCATGCTTCTTGATGCCCTCCACCACCGCCTCCCACTCGACGTTCGGTCTGCCCCAGTTATGCTCGAACTTGACCAGCGTCTGAGGCGGGGTCCACTTGAGGTCATCCATATCGTAGATCGAACCTTCGATGGCTGGGAAAGGTCCGCGCTCTTCGGCAAGCGCGATGCTGGTTTGCACCGCGTGATAACGGACGAACTCCATCACCTGTGCGCCGAACTCCTGGCCTTCCTTCGAACCATAACGGACGCCCACGTGGTACATCAAATCCGCCAGACCCATGATTCCAAGTCCGATGCGGCGGGCGCGATGTGCAGCTTCTTTCAGTTGCGCAACCGCAGGAACATACGCATTCGCTTCCACAACGTCATCGAGGAAGCGCGTCGCCAAAACCGTGCTTTGGCGAAGCAGCTCCCAATCCACTGTGCCATCAGGTCCACAGTGCTCATTAAGATTTACCGAACCCAGACAGCAGTTCTCGTATGGTCCTAACCATTGCTCACCGCATTGGTGTGCGACAATGCCATTTGCAATTACGCTATGAGTTTGTGGTTCCGTCAAATCATAGACATCGGCATAGCCAGCATCTTCAATCGAAACAATCTTCGTTTCAAAAGTTTCCGTATTGGAAATACGCGTCTTGCTGGAAATAAACTCCTCGGCTTTGCCTTGCTTTGTAGAATCAAGGAACCCAATTTCAGTCACAAACTTATCGCGATTCGCTTTATCGATTATCAGTTCGTAATTGGCTTGGGTAAAGTATTCCTTTAAACCATCCTTGCCATCCGGCATATTGCGATAACCTGCTTCGCGGCGTTTGTGAAGGCGGCTGACAATGCCAAAGTTCAGCAATAACATCTGTACATCACGCAATAAATCAATAGAAGAACTGGCAAGGCGAATACTACAAGATTTTTTATAAGACGAAACATTTACCGTTCCATCGGTCGTGAATAGTCCTTGCAGGAAACCGATCACGGCTTCACGAGGTGCCGTCCAAATCGAGTTTGGAACTCGCTTTTCATGCGCACGAACAGATAGCACGCCCAATGAAGAGAAGAATTCGTAAGGCATTCTTCCATAGGTTAATTGGCGAACTGAGCCACGCTGGTGTAGATGTCCGGCTCTGAAATAGGTTTGCATGGTTTGCTGGATGGCATTCAACAATTCATCATTTTCGTAATTGAAGACCATGCCGACAGGCGAGTTACTACTGGGGCTAAGCCAGCCATCGCCAACCAGTGTGCCAACCACCAAGCCAAGTTCATGCGACCAGTTCTTTGGCAAGTTTGAATATTGTTCCGCAAAATCACTGCGTGTCGTTGTATGTCCTGAAGCACGATCACCACCCTGCGCCATCACTTTCATCTTCCCTTGAAGGTATTCGATATTTGGTAAGGCAGAGTTGCGACTCCAAACACCTTCACCAGATTGAAGGAGCAACACATCATCTTCTTGCAATTGACCAAGCTCCACATAACCGCGCGTCTTCGTAAGGAACTTATGGTCTGTGGTTGCCGTAACTGTATAGCCATGTTTCGTTGTCAACCGCAAAGTCTGCGCATTCTCGCGTGTTTTCCATGCGGGTGAGGATGAACGATAAACCACACCATACGATTCACCAGGGAAGCCATGACCACCTTGCGGAGCACGCTGGTCATTTGCCAGCATGAATGTCAATTCATTTTCAGTAAGTTCTTGAATGGTAAGCAAGCCCCTGTCAGTTGCTATGCGAGTTGCACCAATAAAGCACGGGTTTGTCGCTTCCAACGGATACAAATGCGGAACCGGATTACTGCGATTGGACGCGTCCAAAAACAACACGCCTGGCTCGCCATTGTGATGTGCCTGCTTGACGATCTTATCGAACAACTCACGCGCCTTCACTTTCTTGTACGTGTGAATGGTGATGCCCGCGGCTTCGGCTTGATCGATCGTGCCGCTAAATCCTTTATGCTTCATCTCTTTCATATCCGGGAAGCGCAACGCCCACTCTTCATTGTTCTTCACGGCGGTCATGAACGCGTCCGTGATGCCGACCGAGATATTGAAATTCGTAATTTGATTCTCATTGATCTTGCAGGTGACGAAATCTTCCACATCCGGATGATCCACACGGAGCACCGCCATGTTCGCCCCACGGCGGGTACCACCCTGAGCGATCTCACCAAAGGCATGGTCATATACCTTTAGGAATCCAACCGGTCCCGTTGCCTGCCCGGCGGAGGTCAACACCATCGAGCCTTTCGGGCGCAAACGCGAGAACGAGAAGCCGTTCCCGCCGCCCGTCTGCTGGATCAACGCCGCATCGCGCAAAGTCTGGAAGATGCCCGCGCTGTCGCGTCCCATATCATCTGTGATCGGTAAAACGAAACAGGCCGCCAATTGCCCAAGCGGAGTCCCTGCTCCGGTAAATGTAGGAGAGTTCGGAAAAAATTTCTTGCTGGATAATAAATGGTAGTACTCAACCGCACGTTTCTGCACATCAGCTTCCCACTGCTCTTCGACCTTCGCCACGTGATAGGCTACGCGCCAAAACATTTCCTCGACTGTTTCAGCGGGCTTGCCATCATCCCCACGGCGGACATACCGTTTTTGCAATACCTGACGGGCGTTATCTGTCAGGTTTGCCTTCGGCAGTCCTTTTGGCATGGGGGGCGTGGGAAGTAATCCGTTCTTTACCTGGGTAGCTGGAGCTACTGCTTTGGTTGCCATAATACACTCTCCTCTAAGTGATGGTTTTTCGTCCTCCCGAAAATCGTCGGGACGTTGTGAGCGGAGGATGAAATGTTGGTTACCAACTCGTCGGTCCGCTCAGCGCGAAGGATGATATTTTTTTCGACAAAAAAAGACGGAACCCAATCCGCCCATTGCGGAACGGTTTCCGTCAGTAAATTAGCTTTCGAGTAACTGGTTGATTTCATCTCGAATGGAATGCAGGTCATCGAGACCGAGATACACAATGGCATAACGAATAAACGCGACCTGATCCACTTCTTTCAAAACCTGCATGACCATGTCACCCACGATACGGGATGAAACTTCGGATTTACCTATCTTTTGCAATTGAGACTCAACCTGTCCGATCATACGCTCAATATCCGCCGCGGAAACAGGTCGCTTTGCACACGAAATGCGGATGCCACGCGCCATCTTCTCACGGTCAAACTCTTCACGCGTGCCGTCCTGCTTGATAATAAGCGGCGTCGCCAATATGGGTCGTTCATAAGTGCTAAAGCGCTGTCCACAACTGAAACATTCGCGTCTCCTGCGAATACCACCGTGGCTGTCATGGGATGTATCGAGCACTTTAAAGTCGTTATTCTGGCAATAGGGACAACGCATGAATGAGAATTACTCCATATTTTAGAACGTTTGTTGCCGCCAGATGTGGGCGATTAAGCACTGCATCCCCGTACATATGGCGAATTTCTTGAGGCATTGTAGCATAGTCAGAAGGTCAATTCAAGAGGACGCGCGGGTGATTAACCTTAAAATATCGCGATCTTTAAGTGATGCGTAGTGCAATCGTAGGCAGGCATTGCGTAATCAAACCATGCTGATACAATAACATTTCATTGGTGTTATACAACAATCAGAGAGGATTGGAGAGATGAATATCATTGCAATACTTATATTGGGCATCTTCATTGGCTGGCTGATTGAATGGGTCATCGATTGGTTTTACTGGCGCGGCCGCATTGAGGGTGTTGCAAAAGAAAACTCAGACCTCCAGGAACGCATTACCTCGCTCGAAGAACAGCTAAGCAAACGTCCCGAACCAGCCGTCAATATCGCTCATCTTGTTGATAACGACGGAAACGATAATTTCCAAGCCATCAAGGGTATCGGGCCTGTCTTTTCAAAACGTTTGCGCGAAGCAGGTGTGTTCACCTTTGAACAGCTATCCCAACTCACGGCGAAGGAGATGGAACAAATCCTGGGAACGCTTTTTAAACGATTCTTCTCCAAAGAGAATACCATCATCGCGCAGGCAAAAGAATTTGCGGAACAAAAACGCAAGGCGAACAACGGATAAGGCGCATGAGTACCTCCTCCCCCGCGCCGCTTTACGATCTCTTCAAGCTGATCGTTGCCATTATTTTGTTATTGATCTTTCTATTCCTGACCCGAATATCTCCCGGGCAAATACCAACGCCTATTTCTTCCATTTTGACCCCCACTTCCCTTCCGTCTACGAACACAACGATACCTTCCACGCCGATGATTGTTTCTGCCACACCTTCTTCATCGCCAACCACAATCCCTACTCCCATCCCTACGACAAGTACGCCTCAACCCACCGCTACAGCAACTCAAACACCCGCCTACCTCCCCGACCTGATGAGTCCCCCACGCCTGAAACATTACCCACATCCAGCGTTGAAGTTACCTCTGATCCGGAGGAATGCACGCTCGCGCGTCCGCAACTACAAGTGGGCATGCAAGCGATCATACAACGCCGATTAAATTTCCGGTCATCGCCCGGGATAATGGACAATTGGATATTCACAAACATCCCCGGCACACAAGTTGAGGTGGTTGGTGGACCTATCTGTACACGTTATCCAAACAGCGTGGCGTACTTGTGGTGGCAGATCAAACTCCCCGCTGGATCAGTTGGCTGGTCAGCAGAGGCATCTGCCTCTGGAGCGTTTTATTTTATGGAACCAGTGAAACAATATGGAGTAGCCAGCTGCTGCAGGGAGCAATTCAATCCAGCCCCCGTCAAAAACTCCATCACCTCTGCATTGAATTCCTTCGCATGTGACTGATGCGGAACATGTCCAGCGCGGAACGACTTTCCCCTTGCACGCGGCATGGCGCTGACCAATTTAGGAAATGAGACGGGGGATAACGTCTGGTCGCGCTCTCCCCATACAACCAATGTTGGAAACGTAATGGTCGGTGCATGTACGCTTAAGTCAGTGATGATATTTGGGATATTATAAACACCGGGCGCAGTACGCTTATAGTCAAGCGCGGTTTGCACACGGATGTGCTCAGGCAATGAATGTAAGGCTCCCGCGCCATGACCAAACGCAACGCTGGTCACATCTACAAAGGCGCGCAACATCCATTTTGGGAGACGGCTGACGACCTGCCCATTCAAATTGTTGTTTCCATACGTTTTGCGAAGGAAGAAGGGAAGCTGTGAGCGTGAATAAAACGGATTAACGAGAACCAGCCCGCGGGTCCAGGCAGAGAAGCGGCGCGCGTACTCCAGCGCAATGTGTCCGCCCAGCGAATGTCCGATCAGAATGGCGGGCTCTGTTAATCGCAGTGATGTCATCCAACTGACAAAATTGTCAAATATCCAATCGAACTGATAGGCGCGCGAGTCCGGCTTTGGGCTTTCACCGTGACCCAGGAGATCGAGCGCATAAGAGGCGTACCCATTTTTTGCAAGGTCGGGGACGAGATCATCCCAATCATGCAGTGACGCGGCAACACCATGGATCATAATGACCGGCGTACCCTTTCCCTGTTGAATATAATGGGTTGCTGTGGGAATCCTTACATTATTTTTCATCATACTTTTCATATCGTTTGACTAACTCTCTTCGCAAAACTTTACCAATGAAAGTACGCGGGAAGTCGTCGAGGAAAATCACAAAGCGCGGCACAAGATGCGGGGGCAGGCGGCGCTTACAATACGCGATGACCGCATTCGGTGTGGGCGCTTCTTTGCCCGCGATCACGAACGCGAACGGATGCCCAGCCACCGCAGTGACGGCCACTTCTTTTACCTGTGGAATTTCATAAATCACTTCTTCCACATCGCGTGGGAAGGCAGGTTTCGTCTTAAGCTTGCTCGGGTACCACATGTCTGCCTTGCGGGCGATAATGCGCACATAGCCATCTTCATCTGCCTGGGCGATATCACCCGTGAGAAGCCAGCCCTCCTCGGTCAGCACTTCTTTTGTGGCTTGTGGATTCTTCCAATATCCCATCATCACCTGCGGACCCCGGACTGCAAGTTCGCCAATCTGCCCATCCTTCACTTCTTTGCTTTTACGGGTCAGATCCACGATCTTCTCTTCAGTAGATGGGAGCGGCACACCGATGGTGCCAACCCTGCGATTCTCGCCGAGCGGATTGGCATGGGTCACAGGCGAGGCTTCAGTAAGCCCGTAGCCTTCCACCAGCCTGCCTTTGGTTAGCTTCTCGAACGATTCCTGCACTTCAACAGGCAATGGAGCGGAGCCACTAATACAAGCCTTTATGGAGTTAATGCCATATTTACGCACACCGCGAAAGTTATTGATGGCAACATACATATTCGGCGAGCCGGGAAAAATAGTCGGTTTATATTTTTTGATCGCCTTGAGAATATCCAGCGTTTGGAATTGTGTTTTCAGGATCATTGCCGCGCCGATGGCAACGGGAACATTCATGGCGGTCGTCAAACCATAGCTGTGAAAGATCGGAACTACACACAGGAATCTTTCTCTGCCCTCCACTATATCGGGCAGCCAATGCCGTGTCTGCAAGGTATTCGCCAGCCAGATTACGATGTGAAAGCATCACGCCTTTTGATTGCGCAGTCGTCCCCCCCGTGTACTGGATCACAGCCAGGTCCCCAGGAAAGACTTCCACGGTTGGCGATTTTGTGCTTTTGCCGCCCAGCCAATCCTTCCATCGCAGGGCATTCTGTAACCCATAGCCGCGATTACGCCACTTTGAGATCAAATATTTCGGCAGTGAAAGATAATGTGCCGCGTCCGTCAACACCACATGCAGAACATTACTCCCCTCCTGAATTTGTTTTGCCAAACCTGCCCACATCGAAAGCGTCACCAGCACGCTCGCATCCGAATCCTTTACCTGCCGCACAACTTCCTCCGGTTCGATCACGGGCGGAATGAATACCGCGCTGGCGCCCGCCTTCATCGTCCCATAAAACCCGATCACCACTTGGGGCACATTCGGCAAAAGCAAAACAACCCGCACACCCTTTCCCACACCCAGTGCAATCAAGGCATTGGCAAATCGATTGACTTCATGATTCAAAGTGCGGTACGAAAGCTGACTCCCTTCAAAAAATATTGCTGGATGATTTGGAAAGCGCCTGACAGACGAACGCAATAAATGATGCAGCGGGATGTTTGGAATGCCAACCGTATAAGGCACACCCTGCTCGTAATTCTTCAACCAGCGCCGATCCTTTCGGATAATATCGCGGCTGCCCTTCTTCTTTTGGACATTGCTGGGGGATTCACGCCACGAACGTTGCCCTTCGCCTGCAAGGAATCTTTCCATCGACCTGTTCACCGCTTCCCGCCGCTCCAACATGACCATGTGACCTGACGCGCCAATATCCGCCTCTTCCGCCCCGAGGATTGATTCTGTCACCTTCGAGAATAGTGGACGTTCAAAGACAATGTCACGATGCCCGCGAATGACAAGCGTCGGAACCCTGAGCGCGGCAAACTCGTCCCACCCGTTCCACCTTGATAAATTATTGATATAAAACAACTTCAATACATGTGCAGGAGCAAACAGCCAGGTACGCGTAAAGGGTTCAAAGAGTCGCAACAGCCATACCGGTAAGCTCAACGCAAACTTCAGCCCAGGCTGAAGTTTGAATTCACCTGCCGTCGCGATCAACACTAATCTTTCCACACGGTCGGGATGTTTACTTGCAAATTCGGTGGCAATGGCTCCGCCAAAAGAATGTCCTACCAGCACAATCTTCCCTTTCACCTTTAACAACGTCAAAGCAGTCTCCAAATCCTCAACGATCTGCGGCATATCGTAGCCGCCCGACGGTTTATCGGAGAGTCCATGCCCGCGCAAGTCGAGTGCAATGACGCGGTTCTCCACGGCAAATTCCTGCATTTGATATTGCCATTGCTCCGCCTGCCCGCCGAATCCGTGGAGAAAAACAAAAATCCGCTGGGGATGATCCGGCGAAATATCAATCGCCGAAAGCCTCACCAGCGGATTTGCCGAAACGCGCACTTCATGGCGATACAGGTCAAGGTCGATGTCCATGAAGGGAGTTTACAGGAGTACTACAAGATTGTCAATTTTGTTATACTGCCTAAACAGGAGACATCATGAAAGAAGTCCCAAATAGTTTAAGAACCTGGTTTGTTATTCACTTCATTGCGGATATGCTGTTCGGCATTCCCCTGCTCTTTTTTCCTGAATTTGTTTTGCCTTTGCTCGGTTGGGGTGTCGTTGATCCAATCTCCACTCGCGTAGTTGGCGCGGCGCTCATGGGAATTGGGATCGAAGTCGTGTCTAGGGAGGAATGCTGGTATCGAATCATTTCGTGCAATGCTCAATCTCAAAGTGATCTGGTCGAGCAGTGCCATTCTTGGGATCGGGCTTGGGATTTGGCAAGGAGGCGCAAAGGCTGGCTGGTTATTTTTGGGAGTCTTTATCCTTTTCTGGTTTGTCTGGCTTTATTATTGGCGGGAACTAAGAGGGGTGAGAGAAAGCTGAATAAAAACAGAAACAGCTACGGCTGAGAAAGGGCGGGGTTTCAGTCGATAACGGGCAATATGATCACGAGATGTTAACGTTTCTCTACTTTGACAAATCCCCTCCGCCCTGCTATACTTCCGCAGTTGGATTTGACTTTCACTGTCCGAAGAGGCAGTTTGTTTGGAACAATCGCATGTGGAACGGAACGCCCTCGCGAGCAAGTCAGCGGGGTCTTTTTTTTATTAACTAAGACCTTAACCGCCAATGGCGGATAAAATTTTTTTAAATTAAGTGAAGGATAAAACACTCGTATGAGTAAGCAAGGAAAATTAAAGATCATTCCCCTGGGTGGACTTGGGGAAGTGGGCAAGAATATGACCGCCTACGAATTCAAGAATCAAATCTTGGTCGTGGACGCGGGCATCATGTTCCCACATAACGACATGATGGGGATAGATTACATCATCCCCGATTACGAATATTTGGTTAAAAGAGCAGATAAGGTTGTAGGGATCGTCATTACACACGGACACGAAGATCACATCGGAGCGATCCGGCACGTGATCGAGGACATTCCGGCGACGATTTACGCAACACCCCTGACCCGCGGCTTGATCGAAGCAAAACTGACTCGGAATAACTCCGCGCATAAGGCATCGCTAAAAACCATTCAAGCAGGCGAAACCATCAATATTGGACCATTTCAAGTGGAGACGTTTCACGTCTGCCATTCGATTCCCGATGCAGTTGGATTGGGGATCACAACGCCGGCTGGCTTGGTTGTACACATGAGCGACTTCAAGTTCGATCAAACTCCTGTGGACGAATGGCCCACAGATTTTTCAAAATTGGCAGAGTTAGCAAGCCGCGGAGTGGATCTACTACTATCCAATTCGACCAATTCGGAACGACCCGGCTGGACTCCCTCAGAAATGGTGATTGGTCCTGCATTTGACAAGGTCTTTACCGAAGCGCCGGGACGCGTGATCGTGGCTACCTTTGCTTCGTTGATCTCACGCGTCCAACAGGTCGCGGATGCCGCAGAAAAACATGGACGTAAGATGGCGTTCGCCGGAACCAGCATGGTGGATAACGTCAAGATCGCGCGCAAGATGGGCTATCTGGAGATTCCCGATGAGATCATCGTGCCGATTGATCAGGCATTGCAAATGCAGGATCATAAAGTCGCCATCATGTGCACGGGTTCGCAAGGCGAGCCTTCATCCATTGTTGGACGCCTGTCCGCTGGAACAAATCGACAATTCGGCTTGAAGCCAAATGATACGATCGTGCTATCGTCCCATCCAATTCCCGGCAATGAAGAGACTATTAGTAAAACCATTAACCGCCTACTTAGGCGCGGTGCGAATGTGATCTATGATTCACTTGCACCGATCCATGTTTCGGGTCATGCCAGTCAGGAAGAGTTGAAACTTCTGATCAATATTGTCAAACCGAAATATTTCATTCCCATTCACGGTGAACTTCGTCAACTCAAGCGGCACGCAAAATTGGCAATTGAAGTGGGCGTTCCTGAAGAAGATGTCATCGTTGTTGAAAACGGACAGACCGTCGAACTTTCTGGTGGACACATCAAACTCGGGTGAACGTATCCCAGGCGGCTACATATTCGTGGATGGACAATCCATTGGTGAAGTGGACTTTGGTATCATCCGCGAGCGTGAAAAACTTGCACGCAACGGCATCTTCCTGATCGACATCAGCGTAGATAAGCTTAACGGTAAACTTCTCCATGAACCCGAGTTGATCACACGCGGATTTGTCTCACCAGAAGATGCAGAAGAACTGCTCCCAGATGTTCGCAAACATATTATGGACGTGGTCAACGACAGCAGTTGGGAAAGCGAAAAAGATATTGCCAACACGGTCAAGTCGTATCTTTATGAATACACCAAACGCAGACCGATGGTACTGGTCACATTGAGCAAAGGCTAAACAAAACACAACGGCCCCGAATAATCGGGGTCGTTGTTTATTCAAACACAAATCCTAAGGGGAAGTGATGTCAAGGTTAAAGAAGGAAGCCACAATTCGATTAGTGCCGTTCCTGCCTTGGTATCCGATGAACAGCCATTTCCGAGAAGAAGAAACGGGGATTTGATTCGTGGCAGTTACATTCGGTAGAACCACGGCCTTCACAGAACCCGCCGTGAACTCAAATCTAAGCCCATATCCCGAGCCTTGATTCAAAGGCTGGGTCGATGTTATCTTTTCCAACCCCGGCATCGTCCATTCTGCAAACGAACGTAAACTTACATTGCCAGCTGGAATGGTCATGAGCAGGCCTGGCGAATTGATCGATAAGTCGGCAAACACACCGATCCAAATATCACCGATTTTAAGATCCTTCAAGTTTACATAAATACTAACTGCCCCATTCGATGACGGTAATGGCGCAAACATTCCATGCACTTCAGCGCTTGAGAGCCGGGCTTCGTAAATAAAAGACAACTTACCGTTTTCCGCAAAGAATCCTGTTACCGGCTGGAACAAACATCCATTCCCGTCATCGACAACCAGAGTGTCGGACGGATAAGGTATCCACAATGAACTGATACAACCATCCGCCCAATCCTCTCCAATAGGAACAGGCGCTACCGGAGTAAATGTAAGGGTAGGCTCCGGCGTATCCGTTGCTGGCGCGGGCGTTGAGGTTGCTTCGCCAGCCGGCACCGTATCGGTTGGAACAGGTGAAGGGCTGACAGTATCGGTGAAAAAAGATGCAGTGAGAGGAACCGAGGTGGGTTGTGGAGCAGGCGCACGGTTTCCATACACAGAAATGAGCGTAACAATAATCGTTCCAGCAACGCCAATGACGGCGGCGATGATCGTAGGGTCCAAAGACCTTTGATCTGTTTTCTTGTTTTTAGACATACAAGCCCCGATCTAGATAATAGTGAGCGTTTTCTTGATTCTACGCCAATCTCAATAGATACTCAAGACTATTTCATCGCACAACCGCGTTTGCGATTTGTCGGTCTACTTTCCCCATCGGGTACTCAGCCAATGCTTTCAACGAAACCCAGGTCAAATTCTCATTTTTGGACTCGGACAATAATTCACAACGAAATACATGAGCGGTCAAATGGAAATGTGTGTATGTATGTTGGACGACATTCATCGCCTCTTTTACCCGGACTTTGAGGCTGTACCCATCCCTCAAAGCCTTTGTCAACTCTTTTTGCGGATTGCCACTCACGCGTCCGTTCGGGAACTCCCACATCCCCCCGAGTAATCCTGTGGATGGACGCCGTACTAACAAAACCCTTCCTTTTTTGATAACCACTCCCGCCGCATGGATACGAAGTGGAATCTCTTTCTTTGGACTCTTCACAGGTCTTTGTTCCTCAGTACCGTTTCTTCTCGCTTTGCATATTTTCAGCAGCGGACAGATCAAACAGCGCGGACGCTTTGGAACACAGATCATCGCACCCAAATCCATGAGAGCCTGGTTGAAATTGCCAGCCTGGCCTTTTGGCAAATTATCCTTTGCGATTTTCCATAAACCCTTTTCACCGTTTGGGGAATCAACTGGCGCTGAAATATCGAACAGCCGCGTATATACACGTTTGATGTTTCCGTCGAGGGCAGGTTCATCAAGTGCAAAAGCAATCGAGGCGATTGCTCCCGCCGTATAACGGCCAATCCCCGGAAGCTTAAGAAGCGCGTCTGTATTGCACGGCAATTTTCCTTTATATTCGCTCAAGAGCATCTTTGCGGCGAGATGCAAATTACGTGCGCGGCTGTAATAGCCAAGTCCCTCCCAGGCGAGGAGAACCTCCTGTTCGCCAGCTTTTGCCAGCGCGCGAACGGTGGGGAATAATTTCATCCACTTTTTGAAATAGGGGATAACGGTTTCCACGCGCGTTTGTTGAAGCATGATCTCGGAAACCCAAACAGTATAGGGATCGGGATGGTCGCGCCAGGGTAGAGTCCGCTTGTTTTTGTCGTACCAGTTTAGGAGTCGAGAGGAGATACGGGACATTGCGTCCTCAGTTTACTTCACGCGGACAGGGTTTAAACAAAAATATGGAGACGGGATGTGTCTCCATATTTTTGATCCTTAGAATTGAAAGCGTCCGCGTGCCGGGACAACTTTATAGGAAAAATTTTTTACGTAGCTAAAAAGGCGCTCCTGCAACACGTTCCAATCGTCCGAATCGAGTATTCGCCGGGCTTGTGCCACATCGGTAGCCAGTAACCCAACCTGGATCTGCGGATAGGAACCATAGATCGTTGCCCATGCTTCTGAAGGCTGCAAGCCCAACCGCTGTACACCCGGGATAAACTCACCAATGACGAATTCGAAGTAATCCTGATCTCTTTCACTGGCGATATCCCAGGTCATCAATACTTTGACGGTCATCTTAACTCTTTTGATACTCCAACACGACTACACGCGTTTCATCGGGAAGAGCGCTGCGTGTGATTTTCAAGGACGGTTGAGTCTCAGGTTTTGAAAGCCCCATCTCTTTGATGAATTTGTTGAGTGACTCAAGTGAGACTTTTGCGTCTGGCGTGGAATAATGCATGGGGATGACGATACTGGGTTCGATCAAACTAATGACTTCCGCGGCTTTTGCGGCATTCAATCCACCACCACCACCCACCGGGACAAGTGCAACGTTAATCGTTCCGAGCAATTCAACTTCCGACTGTGTCGGGGTTTGCTTGAGATCTCCCAAATGTGCCACAGTGATCCCATCATAATCAAAGACATAAACAGTATTGGATGATGAGCCGTCTTTTCCCTTTTTCTTACTTGTACCCCCGCCATCGGTTTGAACGCCGGTTATAAAAACGCCGCCGATCTCGAACTCGCCAGCGCCATCGATCACGTGAGACGTGCCCTTGACCGCCTCCGCATTGTTATGACCGGGCGCGTTGTGACTTACCGTAACGATGTCTGATTTGAGCTTGAGAGCGTCATATCCAATGGATTTATTGTCGAACGGGTCGGTCACCACCGTTGCCATGTTGCGTTCGGTGAGCCGAAAACAGGAATGTCCATACCAGGTAATTTCCATAAAATGCAGCCTCCAGTGAGTATTATACACGGAAGAAGATTACAACTGAATATCCATCGGGTTATGAATTTCATCCTTTTAGAAATGAAATAAGGGCATTATTCCATGTCACAATATAATAAGGCAAAAACACAAAGGTTTATCCCCATGCCCAATCCTCTCCTTATCCCTTACGGTGAAGCGTTGTTCGCCGTTATTGTTTGGGGTGCTTCCTTCATTGCCACCAAGGTTGTCCTCCATGACATCTCACCCATAGCCATTATATGGCTGAGGTTTTCCATAGGCATGGTGGTCCTTGGGATTACATGCGCAATGCGAAAGCAAATTTCGCTCCCGGGCAAAGGTGAGTGGGGTTACTTTGCTGTCCTTGGATTTCTGGGTATTACATTCCATCAGTGGCTTCAGTCGAACGCATTGCAAACATCTGAAGCGGGCACAACGGCATGGATCGTTTCGACCACGCCGGTTTTTATGGCTTTGTTAGGATGGCTTGTACTCCAGGAGGGACTTAAGTGGATCAAAATCCTTGGTATCATCCTGGCTTTTGTTGGGGTCTTGCTTGTTGTATCGAAAGGAGACTTTTCATCTATTTCAATGGGAACATTTGGCAAACCCGGCGATAGGCTAATTATGGTCAGCGCTATGAATTGGGCGGTATTCTCGGTCCTGTCGAGACGCGGGTTGAAGTCACACCCTGCCAGCCTGATGATGTTCCATGTCATGGCATTTGGCTGGATATTCACTTCGATCCTGTTCTTTGCAGGAAACAACTTGAGCGAATATTCAAATCTAACCGGGAACGGCTGGTTGGCTATTTTATTTCTCGGCATCTTCTGTTCAGGGCTGGCATATGTCGCGTGGTATGACGCGTTGCAAGTGCTGCCTGCTGCGCAGACAGGCGCATTCCTTTACATCGAACCAGTAGTGGCGGTTGTCTTTGCATTTTTCGTGTTGGACGAGGCAATCACGGTCGCGTCAGTGATTGGGGGTGGAGTCATCCTTCTCGGCGTATGGTTGGTTAATCAAAAATAGACTACAAACAAGATAAGCTCGTTAAAGCATGAGCAATTTCGGATGAGACAGATGCGGATTTTGTCATGAAATCCTGTACAGATTTCCTTATCGTCCTCTTAAAGTGGGAGTATAATCTGATCACTATATTCCCACGAAACGGAGGAAAGACCCATGGCAAGTGTAACGTTTGATCATGTCGTCAAAATGTATGGCGACGTAACCGCTGTGAATGATTTGAACATTCACGTGGAAGATAAAGAGTTTTTGGTACTCGTTGGACCCTCAGGATGCGGAAAGACAACCGCCCTGCGATCTCTCGCTGGATTGGAAGAAATCACCAGCGGCGAGATCAAGATCGGTGACCGTGTCGTAAATGACGTCGCTCCGAAAGACCGTGACATCGCCATGGTCTTTCAATCGTACGCCCTTTACCCTCACCTTTCTGTGTATGACAACATGGCATTCGGTTTGAAGTTGCGCAAAGTGCCAAAGGAAGAGATCAAGCGCCGCGTAGGTGAAGCCGCCGACATTCTCGGCATTCATGATTTACTCGACCGCAAACCACGCCAGCTTTCAGGTGGTCAACGCCAACGTGTAGCTGTGGGACGTGCGATCGTTCGTGAGCCGAAGGTTTTCCTTTTCGACGAGCCGCTTTCCAACCTCGATGCAAAACTGCGCGTGGCAATGCGCGCCGAGATCAGCAAACTGCATCAGCGCTTGCAGACGACGTTCATCTATGTCACCCACGATCAAATCGAAGCGATGACGATGGCAACTCGTATTGCGGTAATCAACAAGGGCGTTCTGCAACAACTTGATACTCCACAGAATCTTTATGACCAACCTGCAAACCTTTTTGTAGCTGGTTTCATCGGTTCGCCAGCAATGAACTTCTTCCCCGGAAAAATGCGCAAGGATGGGAACAAGTTGGTTGTGGATACCAGCGATTTTGTTGTCACCATCCCTGAAAGATTTGCCAAACCCTATCTAGATCACGCAGGCAAGGATATTATCTTTGGAATTCGCCCTGAGAATATTCACGATGGCGACTTTATTCCACCCAACGTTGATGTGGAAAAGGTCTCTGTCAAAGTGGACGTAACAGAATTAATGGGTAACGAAATCTTCCTCTATCTGGTCAGCGGAAAGAATACATTTGTTGCCCGCGTCGACCCACGCTCGAAACTGCGCCTTGGAGAACAGGCCGTTGTTGCATTTGACATGGACTCCATCCATATTTTTGACGCTGCAACCGAACAAGCCATTCGGTAATGGTAATTTGAGTAGCTTTTGATAAAAAGCCAGCACATTTTAGATGTGCTGGCTTTTTTATTTCCAAATGGTCATTTTAAAAAACACAAAATCTAAAAACTCATTTGTTAAAACACTTGAAAAAATAATGGGCATGTGCTAATATTCCGCCACTTACAACCAAAAAGATTTACCCATAGTAGGTATATTTGAGCACTTTCTATTGGCTTCCTGCTGATTATAATGTCAAGAGTTTTAACAAACATGCCGCGTTGGATCTTATTCGCTTTTCTGCTATGGGAATGTCAAGAACTGATCTGGCAGAAATTATGGGACTAACTCGTGCGGCTGTCAGTTTGATTGTGAACGATCTTTTGAAAAGTGGGGTAATTCAGGAGGCGGAAAGCCGTTCCGCCCCGAGCGGACGTCCGCCGATTGTTCTTGAGATAAATCCACAAAAAGGTTTGGTTGGTGCTATTGACATGGGGGCTACCCACTTGAGTATTGCACTGGCAGATTTTGCCGCTCGCATCGTACAGGAAGCCGAATTTCCATTTGATATCAAAGATGGTCCAGAAGCCTGCCTTGCGCGGGCGGATCAAAGCCTGAACAAGATGCTGACGAGTCATGGGTTGAAGATTTCGGACTTAACGGCCGTAGGCGTAGGCGTCCCAGGACCAGTCATAAAAGAAGAAGGAATGGTGGTCTCGCCTCCCATCATGCCAGGCTGGGATCACTATCCCATCCTCTCCACACTGAGGGAAATGTGGGGATGCGATGTCACATTGAACAATGACGCAGAACTTGGGGCGCTGGGCGAATGGGCATATGGCGCAGGGCGAGGGGAAAAGAACGTTGCCTACATCAAGGTGGGAAGCGGTATCGGAGCAGGACTTATTCTTAATAATCAAATTTATGGGGGAACGACTGGCGCGGCGGGTGAAATCGGTCACTTAACGGTCGAAGAAAATGGTCCCCTTTGCAATTGCGGCAATCATGGATGTCTCGAAGCTTTTGCAGGTGGTCATGCAATTGCCAAACAGGGACAAATGTTGGTTAAGTCCGGGAAGAGAACGCTATTATCGCAAATCCCTCTGGAGAAAATAGATGCGCACGAGATCGCAGAAGCGGCGCGGCGCGGCGACATCCTTGCCCAGGATATTTTGCAACGAGCGGGAATCTTTATCGGCATTGCCATTGCAGGTTTGATCAATCTGTTTAATCCCAGCATTGTTATTCTTGGAGGCGGGGTGGCGCAAGTTGGCGACGTGTTGACAAATCCCATTCGCGCGGCTGTCTATGAACGCGCCATGCGAGCGTCGGAGCAAAGTGTGCGCATCACCACAGGGATGCTTGGGCGGCGCGCCCTGCTTATTGGGGCAACAATCCAGGCCATCAACATTGCGATACATGCCACGGCTGAAAATAAAAATATAAGCCCGAAAGAAACCGAAATAAAGGTACCAGAAAAGAATATTAACATAAAAAAGGAGGTGATGCCAATAGCGATGACAGATAAAATCATAAGTACACCGTGATTAAAACTCAAATTTTCTACAATAAATTAAGGAGAAGAAGAATGAAAACCAAAATGAATTTGCTGTTCAGCCTATTGCTGATTTCAGCGTTCGTACTCGCAGCATGCGGCAGCACAGCTACTGCAACCAAAGCCCCCACTCCAGTGGTGCCTGCCGCCACAGAGGCGCCTGTCGCAACTGAAGCACCGGTTATGACCGAAGCTCCCGCGATGGAACCAGTCACTATCGCATTTTGGGAACAGGAAGGCGATGATGTTGATGTCTTCATCGACGGCTTGATTGCTGACTTTGAGGCTGCCAACCCTGACATTACCGTCGAGCGCACTCACTATGAGAACGAAGCCCTGCGCGACCAGTTCCAGACTGCATCTCTCGCTGATGCAGCCCCCGAAGTAGTACGCGTCCCGAATGACTTCGCGGGTCCTTTTAGCGCCCTGCAAATCATAGCGCCCGTCGATCAACTTTTTGATGATACATTCCTCAGTCAGTTCTTCCCCGGTGCTCTTGATCCTGCCAAAGTCGCCGGCACATTATGGGGTGTTCCCGATAACTATGGCAATCACTTGATGTTGATCTATAACAAGTCTCTAATTGCAGAGCCCCCGGCAACATTCGATGACCTAATTGCCAAGGCGAACGAACTCACTACAGGCGATATTCAGGGCTTTGCTTACAACCTCAATGAGCCTTTCTGGGGCGCTGGATTTTATGGCGCCTTCGGTGGCTGGCCCCTCGACGAGAACGACCAACCGCAATTCGACAATCAGGCTTTCATTGATTACCTGACCTTCGTTGCCAAACTCAAATCTGACGGCGTCGTCCCTGCGGAGTGTGATTACAATTGCGCCGATACACTCATGAAAGAGGGCAAAGCCGCCATGATTATCAATGGTGACTGGTCTCTTGGCGATTACACTACCGCTCTTGGTGACAACCTTGGTGTTGGGCCTGTTCCCACCATCAATGGCAATCCCTACACTGAAATGACTGCCGGAAAGTATTTTATGGTTTCCAATGCAGTCCTGGATGATCCTAACAAGAAGGACGCTGTCACGAAATTCATTACCTTCATGACATCCGCTGACGTGCAGAAGAAGTGGCTGGATCAATTCAAACGCCTGCCCTCCAACGCTGAGGTGGCAAAAGATCCCAGCATTACCAGTGACCCGGTTTTGGCTGGCTCCATGGCTGACCTTTCAGTTGGACGCGGCCAACCCGCTGCTCCTGAGATGCGTTGTGCCTTTGACGCCTGGCGTCCAGCTCTCGAAGGTGTAATGGCAGGAACAACTGCTCCGGCTGACGCTGCTGCTGCTGCCCAAACTGCGGCAGATGAATGCGTTGCGACTTTGGGTCAGGCTACTGCCACACCCTAAAATAAAATTTCTTGTCATTCGAGAGGGAGTATGTGATATGCTCCCTCTCTACAAAAATTGGCGGAGGTTGTAGCTATGGAAAACAAGAGTACAATACAGCGCTATCTTCCAAGCTTTCTTTGGGTTGCTGCCCTCATAGCAATATATTTCACACTTAATGCATTAATTGCTCCGTTCTCAAGCGGCATCACATTAAACGGCAAAATAGTTTCAGACAGTATTAAACAATTGGGGGGATTCCTATTCGGAATCATCGGGGGACTTGTATTGATCGAAATATATTTTTATCAAATCTTTTTCCGTAAACCCAAAAATGCATCAATGAACATTGTTGTCCGAGTCCTGCAAGTCGTTTTAGCAGTGCTCTTGGCCATGACAATTATTTCATTCCTGGAAAGCACTGACTTGTTTCGCATGGGAGATAATGCCGTTGCAAATTTCCTCCGCTCACCGTTCACAATGTTCGGTGCCTTTCAAAATACATTAATCAAAGCAAAAATTGCGACCAAGGATAGCGCCCAAATAACATTAAGCGGCATATTCGCACTTGTACTATTGGTTATCTTTGCTGTTATCCACTACGCCAGCACGCCACGTAATCACAATTTTGGATTGGCGTATCTTTTGATTCTTCCTGCCTTCCTAGGCGTGACCTTTCTGATCATTTATCCGTTCCTTTTTGAGATCAAACTTGCATTTTCAAACGCATCCTTGGGAACACAAGCTACTAAGAATGCGGCATATGGACTGCAATATGGATGGGAAAACTTAAAAACCCTCTTTACAGGAACAGTTGCCCAGGATGCCAAATTCATTGATGTATTCTGGCGTACAATTTTATGGACAGTTATTAACGTTACCTTTCATGTTGCAGGTGGAATGGGATTAGCCATTCTTCTACACCGCCCGATGAAATTACAGGGTTTCTATCGAACTCTCCTCGTTTTTCCATGGGCAATTCCCACTACGATCGCAGCCATGGCATTGCGCAACGAATTCGACAGTCGCTATGGTTTGTTCAACATTCTCCTGACCGATCTCAACACATGGTTGACGAATATAAGTCATGGCACAGCCAGCATTATAGGGATTGGAAATATGTTTGCCTGGTTATCTGCTCACATTGGCCCTGTTAGTTGGAAACAAGACCCGTTCTGGGCTTTTGTTTCAATCTTGATTGCCAATATCTGGCTTGGCATCCCTTTTATGGCAATTATCATTCTTGGCGGTTTGCAAAGTATCTCGCAGGAATATTATGAAGCCGCTGAGATCGATGGCGCCTCAAAATTTCAGCAATTCCAAAACATCACAATTCCATTGTTGCGCCCTGTATTAACACCGGCGATCGTACTCGGTGTAGTCTGGACCTTCAACAAGTTCGATATTATCTACCTGATCACGCAGGGAGGTCCACAAGAGAAGACGGACATTCTTGTCTCGTCCATGTATAAAGCCGCTTTCCAGTTTTACCGTTATGGTTTTACAGCAATGTTCGCGTTGGTAATTTTTGTTATCCTGTTTTTATTCACTATATTTTACCTGCGCATTACCAACGGTCTCAAATCCGCTACTGAATAAGGAGAGAACAATATGTCCACAGTCAATTCCGAGAAACAGACGAATCCCATCAGTCGCTTCATCCGCTGGTTTTTTTATCGCGCTCGCGGCGATAGCCCGTTTAAATCAATTCTGATCCATGCAACGCTTATCATCGCTTGCATTATCGCTGTCTATCCTGTGTTACGCGTGATAACCATTTCATTGCGACCCAACGACACGCTTCTTACGACCAGTTTACGCATCATTCCTGAAAATGCGACCTTGAACAACTACAAGGAAGTATTGTTTGGTGTGCCGGAAACGAATCGCAAGTCAGATTTCTTTTTATGGATATGGAACTCTTTTTCAATTGTGGTCATCACCTCGTTCATGAGCGTCATCCTCGCGTCAATTAGCGCTTATGCTTTTTCGCGTTTCAAATTTCCAGGTCGTTCGGCGGGACTCATATTTCTACTAACAACGCAAATGATCCCGGCGGGCATGCTCCTCCTGCCTATTTTTATCATGATCGCAAAACTCAAGATGATTAACACACCGCTTGGTTTGTTAATAGCTTATGCGGTCACCGCTGTACCACTTACGATATGGATGCTCAAAGGTTATTACGATACCATTCCCGTGGATTTGGAAGAAGCCGCAATGATAGACGGCGCCAATCGCTTTACGGTTTTCACGAACATCATCCTGCCACTTTCAACACCCGCCATGGCAATTGCCTTTCTATTTTCATTTATGGGAGGGTGGAGCGAATACCTTGTTGCACGCGTCATCCTTCAAAAGAACGGTGCATTTACCTGGCCGTTGGGTATCTTTACGTATGCACAGCAGTTTACAGTTTCGTGGGGGCAATTTTCCGCCGCATCTGTAATGATTGCCATTCCGGTCATGATCCTATTCTTATACTCATCGAAATGGTTGATCTCCGGGCTTACTCTCGGTTCGGTCAAAGGATAAGAATTCAGGCGGTCGAAATGACCGCCTGAATTTTTAATATGATCAAACGACTTTCCTCCCTACTCCTGCTTTTTTCCCTTCTAACCGCCTGCGTTCCTGCCGTATCCACGCCTGCTCCGGTTATCGATACACCTTCTCCTACACCCACACCGGAACCAACCACCTGGTGGAGCGATGATGTATTCTACGAAATCTTTGTCCGTTCCTTTTATGACAGCAACGGAGATGGAATCGGCGACCTTAACGGCATCATCGAAAAGCTCGATTACCTCAACGATGGTGACCCAAACACAACAACTGATCTGGGCGTTACAGGAATCTGGCTCATGCCCATTTTCCCATCCCCCTCCTATCACGGGTATGACGTCACAGATTACTATGGCATCAACCCACAATACGGAACGATGGACGACTTCAAACGTTTATTAGAAGAGGCTCACAAGCGCGGTATTCGCGTCATTATAGACATGGTCCTCAATCATACATCAGATCAACATCCCTGGTTCAAAGATGCAAAGAAAAACGTGGATTCGCTTTATCGCAACTGGTATATCTGGAGTGATACCGATCCCGGTTACAAAGGACCTTGGGGAGAAAAAGTCTGGTATCCAACACTTCATGGGTATTACTACGGCATCTTCGAAAGTTTCATGCCAGACCTAAATTACAATAACCCAGAAGTGACTGCCGAGATGACCAAGATCTTTTCTTTCTGGCTGAAGGATGTGGGCGTGGATGGCTTCCGTCTCGACGCGGCAAAACACCTGATCGAAGAGGGTCCCAATCAGGCAAACACTCAATCCACACACACGTGGTATCAAAAGTTTTATCCGGCTTACAAGGAAATAAATGCCGATGCAATGACCGTTGGCGAAGTATCCGGCGATGGAGTGTCCATTTCCTCTCGCTATGTGACCAACAACGAATTTGACCTCATCTTCAACTTTCAACTGGCAAGTGCATTTATCAATTCAATACAAACTCATAATGCACACACCGTTGAAACACTGATAAAGGCCACTGACAAATTCATACCCGATTTACAGTATTCCCCATTCCTGACCAATCACGATCAAAACCGTGTAATGAGCCAGTTGGGAAACGATGTAAACAAAGCCAAAGCAGCGGCGGCATTGTTGCTAACAACACCTGGGACACCCTTTATTTACTATGGAGAGGAAATCGGCATGTTGGGTATGAAGCCCGATGAAAATATCCGCCGTCCCATGCAATGGAATTCAGAAAAGGATGCAGGTTTCACTACAGGCAAACCCTGGCAGTTGCTCGACACAAACTATAAAGAAGTCAATGTAGAAATGCAGATAAACGATCCCAATTCACTCCTAAATTTCTATCATGAGTTGATCGATATACGTAATTTACATTCAGCTCTTCGTACCGGGAACTACTTTGAAGTGAAGGCAAACAACCCCGGCATCTATGCCGCGTTACGCATGGACGAGAACGAAACAGTACTGGTGGTTATCAATCTTTCCGACAAACCAATAACGGATTACACACTCGCATTGGAAGATGACGTTCTAACAGATGGAACATACAGGGCGGATACTTTGCTCGGCGCCACGCAAGCGCAAGGTCCCGAAGTGGAGCGGAATATCTTCCAAAATTACAAACCCATAAGCGAATTAAATCCCTTTTCCACGCTCATAGTAAAATTGCAACCCTAATTCACAACGTAGAGGTTTACATAATGACAACACCAGACTGGGTACAGGACGCCATTTTTTATCAAATCTTTCCAGACCGCTTCGCCCGCAGCGCGCACAACCCAAACGATCTCCTGACTTTCGAACCCTGGGACTCACCTCCTACCGTGCATGGATTCAAAGGCGGAGACCTGTACGGCGTTGCAGAACGTCTCGATTACTTAAAGGATTTGGGCATCACGGCTCTTTATCTTAACCCTATATTTGCCTCTGCTTCGAATCACCGTTACCACGCTTATGATTACTACAACGTCGATGCACTGTTGGGTGGCAATGAGGCCTTCCAATTCCTGCTCGACAAGGCGCACAAAAAGAACATCCGCGTGGTATTGGACGGCGTCTTCAACCACGCCTCACGCGGCTTCTGGCAGTTCCATCATGTGTTGGAATGTGGAGAGGGTTCACCCTACAAGGACTGGTTCCTGTTCGACCCTGAACGCCTGAGTGGAAAGAAACATTGGGGTGCATACCCGTCCCCCCATGAAGAGAAATTATTAGCGCACGAAGACAGCCTCACCGCCATCGGGTACCGCGGCTGGTGGAATCTACCGGCCCTGCCAAAGTTCAACACGAACTCACTGGCTGTCCGGGAATTTCTTTTCGATGTTGCCGAATACTGGATCAAATTCGGCGCAGACGGCTGGCGATTGGATGTAGCAGAGGAAATTGACGACGATTCTTTCTGGCAGGAGTTCCGTAACCGCATACGTAAGATTAACCCTGAGGCATATATCGTCGCTGAGATCTGGCACGAGTCAAAACGCTGGCTGCAGGGCGATCAGTTTGACGCCATCATGAATTACGATGTCACCCGACCCATGATCGCATTCTTTTCCAATGGAAAGCTCGACTTGAAGGTTTTGCATCAGCAAGCCAACTATCACGGCATCCACCATTCGATTGACGCGCACGAATTTGCCAATCAGATCGACCATAATTTGGGATTGTATAAAAAAGACATCACCTACTCGCAAATGAATCTACTGGATAGCCACGATACACCGCGTTTTCTCTCTTGTGTAAGTGGAGACAAGACCGCGCTTAAATTAGCCTGGCTTTTTATGTTCGCTTATCCGGGTGCGCCATGCATCTACTATGGCGACGAGATCGGCATGGATGGTGAACATGATCCTTATTGCCGCAAATCCTTTTCATGGGATGAAAGTACATGGGACAAAAATCTACTTGGCTATGCAAAGGAACTCATTGATCTGCGCAAAAAGAATCCCGCCCTGCGTCGCGGCGATTACCAACGTCTCTGGTCAGCGGAGGGCGTATACGCGTTCTCCCGTTCCTACGAAGGGAAGACATTTGTCGTGGCGCTGAACGCGTCAGAAACGCCTCAGCAGGTTCACATCACGTATGAGGCGAAGAAAAGTCCCAAACCAATTTTTGGGGAGGCGTCCGAAATATCCATCGAAGATGGACGTCTCAGGTTCACCATCCCAGCCAGAAGCGGTGTGGTGTTGAAGTAAAAGTTTAAGTGACTGTCAGCACAAGCTGACAGTCACTTTTTAACTTGGCGGCTTTTGGCAGTTTTGCGCTCAGGTATATTGGTAAAATCTCACCATCTTGAATGGGAGAGTGGCTCATGGCAAACGAAAACACACAGGAGATACTGGACGGGATACTCGAGGGGTTAAGAAGCGATGACCGTGTGCGCCTATTGGATTTATCCGCGAGCTCGAAGCGAACAATTTCAGCAGTGAGGCGATACGCCGTCAACTGGAAAAATTAGCGCTTACCGGTGACAAGGAAATTCAACAAAGCGCTATCAACGCCCTTGCCTTCAAAACAAACCGGTATATTGCATCGCGAAATTCCGCACTCAATCGGAACCTGCGGGAAACCATCATAAAACAAATCGAAAACTGGGAAATAGATGGGATCATCCAATCCATCCAGGCAGTGGTATTGAAGCAGCGTTACAACTTCGATGTGACTCCCCTTCCATCCAAGCCTACGCCTGCTCCGGTTCCAGAAAAGGAATCCACCCTGATACAACCCGCCATCCCCGCCGGTCCGCGTCCCAGCCTGTTACAAACACTTCTCAGTGAAGCTAGTATCAAAACATATTTGTATCTCGGGGCATTCTTTGTCATTGCCGCAGCGTTGATCCTGGCAGCAGTGGTTGATGCGGCGCGCCTGCCCATTTTAGGGATAACAACTTTAGCCTTCGGTGGAGGCGCATTCGTCATTCGAAAACGATTGCCGCAACCCAGCTTTGCATTGTTCATCGTGTTTTCCTTCCTGCTGCTTATCGATGCAAATGCGTTGGAGGAGACACTGGCTTTAAGCGGGGCAGTCCTGGATATTTATTGGACAATCATATTTTTATTCATGACATTCATATGGAGCTTTAGTGTTTGGCTTTATGAATCGCGTCTATTCAGCATGGTGGCTTTCGTTACGCTGGGGCTTGCATGTACACGCGCAGCATCCATCTTTAAAGCAGAGACAGAAGGTTATGTGTTTATGGTTTTGCTCGCATCCTTTGCGGGCTTGGCTGGGACTTACATATTAAAAAAATGGAAGGATCAAAAATTCTCCTTACCACTTTTCGGACTTGCACAACTTCAGACTGCGGTCCTGCTTCTTTTCTCTGCGCTGACATGTATTGGACGCGCGTTGGAAAATGGATTTCCAAATGGATGGTGGTTGTTGATCTCATTAACATGGGTCGCCGCCGCGTCCTTCTACACCCTGAGCCATTTAACCATCCCATTCCTTTTCTTCCCATGGATGGCTGTTGCCGCGCTCCTGCCTATACCCTGGTTATTTCTCAATGTGTTTGAGCCTACACTTAATATTTTCTCGGTCGGCTTTTGGATTTGGGCTACAGCATTGGCGGGCGGGAGTGAAGTTGCCCGTAGAGCGACCCTTGAAAAAATTAAACCCTATTCCCTCCCACTATTGCTTGGTTCTTCAATTCCATTCCTAGTTTCATACGGGACAGCATTGGACAACGAAATTCTTTTGTTCGCAACCCTTGCAGGGACAACGATCATCTACTCAGCCTTGAACTTTCTGAATGTGCGCTGGTTTGTCTGGAGCGCGGCACTGCTGGCAGGTCTCTTTGCCTACTTTGTACTTTTCAATCCGCCGTTTATCGATGGACTGAATATTCCTGTGGCATACCAAATCCTGGGCGCCAGCATCTTACTGCTCGCACCTGAAATACTTATGAAGTCGCCACTCACATTTCGGTCACAATGGCGATTGCCTGCATTCGTGCTGGGATGTTTTGTCGCATTGCTTTCCCTTACAGTCGCGCTGGTTGATTTTCAAAACATGGGACGGTCTGCCATCGCGTTTCTTGTTTACGCCATTCTGTTCACCCTATACGCCTTCCACTTCAAGCGCGTATGGCTGAGATATTTTGCCGCCGCAGCCGAAACGCTTGCGGTTATATACGCGTTGCGACACTTCAACATCGATATCTGGCTCCCTCTCCTGACCGCGCAGACCGCCCTTTATTACGCGGCTGGCTTCTTTCTGCGCCGCGGTGATAAGGCTAAAGTATGGGGTAATGTCCTTACCAATAGCGGATTGATCCTCGGGGTGCTGCTTTCCTCGACAGTGCTTTTCCTGTCAAAGGAAAGCGGTGGATGGTATATCATCATTATCGCACTGGTATTCACGGTAGAAATGTTCTCACGCCCGCTCGCGTGGCTTGAAGTCATTGTGGAGGTTTTGCTCTCGTTTTCACTTTATCGGATTCTACAGGACTTCAACATCTCAAGTCCTATCCAACATTTTCTTTTTGGTGTAAGCCTCATCTGGCTGGGCGGAGACTTGTTCTTCAGCCGTTTCGTCAAGGAAAAACGGGCGCTCAAACTCATTACGGTTTCTGTTGGCTATTTGTTTCTAGTCGCCAGCGCATTTGGATTATGGAGCGTCTCGAATCCGAGTACTCCAGCCATCTACTTTACAGTGTACGCTCTGTTCTTTTTGTTGTATTCCATATCGCAGCGCGAGCCTCGGCTGGGCTATTTTGCAACGGGGTTCATTCCGTTAGGAGTGGTCAAACTCTGCAATATGTTCAAGTTCGAAAGATGGATATTTCCCCTCATCGCTCTTGCCGTACTCTATTACACAGCGGGCTTCCTGCTCAGGCAAATACGGAAAAAAGGCGACTGGGACACCGTACTCCTTTTCAGTGGACTTGGGCTTGGAGTCATTACATCATTCAACGCGCCTTTTGAAGGTGGGTTATCGGTATCCATACCTGTTGCCATCGCGGCGACACTGTTTGCGGTCGAGGCATTCGCACGGCGCAGTGCATGGTGGGCGCTCCCGGCAAACGCACTGTATCTCATGTCATATTTCATGATCCTGGCAGAGTTGAATGTGGACGAGCCGCAGTACTATTCCATCAGCGCGGCATTACTCGGCATGTTGATGCATTACCTCTTGACACGCGCAGGAAGCAAAACAGGCGCGTTCATTATGGGCATGCTTTCACAGGTGGTACTGCTTGGAACAACATATATTCAAATGGTATCTGCGAATAAAATATCATTTTTCTTCGTTTTGTTTGTGCAGTCCATGGTTGTGCTGATTTACGGACTCATCCAACGTTCACGGAGTCTTGTCATTACACCGATCGTGTTCGCCGTGTTGGGCGTAGTGACTGTCGTGTATAGCGCGCTAAAGGGACTCTCCACCGTCATTCTGATCGGATGCACAGGCGTATTGTTATTGCTGGCAGGTATCGTTGCCGTCATCCTGCGCGAACGTATCACCAAGCTTGGCGAAAGATTCAGCGATTGGAACGTATAATTGAATATCCAAGATATAACAAATTGAACAAACCTCTCATTTCCTATCGCCCCGCACCGCCTTCACCAACTCCGGCAGTATCTCGCCGGACTTGCCGTAAAAGATGTAATCAACTTTAGCTGAATATTCCCGTGCAATTCAAGCACATTTTGACGTCCCGCCATACGGTGCAAGCCGTCTACGTTTTGTGTGATGAGGGTAAATTCGGGCGCGTGCTCTTCGATTTTCACCAAGGCGTAATGACCGGGATTGGGTCGCACGGCTTTGACAGCTTCGCGCCGCCACGCGTACCAGTCCCAGATCAGTTTGGGGTCGCGGGCAAAGGCTTCAGGAGAGGCTAAGTCCTCTGGCTTGTATTGCGCCCATAAACCTGACTGTGCATCGCGGAAGGTGCGGAGTCCGCTTTCTTGTGAGACTCCGGCTCCTGTAAGCGCGACGAGCCTGGGTGCCCGCGCTGAGCCGTGTCGAAGTGTCCGGCGTAGAAGCGAGAGGAGTTCGGCGGGGAAATTTAAGGGATCGGGTTGCATCTCGTCAACGAAATGCTCCGATCATAGATCTGGGTGCGCCCCACTACTTCAAGGTTTTCGGTAACCGCCACCATTTGGTATTCAAGCCAGGCATCCTTATAGTAATAGTAACGATTAATATTGAAAGTCCGAATATCGTATGTGAATGCGCCATTATCTGCCCTGATCATCTCCGCGCCCGCGCCCCAGTCGCTGACGTTCAACGTATTCTTTTTCTCGCGCAAACGCAGGAACAAAAGTACTTTATCCGTGCTGACGGGGTCTTCCACGAACGCGCTGATCTTGACATCACGCGGCATACACGGACCTTCATTCCAATAAATGATATTGCCTGAGATCAATACAGCCAAAAAGCCCTCGTTCTTTGTGAAATAATAATTGCTGTCGACATCATTCAACGGAACCGAGAAAGTAGGGCGCGCGGTAGGTGTGGAAGTGGCAGCCTGTTCAGGGACCAGCGCTGTCGTCGTGGGTGTAAAAGTGACCGGCGTGCTGGTGGCAATGGCAAAAAGATCCTGCGTGGAAATCATGGTTACCGTGGGACGAGGCGTATTAGTATCCACCACTGGCGACGTGGGTGTGGTAATGAATTGAGTAATATCGGGCAAACCTGAGCAGCTGGTAAGAAGCACGACAAGCAAAAGAACGGGTATGATCTTTTTCATAACAAATCCTGTCTAGCGCAGTGCGTTGCAATTTGTGAGCGATACGCTGGTGCGGTCCACCACAGAACGCCCGAGAACGGTCAACCCAACCGTGGAGGCGACAAATTGATATTGAAGCCAGGCATCCTGGAATGAGCGGTAATCATCGATCTGATCGACTGCGAGTGTATAAAAATAGGTCCCCTGGTCGTTATCTTTCATGATCGCCCCGCCACCCCATTCGGTGCCGCGGCCGCTGTATTTATCCTGAAGGCGGTAAAACAAAAGAACATACTTCAACCTGCGTACCTGGTTCACACTGACCGTGAAGCGGATCGAACGGGAGCCGTCACAGTTGTATCCCCAAATGAGCTGGGCGGTTGATCTTATCGGGAACAAAAACAGGCTGGGCGAGGGTGTAAAAAGATAGGGGTCCAGGGGTTCGAGCGTAATCGTCGGACGGGGTGTTGGCGTGAAGCTTGCCGTGCGAGAGGGAAGAACCACAGGCTCTTCGGGGTTGAGTGTGGGGGATGACGCCTCTGTATTCATGGCAAACAGATCCGGCGTATTTGTAACTTGTATCAAGGTCACAGTGGGTTCGGGCGAGTTTACGGGAGCAGAGGTGGGCGTATTCAAGAAGGAAAGATCCAACGGGAATGCGGAGCATCCGGTAAGAACAATGGCTAGAATAATGAATACAGTCTTTTTCACGATAGCGCTGTGCATGGGTTCCTCAAAAGATTACATGGACAATTTTATCAATTGTATCTCGTTTGACGGGGATTTATCCTGTATTGAACCTTTCGCCCTTGTTGGGAAAATTCGCCTCACTCCAGACCCGCGAATCGATTTGGCAAAATTGACCCTGTGCTTCCACTGAGATTCCCTACGCTTCGTCTGCGGACGGAACGAACACCGTCCTCCGCTCACGAAGTCCCGATGCTCTTTCGGGAGCGCGAGTCAACTATGGCTCCCATTGAGGCTGCCAGTCGGGTTCAGGGTTGTCAGTGACCTGCCTGACACTCGAACCATCCGGGCGCATGATATAGATATCCGCCTGATCGTCATTTCGCAGCGAGTTGAACGCGATCCACTGTCCATCCGGGGAATAGGAACTGGCGGCGTTGTTACCTCCGTTCGTGAGTTGGGCGGCGGTCCTCTCTTCAACATCGATACGAAAGATATTCTTATCTCCAGGCTCGCCCGCGTAGATCAGCAGATGTTTTCCATCCGGCGACCAATCCAGACTGCCGCCAATCCCCGGCAAACCATGTGTCAACTGCCGCACATCCGTCCCGTCAGAATCCATCAGGAAGATCTCATACGCGTCGGGACGATCCACCGCCATCGCAAATGCGATCGTGCCTCCCATGGGCGACCAGTCTGCAGCGACAATCGTGTTGGGACCCGCGTACAACAGGTTTCTGTTTTCACCGGTGTTCTCCACCGTCCATAAGGAGGTCGGTCCTTGCGCGGCGCGGTTGGCGAATAGGATGGTTTTTCCGTCAGGCGAGAAACTGGGCGAAATCACATTGCCAATATTCTCGGTCAGCCTGATCAGTTTCGAGCCTTGAAATATGAACAGGAAAAGATCAAAGTATCCGCCGTTCTGATTCGACGCATAAACAATGGAACCTCCCAACGGGGAATAGACAGGATAATAATTATGCGCTTCCACATTGGTGAGCTGTTGGTAACCCGTCCCATCGGCATTGACGATACACAATTGGTTATAGTCGCCGCGCGTGCAGGTAAAGATGATGCGTCCGATGTGTTCCCGGGTCGGCGGCGCAGGCAGGGTGAAGGTTGCCAAAGGAGTAGCCTGTTCCTGATTCGACGCATTTACAGTGGGGAGGATAATGGGGTTGCTGGGAATTAACAGGCAAAGCCCAATAACAACGATGACCAGAATCAAACCAATCGGCACGCGGATGCGGCGCGGTTCATTTCGGCGTGAGAAGATGCGTCGCTTGGACATAAGGATATGTCTCAAATTTTACAACAAAGTCTGCCCCGAATTTATTTTGCTCTGTTTCCCTGAAATGGACACACGGGTCAAACAAGTCGTTCAAGGCTTGCCTGACCCGTGTTCAATCTCCTTCTGAATTTTATTCTTCAATGGCATTGAGCCGGGTTAACTCTTTCACTAATGGCAGTAAAGTTTTCGGCATCGTCGTATCGGTCGTGTGGACGGTATGAGAAGTATGACCTGCATTTACCGTGATGACATAGTGAAATTCGTCCGGGGTGGTTTCTCTGGCAGGGTTTTCCGGGATGTCAAAAAAGTCGGCTTCGAACAACAAGTTCTGCAGAGGCTGAGACTGCTCTTCGGGTATGCTGTTCAAATCCAAGTTCAGATGGATATCGCTGCCGGTAACTCCGCCTGATCGGTCAAACTGGATCGTAGTCATTTGATGCTCCTTTCAATAATTGTCCATTGGATGTGCAAAAACCATTTTGTCCGGGCAGTTATGAAGTTCGATGAGCATGGAATGGGGATTTTTGAAGACAATACAACTATATAATGAATACATTCCTGGTTCAATCCCACCCAGGTCTACTTTAATGATTAAAACCACGTAAAGTCAGGGCCGCTAAATTTTTTATTCACGTATCATTGAGGGAATTTACCAACGGCATCCATCACAACGGGACCGTGTCCCGAGCACACGATGCGCGCGCCGAGTTGAGCCTGCTTCGCCACCGATTCCTTTGCCTGCGCCGAATCCCACGTCACGCCGGGACGCGATCCTTGCAAACCATTTTCGGATACCATCGAATCGCCGCAAAACAATACACCTGTAGACTCAGAGAATAACGAGATATGTCCGGGTGTGTGACCGGGAGTATCCAACACCCGCAGGCCGCCCAGCACAGGCAGGGTTTGTCCATCCACCAGAATCTCGTCCACTTGAAAAGGCGTCGCTTTGAAAAAAGAACTGAGCATGGCGAACAATATCTGGCGCAGGGGCGAACCGCCCGTGATCTGGCGTGAGGCTTTGCCGATGGCGATTGCCTCCGCTTCAATCCTGCTGGCATAGGTGCGTGCGCCGGTCGCCTTTTGCAAAGTGGACAAGCCGCCAATATGATCGAGATCAGAATGGGTCAGGATAATGCGCTTCACATCCCGCGCGGATTTACCAAGCCCCGTAATGTATGCCAGGATCTTTTTCTCTGCACGCGGCAAACCGGCGTCAATGACCGTCAACCCATCCGAGTCAACAATGACATATGGATTAGCGACTACATTGGGAACTACATAAACGTGATCTGTAATTTTCATCAACGGACTCCCATAATATTTTTGCTACACGGAACGGAAGGCTTTCAACCCGCGTGGATAACCCCTAATTCTGTGGCAAGATTGTAATACCTTTCCGCGTTGGCTTTGTCTCCCAGTTCTTCATATGACTTTCCCAAACACAAATACAGGGACGGATAAAATTCCGCGACCCTCTCATCCTTGACCGCCTGCGCATGATCCAACGCCATTTGATTCCAGCGCAGGGACTCTTCGGGAGTTTTTGAAAGCGCGCCACATAATGCGCGGCAACGCAGGCTTCATAATCGTTGGTGTGCGCGTCCCACGCCTGTTGATAAAGGACACGAGCATCGTCAATGCGATGCTCAAATTCGGCACGCGTGCCTGCCATGCAAAGTTTGATAACAGGGTTGTTTAGATCCATACCCGTATTATATTCCCAAGAAGAAACAATGAAATTGCTTTATGGAGTGGATGTTGGAGATGGAGTATCTGTGGGGACTGGGGTTAATGTATCCGTTGGCGTGAACCCAAATGTAGGGGTAGATACCGGAGTTTGGGTTGGAGTAAAAGTGTAAGTTGGCAATGGGGTGAATGTCTGTGTGTATATAGGAGTAAATGTTGGCGTAAAGGATGGTGTATACATCGGTGTAACTGTTTGAGTATAAGTGGGCATAAAAGTAAAAGTTGCCGTCGGAGTGAAAGTCGGTGTGCTGGTTGGAGTGTATGTAGATGTATTGGTACTAGTTGGTGAAGGCGTATTCGTAGCAGGGACAGAATACACAATATTCAGTTTGGGTTGCTGACCGGCTTGCCCATTCTCCTTTGACGAATATGAAATGACATGGTTGGGTCCCGTTGAGTAAAGCATCAATCCGTAGTTAGAATAGGTCCCATTCACCCACAATTGAACTAGGTTGGAAATATCCATCGTTAACATACAATTATTTTGGTCGGGAACATAAGAGAAGTAGGAAGTCCCGCTGTCAAAATCGCCGCCAGGTATTGACCACGAATTCCAAGTCACAGTACTTTCATTCCAATTTGAAGTGACGCGATAGATGAATGTAGTGTCGCCTGTTTTATTTCCATGTTCATACAGGTATAAGGTGGCGCTTGTGACGGTTGCATTTGAAGGAATGGCGCTTAGATCGAACTTGACAAGACCTCTGCGGTCAGCGCCGTTATCAGGTCGAACGTCAAAGGTATTTCCGCTTCCATAATTGTTCGTTGGAGAATCTCCTTTGATATACGTATCATCCGACGGCAGCAATCCGTTCGGGGTGCCTGAATAGCAGGCTGGCAACCCCGGCACCGGTGTTGGTGAAGGAGTAAATGTATTTGTAGGTGTAAATGTTTTCGTTGGCGTTGATGTAAATGTCGGTGTATAGGTGAGCGTGAAGGTAGGAGTGTGAGTTGGCGTAAATGTCTGTGTGGGCGACGATGTAAATGTCGGAGTATTGGTCGGCGCGGAGGTAGGAGTGTAGGTTGGCGTAAAAGTCAATGTGGGTGACGAAGTAAATGTCGGAGTGTTTGTTGGTGTATTGGTTGGCGTGAACGTATAAGTCGCTGACGGGGTCATGGTCATCGTCGGTGTATTAGTTGGAGTGTCCGTCGGCGTGGATGTAAAGGTCGCGGACGAGGTCATCGTTGGTGTGTCGGTTGGAGTGTTCGTGGGTGTTGAGGTATAAGTCGCGGACGGCGTCATCGTCGGCGTTTCTGTCGGAGTATCAGTTGGCGTGGGCGTATAAGTCGCTGACAGCGTCATCGTTGGTATATCGGTCGGTGTGGAGGTAGAAGTTGCAGATTGTGTCATCGTCGGTGTATTAGTTGGAGTGTCTGTTGGCGTAGATGTATAAGTCACTGACGGGGTTATCGTCGATGTATTAGTTGGTGTATCGGTCGGCATGGATGTATAAGTCACTGACGGGGTTATCGTTGGTGTGTCTGTCGGTGTGTTAGTTAGTGTGAAAGTATAAGTAGGAGATGGTGTCATCGTCGGTGTGTCTGTTGGGGTGTCCATTGGCGTGGAGGTAAAAGTCGCGGATGGCATCATCGTTGGTGTATCGGTCGGCGTATTAGTGGGAGTGGAAGTAAAAGTCGCGGACGGCTTCATTGTCGGCGTTTCTGTCGGGGTGTCAGTGGGAGTGGATGTGTAAGTCGCGGATGGAGTCATCGTCGGGGTATTAGTTGGGGTGTCAGTCGGCGTGGACGTAGAAGTCGCGGATGGCGTCATCGTCGGTGTAATGGTTGCTGTTGATGTAGGCGTAAAAGTTTCAGTGAAGGTTGATGTAAAGATTGTTGTAGCAGATACCGTCGGCGTCCGAGTCGTGGTTTCCGTCGGAGTCGCAGTTGATGTAGATGTAACCGTCAGCACGTGAGTATTCGTCCTCGTGGGTGAAGGATTACTTGGGGCGGGCTTGGAAGTTTTCGTTGACGTCGCTCCAGGATAATAATAATAGGTAGAAGTTGGCAGGGGTGCGAATGTTCGTGTGGCAATCGCAGTAGGCACGGGTGATGGAGTGAAAGCAGGTGTGGTAGTTGGCAGGCGTAAAGTCGGCGACGAAGTTGGAAAGCGAGTATCAGGCGTCATGGTAGGCACAGGCGAAAGAAGCGCCGCCTGCAAGGTTCCAACACGGTCCTCTGGAGTTCCATTCGAGGGAATATCCGTAATGATCTGTATGAGAATATTTTCACTGATAGGAGGAACGCTAAAGGCATTTGGGTCGCGGCTGTAATCGGCTCGAGAAGCGGCGCGGATCGAAATCGGCAGGATGTCAAATCCGCTTGCTTTTGCAGTGAACGTATTTAGGTTGACCAACTGGCAAAGGAACATTATTAATGCAAGGATTAATAGAAGGGCGGCAACATTCAACATCCGACGCGATTTTTTTTCGCTCCGTTGTTCCCTTGGAAGTGAGATCCTCTCGTAAGTCACATCCATAGGTTTACATCATCCGCCGAGTTTATGATTTGAAGGAATGCATCCACAACCTTCGGGTCAAAATGCGATCCGCTTTTGCTTTTCAAATAATCTATCACTTCCGCACGCGGCAGGGCTTTTCGATAGGGACGGTCACTCCGCAACGCGTCCCATACATCCACGATTGAAAACATCCGCGCAGAAATCGGTATCTCTTCCCCTTTCAAGCCGCGTGGGTAGCCTTTTCCATCCCACATTTCATGATGACAATAGGGTATCTCAAGAGCACGTTGCAAATAATCGATCTGCTTTAACATCTCATAGGCATCCTGAGGATGTTCCTGGATGATCTTCCTCTCCTCCTCCGTGAGCGAACCCGGCTTATGCAGAATGGCATCAGGCGTACCCATCTTGCCTATATCATGAAGAAGGGCACCTCTGCGGATATCGATCAAGTCAGTACTGCCAAAACCCATCGCTTCAGCCAATTGGACCGTAAGCTGCGTAACACGTTCTGAATGTCCTTCCGTCTCTTTATCGCGTAGTTCCAAGGCATGCGCCCATCCCAGCAGAGTATCATCGTATGACTTCACCAAATTTTTTTGGGACTGATTGAGAACTCGCCACCATTGTGTTAAACGATTCGGTAAGCACCATGATCTCATCATTCAATTCCGGAGCTACGTTTACGTCCAAATCTCCTTCAGCTACCTTCAAGGACGCCTGCACTAATCGGATCAAAAGGCCTGGTTATTCGATTTGCAAGACTTGATTCCTACAAGAATAATAAGGAAATTGGCTGTCGCTATCAGTAAAAAGATGTGCCAGCGCGAAGTTGTAGACGTTTGGACAACAGCGTTGCGATTTAATGCTACGCCAAAAACTCCCAATTCATGGTTATTTCGGACTTCAAATGCACCCAGGATCTCAGAAAAAGGTATGCCTACCACATCTAAATTACGTTGGTTATCCAGCGTTCGCTTTGAACTATTAATATCTTTAAAGGAAAGGGTTTGGAAGGCCGTTTCTGGAGTAATATTTTGAGAAAATGGGAGAGTGCTGTAAATTACCTGACCTGCGAAATCATAGAAAGTAATCTGTCCAAAAGTCTTGGCGCGTATATCTGCCGCTAATTTTTCCAGGGATTCGCCCACTAAAACAACACCAACCAAATTTCCACTGGAATCGCGGATCAGGCGGAGATATACAGGAAATCACCAACGTCTGTCTTTATAAGATCTGCAAATTTATCGCCTTGCGAATCGGATTTTTGAGCAAGGACATTTTGAACAATCGCAAAATTCGTATACAGAGATTGTCCACCGGTTGAAAATTCATAGTCTTCAGGATTCCCACCAGGACGATGATGCACGGACAATACGTGATTGCCATTTCGATCCAGAAACTCTACAACCTCGCGTTGATCGTTGGCTATAATGCCAAGTGTAAGCGTTCTTAATTCATTCGAAGTCGTCCTCGAGAATAGCCGAGGATATGCCTTCAACATTCACCAAAAGCCTAAGTGTTTCCAGTTGTTGCATTTCATGGTTAACGATCAATTCGGATGAAATTTTTCCCGCCTCAAATAACTGTTTTGTAAACCGCTCCTCTACGTTCTCGACAACCAACTGCGTAATAAGATAAGCAGCAGCAACCGCCAGAATCAAAGAAAGCAACAAATATGGGATTGTGATCTTTGCCCTGATCGGGACTCACGGGCGCGGGACGGTTTTTTGTTGATAATAGATTGTACTTCGGTTAGCCATTTTCTTTTTCTCACAGGACGCAAAAAAGCGAATAATGTTAGTAATTTCGACTTCAAACTGTTATCACTATTGAAAGTAGTTTTCGATAAGTCTATATTTGGCGATGAACGCAGGGACTGTGTTGCGCGTCAATCATGAGTTAAACTCCCTGAAAGCCCGATCTTACCAATTCAAGCAAGGCATGAGCTTTCTGCTGGGAGGCGCAGGCATCGTGATTTATTCCGCGCATAACTTATTAGACCAATTCAATCTCCTCAGCTACAATTCACGGATGCCCGCCATCGAAGTCACCCAACTCCAAAAAACATTCCAGACCAAACGCAAAGCCGAAGGGCTGGGCGGCTCGGTGCGCTCACTGTTCAAGCCGCACTACAATTCCATTGAAGCCGTACGCGGGCTTACCTTCCAAATGGAAGCGGGCGAACTGCTCGGCTTCATCGGTCCCAACGGCGCGGGCAAATCCACCACCATCAAAATGCTGACCGGCATTCTGCATCCCACAGGCGGCGATGCCAAAGTGCTCGGTTACGTCCCTTGGAAGGAACGCCAACAGCTCGCCTATCACATCGGCACGGTCTTCGGTCAGCGTCCGCAACTGTGGTATCACCTGCCCGCCATCGACACCTTCCGACTCTTCGGAAAAATTTTCGAGATGGAAGACAGCGAGACGAAAAAACGAATCGAGTTTCTTTCAGAAGCATTCGAGATTCGGGATTTATTGGAGACGCCCGTACGGAAACTTTCCCTCGGACAACGGATGCGCTGTGAAGTCGCCGCCTCGCTTCTTCACCGCCCCAGGTTGATCCTGCTCGATGAGCCGTCCATTGGCTTGGACGTGGTCGCCAAACAACACATCCGCGATGCCATCCGTGAAATGGCACAAGTGGAGAACGTGGGCGTGCTGCTCACCTCCCACGATGCAGGCGACCTCGAAGCCCTGTGCCGCCGCGTCATCGTCATCAACCACGGACAGATCGTCTATGAAGATAAGGTCTCGAACCTTAAACGCAAATTCCTGACCTCCAAGCTGGTGGAGGTGCGCTATGCCGACCAGGTCTCGAAATCATTTTCAATGGAAGGCGTAGAAGTATTGAAAGTTGGAACCTATGGCGTCAAACTGCGCTTCGATACACGCGCCACGCCTGTTGAAAAAGTGTTATCGCACCTGACCAACACGGGCAGTGTGGTCGACATCACCATCTCTGACCCGCCGCTGGAGGAGGTCATCGCGATGATTTATCAAACAGAGCAAACCACCTCGCGCTGAGCCAACTTCCATCGCGCTGAGCGGAGCGTAGCGCAGACGAAGCGCAAGTACGCCTAACAACCGCGCTTCGTCTGCATTCGTCGCAACGAACGCTCCTCATTCCGCTCCCCTGAAGGGGACTATAGTCAGCGCGATAAAGCATTGTGACTACACGCTAAACTAAAGTTCGCATTTTCTACAAAGATTAGAAAATATATTAAAACGCTGACGAAACAGACCGCCTGTACTGGATTGCGGGATATAATGCCGCCAGTCCCCTGCTCTGTAAAGAGCAAACCTAAAAATTCAATAGTAGAAAGAATGGATTATGACATCGTTCCCTGTCCCCCCGAAGAGACCGTATGAGATCACTCAACACGGCATGACGCGCGTCGACGATTACTTTTGGCTTCGTCAACGCGAAGACCCGGATGTATTGAAATACCTCCAGGCGCAAATGGATTATTTGGAAGAAGTAATGGGTCATACAAAACCCCTGCAGGAGACTCTTTTCTCCGAGATGAAAGACAGGATTCAGGAAACCGACGCAACTGTCCCTGAGAAAAGAGGCGGCTATCTCTATTACGAGAGAACAGAGGCAGGCAGACAATATCCCATTTTTTGCAGACGAAGAGATGCGCCTGAAAGTCCCGAGGAAATTTTGCTCGATCAAAATATACTGGCAGAAGGAACAACCTTTTGCAGTATCAGCGCATTCTCTGTCAGCCCGGACGGGAACAAACTTGCCTATTCTGTGGACTTGGCAGGGGATGAAGTGTACACGATCTATCTCAAAGACCTGGTCACCGACACGAACTATCCCGAAGCGATTCCCTTCGTCTACGGCAGTGTGTATGTGCGCAGCGGAGTCGAATGGGCAAATGACAGTGAGACCATTTTCTATGCCGGCCTGGACGAGGCGAAACGCTCCTATAAATTTTATCAACACAAAGTAGGCACGGAAACAAGAGAAGATGTATTGATCTATCAGGAAGATGACGAAGTATTCTCTATATATTTTTCAAAGACACGCGATGATGCTTATATCCTGATCGACCTGCACAGTACACTGACCACTGAAGTTCGGTATCTTTCCGCCAGCCAGCCGAATGACGGACTAAAAATACTCGCTCCCCGCAGACCCGGAATTGAATACTACGCCAGCCATCATACGGGAACGTTCTTTATCCTTACGAATGAGAATGCAAAAAACTTCAAACTTGTTAAAGCGCCAGTGACTAACCCGAACAGCGAAAACTGGGAGGAGGTAATTCCGCATCGTGCAGAGGTCATGCTCACTGGTGTGGATACATTCGAAAATTATCTTGTGCTTTTCGAACGCAAGGGAGCAACAAATCAGATCCGAGTCAGCGCGCTGGATGGCACAAGCCATGTGCGCTATGTCAATTTTCCAGAGCCGACCTATTATTTCGAACTCGCCTCCAACCCCGATTTCAACACGAATCTTTTGCGCTTCAAGTATTCATCGCTGATCACGCCGACCTCCGTTGTGGATTTTCACATGGACACGGGCGAGTGGGAATTGAAAAAAGAGAACCCTGTCATCGGCTATGACAAATCGGAATATGTCTGCAAACTTATTTATGCAAGCGCGCCGGATGGGACGCAAATCCCCATCTCGATTTCATATAAAAAGAACCTTCAATTGGATGGAAATAATCCTACCCTGCTTCACGGATACGGAGCCTACGGTGCGATACTCGACCCTGAATTTACGCCCAACCGCATCAGCCTGCTGGAGCGTGGGTTTGTCTACGCCATCGGACACATTCGCGGCGGCTCAGACCTTGGGACGCGCCTGGTATGAAGATGGCAAGGTGCTCAAAAAGAAAAACTCCTTTACAGATTTCATCGCGTGTGCAGAACACCTTATCAAGGAAGGATACACATCGAAAGAGAAACTCGCTATTATGGGAGTTTCCGCAGGCGGGTTGCTCGTCAACGCCTCCATGATCCTGCGCCCGGATCTGTTCAAGGCGGTCATCGGTAAGGTGCCTTTCGTGGACGTGATCAACTCGATGAGCGATGCGAGTGTCCCGTTGACCACTCTGGAATATGACGAGTGGGGCAACCCGGAAAACAAGGAGCATTTCGATTACATGATGTCATATTCACCGTATGATAACGTCAAGGCAACGCAATATCCAAACCTGCTTCTCACGGGCGGCTTCAACGATCCGCGTGTGATGTATTGGGAACCTGCCAAGTTCGCGGCGAAACTGCGCGAATATAAAACGGATGACAACCTGCTGCTGCTTAAGACCAACTTCCACGCAGGTCATGCTGGTTCCTCGGGACGGTATGATCTAATGAGAGAGGTCGCGTTCGAGTATGCGTTTTTGATCGATCGCCTAACTCAAGCTGACAGCCATAGAACGCAAGATGGTATATAATTTTGACAACGTTTATCGTTTCTCTAAAAAGGAGCATCCATGGATCGTTATCTTGTCGAATCACCACACGATGCAGGCGACTGCGACGCCATTATCAAGGAAATCCACGCGGCGGGTTATTTACACCACTTTGAGTGGGGCTGTCATGACGGCGCGCACTGCGGCTGGGCAATCATCGAAACCGAGAGCCGCGAACATGCGAAACAGATCGTCCCCTGGAGAATACGCGATAAAGCGCGCGTTGTAAAACTCGAAACGTTTGGCAAAAAGAAAGACCCGCACACTTAAGGTTTGAAGATGCAAAATAAAAAGCAGTGCAAATAAATTTGCACTGCCTTTTTGATTCACATTGAAGATCGTTATGCGGGTTGTGCCGCTTGGGAGACTGCCTCTTCCAGCGCCTTCGTTGTCATTGATTTCGGACGTTCAATGGGCATGGCAAGCGCACGCGCCCATACATAATTGGCAGTCACACCCAGCGCGCGGCTTACTCCGAACAATACCGTGTAGAAATCAAAGTTGCGCACGCCATAGTAATACTGCAATGTACCAGAGATCGCGTCTACGTTCGGGGCAGGGTTCTTGGCTTTACCCTGCTCGATCAACACTTTGGGTACAACATCCAATACCATTTCTGCCAGGCGTAACAACTCGTTATCAGGGAAGCGCTTCTTGGCAAACTCCAACTGCGTTACGAAGCGCGGGTCAATGACGCGCAAAACGCCATGTCCGTAACCGGGGATCACGTGCCCGCTGTTCAGGGTATCCCAGGCGAACTTGTATAAGTCTTCACGCGAGGGAACGCCGCCAAATTTTTTATGGACTTCCAACAGCCATCCGAGGCTTTCCTGATTCGCAAGTCCATGCAGGGGACCCGCAAGGGCATTCAAAGAAGCGGAGAAGGAGTAATAGGCGTCCGATAATGTGGACCCAGCCAGATGCATGGCATGAGCCGAAGCATTTCCAGATTCATGATCGGAGTGGATGATAAAGTATAGGCGGGCAAGTTCGGCATAGCCCTTTTTGTCGGAGACTTTCATCATGCGCGCGAAGTTCGTCCCATAATCCTGCTTCGGGTTGTATTTCATCTTTTTGGTTTCATCGAAATACTTCATGCGGTAAATGAATGCCGCGATCAACGGAAGTTTCGCAGTCAGGTTCAGGCTGTCTTCCAGCGCGGCTTCCCAATACTCGTCCTTCTTCAGCGTGTGATATTTCGCCGCAAAAACAGAAGTATTCTGCAAAGCAAGCACAGCCTGGGAGAACAACGTCATGGGGTGAGTCTCTTTCGGCATGGCTTTGAGCATTTTATAAACGTGATCGGGAATTTCCGAACGTTTTGCCCATTCAACTTCCACTTCCATCGCCTGTTCTTTTGTAGGGACTTCACCGATCATCAACAGATAATACAAGCCAGCGACCATTGGCATCTTATTACCGCGCGCCTTGGGCAGGGCTTTCAATGTTTCGGGGATGGACATTCCACGAAATCGAATCCCTTCACCCGGATCAACAGATGAGATATCCGTTAAAAGGGATTTGATATCGCGCATTCCGCCGATCACCTGTGAAACGGTTACGTCATCAACTTTCACATCGCCGTGTTCTTTGACAAGAGACTTGATTCGTTCGCGCCATTCTGGCAATTGCGCTGAAATTTTTTCGTGCAGGATCATGATCTACCTCCAATAACATTATGTCATTGCGATGGCGTCACGCTTCGTCTTCGGACTGTCGTCCTCCGCATCAGCGCGAGCTACGTTCACATCGCAATGACACTAAAGCTTTACCAAATTCTTCAACGCGTCGTGCGTCTCTTTGACAGCCGCGGCGGATTTATCGAACATCGCCTTTTCAGTCTCATCGAGTTTGTACTCAATGATCTTTTCCAAACCATTGGCTCCCAGCATAACAGTCACGCCAAAATACATATCTTTCAAACCGTATTCGCCATCCATATATGCGGCACAAGGGACGATCAAATTCTTATTCTTGAGAATTGCTTCGGCCATTTGCGCACAGGCGGCAGAAGGGGCATAGAAAGCTGAACCGGTTTTCAAAAGATTGACGATCTCGCCGCCGCCTTTGCGCGTGCGGGCAACGATGGCATCCAATTTATCAGCTGGGAGATATTCATTTAACGGAATCCCCGCAATGTTCGAATGACGCGTCAGGGGCACCATCTCATCGCCGTGTCCACCCAATACATAACAATTGATATTTTCAACGCTTACCCCGGTTTCCATCGCCACAAAGGCGCGCATACGGGCTGAGTCCAAAACGCCCGCCTGCCCGATCACGCGTTCACGCGGCAGACCCGTTTTCTTCATGGTCAGATATGCCATCGTATCCAGCGGATTGGTCAACACAATGTAGATCGCATTCGGCGAATGTTTCAGCGTTTCTGTTGCGGCTGTCCCAACGATCTCAGCATTCTTCGACAACAAATCATCACGGCTCATGCCCGGCTTGCGAGCCAGACCCGCCGTGATGATGATAATGTCAGAACCTTTGGTCGCTGCGTAATCATTCGCACCAACAATTTCGACATCCCTGCCAATGATCGGCATTGCTTCCGCCAGATCAAGCGCCTTCCCCTGAGGCATTCCTTCCACAACGTCCACCAAAACAAGATCAGCAAGTTCGCGTTCAGCCAGCCAGTGAGCGGTGGTAGCGCCCGTCATCCCCGCGCCAATAATCGAGATTTTTTTCATGGCTCCTCCAGATTTATTATTCATTTTATCTGAAACTTAACCCAGATGAAAGTATATTTTGTCACTTTTTATGTTACCAGATTTTATACATAAAACAGGACTTCCAACCACGGAAGTCCTGTTCGCTTCGTTTTCCCTTTATCCTGATTCCGCCTCGAGGAAGCGAGTCGCCTGGATAGCCGCCGCCGCTCCCATCCCGGCGGAGGTGACCACCTGCCGAAAATGAGGATCGGCCGGCCTCCCCCGCGGCAAAGACACCCGGCACATTCGTTTCCATTTTATCGTTCACTTTGATGTAGCCAAGGTCGCTCATTTCCAATTGCCCCTTGAACATTTCCGTATTCGGGATATGTCCAATAAAGATGAACAAACCATCCGTTTCAAGGGTCGTTTCATCGCCGGTTTTGACATTCTTAAGTTTCAACGCTTCGAGCTTATCCGTGCCAACGGTTTCGGTAACAACCGTACTCCAGAGAAAGTTGATCTTGGGATGCTCGAGCGCACGCTTTTGCAAAATTGCTCCCGCACGCAATTCATCTCGGCGATGGATAATCGTCACAGAAGAAGCATACCGCGTAATGAACAATGCCTCTTCCAATGCGCTATCCCCACCACCAACCACTACAACTTTTTTATCCTTGAAGAACCAGCCATCACAAGTGGCACAATAGGATACGCCGCGTCCGGTCAACTCGACTTCGCCGGGAATTTCAAGATGATTGGGACTCGCGCCTGTGCCAATGATCAGAGAATCAGCCAGATATTCACCACTGTCCGTTTCCACCCGGAAGGGGCGTTTCGACAGGTCAACCGCGTTTGCTGAACCAAACTCGGTCACCGCTCCAAAATGCTCCGCCTGTTTTTGGAACAATTCGCCCAACTGTGCCCCGCCCACGCCCTCAGGAAACCCCGGGTAATTCTCGATGGTATACGTCAATGCGGCTTGTCCGCCCAACTGCATACCGGTCAACACCACAGGATTTAATTCCGCACGCGCGGCATACAAGGCGGCAGAATAACCTGTCGGACCTGACCCTAATACCAATACTTTTACGTGTTTTGCATTTCCGTTTTCAGACATTCTTTATGTAATTCCTCGCTTGAGATTTCTTTCCAAAATCAAGACAACATATTATGGTTGTTTTTTACCGTGCCGAATTTTATCAGGGTTTCAATTTGGTTAGTTTTTTAGTAACTCACCTTACGCAGGAATAGTCGTAATGCGAGATTTATCTCGCTTTTCAGGCGCTTCTTGCGTAAGAGCGACATAAATGTCGCGTTACAGCCCCTTTATCGTATATGGTACGTAAGGCGAGTTATTAACGCTTCTTATTCGTTCACTCTTTCGATCTTTGCGCCCAAGGCACGAAATTTAAGATCGACATCCTGATACCCGCGTTCGATCTGACTAATATTGCGCACAACCGATTTCCCTTTTGCGGCCAGCGCGGCGATCAACAAGGACATGCCCGCGCGAATATCAGGGCTTTCCAAATTCTCGCCATATAACTGATTGGGGCCCTGAATGAGACAACGATACGGGTCACATAAAATGATCTTTGCGCCCATGCCCACCAGTTTATCTGTAAAATACATACGCCCTGAGAACATCCAATCATGGAACATGATCGAGCCGCTCGCCTGAGTGGCGACCGTAATGGCGATACTGATCAGATCTGTGGGGAATGCGGGCCAGACATTTGTCTTAATTTCGGGAATGGCGCCATCCAGATCGGGAGTGATCTTAAGCTCCTGGTTGGGAGGAACGATCAAATCATCCCCATCCACATCCCACCGAACTCCCATACGCTGAAAAATATGACCTACCATTTTAAGGTTTTTAACGCCTGCATTTTTTATCCGCATATTCCCGTGTGTCACAGCCGCGGCGCCCGCAAAACTGATCACTTCCAGATAGTCCGGTCCAATCGTATATTCGCCGCCATGCAGTTTAGGGACACCATGGATATGTAAAGTGTTTGAACCGATCTCCTCGATCTGCGCGCCAAGCCCATTGAGAAAATAACATAATTCCTGCACATGCGGCTCCGACGCGGCATTACGGATTACAGCCTCCCCTCTGGCAGTCACAGCCGCCATGATGGCGTTTTCGGTGGCGGTAACACTGGCTTCATCCATGAGAAAATCTGCGCCGCGTAAATCATCCGCTTGAAAGGAAAAGCCGCGGTCGTATTTCACATCCACACCCAGCGCGCGCAGGGCAAGGATGTGCGTATCGAGCCGCCTTCTTCCGATCACATCTCCTCCGGGCGGAGGTAATTTAAATTCACCGATGCGCGCACATAGGGGACCAGCCACCAGAATGGAGGCGCGGATGAGGCGGCAAAGGTCCGGGTCGAGGTCGGCAGGTCGAAGGTCCCGGGCGGTGATGCGCCACGAAGTGGCATCCAGATTTTCCACCTGGGCGCCCAGGCTTTCGATGAGGTGCCGCATCACGCTCACATCCTTGATCTTGGGTACGTTTCGCAAAACGACGGGTTCGTCCGTAAGTAAACATGCGGCTAAGAGCGGCAATGCGGCATTTTTATTTCCGGCGGGAGTTACTTCTCCGTTCAGCGGAACCCCACCTTCTATAATGAATTTTTCCATGTTCATCTCCAGGGGAATATCGGGGCGATTGTAAGGCAGTTTGCGACCTTCGGCAAGAAGAACATTTGCACCTTCGGCACCTGCGGACATTACAGTTGACTTACACGATGGTAACCGCAATTTTTATCCTACGCTTTAGAATATAATAACAGCAATGGATGCTTCTTTAATTATTCCCATTTTGTCAGGCTGGATTGCCGGACTCTTTGTGAACTACGCGGCAGATGTTCTGCCGCATACACGTCGCTTCAGCCAGCCCGCATGCCCACACTGTCAAACTCCGTTTTCATGGATGGATTATTTGACTCTGCGCGCCTGCCGAAACTGCGGAACTAATCGGAGTCTGCGGACGTGGCTTGTATTGTTTCTGACAATCGCCTCTTTCACATATTTCTGGCTGTTTCCAGCAAGAAAACTTGGATTTTTCCTGGACATAATCGTGCTAACCTACTTTGGAATTGTTATTGTTATTGACCTCGAACACCGACTGATCCTCCATCCCACTAGCCTTGCTGGTGCAATATTGGGCCTGATTATAGGAACTTATATTAATAGCAGGGTTGATGGCTTGCTGCTTGGCGTTGGAAGATCGCTACTTGGAGGATTGCTTGGATTTGGGGTAATGTATCTGGTTTACCAACTCGGCACGCTGGTTGCACGGTTCCGTGCCCGCAAGATGCAGGCAGCGGGACAAATTGATGATGAAGAAGAGGCGTTTGGCGGTGGAGATGTATATCTGACGGGTGTACTTGGCTTAATGCTGGGCTGGCCTCTCATACTATACGGTATCGCGTTTGGCGTTCTCGTTGGAGGGGCCGTCAGCCTCCTAGCCTTACTTGGAACTGTTTTTTCAAGGCGATATACAAAAGATGCATTAATGATGTTTATCCCTTATGGACCCTCTCTCATAATTGGCGCCCTCTATGCTCTTTTTATAATATAATTACAGAAGTGTGGGGCGTTTTAGTACGAATGTCTTATTGGACTACACGACACAGCCATTAAACTAATAGTTAAGTAGGAACCAGAGAATAGGAAGTATGTTTATGAAACCGAAAACATTGAACCCCACGAAGAACAAGGCACAGGCAATGGTCGAATTTGCAATCGCATTGCCCGTTTTACTCATGCTGCTCTATGGCTTGCTGGAGGTGGGCAGATTGCTTTTCACCTACTCATCCGTTGTGAACGCCACCCGTCAGGCTGTCCGTTATGGTTCGACAACCGGTGTAGGATTAGACGGCACGACACCGCGCTATCAAGATTGCGCTGGGATCAAAGCAGCCGCGAAAAAAGGGGATTATTTAAACGTGTTTAATAATGCAGATATTACCATCACATACGATAGCGGACCAACGCACATCTTCAACTAGGCTCATGCCCTGTTAATATTACGGGCAATGACAAGCGTGTAAATGTATCAATAAATTACCAATTCAAGGCAATCATCCCCAAATTGGTCCCGTTCAAAACTGCAGTCAAAACAGCAGCCAGCGCACGCACGATCATCACCGGTATTACGATCAGCAAAGCCACCCCAACGCCCACCAATACGCCCACGCCCACCTTTACACCAACCTTCACGCCGTCCCTTACTCCCACCAAAACAAAGACGCCGACTGCTGGACCCACCTCTACCAAAACAAAGACATTTACGCCGGGTCCCAGCCCAACCAAAACATCCACCCCATCACCTCTGCCTCCTTCTTGTAACGTGAGTTATATACCCAGCACATCTGGTTCTGACTTCACAGCCAATATCGTTATCACGAACACCGGCGGTACAGCCATCAACGGATGGACGCTTACCTGGAGCATATACTGCTGGACAACAAATTACAAATATGTGGAATGCCACCTATACCCAAAATGGAGGAGTTGTTAGCGCAAGCGGCATACCCGCCTTTACCGATATTATCAGTCCAAATGGCGGCACGCAAAGCTTTGGTTTTCAAGGCACCTACAGCGGTAGTAATCCCTCGCCCGCCAGTTTTTCACTGAATGGTACAACCTGCAGCGGCGGCGCTGTGCCTCCTACAGCAACATTAACCCCACCCCCTACAACAACGACCATACCCACAGCAGTATCCTGTACCCAGGTATCCCATGGACCCATAACCTATTCAGGCAACACGATGAGCATGATCATCAATAACCCAACTGCCGCTGCTCTGGCGGTCCAGGATGTTACGGTTACATGGAACTACCTCGCGGGCCGCAACGGGGGGAATGGAAAATTAGAGTTGCAAAACTCTGCTCTGAACAGCGCCATTTACTGGAGCGGCAAAGTTACTGCGGCCAGCTTCACCATTACTCCTTCTCCTTCGATCAGCATCCCAACCGGCTCGTCCACGATTTCTTTCAAATTCAAATTCAGTTATGACATTCGGAATGGCACAGAGCGTATTTACATCAACATCTCGACGCCCGGTTGTGTGGCGATTGACTCAAACAATTAATAGGTTTCACCAGCGACTCATAAAGCCGCCGGTGAAAAAAGAGATACTTATGAAAAGAAATAAAAACGAACGTGGACAAAGTCTGGTCGAGCTGGGCATCAGCATCGTTGTTCTGATGTGGCTATTGGCAGGCGCCGTGGAATTTGGCATTGCGTTCTTCCAATATATTCAAATACGTGATGCGGCGCAGGAAGGCGCATTGTATGGCTCTCTTAACCCGACCGATACAGCCAATATTGAGAAACGCGTATGGGGAGCAGCCAAGTCAGCCGATCACAGACCCTATCAACAATATCAGGTGTTGATATTACCTACCCATCTGGTACATCGTGTGTGGGAGATGGAATTACAGTGAGTACAGAATATGACCATGAGATCTTTATGCCTTTTGCAACATTGTTCATGTCATCCCCCCGTACAATTCACCGCATCTGTGACCGATACGATTTTGAACTCAACGACACCTGGCTGTCCATAAACCGTTTTCCGATCTTGAAGTATATTCATACCATCCCATCAAAAACGTATCAGACCGAACTTCGGTCTGATACGTTTTTCAAATCAGTTATAATCCCGCTCGGATATTTACAAAATAAACGACCACGGAGGTGAACCGGCAATTTGTTCTTGGGAAAGACAGCGCATGATCTTTGGTTTTTATATAATGCTAAAGATGACGAGGATAAGGGTTCTCCATCGCAGAGATGGAGTTAACCGCTTTGCTGGTCGAGTAGTTGTGAGCGATAGCGAACAACATATCGAGACCACGCAAAGCGGGAAAATCGACAGTTCAGCGGAAGCCCTTCGGGTATGCCATAGCCCGTTTTAACTTTCCCTCCGAAAATCAAAACTTTGCAGTAACGCCGGGCGAGTGATCGTGCGGACAAAGATGCAGAGGATGGCATATCAATCAACCTGTCATTGCGAGCGTGTAGGCGTGAAGCAATCTCCTATGAGATGTGATCGTTTACATACCTACGCTTCGACTGCACTCGCCTGTCGGCTCGCTCCGCTCAGCGCGATGTTTCTCGCAATGACATACTACCTACTTCGGAGGAACCCCTAATGTGTGGAATCGTCGGATATATCGGCGCGCGTGACGCAACGCCGATCATCATCAATGGCTTGAAAAGGCTGGAGTACCGCGGCTATGATTCAGCCGGGATCGCTGTCATTGATGGCGACCAGCTTGAAGTGAGAAAGGACGCGGGCAAGTTATCTCAATTGGTTGACCTGCTGGGAAAGTCGCCCATCAACGGCGCGCCGGGCATCGGTCATACGCGCTGGGCAACGCACGGCGCGCCGAACGCGGTCAACGCGCATCCGCATCTCGGTCAGACGAAGCGGGTTGTCGTGGTGCAAAACGGCATCGTCGAAAATTTTCTCGAACTCAAAGATGAGTTAATGGCAGAGGGGGTCAAGTTCCAATCGGAGACCGATACCGAGACCATCGTACATCTTGTGGAACATTATCTTGCCACGGGCATCGGATTGGTGGAAGCCGCGCGCAAAACGTTCAATCAAATTCAAGGCGCCAACGTGGTCGTGGTCATGTCCGCAGACGAACCGGATAAGATCATCACAGCACGCATCGGCAACGCAGGCGGCGTTGTCATTGGGTTGGGCGAGGGCGAAAACTATATTGCCAGCGATACACCAGCCATTATGGATCATACGCGCAGCGTGATCTTTTTAGAATCAAGGCAGCTGGCTGTGGTGACCCGCGACACGGTGAGCATTGAAACGTTGGATGGCGCAAAAGTAAAACCTGCGGTGCATTCCATCGCCTGGGATCCGATCGCGGCAGAGAAGGGTGAATATCGTCACTTCATGCAGAAGGAAATCCATGAGCAGGTACGCGCGTTGACCGATACGCTGGCGGGCCGCGTGGATTTCGTACATGGAAAAATCCGTTTGCCCGATTTGAACCTGACACAGGAACTTGCCAGGAAGATCGAAAAAATCTATATCACCGCCTGCGGCACGGCTGCCTATGCAGGCATGGTTGGGAAATATTTAATTGAAAAGATCGCACGCATACCCGTGGAAGTGGTCATCGGTTCGGAGTTTCGTTATAGCGATCCGATCTTAAACGATAAGACCGTGGTACTTGCCATCTCACAGTCGGGCGAGACAGCCGATACGCTCGCAGCCATGGAAGAGGGACGACGGAACGGTGCAGTTATCTGGAGCATCGTGAATGCGATCGGCTCACAAGCCATGCGCGTTGCGGACGGATTCATCTCGATGCAAACCGGACCCGAGATCGGTGTCGCTTCGACCAAAGCCTTTACCGCCCCGCTTGTGGACCAGTATATGCTGGCGGTCCTGCTGGCAGATTTGCGCGGTGTGATCAATGAAGAGACACGCAAGGCATTCGTCGCCGACCTGCGCCTCATCCCTGATCTGGTGGGGCGCACATTGGAACGTGACGGTGACGTGGAAAAAGTTGCGCTGGTCTTAAAAGATATCCGCGATTGTCTGTATCTCGGGCGCGGCATCAACATGCCCATCGCCTACGAAGGGGCGCTGAAGTTGAAAGAGATTTCCTACATTCACGCCGAAGGCTATCCGGCGGGTGAGATGAAGCATGGTCCCATCGCGCTGATCGATGAACACATGCCGGTCTTATGCATCGCGCCCAAAGACCCCTGGCACGAGAAAATGATCTCACAGATCCAACAGGCCAGGGCGCGCAATGGCATTGTCATTGCGGTGGCGACAGATGGCGATGAGCTGGTGGCAGGCATGGCGGACCATGTGCTCTGGGTTCCTGAAACCCCCTGGATGCTCTCCCCCGTCGTTACTGTGCTCCCCTTGCAATTGCTTGCCTATCACATCGCCGCCATCCGAGGACTGGATGTGGACCAGCCCAGGAATTTGGCAAAATCTGTTACTGTGGAATGAAATAAGGAAACCGATCAATGACCGTGTGACGGCAATCCAAAATTAAAAGTTACATGGATTCGTAATTCATACAGTCTTGTATTCCATGTTACGTTGAGTGAAAGGCGCGTTAAACTCCCACTACTATGCTACACTACAAATAGTTAAGTCTGAAATAGCAAACCCGTTGAAAAACGGGGACGCAAAGCCACGGGTCTAAAACTGCAAACAGGTGCAGTGATGACAGCCAGGTTGCCGAAGATGAAATCTCACCTCATTCTTTCTCGAGCCTGGCAAAAACCAGGCTCGTTTTTTTTTGGAACATTACCATTCATTCGATAAAGGCAAACCCGTTGAAAAACGGCGACGCAAAGCTATGGGTCTAAAACTGCACGCAAGAGGCAGTCATGACAGCCAGGTTCCCGAAGAACAATCATCTATTTGATCCTCGCGAGCCTGGTGCACAATGACCAGGCTTGTTTTTTTGACCGTCGAATTCCCTTACAAAAAAGGAATCTGGCAACAAACCTTTCAAGACCGTTTGTAACACGCTGTAGCAAGGACTACTGCCTTGCGTCATGCGACTGAATGAAATTTTCAATTTTGTTTAAGGAGCACAACATGAAACATAATTCTTCAGAAAAGGGTCAGGCGTTGATATTGATCGCTTTTGCCATGATTGGACTGGTCGCGTTTTCCGCTCTCACCATTGATGGAAGCCGGCTGTTATCTGACAAACGTCATGCACAGAACGCGGCAGATACAGCCGCTCTGGCGGGGGCGCTTGCCTACGCCCGTGGTGAGAGCATTACAACAACAGCGCAGGCACACGCTACTTCGAATGGCTATGATAATAATGGTGCAACCAATGTCGTGACTATTACAGTCACCAATGTAGCATCCGGGGTTTGCCCCGCCAATGTTCAAGGCAAGGAAATCAAAGTGGACATTGTCTCAACAATTAACACAACGTTTGCCCGTGTACTTGGCAGAAACGTATTAACCAGCGCTGTGACCGCCACATCGCGTTCATGCGGCTCATACACAGGATCTCCATTTGATGGGAATGCAATTGTTTCACTTGCACCCTCAGGAACCAGCTTTGATGCGCACGGCACACCTAATTGGGATATTACCGGAGGCGGTATCTTTGTCAACTCCTCGAGTTCGTCCGCTGCTACATGCGGCGGTAGTGCCGGGGTCAATGCGCCTTCAGTCACCGCGGTAGGCGGGACCGGTTTTGGTTGCCATACTGTCAACGTCGGAGCAACGTCTACCGGTGCGTCTCAATTATCATATTCTGACTACGCCGGGTTATTCCCTCGTCAGCCTACCTGCAATGGTACAGCGTACCAGTCAAGCGGCAAATGGTATACGCAATCTGGAGCAGATGGAAGCAAAGTGGCATGGACAGGTGATATGGATTTTGCCCCCGGGTTATATTGTGTCACCAACAGCCCTGGACCCTTCCATGGTGAGATCTCTGGCTCAGAAGTTACATTCTATATTACGAGCTCAAGTTTTTCCATGAAGTTTAATGGTGGTGGAAATC
>CAVWDB010000022.1:0-41993 GCA_963753655.1 uncultured Chloroflexia bacterium
TCTTGATGATCCGGTTTGGACACAACAGTATTGCAGAAGTTGTTTTTCCGCAAGGGAGTAATAATGGTTAATTCTCCCGGAGCAACTCGAAAATAGTCACTGCCTTGTATAAAAATATCCGCCTGTTAAAAAAGATTCCAATCAGCAGATGTGTATGAGATTAAAGACAGACTATTGCGAGATAAATTGACTTGAGAAATTGTAACTGGCGTTTTGCACTTTGGGCACGGCGATGATGAACAGACGTCCCCAACTTAATTCGCCGTTTTGTTCGATGCAGGTTTGGAAGGTGACGTGACGGTCGCCAAAGTAGACACGTTTGAACATTTGCTCGGCGGATAAGCTTTGTCGTCGGTTTCAAGGTCACGGAAGTTGCTCCACGGGCTGTTGGGTTGCAGAGCCTGATAGCGTAACACTTCTGTGACGACGAAGTATTCAACGCTTCCATCACCATACACCAGACGGATCTCCTGTCCAACTGCGATATCGGAGAATAATTTGCCGGATAAATGGTTGTGTGCCAGCAAACCCACATTCCCATAATTGGAAGCCATGCGGAACTGCGTCAATTCGCCGTCCTTGATTGGAGACATAACCGGCGTTATTGGAAGGCTGTTGAACGATGGGCAGGGCGAATAGGTCGGGAACGTATACGCCGCGTAATATATCTGCATTCCCGTTTTGAACAGATTCGGAAAACTCTGTGAAACCGGGCAGGGTATTGCCCTCCCATCGCCAGAACAGATATCGGATTGAAGAAAAGGGAAATAAAGATCGTAAAAAGAAGGCTGACGTTCAGGCTGTTTCTGGGTATTTGATTTTTGAGTGTCAAGGTATTTCTCCTCTTCGATAAAGACACTCAAAATAAACCAGCGAATATTTCGCTTATCGGCAACCCGGCTATCATGACTACATGCGTAGTTTTAGACCCTCGGCTTTGCGTCCTCCGTTTTTCAACGGGTTTGCCTTTATCGAACGAACAATGATAAGGTTCCAAAAAAACGAGCCTGGTTTTTTGCCAGGCTCGCCAAAAAGGAGTTGAATGATTTCTCTTTATTTCGGCAACATGGCTGTCAAACAGTTTTCATGGTTATGCTGTAGGCGTTGGTCGTTGGGTTTGCCTTTTGGATTTGATTGACTGAATTGTAGCAGGGGGTTACGGGTTTCCGCTTTTCATTTCGGTAATATAGCCTTACAGGATTGAAACCAATGGAACTCTGGTCTGATACAGGTATTTCTGGAGTCGCTAGGCGCGAAGTGGGATAAAAAAAGAACTCCGAGAATTATGCAATGCGGTCTCGGGTTATTTCATTGACATCACCACATGAACGGGAGAAATCCGCCCAACCCGCACAGGAACAAATCGGTCAACACCAGCGCCACCCACATCCATTTGATATGTGCGGGCATGTTTCGTTCCAGGACCGCATCGGAGGGTTTCTGTGGGTCGTAAAAGACCATTACCTGTGCGCCCGCAGGATAACGCGCCACGACCTTTGCGCTCCCGACCCGCCTACTTTGGGACCCGGCAGATCTTGTTCCTGGTAGGCCTGTCCCATGGCTTGATAGGAATATTGAACCACGGGATAATCCGTATAGCCTCCATCACATCGATGCCCTTCTTCAATAGTGGACATCACACTGTCCCCATGGTGGACTGCCAATTCGCAGACTTCGCCACGCCTCTTCGAGTGGCATAGATGATGCCGAGCAGAATCCCATCAACGAGCAAGGCAGAGAAGCAGATCGAGCCGATGACGATAAGGTTGGTTGAGTTCATGAAACTCTCCTAAGATATATACTTCGGTGGTTGAGTGCTGCGAAGCAGCGTATCGAAACCACCAGTAAGCAAAGCACTCTTTGTTATAAATTTTTTTCTTTTTACCTTCTGGTTTCGATACGTGGCGCTTATGGCGCCACTACTCAACCAGCGGTATTCACTGGTTATTTCACCGTAACCTGAATTATCGCACTATCAACTCTCTGATCGCTTCTCACCACCTGCAACTGCACGGCGAATACCCGCTTATATCAGAGGTATCCCACTCGGCGAGTAGCCCATCCGTCACGGACTCGGTCCCTTCTCCAACCTGTATCCATTCCTGCGGATTCAATCCCTGACCAACCAGGACACGATACGAGGCGAAATCTCTCCCTGCCGCGGTGCCTGTGATGCTCACATTACCGCTGACTTCGGCGAAGAGTTCAGGCGAGGTGATGTTGACATCGGGGTTGATCGGCGGAGCCTGGATGACATCATACGAGGCGGGAGGGATTTCCAAACCGGCGCTTTCAGCCCAGGAACGTGCATCAGGGGGAACAACCAGATACACGCGGTCTTCGATCAGTTGCGGCAAAGTAAATACAGTTGCCAATAAATTCGTCTCGCGGTTGATGGAGAATTTGCGATACATGTTATCGGCTTGGATGGGTTCGTTGCCGTTGAGGAAAACTTCGCTGACCAAATTCGGGCATTCGGCGTGTGGGCAACATGCCTGATGGGTCGCAGACATTGATGACAGAAACATCCGCGGGCAGTGACCAATCTTCGGGCGGGACATTTTGTGATGCGATTTGCATGAGTGCATTCCACAACACAGCGACCCCCCTCGGTCCCCCCTGCAGGTGGATGAGGAAGATTGACGAGCGCCCGTCCATGTAGCAACAACTCGCAATGGAGAATAACCGATCGCCCAGGTATCGAGCGCGTCTTCAGTTTGTCCCAGCTTCACGGCGGCGGGTATGCCCACGTCTAACACATTCGAACTTCGCAGTGTGCCCACGAGCGCGGTGTCATCGCTCAGCGAGTTGTTGATCAGATACGCCAGCCCGGGCGTCACCACAGGCTTGGCTTGCGGCGTGGACCAATCGAGCCACACGCTGCCGTCGCCGCCCTCCACACGCAGGATCGTCACAGGCGTAAACGCATCGTTCACGTTCTGCCCAAAGTACACGCCGTTCTGCGCAAAGACCCCATACGCGCCCGCGGCGTTCAACAGCGACAATTGCTCATCACGCGAAACGCCAAACGAACTCGCGATCTTCGTCACGTTCTCGACGCCCATTTGCGAAAACACTTGCGCGGCAGGCGCGGGATAATCGTTCGCCAACGCCACACGCAGACGCATGGGTCCGTGATATTCGTTGTCAAAATTTTGAACGGATGTCTTGCCTGGGATGTCCCAAATTAATGAGGCGGGAACTCAAGCCGCGAGTGAATCCCGTCAGATAGACAAACGCATCCAACGCGGACCCGGGGTTGTGCGCGCTTACAAGAGGCGTTTCCTGCGCCTGAAGCGTTTCACCGACTACCGCAAGGATCTGTCCCGTTTTGGGATTCGTGATGACGGCGCTTGCAGATGAGTTCAGGAACCTTGAGCGCGGGCGGCAACGCGGACAGGAATCGCAGTAAGTCACATTCGATGAGCGGATCGGGCAAACCTGCCAAGCGTGCGGCGTAAAAGGCAGTGACACAGGATGATTGCTTTTGTAGATCAAAATCAAGTGTTGAGATGATATTCAATCCGCCGCGTTCGATTCGTTCACGCGGGAATTGGGTATCGAGTTGGGCGAGGAGCAGGTTGACGAAGGCAGGAGCAACTCCCGGCGGAGTCGGAGGCGGAGTTTGGAAGAAGGGAGATTCTCCAAGGGCGTTATCTGCCGCTTGATCGGAGAGAAGTCCGAGCGTAGACATCATCCGAATGGTTTCTTTTCCCCGTTCGAGCGCGGTACTGCGGCGCGTCGTATGGATTGAGACTCGGCAAGTCGCTGACGCCCGCGAGGATGGCGGATTCGGAAGTTGAAAGTTGCGCGGCAGATTTTCCAAAGTAAAGTTGCGCGGCGGTTTCGGCGCCGAAGGCGTGGCGACCGAAGTTGGCGGAGTTGAGGTACCACTCGAGGATCTGCGTGCGCCCGAATTCGGCGGTGATCTGCGCGGCAAGGATGCGTTCACGCAGGGCGCGTCGGAGGGAGGGCGGTTCGTTGAAGAGCAGCAGTTCGAAGACGAGACGTTGGGCGAGGGTATGGATGTAATTCGTAATTGGTAATCGTGGTGAGGTCGTAGCCGGCGTGACTCCAGAAGCGCGGGTCGGAGCGGGCGATGACCGCGTCGGCGAGGGACTTGGGCAGGTATTGCGGATTGTTGTCGCCGAGGGGAATGTAACGGCGCGGCGAGTTCGTAGGGTGCGAAGGTGTAGATGACGTTTTCGCCCGTGCGGTCGGTGATGCGCGTGGGCTGGAGGAGGAGACCGTTGGGAGGGTTGAGGAGGATTGGGAGAATTTGAGGCGAGGGCAGGTCGCGCGTGAGGTTGACGTAACCAAACGCCGCCACGATGATGAGCGCGGCGGTGAGCAGGGATAGGATCATCCCCGCGCTGAGCAGTGCGTTGCGCGTGCGGGCTTCGTGCTTGTGTTGCTTTGCGATGCGCCGTTCACGCCTTGCGCGCAGGATGGGGATGGTGGAGGGCATGGGTCAATTTAACCACAAAGGTGCGAAGAAAAGTAAGAGGAAAGAAGAAAGAAAGTAGAAATGGGGTTGTGCTATACTTCGATTATATATGCCCAGCCTTGAACCCATCCATGAATTTGTGTTCACCGACCATGCATTGACTGAAATGGCTCGGCGTGAGATTAGTCAGGAAGATGTGAAAGTGGTATTGGCAAAACCTGAACAAACGGAAATGGTTCGAGAAGGTCGAGCAGTTTATCAAGCAAAACGGGATATGAATGAACCACAAAAGACTTTTCTCCTGCGAGTTTTTGTGGATATTGACCGAAAACCGCCTTACGTTGTTACTGTTTATCGAACAAGCAAGATCGAGAAATACTGGAGATAAGCCATGAAAGTTATTTATGACCGCGATACTGATACTCTAACTGTTATCTTCGCAGAGACGCCTGTTGCCGAGAGTGACGAGGATAAACCTGGTGTGATTCTGGATTATGACGATAAAGGCAATCTCGTCTCGCTGGAGATTTTGGATGCATCGCGAAGGGTGACCGTGCCAAGCAAAATTGAATATCAAGTCTCGCCAGCGGCGGGATAAAGGGAAACGAAAAAACTCCGAGTGAAAAACTCGGAGTTTTATTTTATTAATCGCCGTTCCCACCGCCCCCAAGGGGATGTTATGCGCGCAGGATGGGATGGTGGAGGGCATGGGATTATTTGACCACAAAGTGATTAACCGCGAAGGCGCGAAGTGCGCGAAGGAGAAAAGAGAAAACAAGAAGGGTCGGTGGTTGAGTAGGACGAAGTCCGTATCGAAACCACCAGTAAGCAAAACAGATGTGGTTATTGCTGGTTTCGATACGCCTTTCGCCAAGAACGCTCAAGGCTACTCAACCAGCGAGTTGAAGAATGTTACTCATAGTGTGTAGATTTATTGTCCATTTGGTATTATCTTTGAGATGGGCATGGTGTAGAATCGCTTTCAACAAAGCGAGGAACTATGCCATCAAACAAATGGACACGTGAAGAATTGATAATTGCCTTCAATCTGTACTGCAAAATTCCATTTGGAACAATCCATATTAGTAATCAAAGTAACTACACAGTGAATTTTACATGAAGGGTTGCCAAAAACAAGAAAGGCAGAGACAATCAAGGTCATGGAACCAATTCGACTGCCGAATGAAAAAGAAATCAAGGCTGCGTATGAAGAGGGAAAAGAAGCAGTGTTGAAATTGTTTCAAGACACGATCGGTGCTCTGGCAGAGCGGATACAAAAGTTGGAAGATCAACTTGCAAAAAACAGCCGCAATAGCGGGAAACCGCCATCCAGTGATGGGTTTGATAAACCTGCACCGCGCAGTTTGCGAAAACGAAGCCGGAAAAGAAGCGGCGGACAAAAAGGGCACGCTGGTTATAAGTTAGAGATGGTCAAAAAGCCCGACCATATCAAGAAATATAAGGTTGCTCACTGCGCCCATTGCCAGAAATCGTTGAAGCGGCAAAAAGTAGAGTGGGTTGAAAAGCGGCAAGTATTTGACTTGCCGAAGGTCCAGATGGAAGTGACTGAACATCAAGCGCAGGTCAAGCAATGTCCTTGTTGCGGGAAAGAAACGCGAGCCGAATTCCCGAAGGAAGTGAAGCAGGCGGTGCAATATGGAACGGAAGCAAAGTCGCAGATGGTCTACTTGAACCATGAGCAACACATTCCCTTGAAACGGACCTGTGATGTGTTTGAAGAATTCTATGGTCATCGTCCAGCCGAAGGGACGATCTATGCAGCGGGGGCAGAAGCGGCAGAACTCGTAACGCCTGTGACCGAGGCAATTAAGGAACACCTGAGCCTACTTGAGGAAGTCATCGGTAATGACGAAACGGGCGTGCGCATTGGCGGAAAACTATACTGGCTGCAAACCACAGGCACAACTTTTCTGACACATTATGCCTATCATCAAAAACGCGGAAAAATCGCAATGGATGCAATGAATATCTTGCCGCGTTTCAAAGGACGAGTGGTGCATGACGATTTACCCTCGTACTTTCAGTATGATTTTCAGCACGCCTTGTGCAATGCTCATCATTTGAGAGTGTTGCTTTTCTTACAGGAACGGTATCCGCAAAAATGGATTGAGCCTTTAGTTGCCTTGTTATTGAAGATCAAGAAAAAAGTAGAGACCGTTCAAAGAGATCAGCAAACAGAGTTAAGCGAAAGACAGAAGGCAATCTATTTCGCCCAATATGACAAGTTGATCCAACAAGGTTTACGAGCCAATCCTCCGCCAAATGCAACCCGTCGAAAGCCTGGACAACGAGGCCGATTGAAACAAAGTCCAGCGTGCAATCTCTTGCTGCGACTTAAAGAACATAAAGCGGCTGTGCTGGCTTTTATGACCGATTTTAAGGTGCCGTTTGATAATAATCAATCCGAGCGTGACTTGCGCATGATGAAAGTCAAGCAAAAAGTCTCGGGTTGCTTTCGATCCGAAGACGGCGCTGGTATCTTTTGCCGCATTCGCACTTATCTTTCCACGGCTCGCAAGAACGGACAGATGGCTCTCTCGGCTTTGCGCCTTGCTTTCATGGGCACTCCTTACTTACCCAGTTTTGTCTCACCTTTAGGCTGAGTAGTTACAATCCAAAAATCATTTCACTTGCAAAGGTTTTGGATCGCACTCCTTCGGCTGTTTCATGGAAACTTGCAAACTTTGCAAGACTTGACCCTTCTTTGCAGGATAGGAATGTTGCAGGCGCTTCACATGGAAGTAAATTAGACGTAGAAGTTTGGAATGACTTTGTAGGAGATTGGGACAGGCTCGCTTTTGAAAGTGAGAAGTTGTTAGCAGAAAGAACTGGCAAACAAGTTGAAGATATAACGGAAATCGAAACAGTTGATTTACCCAAAGTGGGCAAAGAAAGAGAAACACTTGTCAAAGTTCGTGTGAATCAGAGCTTTTTCAGAAAAGCTGTACTTGCGGCATACGATTTCAAGTGTTGTATAACAGGTTTGGAACTTCCCGAATTGTTGAATGCAAGCCATATCATTCCGTGGTCAAAAGATAAAGACAATCAGGTAAATCCGAGAAATGGTCTTTGTCTCAACGTATTCCATGACAGAGCCTTTGACAGATACTTGATAACAGTAACGCCTGAATTTGTCGTGAAAATCTCAAAGTCACTTAAGAAAGCAAAGGCGAGTGACGCAGTCAAAGATTTTCTTTTGCGATATGACGGAGCAGAGATTATCAAACCATCCAGATTTTTACCTGACCAAAAATTTTTAAAATCTCACAACAGGATCTTTTTTGAACGCGAGAAGCATTAAATTCAATTATCTCTACCGAGATGGTGCAAATTACAAATCGTGGGGCAATGTGATCTTTGCAAATCCAGACATACTAACTTTGGATGAAATTGAAAATAGATTGGCTAATGCTTTTCTGCCAGAAAAGTTATTTATTGCCCACCAAATTTCTATTCCAGAAAAGTTCTTGTTTTTAGAGGGGAAGTTTACAAAGTTTGATCATTGCTACCATGAGTTCGATCATGTCGAGTTTTGCGAGGAAAACCCAACTGACAATCTAAACCGCTCAATTTCTGATTTCTTGAATGATGTTGAATTGATTGTTCAACGGGGTTGGAAAGAGTTTGATATTTTAGATCGTGCTTGATACAAGCCAACAAGGACAGGGATAAATTCGTGAACAGGGAATTGCGGAAGCTTGGGTGGAAAGTGGTCCGCGTGTGGGAACATGAATTGAGAGAGCCGAGGAAGGTCGCTGTGAGGTGAGGAGGGTTTACGAAGGCTGATGGGTTCGGTTTAGGAGGAATACTGTTCTCATGTTATAATCTTACCAGTAAGAAAAGGAGAAAACCATGGAAACATTGGCAACCACCCGCATGTCATCCAAAGGACAGGTTGTGATTCCCGAATCCATTCGCAAACGGCTCGATCTAAAAGAGGGAGCACAGTTTCTCGTTGTCGGCGATGCGGATGTTGTGATTCTAAAGATTGTTACTCCGCCTGACATGAATGAGTTTGATGCGCTGATCAAGCAGGCGCGCCAGCAGGCAAAGGAAACGGGGTTGAAAAAAAGCGACGTTACGTCCGCTGTTGAAAAGGCACGAAGGCGCACATAGATATTTGTTCGCTATTATTTCCTTTCTTCACGCTCTTCCCTCTGAATAAATACTGCTTGAATATCGCTATCTTCTTTGATCTCGTGTCTGCCGTAATACCATTCATCATGTGCGTCCCTCTTGAGTTTCACCAATTGAACATTTACGATATCGTCCACGCCGCCTTCGTATCCCTTGGCGACTACATCTGCATCTGCGGGCATTTTAGATAAAAGAGTTAGCAGGTCTTTTACTTTCATGTTCAATATTCCTTATTTGGTGCATTTCGGTGGTTGAGCGCTAGCAGTCGAAACCACCAATAAGCAAAGCAATTCCTATAACTGTTGGTTTCGATACGGCGGACGAGCACCGCCTACTCAACCAACGGATTTGGGCTGAAACCTAATCCTCCAACAAATCAGACAAGAACTCCATCAACCCGCCGCCAGCCTTCTGCTTTTTATTATTGGGCAGGTCGCTGGCGACGATGCCGTTCTGTCCGTTGATGAGGACGAGGTGCTCACGTCCGTTGAAGGGCAGTTCGGTCATCCACACCGGGAGCAGGACGAGCTTGAACAACTCGATCGCCATCTTTGCCGATGACGAATGGACGATCCGCATCGGTGAAAGCCGATAACCAAGTTCCTCTTTGCACTTCGCATACGCCTGTCCGCGCGCATCCAGCGAAGCCTCCGCCATGGGGATGTCATACACTTCGGCGGGCCAGTCTGCCAGGAAGCGCGGGTCGTAGGGTTTGGTGGAGGTCAACTCAAAGGTGGGGATCAGCCTCAAGAAAACAGCAGACAGCTTGCGTGAGGCGGGAATCGGCAGGTCATCCACCAGCACGGGATATTTATCCGAAACGCGCTTGACCTTTTGCTGCTCATGTCGTATCAAGCCGTTTTCCTGCACGACGATCTCGCCGGTGTAATCGATCTCGCCGCTGATATCGAACGTCCATAATGGGAGGTAGAGTCCGCGCGGCAGATCGACCTTCTTTTCGGGCTTGATCTTGTTGCCTTCCACCCAATTGACCAACAAGCGGGTCGCCTGCCCTTGGTTGAATTTGTGCGGCAGAATACCGTCCGGCGCGAGCAGGTCTTTTGTATGTTCAAGACTCACCACATACGGTGAGTCACAATATACGCAGTTGGCTGAGATTTGATCGGGTGGAAGAAGGAACTCGGAGCCGCAGCCTTCGCAATGGAAGACCTGTTCGTTGAGCGGCTTGCCGTGTCCGCGTACGGTTGCCATCGCGGTAATAAAATCCTCTTCAACGGCAGACTGCGACGAAAAGCCGATCGCCTGACCGCGCGTGCAATAATCGCAAACGAGTGATTGACCGTCAGCAGAAAAACTCATCCGCCCGCCGCACTTGGGACACATGAAACGGTCCGCGTTCGCCTCGCGCAATCCCTCCGGCGCGGGCGGTAGATGGTCGGGGTCAACGATCTCGTCCGCTTTGAGTTTGCCATCCAGTATCGCCAGCATCTTGCGCGCGCGTGCATGTTGCAGGTCATGCGCCAGGCAGTTCTCAACCGCCTTGCGCTTTTCCGCGGCGTCGTCCACCACCTGACTCATCCAATACCAGGCTTCCGCCATCACATCGTTGTCACTGCTCGAATAAATGGCGCGGTCAAGGTAGCTCTGCGCGGATTCCTTGTGTCCCGCCTTCGCTTCGATGATGCCTGTGCGTAATAATTCTTTTCCGTAATCGCTGAACATAACGTCTCCTCCGTCACACCTGCACTTGCACCAGGTGCAAGTGTTGCGAGGGCGATGCTCTTCCGCCCGAAGCAATCTCCTGTTCGTCATGGGGATTGCTTCGTCGGGCTACGCCCTTCTCGCAATGACGGGTTATTTATCGTACGATCGCATCCGTCATCTTTGCCGCGCGGCTCATCTCCTTGACATCGTGCACGCGGATGATGTCCGCGCCGCGCGTGATCCCTACGGCGATGGTCGCGGCGGTGCCTTCAACTCTTTCCTCCGCGGGCAGGTCAAGCGTAAAGCCGATGAATGATTTTCTGGATGGACCCAACAGTACGGGATACCCCAACGCGCGGACTTCATCGAGTCTGTTGATCAACGCAAGGTTATGCTCACGCGTCTTTCCAAAGCCGATGCCTGGATCCAGAATAATATGGCTTTCCTCGATCCCAGCCTTTTTCGCCAACTCCACACTGACGAGGAGTTCGCGCTTCACGTCTTCGAGCAGGTCATTGTATTCCGAACCGATATAGGCGTTGCCCAACTGTTTGCGCACTTCCACGCTCGCCGGGTTGCTGCGGTTGTGCATCAAAATCACAGGGACTTTATACTTCGCCGCGATGCCCGCCAACTCTGGGTCCGCTCGAAACCCCACACATCATTCAAAATATGCACGCCCGCCTTGAAGGCTTCCTCCGCCACTTTGGCTTTATACGTATCAATGGAAATGATCGCTTCGGGAAATTCTTTGGCAATCGCCCCAATGACTGGAATGACGCGCTCGATCTCTTCCTGCGCTGACGGGTTGTGAGCCGGGTCTAGTCGATTCACCGCCTACATCCAGGATGTCGACATCGTGCTTGATAAAGTTCTCGCCTGCCGCAATGATTGCTCGAGCTTGTTTCCATGCGACGATATCAGTCCATCCCCTGAAAACAAATCCGGCGTGATATTGAGGATTCCCATCACATACGTGCGGGAACCCCATTTAAAAAGGTGGTTGCCAATTTGGAGGGATTTCATAAATATGCCCGTTAGGGTAGTTTCTGGTGCAAAAGGCGCACCGCAGCACATTAACAATTGACAAACGAAAAGCCTCTTTGGTACAAGGAAGGTGATCAAACCAAAACCTAAACCGCAGAGGCACTCCAATGTTACGTGAACATTACCCGCTTGACAAGCTTTTTGAAGAAATTCTTGGATACGTTCCGAATCTTTCTCCAGAACTGGAGAAGATCGATGGCTATCTGGAAGACGAGAAGTTGTATCGTCTGATCAAGAAGGATCTTTCCCAAAGACAGGCCGAAGACAACTCAAACGGGAAGGAACTCAACACCCGTGGATGTGATCTTGCGGATGCTGGTGGTGAAACGATTGTATGGCAACCAGCTATGAAGAGACGGAACGGCAAGTGAGCGACAGTCTGAGATTGAGACAATTTTGCCGGGTGTATCTGAATGCAGTCCCGGATGACACAACCCTGATCCGTTGGGCAAATCTGATCAAACCCAAGACGCTGGAGAAATTCAATGAACGGATCATGCAATTGGCGATCGAGCGCAAGGTGACCCGTGGTCGGAAAATGCGCACCGACGGGACGGTGGTGGAGAGCAATATTCGACCGCCCAGTGACGGTCGTCTGTTGGCCGATAGTGTGCGGGTCCTGGCGCGCACTGTGGCTCGTGGTCAAACGATCTTGAAGACTGCCGGGAAGAAAGTTCAGGATGGGTTTGAGGATTTCACGCAGAATGCGAAAGGGTTCGCGCACAAGATCGGTGAAACCTTGCGCAGCAAGAAAAAGGAAGCCCAAGAAGCAGGCAGGCAACAATACGAGAATCTACTCGAGATGACCGAGCAAACCATTGACTGGGCGGTTCAAACCCAAAAGCAATTGCAGAAGCAATCCGAACAAAAAGCGAAGCGCTTGGCTGAGACGCTCAAGCATTTTATCCCGCTTGCCCGACAGGTGATCGATCAAGCGACCCGTCGGATCATGGAGGGCGAGCAGGTGCCTGCCGCAGAAAAGATCGTCTCTATCTTTGAAGAACATACCGATATCATCGTCGCGGCAAGGAAGCGAAACCAGTCGAATACGGACACAAGCTCTGGCTCAATGAAGTCGAAGGTGGCATCATCAGTCACTACCGTATTCTGGAAGGCAACCCGAGTGATGAAAAACAATGGAAGCCAAGCTTGAAGGCTCACATCAAAACCTTCCAGCATCCTCCTCTTCAGGCCAGTGCGGATCGAGGTCTATCCTCTGACCCCAATGAAAAGTTGGCTCATGATCTGGGAGTTCGATATGTGGTCATCCCGAAACGGGGCTACCGTTCCAAGGCTCGCATAAAGCATGAACACAAGGCCTGGTTCGTGAAAGGTCGTCACTGGCATGCCGGTGTGGAAGGTCGCATCAGTGTCTTGAAACGGGCTCATGGGTTGGGTCGCTGCCTAAATCATGGGGAAACAGGCTTCCAAGCTGGGTTGGCTGGGGAGTGATCGCTGGAAATCTGGCGGTGCTCGGACGAACATAACAATTGGAGCTATTCGTTTGTTAAAGGTACGAAAATTCAAAATATCATTCGGTGCAAAACACTGATTCAATCCAATCGTTCAACGTTATTTCTGAGTTTTGCACCAAAACTAAAGCAATCCCCAACTTATTAGGAGATTGCTTCACTCACTATGTTCGCTCGCAATGACAAGTGATTACTACGGTATCTGATCCAATGGACGCGCAAGCCAGTTTTCGGCTTCGTCCATGTCGGTAAAGATCTTCATGGCAGAGGCCGTGCCAGCCAGCGCCAGTGAACCTACATCACGAACGGCATTGGCGACCTTTTCATCCGCCACCACCACCGCCACACGGATGTTGCGCGCAGACGGGTCGCTGTTCGCCTCCACCGCCATGCGGATCGCTTTTTCAGGAATGTCTTTTACGGCGCGCAGGTCATATAAGTTGCGCGTGCGCCGGTCCGCGCCGAGCAGGTGTTCCATCGCGAACTCGCGCCAATTGTTGAGCGTGGCATCGGAAAGGTCTGTGAACGTTAATGTCATGCCGCCATCTCCGCGGCGTACGACGCTTAAGCCAACTCCGGGTTTGGGAGTCCAGTTCAGGGGTTTTATATCGGTCATGTCAGTTCCTCCGGTTGAATATGATGAGATTATACCCTCTGCTATTTGCCGGTATTTGCATATTCTTCAATTCCGCTCAAATCACATAACGATACCAGCTCACGGACGCTTTTCCCCAGAACAGGATGAACGAGATCGGGAGCAATATCCATCATGGGAAGTAACACAAAGCCGCGCTCGTGCACATGTGGATGCGGAAGAACCAACCGAGGCGTCTCTAAAACCAGATCATCATAAAAGAGAATATCCATATCGATCAGGCGCGGTCCATAGTGGAAGGTCGCTTTCCTGCCCAGCGCAATCTCCAGCCGCTTGAGGTGTTTGAGCAGGGGTTCGGGTTCAAGATATGTATTTACTTTGACAACCTGATTGAGAAAATTTCCCTGTTCTGTATATCCCCAGGGAGGCGTCTCATACACTTTTGACTTTGTCTTTACATCCATTTGGGGGCGCAGGGAGGAGATGGCCTGCTTCAAATTTGCGGAGCGGTCACCAAGGTTGGAGCCGAGGGAAAGGTAAACAGTGTGGTCCATACTCATTCACCAGAATCAAGTTTGGGCGCAGGCATGAGGCGAAGCATCAGTTTGGGAGCGGGTGTTCATCATAATGTTCCACCACATCATCCTTAAGCCAGCCTTCGATATCCCTGTTCAAAAAGGCATCGGCAGGCAGGTCGGCGATCAAGTCCAATAACGCTTTTCGCACAGTTTCATAATGTTTGAAAAGATTGTCGTCAGACCAGGCCGAATATTTTTGTTTCAACTCTGCATTGTAGGAGTCGGTCTCATGACTCTCCCACATGAAGGCGGGCAAATCAAGAATACCCATAATGATGCGGGCGCCCTCCTCCCACCAGCCGATAATGTGCGCAAGCAAGTCGTGAAAACTTTCAAAGCCCTGTTCCGATAAAAACTCCTTTTTCTTTTCATCATCAAGATGTTCAAAATCTTCGATATAGGTTGCCCACTCATTCTTCAGCAGGTCCATCACGAGGAAACGACTGATTGCGACCAGATGTTCGCGTGCGTGATGAAGGATGACCGCGTGCAGCCAGGCCTCGACGCGTCGGTTTTCGTACACCGCCTCATGCATGGACTTTAGGTCTGCTCCCATTTTCTGACGGGTTTTCTCAAAATGAGCCAGGAACTCATTTGGATCCCACGATTTGTATTTCGCAACCGCCTCTGCGTTGAAGACATCAAAGTCATATTTTTTGCGTTCGACCTCACGGTTTTCCGCGATGGAGAGGATGATACGCATGCCTTCCTCCCACCAGGCAAGGATGTGTGCCAGCATATCGCGAAACTCTTCATATCCCATTTGCTTGACGCGTGCATCCTGTTCATTCTTTGGCAGGCGCTGGAAGCGTTCAATGTAGGTCCCCCATTCCTGTTGGACATAATCCAGTGCGCGTTGTTTGGTGATCGGCATTACGAAAGACCCTCCGCAAATCTGAGCTCAATTCCTGACAGCCAGATTTTACCCCATTGAAACGCACGGAAGGTATCTTTGAGGATGGATTGGAACAATACCGAAACGGTAAGAGAGACTGGGTGTTCCCATTTCAAATATTGCATTCACGATTCAATCGGTTAAAGACAGACGAAATCTTGTTATTGTCAGTTGAATTCGTCGAATTCTCAACATCCAAATGAAAGTATATACAAAGCGAAATGGCAGGAGACGTCTGTTGGCATGAATTCTGAAATCATACTCATCGGTCCCATTGGGAGCGGCAAAACCACCATTGCCGAACTAATCTATCAAAAAACCATGCTGCCGCATTGCTCCATGGACACATTACGTTGGCTGTATTTTGAAGAGATCGGCTATGACCGCAGCATTGCCAGGGATAAGATTTCAGAGGGCGGCTTTTGGGCTTTATACCGCTATTGGAAGCCCTTCGAGGCATACGCAGTCAAAAGGTTATTTGAGGATTACAGGGAATGTGTCTTTGATCTGGGCGGAAGTTTCTCCGTATACGAAGATAACAATCTTTTCAAAAAGGTGAATGATTTGCTGGCTCCGTATCCGCATGTTGTGTTGTTAATACCATCGCCCAACATCGACGAATCGATTGCTCTCTTAAATGCCCGCAACACGTATGGTTCAGACGATCAACGCGAGGTAAATGAGCATCTCATCCGTCACCATTCGAATTATGATCTTGCCAAACATATTGTATACACCAGGGACAAGACGCCTGAAGAAACCTGTGATGAGGTTCTACAGTGGGTAAGAAACAATGGCTGGACGTATGAATCATGAGGAGGGTGCGTCGCACCTGCCAGAATAGACGAATCTCCTTAATCAGTTTAATCCCAGGGTGAGTTACAACTTATCGAGTTTAGTGCGACGCACTCGCGCTCGTTACTTCGCCAAATTCACAAAATCTGCAAACAAGCCATACGCCGTTTCACCAGGTCCGCCTTGCATACCTGGTTTTTCTGATAGCGTGATCGAGTAATCGAGGATCACATCCGTACGGAAGGTGACGCCGGTGCTGGAGTTCATCATTCCATATAGAGGTGAGGTTGCATCCACCAATTCGGGCGCAACGCTTGCATGTCACTTTCTCCCCAGCCTTTTCAGCAGAACAGACCAATTTATAACGTTTGCCTTCAGCTTTTGCCCTGGCGATCATCTCACTTGTGATGCCGCGAATGCCGGTCGGGTTGACTTGTTGCGGCGTCATCGGCGTATCCATCAATACAGTGACCAGCGCCGCGACCTTGATCGCCGCGTCCCAGCCGTCCACGTCGTTGGTGGGGTCGGTCTCTGCCACGCCAATGGATTGGCAGAACTTGACCGCATCCTCATAGGACTCGCCGTTCTCCATCCTCGATAGGATGATGTTCGTCGTGGCGTTGAAGATTCCTTTGAGGGATGCCAGCTCCGCCAGAGGAAACGCCTCACGCATGACCGAGAAAACGGGTGCGCCTCCCAAGACAGCAGATTCAAACCTGAACTTTTTTCCCTTCGACTCCGCAAGCGATTTTAACTCTCGATAGCCATGCACAACGGGTCCCTTGTTGGCAGTGACAGCGTGCATCCCCAACTCCAACGCGGCGCGGATGTGGTCTATGGCGGGTTGTCCCGTTTGGGTGTTGACAGGAGAATTCTCGAACATGACGTTGGCAGATGATTGTTGGATGACTTCAAGAGAAGTAGAGACTGGAGAATTGGAGAGTGGATTGATGGATTGTTTACTCTCGACAAGTTCGAGGGCTTTGTTGATGTCAAGTCCGTTCGGGTTGACAGCGAAGCCATGACTTCCCGTCGCGATGCCGGTGACAGAATAGGTAATGTCATATTTGGATTTCATCAAATCGCTTTTGCGTTCGAGCAGACGAACCAATGAGCGTGCGACGTTTCCGAATCCGATGAAGGCGAGGTTGTAATGGGTCATATGATTCTCCTATGTTTCGTCATTGCGAGGAGCGTTCGTTGCGACGAAGCAATCTCCGTCATAGTTGGGGATTGCTTCGCTTCGCTCGCAATGACGGATAGTGTTTTATAACGGCGGCCAGGGCATGGCACGGCGGTCACGCGGCTGGCGGGGAAAAGTTCCTCTTTAATAATCATTTCCGCGCGGGTGCAGAGTGCGGAGATTTCGCTCGGGCTGAGATAAGGCTCAAGATCAGTGAGCAGGCTTGCGTTAAGAGAGAGGCGGGACTTCAAGTCGTTTGGAATCTGTTGCCCATCGAAATCCCAAAGCACAGTGCGGAGTTTGTCATCTTCGTGAAAGCAGATGCCATGATCGATGGCGAAGAGTTTGTGCGTATCGCTCTCGAAAAAAACGTGACCGCCCTTGCGATCTGCATTGTTGACCAGCAAGTCGAAGAGCACAACAGGCTTGAGAAGCGCTCTGTCTTCGCTCGAAAAGTTGAAGTAATGATATTCAGGATCGTATTCGATGTACTGTTGCAGCGAACCCGCACCATAGGGACCGTCTTCGCGCAGCGTGGTGAAAGGGACGATGTGAAAACCCAGCGACTCACTTACAATATACGCCGCGACCTCACGTAAGGCGAGTGTGCTTTCTTCAAAGTCCCACAGAGGTTGTTCGCCGCGCGTGGGTTTGTATACGGCTGGATAGGTTTTGTCTTGATATGTAACTTCAGCGAGGAAAGTGTAATTCGAGCCAAGCGTAAATTGACCTTTGAGTTCAAGGTCGCCGTGTTGTAAGACTGTTTGCAAGGGAATTGAGTTATTCATCGTTTACATGTTGGCAGGTTTGCAAGTTAAACATTTCAACATGCAAACTTGTAAACGTTCAAAAATTAATGCATATGCCCATTCTTCTTCGGGCAGAAATGACCTTCGGGCTCTTCGGGCTGTCCACATTGCGGGCAGACGGGACGTCCGCGTGAGACGACTTCCACGCCCCAACGCGCCAGCATCCGCAATTGGGACCGAGAAGCCCAAAAGCGGACAACCGCCGCAGACTTCGGGGTCATCTTCTTCGGTCAACAATTCCTTCACGAACAAAACGACCTTGTCACGTTCCTTGTCATAACCCAGCCCAACCTCGCCGACGCGGAAGAGCGGGTCAACCGGCGGATTGATGCGCATCACGTCTTCCACATAATCGCCTGAGGCTTCTGAGAGGTCCGGGTTCTGTTCGTCAATCTGCGCGAGGAATTGTTCCACGCCGATGGCAAGTGAATGCAACTGTGCCTTCTCGATGATCACTGTGATCGTGCGCTGGTCCTGATAAGCTTGCAAATAAAACACACGCTGACCGGGTCTGCCGATGGCATCGGAAGTGAGGTGGTCGCACGGGTCAACATCAATTTCAAAACGGGCCATGATTTACCTTTTCGAGGCGGAGTATACCAGTAAAGTATAATGCAACTGTCTTTGTTTAACGTACGCTAAAGGAGCTGCCATGTACGATAAAAAGAAACTTGACGAATTAAAGGATGCGCTGGAACAATGGGAAGAGACCAGCCTGAGCAAAGCGCTCGCGTCCCTGCCTGAACGAGCTGATGAATTCATTACGACCTCCTCCGAACCTGTCAACCGACTCTACACACCGCTGGATGTGGCGGACAACGACTACGCCGCCTCTCTTGGACTTCCCGGTGAGTACCCCTTCACGCGCGGAGTCCACCCGACGCTTCATCGCTCCAAACTCTGGACGATGAGAATGTTCGCCGGTTTCGGCACGGCGGAAGAAACGAACGAACGCTTCAAATATTTATTGGAACAGGGACAGACAGGTCTATCCATCGCGTTCGATCTCGCAACATTGATGGGTTATGACACCGATCAGCCCGAAGCCCTGGGAGAGTTCGGCAAATGCGGCGTGGCAGTTTCTTCCTTGAAAGACATGGAAATTCTGTTCGACGGTATCCCCATGGACAAGGTATCCACCAGCATGACGATCAACTCGCCCGCCGCGATCATCTGGGCGATGTATATTGCCGCGGCAGAAAACAAAGGTATTCGTCCCGATCAATTGCGCGGCACCACCCAAAACGACATTCTCAAAGAGTTCATCGCACAAAAGGAATATATCTTTCCGCCTGAACCTTCCATGAGACTTGTTGTGGATACGATGGAATTTGGCTCGCAAAAAGTCCCGCAATGGAATACGATTTCGATCAGCGGATATCATATCCGTGAAGCGGGTTCCACTGCCGCGCAGGAATTGGCGTTTACCTTGGGCGACGGACTTGAATATGTGCGTTGGGGCATCGCCCGCGGCATGGATGTAGACGAATTCGCGCCGCGCCTCTCGTTCTTCTTCAACGCACATAACGACTTCTTTGAAGAGATCGCCAAGTATCGCGCTGCACGTCGTATTTGGGCGCGCGAGATGAAAGGAACGTTTGGGGCAAAGAATCCACGTTCATGGTTGTGCCGTTTCCATACCCAAACGGCTGGCGTTTCACTGACCGCGCAACAACCGGAGAATAACGTTGTGCGAGTGGCTCTTCAAGCTCTAGCCGCTGTCCTGGGTGGCACGCAGAGTTTGCATACCAACTCACTCGATGAAGCGTTGGCGCTCCCGTCTCAACATGCTGTGACAATTGCCCTGCGCACGCAACAGATCATTGCGGAAGAGTCTGGTGTGACGAACACGGTTGATCCGCTGGGAGGCAGTTTCTTCGTCGAAGCCATGACCGACCGCATCGAAGAGCAGACATATGATTATTTCCGCCGCGTCGAAGAATTGGGAGGGGTCATCCCTGCCATTGAAAAGGGATTCTTCCAAAGTGAGATTTCCGACGCGGCGTATCGTTATCAACGAGAGATCGATTTGGGCGTCAGAAAAATTGTCGGGGTGAACGCCTATGCAGAAAAGAAACCGTTGACGATCCCGATCCTCGAGATGGATCCAACCGGTTATGAAAGACAGGTGAAGCGGCTCGAAGTAGTCCGCAGGACGCGTGATAATGGACGGGTCGGCCAGGCGCTGGATCGTCTTCGCATGGCGTTGGAAGGTACGGAGAATACGATGCCGCATATCATGGAGGCTGTCCATGCCTATGCAACGCTGGGGGAGATCATCCAGGTAATGAAGGAAGTGTTCGGCGTGTACGAAGAACCAACGATGATTTAGTGTGTCAGGTGCGAGGTTTCAGGTGTCAGGTTATTTTTTGAGTGACCGTTTGAAGCCACCGATTAACGCCTTGGTCTTTCGTGCCTGTTCGTAATACTCTTTGAGTTGTGTTTCAGTAATGTATTCTATATCGAATGCTGTATAGAGCAGGGATTGAACCTCTACGGCTGACCGTCTTGCAATTCCCAGAAAGCGTGCGAATTCAAGTTTTGATTCACAATCGAAGCCTTCTGCAATGTTGGTCATTGCTGAAACAGATGCGCGCTGAATTTGGTCGCGAAGACCGAAATCTTTTGCTACTGTGCCGGAGTTGGTGAGTTTATATATCATCTTCACCAGTTGACGAGCTTCCTGCCATGCCTGTATATCTTCAAATCGTGAGATCATAGCCATTCCATTCTCCTTGTGGAAATTAAAAGATAAGTGCCAGGTTTACCTGACACCTGGCACTTGAAACCTGATACCCTATTATCTCGCCAGCATCTTCGCCATTTCGTAATAAACCAATGCCGCGGGTCTCTCATGGGTGGTAACTTCTTCGAGGGGAACCTTCACGATCCCCATCCCATTCAAGCCGACCATTGCATCTGCTTGATCAGCAAGCAAAAGCTCAACGGATTTTGTACCCATACGCGCCGCGAGCAGACGGTCGAACGCAGTGGGGCGTCCACCGCGCTGGATGTGACCGAGGATCGTTACGCGTGTATCGAAGCCCACATCCATCTCGTCAATAAAGCGCGCCAATTCCGTTGTATGAATGTTCGCTCCTTCGGCAACGATAATGATCGCGTGAGTTTTGCCGCGTCGGTAGGCGTCCTCCACGGCTTGTGCAACCTCCTCCACTGTGCTGGATACCTCGGGCATTAAAACGATTTCTGCGCCGCAAACGATGCCTGCCATGACAGCCAGATAACCGGAGTTGCGTCCCATGGTTTCGATCAGGAACGCGCGACCGTGGGAAGAGGCTGTATCTCTTAATTTATCCACGGCTTCCATGATGGTGTTCAACGCAGTATCCACACCGATGGCGATGTCACTGCCCCAGATGTCGTTATCAATACTGGCAGGGATGCCGACTACTTTAATGCCCTGTGTAGACAGCGCATGTGCGCCGCGCAGGGAACCATCTCCACCGATCACGATCAACCCATTCATGCCAGCTTCGTTCATGCGGCGGATCGCCTCACGCTGTCCGCGTGGTTCCTGAAAACGTTTACTTCGACGCGTCTGAAGGACTGTGCCGCCGCGTTGTAATATGCCGCCTACATCGCGTGCTCCCAGCGCACGAAACTCGCCATTCACCAATCCTTCATAACCATTCGCGACCCCCAAGACCCTGGCATTGTTCCACATTGCCGTGCGTACCACCGCGCGGATGGCAGCATTCATCCCGGGTGCGTCCCCCCCAGACGTAAGTACTCCCAACGTAAAATCTTTTATGTCTGTCATGCTTATTACTCGTCTCTCTTAATTTGAAATGTATCGAAATCTCTTGCCACCACCGTGTTCGGGAAAATAGCTTGGGCTTCTTTGATCACATCCTTTGCACGGTATCTGCGTGAGATATGGGTCAGGATCAACTTCTTAACTCCGGCTTTTACAGCCAGTTCCGCAGCTTGACGCGCGGTCAGATGCGAGAATTGGCTTGCCATTTCGGACTTCCTCTTCCAGATAAGTGGACTCGATCACCAGGGCATCCGCGTCTTTACTGACCTCAAGCAGGTTTTCTGTTTTACCCGTATCTCCCACAACGACAAGTTTCACACCCTTTTGAAGCGCACCCAGCACATCGTCTGGTTCGATGCGTTTACCGTCTGGCAGGGTAATGCCATTTCCATTGACAAGCTCGCGGCGTTCAGGTCCAAAAGGGACTCCGAGTTCATCCGCCTTTTCAGGCAGAAAGGGACGGCGTGCCTTCCCCTCAAATACATATCCCAAACAATCAGGTCCGCGATGAGATACAGAGAAAGCGGTAACCGTAAAATCATCGCTTTCAAAGAAGGTGCCAGGTTTGATCTCGTTAAACGCAGGGGCATGGGAGGCTGGTTACCGCGCAGGACCACATCATACACAAGCACGCGAACACGATCCAATGTAGCGCGCCCGCCGAAGATATCCAGCTCATCAATGGCTTCCCATCTCAGGAATGTACTGAGCAATCCGCCCAACCCCAGGATGTGATCGAGATGCCCGTGTGTAAGCAGGATTTTTGTGATGTTCTTAAAACCCGTGCCCGATTGCAATAGTTGTCTTTGCGTGCCTTCGCCGCAGTCAACCAGGAAACGGTGTTCATCATGTTTTATGACTTGCGCTGAGAGTCCGCGTTTTGCAGAGGGGGCAGAGGCGGAAGTGCCAAGAAAAAGTATTTCGAACAAAATTGATTCCTTGAATATGACGTTGTTCGTAATTTTACCCCACAGCGTGCCGTGTAAAGAACCAAAAAGAAAACAGACCATTTGTGCTATACTCAAATCAGAGCTATGCCTCTCAAAACTCCATCCTCTTCCTCTAAAAAATCAAACGCCAGTTCGAAAAGTAGGGCGACTCCTTCTCGCGGGAAGAACACGAGTAAAGCCGCTCCCAAAAGAGGGAAATCTGCGCCTCGCCCTCAGCCGGGACTTGCTTCCGTTTCCTGGTGGGATGCCCTGACCCCCGAACGCAAACTGGATGTAATCGGCGCGCTCATGGCAATGATCGGGGTGTTGATCCTGCTTATTTTATTCTCCGCGGAACGAAGCACATTGACCGCCATACCGATGAGCGTGTTGAGCGGACTCTTTGGCTGGGGTATTTACATTTTGCCGGTGGGTTTGATCGTTATGGGTTTGTGGCTCATCCTGCGTCGAATCGAGAAACTCCCTCCGCTTTCACTTGAACGCGCAGTGGGGATCGTTGTTTTCTTCTTTTGGTTATTGGCATTCTTTCATGCCATCTATGTCCCTGTTGAATTTGCAGATCAAGCTGTGGAAGATGGCGTCGGCGGTGGGTATTTTGGGAGTCTCTTTGAAAAATTGCTTTTCAATGGTCTGGGTGTGGCTGGAGCTGTGATTGCCCTGCTTGCATGGCTTCTCATTGCTGTGACGATGACGTTCGATATTTCCATTCAGGACCTGTTTGTGTGGTTCAGCCCTCTCGTGGCAAAAATACGCAGTTCGCTAATAAAGCCCAGAACACAGTTTGACCAGACCTTTCAACCGGATGGCGCCGAGGTGGATGCCAACGGATTCACTGTTTTGAATCGTCCTGAACCTGAGGTTGAATGCGACGGTCGCTGCCAACCTGCCTGTAACCAACGGTCAAATCTGCTGAGACGGTTATCCATTGGCAGTTGCCTGACATAAAGAATATTCTTAACTCAGGCTCTGCACCTTCGGTCAATGAAGAGTTTATTCAACAACGCGCACGCTTGATCGAGGAAACGCTGGCTTCGTTCAATGCGCCTGTTCAGGTGGTAGAGATCAATCGTGGACCTACGATCACGCAATTCGGAGTGGAGCCGCTTTACGTTGAGACAAGAAGCGGGCGCATCCGTGTGCGCGTCAATAAGATCGCATCGCTATCCGATGACCTGGCGCTTGCGCTTGCCGCGCCGCGCATCCGCATCCAGGCGCCCGTGCCGGGACATAGTTACGTAGGCATCGAAGTGCCAAATGAAGAGATGGCATTGGTGGCTTTGCGTGATCTGCTGGAAAGTGAAGTATTTCAAAGGAACCAGAATCCATTACGGTTCGCATTGGGACGTGATGTGACGGGGCATCCGGTGAACACGACACTTGAGAATATGCCGCACCTGTTGATCGCAGGTACCACAGGCTCCGGGAAATCAGTTTGTGTCAATGCGATATTGACGTGCTTCCTGATGCACAACACGCCTGATGATCTGAGATTAATTCTGGTCGACCCCAAACGTGTGGAATTGACCGGATATAACGGCATCCCGCATTTGCTTTCGCCGGTGGTGGTTGAGATCGACCGCGTCATCGGCGCATTGCAATGGATGACGCGTGAAATGGACAAGCGTTATCATTTGTTTGCCCAGGCTGGTTCACGCAACATTACAGATTACAACGCAAAGATGAAACTACAGGGAGGCAAGAAATTGCCCTTCCTTGTGATCGTGATCGATGAACTTGCCGATCTGATGATGATCGCCCCGGGTGAAACCGAACAGACCATTACTCGGCTCGCACAACTTGGCACGTGCCACCGGTATTCACATGATCCTCGCCACACAACGTCCTTCTGTGGATGTGGTGACGGGTCTTATCAAGGCGAACTTCCCGGCGCGTATTGCCTTTGCGGTGGCATCCAATACAGATAGCCGCGTCATCCTCGATCAACCCGGCGCGGAACGTTTGCTCGGTCGCGGCGATATGTTATTCCAGGCTCCCGATGCGCCCGCCGCGGCGCGCTTGCAGGGTGTGTTCGTTGCAGATAGTGAGATACAAACACTGGTGGAATTCTGGCGCGCACAAATTGGCGGATCGAACCCGTATGCCGCAGCCTCTGCACCCGTGGATATTCCCAAATCTGATATACCGCTCAAACAAACCGCGATGTTCGAAGATATGTCGCCGGAAGAGAAGAACGTGGATCCATTGCTTGCCGAAGCGATTGATTTTGTACGGCGCGAAGGGCGTGCCTCCGTATCCATGTTGCAACGCCGTATGCGTATCGGTTATACACGCGCCGCCCGCATCGTGGACACGATGGAAGATAAGGGCATCATCGGTCCACCGGAGGGAACTACGCAAGTCCGCCAGATATTGGATTACGGTCCCACCGCGCCGCCGAAGGATGATGGGGCGTAATGTCCATACATCCTGAGCCAAAGACAAGGGATTTGATATAATCGCATTATCGCCCCGGTAGTTCAATGGATAGAACAAGGCACTCCTAAGGCTTAGATGTGGGTTCGATTCCCGCCCAGGGCACCAGAATTTCTAAGGAGATTATTATTTATTTCTACTTGCAAAACAAAATTAAATATAGTAATATAAAGGCGATAACCGCTAGGGTGCCCCCCTCACTCTGGCGGTTATCATTTAATTTAAAAGTGTTCCTGCTGTAACTTAACCCATAAGTTTGCCGCTTTGGCAAACTTATGCTTCCAGATGGGGTATTTTGAAAATGGCACAACGGCCTGAAACAATATTACCCAGCCTAAACTTGAACTTTTCAGCCAATAAACTCTGTGCGACGGTATTCAACAATACCTCGAGTTCTTTTAAGGGAAAAGCCGTGGCTGGGGAGCACATATTGAGTGCTAAAATCCATTTTTTTTTCGGCAAGATTATGCTTCCAGAATTTACTTGCGGCAAACTTATCCTTCCATTCCGTTTTCAATTTATGAATTTTGGCGATTATTTACGAGTAAACCGCCGCAAACTTATGCTTCCAGGCGTGGCAATCTTATGGGTTAAGTGACACCTGCATGTAACTTAACCCATAAAGTGGCCGCTTTAGCCACTTTATGCTTCCAGAATCATATAATTTGCAAATGGCACAAAGCAAAAATACGATCCAATAAGGAAAAATGCCGTCAGAAGTTTGGACAACAAGTAACGATCAATAAAGTTCCATCGGCGTCACAGTGTAAAATCGCCACGGTTTCGCAAGTTTTTTGCGCGATTGGCAGGAAAAGCACAACAAAATTTTTCGGCCACTTTATGGTTCCAGAATTTACTTTCGGCCATGTTATGGTTCCAGTCTGCTTCGGATCTCTCAAATCTAAACACTCACGGTAAGCTAGAATGCGGCCACTTTATGCTTCCAGCCCCGGCCATTTTATGGGTTAAGTGACACTGCACAAAAAAGCATACTTGTTGGGGGAGTTATTTCGCAACCTTCTCCAACACTTCACCAAACTTTTCCAACTCCTCTACCGTATTGTAATGGACGGGTCCCACACGGATCATCCCGCCTGCATCCAACAAACCTAATCGTTCCACAACAGCCAAGGCATAGTTGTGCCCATTCCAAACATAAATATTGTTTTTGCCAAATTCATTGGCAAGCCATTCAGGGTCTTTCCCTTCTATAGTGAATGACACCGTGGGGACGCGTTCATCAAGCCAATTCATATCCGTGACTCCATAGATGCGCGTCCCTGGAACAGACTCCACGATATTGATCAAAGCTCTGGATAATTCAGACTCGTACGCTCTGCATCGCAGACATGCCCTTTTTGAGCTCCAATCGGCGACCAGAGAATCCCGCTTCGTTTCGACCAGGCTCAACGCGAGCTTTCCACGCCAATTCCTGATCCGCTCCGAATTGCTTTCCCAGCCACGCAAGATATTCGAGCGCGCCCAACACTCCTGCAATACCTTCATGATTTTGTGTACCCGTTTCAAATTTATACGGCAACTTATCCGAAGCCGGGCGGACTTTATATGCCTTCAACTCATCCAGCAAATCATATTTTCCATATAACGCACCCGCATGTGGACCAAAAAATTTATAGCTTGAACACACGAGAAAATCACAACCAATATCCTGCACATCAATGGGACCATGCGGCGCATATTGCACAGCATCAATATAAACCAATGCGCCTGCATCCTTCGCTATTTTGGTCAACTTTTTAACAGGATTCACGGTTCCCAACAAATTTGAGGCATACCCAAACGCGGCGATCTTTGGTTTCTTTTCCAGTGCTTTGGCAAAATCATCCACATCGAGTGTGCCGTCTTCCACGTCAATATCCACCCAAAGTAAATTGCACCCTTTGTCTTCTGCGATCAACATCCACGGCGCGATGTTTGCATCGTGGTCGAGTCTGGTCACAAGAATGTTATCCCCTGCCTTCAAATTGCGAGCCAATGAACGAGACATATGCAATGTCAATGTGGTCATATTATTGCCGAAGATGATCTCCTCAGGGCGCGACGCATTGAGGAAGTCCGCCATTGCACCATGTGCTTCATGCAGGCTTTCATCCGATTTACGGCTGGTCTCGAACATGCCTTCGTGATTGGCGTTGTTCTCAAGCAAGTAACGGTTGATACGCTCAAGGCTGGGTTTGGAGATCTGTGTCCCTGCCGGGTTATCCAGAAAGATGGCGGGGTGATCAAGCGAAGGAAATTGCTGGCGGACAAGGTTTACATCAAGTGTCATTTTTCCTCTTCAATTATTTTTTTGTGCGCTCTCTTCTGCGTTTTTAAATTCTTCCGGTGTGTTCACATTCCAAAATGCCAACCCAGATGGATCATATAAATTGATCTCGTCTGAGGTCAATATACGCACTTTCACATCTGGAAACCATGCAATGACTTTCCATTTATCCGCGTCGATGGCGGCTTCAATCGCTGGGAGACAGGTCGTGCGGCGATAGACGGCGTGGAGTGGTTCGTATCCATTTTCTGTTTTTGCGATGACGACATCCGCTTCATTTTCAACGAGCAGGTTGACCATTGCTTCGAATAGCTTTGCATTGGCGAAGGGCATATCGCAAGCCACTACTGCCACGATGGGATGTGTGGCAGACGCGATCGCGGTGTAGAGTCCGCCAAGGGCGCCGCGCCCAGGCTTGAGGTCAGAAATGAGGCGAAGACGGTGCACTGAGCCTATCGAAGTGTTGATGAACGAATAATCATCAGGGCGATTCGTCGTCATAATGAGTTCATCCGCAATGAGTTGGAGTCTATCCACCACACGTTGAATAAGAGGGCGTCCGAGAAAAGGTTTGAGCGCCTTGTCTTCGCCCATGCGGGAGGATTGTCCACCGGCTTGGATGCAAACGGTAAGCATTTGGTGTATTATAAAGGAGGAGTGTACGCGAAAGTGCAGGTAAAAATGACTACGACAATTGGTAATTTACTGGATACATTAACGGTAACAGGCGAGTTGTACGAAAAACAACCAGATGATTCGGTGATCTGTTACGCATGCGGACACCGTTGCAAAATCCGACCGGGCAGGCGTGGGATTTGTCAGGTGCGGTTCAACGAGGGGGGAGAGTTGCGTGTGCCGTATGGATATGTCGCGGCGCTGCAAAGTGACCCCATCGAGAAGAAACCGTTCTTTCATGTTCTGCCGAGCGCGAACGCATTGACGTTCGGGATGCTGGGTTGCGATTTCCATTGCGGGTATTGTCAAAATTGGTTGACATCACAAGCCATGCGTGACCCATCATCAGATGTTTCGGTGAATTACATTCGCAAGATTTCTCCAATGGGTATGGTTGATTATGCGCGCAAAACAAACGCCTCAGTGGTTGTATCATCGTATAACGAGCCGTTGATCACCAGCGAATGGGCGGTCGAAATTTTCAAGGAGGCGAAGAAGGCGGGATTGATGTGTGCGTATGTTTCAAATGGAAATAATACGCCGGAAGTAATGGAATACATACGTCCCTATATCTCTGCATACAAAGTCGATTTGAAATGTATGCAGGATAAGAACTATCGCTCGCTGGGAGGTGTGTTACAAAACACGCTGGATGGTATCAAGCGTGCGCACGAGATGGGGCTTTGGGTGGAGATCGTAACTCTGACCATTCCGGGTTTTAATGATTCAAATGAAGAACTATGGGATGCGGCGCGATTCATTGCAAGTGTTTCCAGGGATATTCCCTGGCACGTCACCGCGTTTCACAAAGACTACAAGATGACCGATCCTGATAACACAGATGCGAAGACTCTTTTACGCGCGGCGGAGATCGGAAAAGAGGCTGGACTGAAATACGTCTATGCTGGCAATTTGCCTGGGCAGGTTGGGGAGTATGAAGATACTTTTTGCGCAGGATGCAACCATCGTCTGATTCGAAGAAGCGGATATATCATCCGAGAATACCATATTACCGGTGATGGGAAATGCCCGAAGTGTCACTCGAAAGTCCCCGGCATCTGGCACACAGACCCCTCTGTGGTAGGGTTAAACGGCTTGGGAATGCCTCTCCCTGTCTACTAAAGTTTTTTTGCTGTATAATCTGTCTAACAACTTTACAGAAGGAGGCTCCCTGCCACTTATATTGCCCCTTTGTTTTCCCATCTGTCGTACTCAAACCTAATTCTCTTGGAGGAGAAACGTGAAAAGAAACCTTTTTGCTTTACTATCACTACTGATGCTTGCCAGCATGGTTCTGGCGGCATGTGGCAGCGCGCCTGCAACTTCGGCGCCTGAACAACCCGCGGCTCCTGCCGCGACCGACGAACCGGCAATGACCGAAGAGCCTATAATGACTGAGGCGCCTACTGCTGAACCCACCGCAATTCCAGACGTATCGATTGCAACCTTTGATGGGACATCCCTTTCTGTTCCGGCATCGGAATGTGGCGGCGCCTATATCGGTGAGTTCCAGTCCATTGTCGCTACGGACGATCACACTGTGACCTTTACACTGTGCCGCCCCGATCCTGCTTTCCTTTCGAAGCTCGCTTTCAGTGTGTATTCGATCTATCCTTCTGAATGGATTGAATCTACTGCTGGTAGCGGGACCCGCACAAGTGAGGGACTTGAAGCCCCCATTGGAACTGGTCCCTACATGGTCAGTGATTGGAACCGTGGCGAGAGCTTGACCTTCACTGCTAACCCCAACTATTGGGGCGATGCTCCCACAGCTAAGACGCTGGTCTTCCGCTGGGGTACGGAATCCGCCCAGCGCTTGCTCGAACTACAATCTGGAACTGTGGACGGTATTGACAATATCGGTCCTGATGACTTTGATGTTGTAGCGAACGATGCCACCTTGAGCCTCAAAGAACGCCCGGCCTTGAATACCTTCTACATTGGTATGACCAACACCTTTGCGCCGTTCGACAATCAAATGGTACGTCAGGCGATTGCCATGGGCATTGACCGCCAGCGTATTGTAGATAATTTCTATCCTTCCGGATCCGAAGTTGCATCACATTTCACTCCGTGTGCCATCCCCAATGGTTGCGTTGGTGATGATTGGTATACCTTCGATGCCGCAGCGGCTAAAGCCAAACTTGCCGAAGCCGGTTTCCCGGATGGTTTTTCCACCAAGCTTTACTATCGAGATGTTACTCGCTCCTATCTGCCAAACGTCAGCAATGTAGCCCAGGATATCCAGGCTCAGTTGAAGGCAAATCTCAACATCGACGCCGAGATCGTTGTAATGGAATCTGGCGCGTTTATCGAAGCTTCCACCGGTGGGCAATTGGATGGACTCTACCTGCTGGGTTGGGGCGCAGATTACCCGCACATTACGAATTTCCTGGATTTCCATTTTGGCTCTGCAAATCCACAATTCGGTAATCAGTCCCCCACGTATTATGAACCGATCGCGAAGGGTGCTCAGATCGCTGATCCTGCCGAAGCTGAACCGATTTACGTCGAAGCAAACAATGCCATCCGCGATTTTGTGCCAATGATCCCTGTTGCGCATGGCGGTTCTGGTCTGGCTTATCGTGCAGATGTTACCAATCAGCAGGCGAGCCCGCTCGGCAATGAAGTCTTTGCAACTATGGATCCCGGCGGACGTGATGTCTTCACCTGGATGCAGAGCGGCGAACCCATCAGCCTCTTCTGCGGTGATGAATCTGACGGTAAGTCTTTGCGTGCCTGCGAACAGGTTACCGAGGCTCTTTACAGCTATGAAATCAATGGCACCGATGCAGTACCCGCCCTGGCTGAATCCTGCACACCGAACGATGACCTCACTGTTTGGACCTGCGCCCTGCGTCAAGGGGTCAAGTTCAGCGATGGCTCCGACTTCGATGCCACAGATGTGATTGCCACTTTCAACATGGGCTTGAACATCGATTCCCCAACGCATGTCGGCAATTCCAATGCATGGGAATACTATGATTACCTCTGGGGCTTGATGAAGAAACCCGGCGGTTAATCCAAAGCACGCTCTGTAAGATTTATGCGGGATGGCAATTATAAATTGCCATCCCGCATTCACAAGGAGTCAGGACTTGACCCAATATCTGATACGTCGAATCATTTCATCCATCCCGGTCTTATTTGGAATTCTAATAGTCACGTTTGTGCTTGCGCGTGTGATTCCCGGCGATCCTTGCCGTTCTATTTTGGGGGAAAAAGCCACCCAGGCAGTGTGCGATCGTTTTATTCATGAAAAGGGATTGGATAAACCCATCCCTGAACAATTTGCCATTTACATGGGTGACGTATTAACAGGCAATTTTGGCAATTCCATCCGTTACAGCCAGCCAGTCACGCGTCTGTTGGTCGAACGTCTTCCAACAACCGTCGAACTTAGTTTCGCGGCGTTGATGGTGAGTTTGTTGGTTGGAGTTCCTCTTGGGGTCATATCTGCGGTCAGGCATAATTCATGGGTGGATGTGGTCACCATGGTGTGGGCGAACACCGGCGTCTCAATGCCGGTGTTCTGGCTGGGCTTGATGCTGGCTTATATTTTTTCACTGAAGCTCAAAGGCACCCCTTTCTGGTTGCCGCCATCTGGGAGAGTAACATCGGGAATACCTGCTGACCCATTCTATGAAGTTTGGCAAATGACCGTACCCGATGCAGGTATTTTGCTTGCTTTTTATCAATTCGTTAGTAGATTGAACATTCTCAATTCCCTATTAACAGCGAATTGGGAACTTCTCAAGGATGCGGTCAAACACCTCATCCTTCCGGCGGTTGCATTGGGCACGATCCCCATGGCACTGATCGCGCGCATGACACGCTCTGCGATGCTGGATGTGCTTGGGCAGGATTACGTGCGTACCGCGCGCGCCAAGGGATTGCGGCAAAGAGTGGTTGTGATGAAACATGCCTTCCGTAATGCCCTGCTTCCGCTCGTCACGATCGTGGGTCTCTCACTTGGAGGTCTGCTTGGCGGGGCAGTCCTCACCGAGACCATCTTTGGGCTTTCCGGTGTGGGTCGCATTCTCTATGATGCCATCACCGCGCGTGATTATGGAATTGTTCAGGCGTTCACAGTCGTGATCGCTGTATTTTTTGTTGTCCTTAACCTGCTTGTAGACTTATCCTATGGATATCTCGATCCTCGCATCAGACTGGAATAGTTACCCCCATGACAAACGCTGAAAACAACGTAGTAACCCTGGATGCCGAGGCGATCTCGCTTAAATCGGTCAGCCTGTGGCAGATTACATGGCGGAGACTTTTTCGACGCCGTTCAGCCATGGTGGGTATGGTCATCTTGGGGATACTTGTTCTCATCGCGCTCACTGCTCAATGGATCGCGCCCTATTCCCCAACCATTTCCATGCTGGATGCCAAACCTCCGCAACAACTCAGACCGCGCACCGCACCCTGTATCCATTTATTCGGATGCCCGGAGGACCAGCCTCAACACATCGCGGGTACAGATGGTAATATCCGCGATGAATATAGCCGCCTGTTGTATGGCACACGTGTCAGCCTGATGGTTGGTTTTTCGACGGTCACTTTTGCGATCATTGTGGGAACGATCCTGGGCGCAGTGAGTGGTTACTTTGGGGGATGGGTGGATAACAGCATCATGCGCGTGATGGATGTACTGCTGGCATTTCCATCTTTGCTTTTAGCGATTGCCATCGTTACGGTTCTTGGTCCCGGACTTGTAAATGCCCTGCTTGCGATAGGCATTGTCTCCATCCCAGCTTATCCGCGCGTGGTGCGCGCCAGCGTGTTGTCTGTCCGTGAGATGGAATACGTCTCAGCGACGCGCGCGCTGGGCGGTGGCACCATGGATGTGCTATTCCGCCGCATCCTGCCCAACGCTTTGACCCCGCTTATCGTGCAGGGAACGCTTGGCATCGCGACGGCCATCCTCGATGCCGCCGCGCTTTCCTTCCTGGGTCTTGGCGCGCAGCCTCCCACGCCCGAATGGGGGTTTATGTTGAGTGAGGAACGCAACCAGGTCTTCACGGCGCCGCATCTTGTCTTTCTTCCGGGTGTTGCCATCGCACTGACCGTGTTGGCGTTCAATCTACTGGGTGATGGCTTGCGCGACGCACTCGATCCCCGGCTGGCTCATATAAGCTAGACCTTTATCAGTGATATCGAACTGCCATGCTTGAATATCAACATGGAAAGAACCGCTCAAACCGGGAGCTGATCCGTGTTGAGAATTTGGTGAAATATTTCCCTGTGCGGGCAGGATTGCTGCAAAAAGTGGTCAACTCTGTGCGCGCGGTGGATGATGTCAGTTTTACGATCAAGGAGGGGGAAACGTTGGGGTTGGTGGGGGAATCCGGATGCGGCAAAACCACTGTGGGGCGTACAATGCTCCGACTGATCGAACCCACCTCCGGCTCGATCATTTTCGATGACAGGGATATTTCCAAATTAAAGGGACGCGAGATGAAGGATGTGCGCCGTGAGATGCAGATCATCTTTCAAGACCCGTATGCCTCACTCGACCCGCGTATGCCTGTTGGTGATTCTGTCATGGAAGGTTTGACCATCCACGGCATTGGCACACCGGAACGCCGCTTTGAGATCATGATGGAAGTGATGAAATGGGTGGGACTGGAGGAATATCATGCCCGTCGTTATCCGCATGAATTTTCTGGCGGGCAGCGTCAGCGTATTGGCATCGCCCGCGCCCTGGCGTTGATGCCCAAATTCGTTATCTGCGATGAGCCTGTCTCTGCGTTGGACGTTTCCATTCAATCACAAATATTGAACATCTTAAAAGAGATACAGTCCGAGTTCAATCTAACCTACCTTTTCATCGCCCATAACTTGAGCGTGGTCGAACACATTTCTGATCGGGTCGCAGTGATGTATCTTGGCAAGATCGTTGAAATGACAACGCGCGATGAACTGTATCGCAACCCGTTGCACCCCTATACCAAAGCGCTAATGTCTGCCATACCGATCCCCAATCCTCATTTGAAGCGCGCGCGTACCATTCTCAGCGGTGATATCCCCAGCCCGCTCAACCCACCAAAAGGCTGTCGCTTTCACACGCGCTGTCCTGTGGCGATGGATATTTGTTCACAAGAGGAACCCGACTTCCACGAAGTGAAACTCGACCATTGGGTTGCCTGCTGGCTGACGAACTAATCCTTGATCATTTCTTTTGCCTGCTCGATATAAGCGAGGCTTTGATGCCGGAAGTAAGTGTTATATAACGTCGCGTAATGCCCACCCTGCGCGAGCAAACCCTCGTGGTTTCCCTCTTCGATAATACTTCCCTTTTCCATTACAACAATTCGATCTGCCGCTTTCACAGTGGATAAACGATGTGCAATGAGGATGCTTGTCGAATTTTTCAAGATGAGATTCAACGCCTGTTGGATCTGCCATTCAGTGAACGGATCAATACTTGCCGTCGCCTCATCGAGGATGAAGATGGCGGGCTTCTGCATCAGGACGCGCATCAACGCCACGAGCTGACGCTGCCCCATAGAGAGACGTCCGCCTCTTTCTCCGACTTCGGTCTGGATCCCGTTTGGAAGCGTATCCACCCATTCGCCTTCTCCTATTTTACGCGCCATTTCCAGCATTTCACCATCTGAGACATTCGGCGCGGCGTAGCGGATGTTATCTGCCACCGTCCCTGAAAACAAAAATGGGACCTGTGACACAATGCCGAGTTGCTTGCGATATTGGGTCAGATCGAACGTGCGGATGTCGTGTCCGTCAATGGTTAAGCGTCCCTGTTGATATTCGTAGAAACGGGCGATCAACTTTGCAATGGATGACTTCCCCGCGCCGGTGTGACCGACCAGGGCAAGCGTCTCTCCGGGTTGGATGAGCAGGTTGAAGTGAGTCAGAATCGGTTCGTTATCCGTATAACGGAAATACAGATCGTCAAAATGGATGTTTCCCTTCAGCGGAGGCACATCCTGGTTGTCCGTTTGAATCACATTCGGGTCGGCATCGATCAAAGCAAAGGCGCGTTCGGCGGCGGAAAGTCCCGCTTGGATCTGCGCCCAGAATGCGGAAAGGTTGAGCACGGGGAAAAAGAATTGATCAAGGCTGATGATAAAAAGATACCATGCACCGACAGTGACAATACCTTGCGCTGCATTGAGACCGCCAACGTAAATCAGGACGGCAGTGAAAATGCCGCCAAGCGCGTTGAGCGTGGGGAAGACCAGTGAAAGCACCAGCCCGCGTTGTACGTTGACGTGATAGGACTGCTGGTTCGAACTCGTCAAACGATTGGAAGATGCTCTCCTCCTGACGGAAATTCTTCGCAATCGAAATGCCGCTGATGGTTTCCTTGATGGCCGCGTTGACATCCGACATCGCTTTCATGCCGCGCTTGGTAACGCGCCGTGCCAGCACACGGAAGCCAGAGGCAAAGGCAAAGATGAATGGCAGGAACGCCATCAGCAACCATGCCATATGCACCTCGGTGCGGAATAGAACCACGCCCAAGATGAAGGCTTGCACGAATTGTGAGCCAACGTCGGTGATGATGATGATGAGTTGTCCGAAATCGTTCGTGTCGGAAGTGATGCGCGAGACGATGCGTCCGGACGAGAATTGATCGTAGAAGGAAAGGTCATGTTCCGCCGCGGCGCGGAAGGCGCGCGTGCGCAGGTCAAGGACCACATCCCCAACCGCGCGCACCACGAGACTGCGCCGCGCCCAGTTCAATCCCCATAAGCCAATGCCGATGAGCAGCACTGCCAGACCCACAAGGCTGATGGCTGTCAGCGTTGGCTGGCCTTTGAGCAAGTCCACCATGCGCGAGACAACAACAGGTAGCGCCGCGCCAATGCCTGCGATCACAACCACTAAAACCATAACGATCGTGAAGCGTTTGGCTTGTGGTTTGAAGTAACCGATAATGCGCCGCGTCAGTTCACGGTCAGTGTACTGGCGGTCATATTTTTCGTCGTTAAGTCCTGCAAAGAAACCCATAAAACCTCGTACGTCATTGCGAGGCGGGCGACACAGCCCGACGAAGCAATCTCATGTTCCAGTTGGAGATTGCTTCGGGCTACCGCCTCGCCATGACGGAAATTTATTCCCGGAATATTCTCGAATATGCTTCGGATGTTTTCATCAATTCATCGTGCGTGCCGATGGCGGCAATCCTACCTTTGCGCAAAACAATAATGAGATCAGCCCAGCGTATTTGCGATAGGCGGTGTGTGATGATGAAGGTCGTTCGTCCACGCGCGGCGTTGGAGATGGCGCGTTGGATCTTATCTTCGGTGGCTGAGTCGATGGCGGAGGTCGAATCGTCCAATATCAGAATGTGCGGATCGGTCAGGAAGGCGCGTCCCAATGCGATGCGTTGACGTTGTCCCCCCGAAAAAGTCACACCTCGTTCACCGACAACGGTTTCATAGCCCTTATCGAAAGATCGGATGAAGTCATCTGCCTGCGCGGATTTTGCCGCCGCTTCGATCTCACTTTGTGTTGCTCCCGGTTTCCCGAAAGCGATATTCTCGCTGACAGTGCGCGTGAAGAGGAAAACATCCTGCTCGATCATGGAGATTTGCGAACGGAGCGAGGCGAGATTCCAATCGCACACATCCACACCATCCACCAGGACTTGTCCCTGTGTAGTGTCATAAGTTCGGTTGATGAGTTTGACCAGTGATGTCTTGCCTGCGCCAGTCTGCCCAACGATGGCAACGGTCTGCCCGGGTTTGACTTTGAAGGAGACGTTCTGTAGCACTAGTTCACCTTCGTTCATCTCGTTTCCATCTGACGCTTCAATATGTGTGGAGTAATCGAAGCTTACATTTTTAAATTCCACTTCACCTTTGATGGGTTCAACGCGTCCTTTTGCGTTCTGATCGAGATTCGTCTCGCGGTTGATCAATTCCAAAATGCGGCGTGCGCTCGAAACGCCCAATGAAATTTGAGAGTAAGCGAACGTGGACACAAAAGTGGGAAACTGAAGCAAAAGGAGCAGACCAAAATATGCCACCACGTCGCCGAGGTCAAGCTGTCCGCTGCGGAAAAGCAGAAGGGCATGAAACAGCCCAAAGGCGTAGGCAGAGCCGAGCAGAAGCATCGCGACGTAACGTCCCTCGAGGTCGCCCTGTTTGACGAAGGCATCCCGTACGCGGCTGGCGTTCATCACGAACTTATCCACTTCCGCGTTTTCCTGTGAGGCGCCTTTGACCACTTCCACGCCGTCGAGTGATTCGGAAAGGTGAGTATTCATCTCTCCAAATGAGGCGCGTACTTCATCGGTAATGGGGGATAAGGATTTTAGATAGCGAACAAGAAAAAAGAAATAAAGAATGATAAATATGACCGGCGTAATGACCAGCGACGGATGATATCGCCCGGCTACCAGGATGGGCATGAACATAAAAATAAGCGATCCCACTACGAGGTTGACGCCCGGGCTGAACATGTAGTTGACTTCGCGCACATCGTTTGTGGAACGTGCCATCGTATCGCCCACCGGCTGGATGTTATGAAAGGTCATGCTCTTGCCCAGCAGGGAAAGATACAGTTCGTCGCGTATCTGGCGTTCCATTTTTTGTGCCAACAGTTCGGCGCCGAAGTTTCTTCCCAGTTGCAGGACGCCGCGGATGATCTGGGAAATCCCGATGGTCACTGCCAGCGGGATCAAGACGCTCGTATCCGGCACAGGCTTGAGCATGGCGTTGAACGCGTCGCCGGTCAGCACAGGCACCACCGCGGCAAGCGCGGCATTGCCGATCGCCCCGGCGACCAGCATAAGAATGATCCAGCCGTGGCGGCGCGCGTGCGACCAAATCCACTTGACCGGGTGGGTATGGTCATACGCGTGGGGACGATACATTGAAAATTCAGCAGGAGAGGTTGTTATGGTCATGGGCAGAAAAAGTCTCCCGCAGTCAGGTGATTGCGAGAGCAAAGATGAGAAGATTTTACCACGCGGTGCGTAACTCCCCAAATGGGTAAGGGTTATGAGTAATAGAACCATCCGTGTGGATGGTCAAAATTAATTACTCCAAGGAGAGTGTGAAATGAAAATTGATGCCTACGACGATTTCTGGTTGGTGTATGTGGCTGTTCTTCTTATGCGTTGGCATTGGAATTTGTGTTGCGCTCCCGGCTGCTGGTGTTATTGCCGGTATCTGGCGCTCGCTTATGCTGTGTTTGCCCTCTTGGCATATAATCAGAGCAGCTATCTTACAAAACAGCCTTCCATACGGGAGGCCGTATTTTTTTATAAAGATGCAATCATTTCCGCGAATTGCGCCGCATATTCCCAGCCTGTATGATCCTCAATGCTCCACCACGCAGACAGGATTGCGTGCGCCAGGCTCCATTCAAGGATGCGCTCGCGCTCGAATCCCAAATGCTCATGCAGGATGTCGATCCGCCGTTTCACTCTCAGCCGATCATTGGTCCCGTCCGAAAAACTTTCCCACGGGTTCATCATGAACGGTCCCACATCATATCCCGCCGGTCCGATCACCCCCTTCGGGTCAATCACCACCCAACCGCGCTCCGATGACAAAATATTGTAATGATGAAAATCCCCATGCATCAAAACGGGACTTTGATTCTCGGCAAAAAAATCCTTCACCGAACTTTCCACCCGCTCCACCAGCTTCTCATTCAACGGACCTGTCCCGCCGTTGAACATGGGACGTAACTTCTTCAATCCATCGAACCAATCGGTGAAGAGAATAAAACTTTGGAGTGCGGAAGCTTGCTCCCGCACGGACAGCAAGCTGTCCGACTCCAAAGGTCGCCATATCCTCTTCATCGCCTCCGCCGCGATATGAGTTGCCTCTTCATCATCTTCCAACTCAGCCAGCATCACACCGGGATTTAACTTTTCCAACAATAACCAACATCGTTCTTCATCGTAATCAAGTAATTTGCAGGCCCCTTCGCCATTGAAGAGATGCAATGCCGCGATCTCACTTCTCATCTCGCGGTTCGGCACTCCCATTTTGAGCACAACATCTTTGCCCTCACCCCTAACCCCTCTCCCACGGGGAGAGGGGGACTTTGCAAACGCCACAAAATTATAAGAAAGCTCCGGCGAAGGGCGAACATCCGTCAATCCCCAGCGCGCGGACGCTTCCGCGATCAGATCAGGTAATGCCTTCAAAAAAGCATCGCCGTCTTCACCAAAGACGTTTTGAATATTGGAGATGAATTCGGGAGGGAGGTTCAACCTTTATTCACCACGCGCAACGAAACAATCGGATTTCCCTGCTTGCGGAATTGAATCACATCGGGATGTGCGGCAGCATATTTCGCCATACCTTCGTTATCCCATGAGATGCGCCCCTGCGTGTAAGAGGCGCGGTACGATCCGCCAGAGATCGATTCGCCATACAACAGCACATCGGTCTTGATCTCATTTTCCAGTACGGCGATGTTTTCCTCCGCGGCTTCAATCACAGGCTTGTATTCCAAGTCAAGTGCATCCAACTCAGCTTGAATCTGCTTGAGGATTTCCGCGCGCTTGAATTCATAATCCAAACGTGCTGCATCCGCTGCGTTACGTAGATTGGTCAATCGCTCCAGTTTTTGAGCAACATGCTCGCGTGCCGGGCGTTCATTCGTCATTCCGAATTGTTCGACGATCATATGTTTCAGGCTCGTCTTCAATTCTTTTTGCCAGGTTTTGCTCTGGCATCTTTGAATAATCTCTTCAAATAATTGACGGGTATATTCAGGGCTGAAACCATGTCTTCTCTCCAATTGCCGAAAGTTGTTCCTTAGAGTCTCCATCCAAACCGTAACGCCGACTAAGGATTTGATAATAGGTATCTTTGCCCAAATCGCTTGTCAATCGTTTATGAATGACTTCCAAAAATTGGACAACGAAGACTCAAATGTTCTTCACCCAAGCCTTCAATTTGTGCTTGTTCAAATCCCAGTTCGCTGAGCAACACATTCAAAGTCATCTCGTCGCCATAGATGACTGAAAGCAATTCATTCAAACCTGTCTGTTGTATATTGAAATCCATAAAGCCTCCTTGCTCTCAGCTAAAAGCTAAACGCCTAAAGCTAATAGCTAACATTACACCGGAAACAACTTATCAAACACCTCAGGACAATACTTCTGCACCATCTCGGAGGAGAGACCGTTCTCTTTGCAGATCTCAGCATAGAGGTCCGCGCTGGGGCGTTTGATTCGTTTTTGAGTTTCCACATCCAAGCCCCAGAGACCGAAGCGTTGAGTCCAGCCGCGTTCCCATTCGAAGTTATCCACCAGCGTCCAGTGGAAGTATCCCTTCACAGGGAAGTTGAAATTGACCGCCCGCCACATCTGATGAATGTGTTGCGCGATATAACGCGGACGCATTTTATCGTCTGAGTCTTCCACTCCGTTTTCGGTGATGAGGATCGGCAGATCGGGATAGGTCTTCACTGCCCATTTGATCGTGTCGAAAAAGCCGTTGGGATATTGGCAATAAACTTGTTGTCGCTCAAATCTGCATCTTGTGGATATTCGCTGTGCGTGAAAAGTTCCTTGCGTTTGCCGAGATGGAAACTGACCGTATCCACCGAATAATAATTCAGTCCCAGAAAATCCTGCGTGCCTTTGGCTTCGGGGATGGAAATTCTTCGCAACGGGTGACTTCATCACGCCTGTGCTGATCGCGAGGGAAAGCCATGTTGAGGCCATCATAATGAATCTTGCGCATGAGCATCCAGCGGAGACCATGCATGTTCGCCACCATCGGGCGATGATGATGAGCATAGCCCACGCGCGCTTCGGGTTGTATCTCATGGATGGCGCGATATGCGGCGGCATGTCCGCGCAACATGTTCGCCTGACACGTGCATGGCAACTTTCAACCTTTGTTGCAGGCGGGAAAGTCGCCGGCCACATAGCCGCTCAACGCATAGACGTTTGGTTCATTGATCGTACACCACAGCGTGCAATATTCCTTCAACGCCTCCACAGTTTTGCGGACAAACTTTTCAAACAAGACAACCGTATCTTCATGTTCCCAGCCGTCCATTGTCATAGAACCATAACGGATCGGAGAAATGATGCAGCGTGACCATCGGTGTCATGCCGCGTTCACGCAATCCGCGCAACATGTTGCGATAATGTTCGAGCGCGTCTTCGTCCCACGTATCCGGCGTCGGCTGGATGCGGCTCCACTCCACCGAAAAGCGATGCGCGTTTTGTCCGCCTTCCGCGGCGCGGTCGAAGTCTTCCTTCCAGCGGCCGCCCCACCAATCGCAAGCCAGACCAGACTTCCCGTCGGTATGACCGTCCTGCTTCCCACTTCCACCATTGATTGTTCGTGTTGTTGCCTTCCACCTGATGCGCGGCGGTCGCCGTCCCCCATAAAAATCCACGTGGAAAATGATAGGATGCTTGAGGCATGTGTTTCAATCCAATAATCCGGTGGTTGAGTAGGCGGCTGCCCCGTATCGAAACCACCATGTAACAAAATTCTTGCTTAGTGGTGGTTTCGATACGGCTGCACAGCATTACTCAACCTCCTTCGCCATATACGCAAGATACAAAGCGACCGAACCCGCCACCGCCGCATTCAACGACTCGACCTGCCCGCGCATCGGAAGTTGCAGGATGATGTCACACTTGGCGCGCGTGAGTTGACGAATGCCTTCGCCCTCGCTTCCGACGACGAGTGCAGTTGCTCCCGTCAAATGACGCTGGGTCTTCGCCCCGACCGTTTCCCCGTTTTGATCGAGTCCCACCACCCAGACGTTTTCCGCTTTGAGAGCATCGATCACCTGCGCCAGATTCGAGCGAGCAATGAGCATATGTTCGCTCGCGCCCGATGACGCGTTGACCACAGACGGAGTGACCTCCACCGTATGCGCCAGCGGAATGACCACGCCATGCACACCCGATCGCTTCCGCCGTGCGGATGAGCGTGCCAAAGTTCTGCGGGTCGTTCAACGAATCAAGTATAAGGATAAAAGGTTGTTCGTTCTGTTCTTTGGCATGGTCAAGGATATCGACCACATCGCTATACGGATACCCGCTGACCTCCGCGATGATTCCCTGATTGTTCTCGTGGACCTTGTCCAGCCGCGCCCGTTGCGCTTTGACGACCTGGATCTTTCTTTCAGCCGCCAAAGCAAAATCTCAGCTAAGCCTGCTCTTTTACCTGCACCCCTTCGGCAAGTTCGATCTTGAACACATCCCTGCGTTTGGCACGAGGGTTCTAACGGCATTACGGGAGTAGATGAATTCTTTCA
>CAVWDB010000023.1:0-13271 GCA_963753655.1 uncultured Chloroflexia bacterium
CCCCTTGACGGACAGAACATCTGTGCTATACTCTCGGCTACACACAAATTCGACACTTACACTTGTATTGGAGAAATAATATGGCACCTCGAAAATCAAAAGCATCCGCCGCGGTGGAACAAACCGTAATGCCCAGCGACAACGGCGCAAAGCGCGCCGTCCTCGATAAAGCCGTCGGCGATATCCTCAAACGCTACGGCGACGGCTCCATCGTCCGCCTCGGCGAAGCCCAACACATGCAGACCGAGGCATACCCCACCGGCTCGCTCTCCCTCGATATTGCCCTCGGTGTCGGCGGCGTCCCGCGTGGACGCATCACCGAGATCTACGGACCCGATCCTCGGGTAAAACGACCATCTGTCAGCACATCATTGCCGAGGTCCAGAAATCGGGCGGCGTCGCCGCATTCATTGATATGGAACACGCCCTCGACCCGGTCTATGCCGCACGCGTCGGCGTGGATATTGATAACCTGCTCGTCTCGCAACCCGATACCGGCGAACAGGCGCTCGAGATCACCGAAACCCTCGTCCGTTCCGGCGGCGTGGATATCGTCGTGATCGACTCAGTCGCCGCCCTCGTCCCCCGCTCCGAGATCGAAGGCGACATGGGCGATGCCACCATGGGTGTGCAAGCCCGCCTCATGTCACAGGCGCTTCGCAAACTTTCCGGCGCCATCAACCAGACCAAGACCACGGTGATCTTCACCAACCAACTGCGCTCGAAGATCGGCGTCATGTTCGGCAACCCTGAGACCACCACCGGCGGTAATGCGCTCAAGTTCTATGCTTCCGTCCGTCTCGATGTGCGCCGCATCCAAGCCATCAAGGTCGGCGACGAAGTCATCGGCAATCGCACCCGCGTCAAGGTCGTCAAGAACAAGGTCGCGCCCCCCTTCCGCACCGCCGAGTTCGACATCATGTTCAACGAAGGCATCTCCAAAGTGGGCGATATCCTCGATCTCGCCACCAAATTCGAGGTCGTTCAAAAGCGCGGCGCCTTCTTCTCCTATGGCGATGTCCGCCTCGGTCAGGGACGCGAGAACGCCAAAGACTTCCTGCGCCAGAATATGGAGATGGCGAACGAGCTTGATCTCGTCATCCGCCAGAAAGCCCTCAGCGGCGAGATCGCCCTGCCCCTCGAGATCGGTCCCGGCTACGCTGACAGCGGCGGGTCATGACGAAGAAGCATAAAATGTACGGGCGACCATTGCGGTCGCCTTTTATATTGCACAGAGGGTGCGTCGCACCTTCACGATCAAGATGAGTTCACAGGCTGGACTCTGCCTGTTTATTGGAAAAATCCACCCGTGTGGTGCCACGCACTCCACAAAATGAATTTATGAAAATGAAACCCCGCTTCCACTTAACCCGCTCCTGCTTCTCCCCACTGGCATTTTCCTTGCCTTAGCCTCGTCCTGTTCCCCCGCCCTGCACCCACACCTTTCATCCCACCCACAAGTGAATCGCCCCTCATCGAACCGGACCTCATCATCAACCCCACGCCACAGACGGTTCAAGTCCAATCCACTCCCCTCCCAACCATTTTCATCCCTCCCACCGTTGACCCGACAGACTGTCTCAACAACCTGGCCTTTGTTGACGACCTCACCATTCCCGATAACACCTACGTCACCTATGGCTCCACCATAGACAAACAATGGCTCGTCGAAAACAGCGGAACCTGCAACTGGAACTCGAACTATCGTCTCATCCATATCAGCGGTGCCGCTCTCGGCGCGCCCGAAGAAGTGGCTTTATATCCTGCCCGCTCGAATACACAAGCCACTCTTCAGATCACTTTCATTGCCCCCTTCACTGACGGCACCTACAAATCCGCCTGGCAAGCCTTCGACCCGAATGGACTTCCCTTCGGCGACCCGATCTACATTAGGATTTTGGTAGCCGCGCCATAACATTTATCACGCTGATTCGTGCCGAAGAGTAGCGGAAGGTTGTACTCAAACAATCGCACTCTGCATCAAATCGACAGCTATCTGTTCCACTTCACTGATTCGCAACAAAATATCCCGCAAGTTGGCGCGCAACTCCGCCGCCTGAACATCGGATAAGGGAAAATCCGTCTCAGATTGCTTGAGCAATTCCTGTAAACGAGTATTGATCTTCTTGATCTCCGGCACTGCAGATCGCCTTCATTGATAAATAAGTCATGCTTCTTCTGTATCAACTTTTTACTTTCACCCAACAGAGGAACATCATCGGGTAATAACGCGTCCGCAAACTTCAACCATAATTTGTGACTCTCCTTGAACTTCTCAGCGGATCTTTCAGTACGGGCTTCTTCAATATCTCCGCGGCTTCGAGCAGGAAATCCGCGTACAAGCCGCGGTCGGCGCCATCGGCTGAGACCCAGTAGGTATTTACCCATTGATATGCCCCCGGCTGGATGGGCGAACCCGCCAACGCATGATACATGCGGACGCCGGGTGTGAAATATCTTTCCCAGCTATGTTTATTGCGCGTGTTGACCAGCATCTCGGCGAGTTTTGCATAAGCGGCAAAACCGAAGTTATCGCGCGCGCCGTGTGGGGGTTGTTCGGTGAATAAGGCTATCGCCTGGGAAATGCCCTTTTGCACCGCGCCAGCCAGTTTGGTCATCTGAGGCGCATCGAGAGTCTAATCAGCTTATATTTGTCCGCTTTGACGCGTCCGCGCGCCTTCGTCAAATCCGCCATGGAAATATGCAATGGCTGACTGGAACGATCAACAACGGTCACAGACTTTCCGTCTGTTTCAATGGCAAGGATGGGCGTCATGCCCCATGTTGCGACATTTGATTTAAGCCCGTTGTAGGGCAGGCTGAATTGATCCGCCAGCAAGATCGGAAACAGACCGCCATCCAACGCGTCTTGCAGATTCTTCTCGGCGATCTCCGGCTTGTTCGTCTGGCGGACATCCTGCACAATGCCCAAGCGTTCGAGAATGGTCGAAAACGGATTGAACGTATTGCGCGTGAGCATTGCAACGTGAGGCAGGTATCCCTTGTATTCAAAAGTGAAATATCCAAATGCTATGCCGCCGCTAACGCCGAGTAACAACGCCTCTGAATACGGTTCGCCGGTATGTGGCGCTTTGATGTTCTGCAATGCCAGCGCATTATGGATGCTCCCTGTTTCCCAATGCCGACCGGTAAATTTTGTTTTCATAGCGACCTCCAAATATTGAACTTTCGACATTATACGCAGAGAGAAACGTTCTTCTTGAAATTAGCGATATAGTATGCACTTTTTGGACAGGAGACTTACAAGTATAATCACCCTTATGAAACAGGGAACCTTTGAAAAAGAGATTTACATTCAATCCGACGCGGCGACCGTGATCAACGTCATCGCGGATTATAGCCAGCATCACAAAATCCACCCGCTCATCATCAGCGTGGATCAAGCCAAGGAAGCGCCCGAAGGTGTGAGGCGTTACTTCATCACCGACAGCCTGCAATGGGGACTGTTCAAATTCAAGATCAAATATCAAGCCGATATTATTGCCGTGACGGAAGACACGGTCCATACGGAAGCGTTTCAGTCACCGAATACCCATGTCACGAATGTGACCAAAGTAACTCCACAAGGCGAGGGTGTCCGTTTACATGAGACCATCACCATGAGAGCGCCCAACATGTTATTCGGTTACGCTTTCAAACAGGCAGAAACTGCCCATGAAGAAATGCTCAAACGCATCAAATACTTTCGTGGAAAATAGCGCCAAACCATAACCTACAGTTAATCCAGAATTGATAATTCCTGATAGAATAGCCACTATGGAGAAAGCCCTGATGGGCTTTTTCCATGTATGGCAAGCCAAGGATACTCACTCTGAATGTACTATAACTTCCGCCTCTTTTGGCGCACTTTCTATCGCTCCTTCTTCGCATCAAAAAATACCCCTGCCCGCCTCACCCGTAAGAGAATACTCTTTCTGCTGCTTTTCTATACAGTGTGGCCCCTTGGGTCACTGGTGCACTGGTTTTTCTTTTTTCTGGACGACATGCTCTTCCCCGCCCATAAAACACAACCCATCGAAAAACCTCTTTTCATTCTCGGCAACCTGCGCAGCGGCTCCACCTTCCTCCATCGCCTGCTTTCACGCGATTCAGAAACCTTCACCAGTCTCACCACCTGGGATATCTATCTCACCCCCTCCGTTACACAAAAGAAGATCACGCAATTGGTGGCGCGCATCGATAATAAGCTCGGCGGCTATTTACACCGCGCCCTCTTTGCCTTCGACCGCGCCACTCTCGGAAAGATAAAATCCATCCCATCTCTTTCTTCCAACCCGAGGAGGATGAAAACATCCACCTGCACATCTGGGACGGGTACTTCGTTACCTTCCTCTTTCCCTTTATGGAAGAATTCCCCAACTACCAGCATTTCGACGAAGCGCTATCGCCCGCACACAAACGCCGCATCATGGCATTTTACAAATCCATGTTGCAGCGCCATATGTATGCCACCGGTAAAAAATATTTCGTCGCAAAGAATCCCGCCTCCAGCGCCAAGATCGAAACGCTCGTCGAATACTTCCCGGATGCGCGCATCATCTATCTCGCCCGCAACCCGCTGGATATGCTCCCTTCCACCGTTTCCTGGATCAACTACGCCCGCCGTCAATTCACCGACCCCAAAGAGACGTGGCTGTACATTGACGAGATCGTAGACATGACCCAACACTGGTATCGTCATCCGCTCAACTACCTCGACTCGCATCCTTCCCCCCGGCACCTGATCATGAACTACGACGACTTGATCCAACGCCCGGAAGCGGTTCTGCGCGCCTTCTATGAGCAATTCGGCTATCCCGATAAACCCGGCTTGGAGATCATCGTCGACGAAGCCGTAAAAGAGACGCTCTCCTTCAACAGTGACCACGTTTATTCGTATGAAGAAATGGGCTTCACACGCCAACAGATCATTGAATTGTATCCAGACATCTTTGAACGCTTTGGTTTTGATCAACGCGAAGAAGATGAGTTCTCCAAAGTCAAGGCAAAAACGGTTCAAATTCCGGCTACAGATTAAATCAATGCCTCAATCTCATGGACGCTCCTCTCGGATTTAAAATCATCCCGCAGGTCAAACCTGCGGGATGATTTTTATTCAAAACAATAGGCGTCAATTTTCAGAACTATCCCTCGGCATCTCCGATTCTGCGATCAACTCTTTCGGTGTTGGCGCGCCGCAACTGGGACAAATATATTTCTCATCCGCGGGCACGTAGGCGCGTCCACAACTCGGGCAATTGACCGACCGCGGCGCAACGGGAACTTCCACGCGTTTCTCCTTAATGACCTCACGCGTGCGGGTGGGTCCACCCAGGCCACCGCATAAAGACCATCGGGCCCAGGTTCGTTCCGCGCGGCGTATTGGACGTTGAAGAAGACGAAACATTTCTCGCCTGTGATTTCGATCCACCGCCGGTGGATTTCTTCTTGGAAGAAGAGCTTCCGCTCGGCATTTTCCCGCCGCCTGCCAATACGAAGAACAAGACAGCCACGATCACCACCGCGCCCACCGTCAAAAAGACGATGATGGCGGTCAACCGTATGGCGCGCGGGATGTTATATAGTTCATATCCATAACTGAACAGGAATACGCCGCCGATATAGAATGGAGCCAGGATGACCAGCAAAATAATTCCTGTGCTTTGGTCTAATTGATTTTCAAACCATGTCTGATACGCAACCAGGATAATCACCGCCAGCGCACCCAACGCCACCAACCCACCGGGAATCAGGATATGCAACGGCTTGCCGGGTTGGGATTCATCATGGTCATATTCGACCACTTCATTTGTTTTTGCGCCAACTTGCTCTGGCGCGATATTGAGATTGAGGCATCTTTTTCTTCCTTTCTTCATCTCGCGTCGAGCGGAGGCTTTCGTGCTTGTGGAAAGCCGCAGACGAGACGCAATGTTTCCAAGCACACTGCGTTTCATCTGTGCTACGCTCCGTTACCCTTCGGGCACGATGTCAACGCGACGCATATAAGATATACGTAATTTACCACGCATAAGCCTCAGGCGCCTCACCACCCGGACCGGGCCAGATCTCATCCAGTTTCTGCATCTCAGCCTTGCTGAGTTTGATCTTGAGCGCACGCAGGCTATCCGTCAACTGCTCCATCGTGCGCGGACCGATAATCGGCGCGGTCACAACCGGGTTCGCCAATAGCCATGCCAGCGCCACGTCGGCAGGCTTTATCGCCCATTTGTTTGCAGAATTTTTCCCACGCTACCAGTTGTGGGCGATATTTCTTGATATCGTTTTGCCTGTCCTTTTCTGCACGGCGGCCTTCCTTAACCTTCTGCAGTGCACCGCCCAACAAGCCACCCGCCAGCGGACTCCACGGGATCAACCCAAGACCATACTCGCGACAGGCAGGGACAACTTCCAATTCAACCATGCGGTCTTTGAGGTTATAAAGACTCTGCTCACTGACCAACCCCAAAAAGTGACGCGCCTTCGCGGACTTCATTCGCTTGCGCGATATGCCATCCCGCAAAATTGGACGAGCCTGCATACAAGATCTTTCCCTGCTGAACCAGAGTCTCCATCGCCTGCCAGACTTCATCCCAGGGCGCATTGCGGTCAATGTGATGCATCTGATACAAGTCAATGTAATCGGTCTGCAAACGCTTGAGAGATCCCTCGACCTGCTGGCGAATGCCCAAGGCGGAGACTCGCGATTGGTTGGGCCATTTCCCATGCGCCCAAAGACTTTGGTGGCAATGACCGTTTTCTCGCGCCTCCCGCCGCCCAGCGCAAACCAGCGACCCACGATCTGCTCCGTAACGCCCTGCCCCAATTTCCAACCATAGACATTGGCGGTATCGAAGAAATTAATGCCAAGGTCAAGCGCTTTGTCCATAATGGCGAACGAATCTTTTTCCGCAGTTTGAGGACCAAAGTTCATTGTGCCGAGACATAAGCGTGATACTTTCAAGCCCGTACGACCAAGTTGGGTGTATTCCATTTTTTTCTCCTTTTCGTCATTGTGCGTCTTATACGCGCGAGCGGAGTGAGCCGACAGGTGATACATAGACGAAGCGCAAGCCGCGCTATAAAGTTATTTATTCAAATCAGAAGCAGTCTCATCCATTTGTCTCAAGATCAATGGGATCTGACCGTCGGTCAGATCGGGATGGCGGATGGTATCGAACATATCCCGGAAACCGTCTTCCAGCATCACGCGCACGAGTCTCCAGGAAGCGAGTTGAGGAGTGGTTTTTCCATTGGGAAGCAGTTTGACAGCCTCCGCCCATTGCGGATGAGAAGCTGAATAATCAGCGAGCAAATTCATTGTCGAATCACGAAGCGGGAAGAGTCCCGTGCTTTGCACCCAGCGTGCCTGAATATCCGGTGAAAGCATCCAACGCATGAAAAGCCACGAAGCAAGTTGCGCCACATCGTCCGATTCGAACATCACGAAGGACGAACCATAAACAACGAACGCGCTTCCATCCTTGCCCGGAAATGGCAGAACGGTCCATTCATCTTTGCTGCCCAAAGTGCCGAACGCACGTGCTTGATCCACCAAATCGCCGAGGCTTGCCGTTGCAAACAAAGCTTGTCGCGTTGCAAAACGATCATACACAAAAGCATCAGCAGAAGCGACCCAGGCACAACCCTTTTGTTGTAATATTTTCACTGACTTGAAGACCTCAACATTTTCCGGGGTGAGAAAACGATATCCGTTCTCTTCCTGCACGCCGCCGCCAAATGCCAGCATCCATGAAACGGGCGTCATTGCATCGGTATCAATGAGCCAGCCTCCCAGCGCGTCGTTGTTGCCATCCGATCGGAAGCCAGCGCCTTATTCGCGGCGCAAGCCTGCCGTTCGAAATCAGAAAAAGTTGCGGGGGGCAAATCATATCCAAGTTCACGCGCCCAGCTCTGGTTGTAGAGCAGGAAGCGCGCCGTCCGTTGTGCAGGCATGCCCAGGCGCACACCATCCACTTCATCCTGCATCCAGACCACAGAGGGGAAATCCGACATCTCCAGCGCGCTCAATGCCATAGATCGGGTCATGCAAATAAGTATTCAAGTCCACAACGTGCTTCTGCCATTCAATGGCATGTTCAGGGAAGGCGATCACGATATTTGGATTTGTTGCATCCTTCAATGCCGCATCGGTTTCGAGAAATAATTCGCTGAAATTATTTTTGCCCTGCGCGCTGACAACGATGCCCCACTCATTCTCCTTGTTGAATTGATCGACCTGCAACTCAAAGAGACTCGCCTCAGCACCGAACCACGGATGCCAAACCTTGACCATCGTCCCGCGCAACGCCTCTTTCTCGACCTTCAATTTGCTCACTGCGGGAACAGGTGTTTTCGTGGCTGACGCCTTTTCAGTCACAACGGCTTTCGGCGTGCGCGTTGAATCAATGGATAGTGAGGCGGTACATGCGGAGAGAATAAAGGCAAGTAAAGTGAGTGTGATAAATGTTTTTTGTAACGGCCGCATTAATAACCTACCATCGGGATCGGGGTAAAGAGCAGGACAAAGATGAGCAACATAAAGAAACCCAGCGCGCGGCGGGAGGGGTCAAGTTCGGTAATATCATCGAGCGGCTGTGCACGGACGTTGCCGAGCCAGAACAAAATAAACACCCACAACAGCCAACTGGAATTAAACGCGCTGAGAGAAAAGGTTAAGAGAATGGGCAGGAAAGCCAACCCGATCAACACGCCAATGGCAATGGGAAATATCCTGCGGGCTTTTTCTCCGAACAAGCCATAGGCAACGTGCCCGCCATCCAGCGTACCAACAGGGACAAGGTTGAGCGCGGTGACAAGCAAGCCCGCCCAACCTGCCAACGCCACATTATGGATTTGTACATCCATGCCGCCAAACGGGATCGGATGACCGGTAAGGAAATAGCGTATCCAATAAAGCGTTGGTGAAAGTCCGCCAAAGTTGGCAGGCTCGGGAAGTAATTTGCCAAACACCACAAACTTGGAAAATAAATAGAACAATGAATTCCCCTCCAGAAAACCGGATGAGCCTGAGGCTGCGGGTCCGATCGGACCGAGATGCGACAGGGATAATCCGAGAAACAAAACGGGGATGGCAACAACAAGTCCCGCAATGGGACCGGCTACACCCACATCGAACAAAATCGCGTTTGTTCTTCGGAATGCCGCGCATCATAATGAACGCGCCCAAGGTCCCCAAGGGACTGATGAACGGCGCAGGTATAAAGAATGGCAGTGTGGCAGGGACTTTGTAAATACGGCAGGCAATGTAATGTCCCATTTCATGGGCGAACAAGATGCCCATCATGCTTAATGCAAAGGGCCAGCCCGTCAGGATATTTTTAAATAATAATGCGATTGGGAACGACCCATCCGTTGGCATGGCAGAAGGAGGGATATCCACCCCCATCAGCATCATACTGAGTACCGTAAGAATAAAAAGAAGGACATTTACATAGTCCTGGCCGGGGATTTTGGAATCTGCAGGTTGGCGCAAGAAAAATGACCTGTTTATCACCTCCTCTTTTCTAAACAAAGGGGTGATTCCATAGGGTTTGAACAGCATCTGCCAACTGGTCATACGCGGCAACGGTATCTTCACTTGACCAATTGTCCGCGATACCGTGCAAGCCACTGTCGGGGATCGCCCGCGGTGACATCTTCCACGCGAAAAATACGGGATACGTGACTGGTAAGAACTTCAATTTCGGGATAAGACATGAGGCACCTTTTTATATTAGCGTAGGGGCGACCCGCCATTTACGAATAATGAGGCAAGCCGTCATATGATCCTTGCTAAGGCTCGAGTTAGAGGGTCTTGAAGGGTCGCCCCTACTATAACAAAAAATAGGCGAGAGTGGATGGGAGTTGAACCCACCGCGGCCCGCAACGCGACCCGCCACAGGTGTTGAAGACCAGGAAACCCACCGGGACCTAACCACTCCCACAAACAAGGATAATCGAAGGAAGGATGGATTGCAAGAAGGATTATCAGAATGGATTAAGGTGTACGTTGGAATGCGATGCCTTCATTGCAAAGCTTGTACAATCCATTCATAGATGCGCGGCAGGAAGATGATCCCTGCTATTATCATACATAGCATGGCAAAGATTGTGAATCCCCCCATATATGTGGCGAGCAATGCAAGCGTTCTTCCACTTTGACCATTCACTCGAATCTCGCGCTGCGCTTTCAACCCCAACACAAGAGAAGCGACACCAATAACAACGCCAGGTGGATAACAGAACAATGCTGTAAGTGGAATAGGCAAAAAACCTATGCACAATGCCAGCAAGGCAAGAATCGCAAGCGATAAATCCGATGATTGCTTTGCGGTTGAATGGTGGAGTGGAAGTGGTTTCAGTCATATTATTCACTCACCTTAAATGCACTTATATCTTCAATCGTGATTCCCTGAGCGGAGCGAAGGGTACTCTTGAGAGTAAGCAATGTCCTTCGCTTCTAAGCTCACCTGAAATTCGTAGGGATTACTACGCTTCGCTGGCAGATGACGACATTGCAACAAAGGTAAGTTATTCAAAAAAGACCCTAAAGGTTTTGAAAACCTTTAGGGTCTACTGTATCAGTCGGGGCGAGAGGATTTGAACCTCCGACCTCTTGCACCCCATGCAAGCGCGCTAGCCGGGCTGCGCCACGCCCCGATTGAGAGACCAGCATTATAGTCTCATTTGAATATTCCTGCAACTCGGTGACATTCACCCTTGAATATGCTAAAATACATTCATCTCTATTTGGAGTCCCCATGCCTGAAATGATCGAAGTACAAATCGACAGCGTACGTGTGCATCTAATGACGCCGCAACGTCTGGTGGTTTTGAAACAAAAACAATCCGAACGCTACCTCCCCATTTGGGTTGGACCCTATGAAGCCGAGGCGATCACGGTCGCATTGCAGGAAGTGGAAATGAGCCGTCCGCTTACTCATGACCTGCTCAAGAACGTCTTCAACGCGTTCAATGCCCACATCATTCGCATCGAGATCGTCAAATTACAGAACGACATTTTTTACGGGAACATCGTCGCGGAAGTGAACGGCAAGGAAGTGCATGTTGATTCACGTCCCTCGGACGCGATTGCACTATCGGTGCGTGCGCACGTCCCGATCCTCGTCCACCCGAGCGTGATGGAAGAGGCGGGCATCATGCCTGAAGAGGATATGCCCGAGGGTGAGGAACCGCCCGAGACAAACGAACCCGCTCCCCTGTCACAGGAGGGAGTTGAGCGGTTGTCCGTCTTTGAAGATTTTCTCGGCAAACTCAACCTCGATAAACTCGACGATAAAGACAAACCCGACGATAAAGACAAACCCAACGATGAAGAACCGCCGCCGACAAGCCCAAGAAGCCCAAGAAAAAATGACCGAATACATCTGCCACCTGAAGAACAGACCACCGCCCCCGCAACATCAACGGCAGTTCCTCATAGCCGAGAAGCCGAAGAAGCCGTCGTAGGGGCGGTATTCATTAACCCTGAAGTGTATTATGACGTCGCGCAATTTTTGAATGCGGACGATTTTTATATTCACCGGCATAAATGGATCTGGGAAGCCTTCACCAGCCTGCACGAAGGGCGCATCCCCATTGACCTGTTGACTGTTTCCGACGAATTGGACCGTCGCGGTCAATTGAGCGAGATCGGCGGTCCCGCCTTTCTGACAACGCTCGTCAACCAGGTGCCATCTTCGCTGAATGCGGAATCCTACGGACGCATCGTTGAGGGATATTCCGTCCGCCGCAAGATGATCAACGCCGCGAACCAGATCGCATCCATTGCCTACAACGAAAAGACAAGCGTTGACGATGTGATGAACGAAGCGGAGAAGGCGGTCTTCAACGTCAGCGAACGCCGCCTCAAACATGACCTTCAGCCGATCAAAGATGTATTAAGCGACTACTACGACCGGATCGATGATCTCGCCAAACGCGGTGATGAAATTGTCGGTGTACCGACCGGTTTTATTGACCTCGATAAAATGTTGACGGGGTGCAGCCCTCCGACCTTTTGATCATTGCGGGTCGTCCCGGTCAGGGTAAGACGGGTTTCATGCTTTCGGTAGCCAAGAATGCGGGGCTTACACATAAAAAACATGTGGCGGTCTTCTCGCTTGAAATGTCAAACGAACAAGTGGTGCAAAGGTTGATCTCACAAGAAACCGGCATTTCATCACAACGCTTGCGTACAGGCAAGTTGGAAGAAAGCGAATGGCCCCTATTCACCCACGCCATCGAAGTGTTCGGCGATACACATATCTATCTCGATGACACGCCTGCCATCACACCGCTTCAACTCCGCACGAAATGCCGCCGCCTGCACATGGAATTTGGACTCGACCTTGTCATCGTCGATTATCTCCAATTGATGAGCGGCGATTCCCGCAACGATAACCGCGTGCAGGAAGTTTCGTATATTTCACGAAACTTGAAAATCTTGGCGCGTGAATTGAATGTACCCGTCCTTGCCGCGGCACAGTTATCGCGTGCGGTGGAACAACGCTCGGATAAAAAGCCGGTGCTCTCGGATTTGCGAGAATCGGGTTCGCTGGAACAGGACGCCGATATCGTGATGTTCATCTATCGTCCCGACCAATACGAGAAGGATACGGTCAAACAGAACGTCGCTGAGATCATCATCGCGAAGCATCGTAATGGTCCCGTGGGAAGTGTCGAATTAGTCTTCCGCGGCGAGTTGGCAAAGTTCGAAAACGCCGCGACGAGAGTGTTCAAACCGAACGAGTAGCACACGACATTGCGTGCCCAACGAGCTAAGCGGAGCGCAAACGCATCGAAGCGTAGGGATAAGCAATCTGCAACATGAGGTGTATATTGCTTACTATGAAGAGTGCGATGGCGTCGGGCTACGCCCGCTCGCAATGACATAAATAGATGACCAAATTCAAAGGCTTTACCGACTAAGAAACCTTCACCCAACTCCCCGACTCGTTCTTTCAATTACTGAAAGAGATCGAAGAGCCGGATGAGTTGAAAGTGACTTTGCATCTGCTGTGGCGCGTGGAGCATATGGACAGTCCGTTTCGGGCGTTGAGCAGGATGGATTTCGAGGAAAAAGAATTGGGGCTGGGGTGGAGGAGATCAGGTCCGGGCTGAAAAAAGCTGTCAAACGCGGGAGCCTTATAAAGGCTGAGAAAGATACAGAGATATATTTTCTTTTGAATTCTCCGCGGACGGGCTGGAGTTCAAGCAATAAAAAGCGGAAATTGGGACCCCAAAAATATAAACTCCATCCCGCTTGTGGA